>NZ_JBFRCW010000009.1:0-188930 GCF_052113265.1 Novosphingobium sp. YAF33
CTGGCCAACGTCAAGATGAGCATGAACCCGTTCGACGAGATCGCGGTGGAAGAAGCCATCCGCATCAAGGAAGCGGGCAAGGCGGAAGAGATCGTCGCCGTCTCGGTCGGCCCGGCCAAGGCGCAGGACACGCTGCGCACCGCGCTCGCCATGGGCGCCGACCGCGCGATCCTGATCGAGACCGATACGGAAGTGGAACCGCTGGCCGTCGCCAAGATCCTCAAGGCGATCGTCGCCGAAGAGAATCCCGGCCTCGTGATCCTGGGCAAGCAGGCGATCGACGACGATTCGAACCAGACCGGCCAGATGCTCGCCGCGCTGCTGGGCCGCCCGCAGGGCACTTTCGCCAGCAAGGTCAAGATTGAGGGCGATCACGTTGCCGTGACCCGCGAAGTCGATGGCGGTCTGGAGACCGTGAAGCTGTCGCTGCCCGCGATCGTCACCACCGACTTGCGTCTCAACGAGCCGCGCTACGCTTCGCTGCCCAACATCATGAAGGCGAAGAAGAAGCCGCTCGATGTGAAGACCGCCGCCGACTACGGCGTCGACATCGCCCCGCGCCTCAAGACCCTGAAGGTCTCGGAGCCGCCGGTGCGTGTCGCAGGCGTCAAGGTCGCCGATGTCGACGCGCTGGTTGCAAAGCTCAAGGAACTGGGAGTCGCCTGATGAAGACGCTCGTTTGGGTCGAACACGACAACGCGTCGGTCAAGGACGCGACGCTCCACACCGTCACTGCTGCTGCCAAGCTGGGTGAAGTGCACCTGCTGGTTGCCGGTGCGAACTGCCGCGCCGCTGCCGAAGCCGCTGCCAAGATCGCCGGTGTCGCCAAGGTGCACGTGGCCGACAACGCGGCCTACGAACATGCGCTGGCCGAGAACGTCGC
This sequence comes from Novosphingobium sp. YAF33, assembly GCF_052113265.1. Taxonomy (NCBI): domain Bacteria; kingdom Pseudomonadati; phylum Pseudomonadota; class Alphaproteobacteria; order Sphingomonadales; family Sphingomonadaceae; genus Novosphingobium; species Novosphingobium sp. YAF33. Next base: position 884 of record NZ_JBFRCW010000009.1, read on the forward strand.
GCCGCTGATCGTGGACCTCATGGGCCACCACGACGCGTTCCTGGCGCCCGCCACCACCACCGGCAAGAACGTCGCCCCGCGCGTGGCCGCGCTGCTCGACGTGATGCAGTTGTCGGACATCCTCTCGGTCGAGGGCGAGAAGACCTTCACGCGTCCGATCTACGCCGGCAACGCCATCGCCACCGTCGAATCGAGCGATGCCAAGCTGGTCATCACCGTGCGTGGCACCGCCTTCGAGAAGGCCGCTGCCGAGGGTGGTGCGGCTGTGATCGAAGACGTAGCCGGTGCCGGTGACGCGGGCCTCTCCAGCTTCGTGGGTGCGGAACTCGCCAAGTCGGAACGTCCGGAACTGACCAGCGCCAAGGTGATCGTCTCGGGCGGCCGCGCGCTGAAGGATTCGGAAACCTTCGAGCAGGTCATCATGCCGCTGGCCGACAAGCTCGGCGCTGCCGTCGGCGCCAGCCGCGCTGCGGTCGACGCGGGCTATGTGCCGAACGACTACCAGGTCGGCCAGACCGGCAAGATCGTGGCGCCCGAAGTCTACATCGCCGTCGGCATCTCGGGCGCGATCCAGCACCTTGCGGGCATGAAGGACTCCAAGACCATCATCGCCATCAACAAGGACGAGGACGCCCCGATCTTCCAGGTCGCCGACGTCGGCCTCGTCGCGGACCTGTTCACCGCCGTGCCGGAACTGACCGGCAAGCTCTGAGCGGTTTAAAATTCTGAAATCGTGCGAACCCCGGTCGGAAACGGCCGGGGTTTTTGTAATGGGTTCGGGCATTTGCGGGGGCAAAGAGAATGATCGTTCGATATATCGGCGCGGTAGCGACGGGCATGATCGCCATTATGCAGCCGGTGAAGGCTGCTGCGGCGCAGCCAATGACACTCAAGCCGATCTCACCATGGAGCATCGAGCAATCCGACGATACCTGCCGTCTGGCTCGGACATTCGGAACTGCCGAAGATCCTTATCTGCTCCGCATGCGGGCCGATGCTCCAGGATACAAATTCGATATCACGCTGGCGGGTGCGGAGATTTCGGCATTCCAGAATGCAACGGAGCGATCCATCACTTACGGTTCGGGGGCGGCGCTGCCCTTTACGCCCGTGGTGAGGGGGGCCCTAAAGACATATGGACCCGCAATCGTCTTCTTTAACGAGATGACCGAAAAGCGGCGTGCGTACACGGACGAAACCGAGCAACCCTTCCCGAACCCGCCATTGGAAGCAGGAGTAGACCGCATTGGTGTTGCGGCTTCCAACAAGAGGCTGGTTTTGGAAACCGGGCCTATCGGAGCGGCCATGGACGCCATGCGTAAATGTATGGACGATGTAGTGCGGGGCTGGGGGTTGGACCCTGCAGTCCAGTCGACCCTGTCGCGGCCCGTAACGCCTTTGAACCGAGCTGAGGTGAACGCGCTGGTTGCCGCCAATGACCCGCCGGCGGCAGTCCGTGCCTTAGGTGGCATCGCGCGCGTACATATTCGGCTGATGGTGGATGCTATGGGCAAGCCTGTCGATTGCACAACTTGGCCGACCGATCAGGTTCCCGATTTCAAAGTGGACGCTTGCGAAATCATGCTTGAGAAAGCCCGTTACGCGGCGGCTCTCGATGCCAACGGGGTTGCCGTGCCGTCCTATTTCGTCACGAGTCTGGTCTTCAGAGTTTTCTGAATCCGCTGCGAAAGCAGGAAGCAGCGGGTGCTTTCGGAGAACATGCGAAGCGCCGTCAGTCCGCTCCGCGCTCCAGCAGGTTGACGATCAGAGTCTTGCCGTCTTCGCCGATGTCGTGTTCGCCGCATGGGGTAAAGCCTAGGGCCGCGGCGACGCGCTGCGAGGCTTGGTTGCCCTCTTCGATCATGCAGGCGATGCGGCGCTGGCCGTGGGTCTTGTCGAACCATTCGAGGGCGGCGCGCATGACTTCCTTGGCGAGGCCTTGGCCCCAATGGTCGCGGCGCACGATCCAGCCTGCTTCGGGGACGTCGTCCATGCCCTTGCCGAAGCCGCGCCAGGAGTGGAAGACCCCGCAATTCGCGACGATCTCATCGCCGCCGCGCCGGCGCACCGGGAAAGTGCCGTAGCCGCGCAGCGACCAGGATCCGGCGTTGCGTTCCAGCCTTTCGAACACGCCTTTGGGCTCCGGCTGCGCCTGGCCCAGAAAAGTGCGGGTCTCCTCGTCGGCAATCAGGCGAATCATGTCGTCGAGATCGCTCGCCTGCGGTTTCCAGAGTTCGAAGCGCTCGGTCACGAGAACTGGGCCATCCAGCGCTGCGACGGTCACAGGAACTGGTCCACAACGTGGATGCAGACGCCGAACAGGCCGCCGACCAGCGTACCGTTGATCCGGATGAACTGCAGATCGCGGCCCACAGCGCCTTCGATCCGGTCCGTCACGGTGCGCGCATCCCAGCGCTTCACGGTTTCCGACACCAGCCTCACGATCTCTCCCCCATAACGCGATACGACGCCTACGAGCGTGCGGCGTGCGAAGCGATTGACCATGTACTGCAGTCGCGGGTCTTCGCCCAGAGCCTGGCCGAGTTGGGCAAGGCTTTCGCCGAGCGCACCGGCGAGCGCCTGATCGGGATTGCGCACGGCCTTGAGCAAGGCCCCGCGCGCGCGTTCCCACATGCCGTCGAGCCACGATGCCATGGCCGGGTTGTCCAGCAGTTCCCCTTTGATGCGCTCGACCTTGGCGCGGGTCTCGGGCCGATGCAGGAGGTCGTCGGCCAGCTTGGCGAGCGCCTCGTCGATGCGGGCGCGCAGGGGATGGTCGGGCTGGACGATCACTTCGGCGAGCAGGCGATAGGCCCCATCGAGCACGCCATTGGCCAGCCGCTCGTCGAGTCCGGTCCAGCGCATGACGGTATTGGCGCGCTGGTGGATCATCTCGCGGATCATCGGCTCGTTCGCCTCGATCGCTTCACCGATCTTGCGCAGCAGGCTTTCCAGAACCGGGAGGTGTCGCCTGTCGGCAATGGCGTTGGAGAGCATCTGGCCGAGCAGGGGGGCAGCGTCGATCTTCTCGATCTGCCGCCGCAGGCCGGCCTTGACCATGCCGCCCATCTGTTCGGGATCGAGCGATTCGAGCACGTCGCCCAGCAGGTTGGCGGCGCCCGCGCGGATGCGGGACTGCTCGTCACGGGCCGGATCGGCCAGGAAGCCCCCGGCCGCGGCAGCGAGGTTGAAGCCGCGCAGGCGGCGGGCCACGACTTGGGGAGTCAGGAAATTGTCGCGCAGGAAAGTCGCCATCGAATCGGCGATGCGATCCTTGTTGACCGGGATGATGGCGGTGTGGGGGATCGGCAGGCCGAGCGGATGGCGGAACAGGGCCGTGACCGCGAACCAATCGGCCAGTCCGCCCACCATCGCCGCTTCGGTAAAGGAAATCGCGTAGCCGAGCGGCACGCTCCATTCCGGATGGAATACGGCCACACGGCGGAGCACGACGAAAGCCGCCGCCATGAACAGCAGCAGCCCGCCCGCGAACATCCGCATGCGGCGGGCCCGATCGCCAGGGACCGGACCCGGCTGGAAAAAGTCTTGCCGTGCCACGGGGATGCTACGCTTGGGGGCCGGCAATGTTCCTCCCTATCCCTTATTCCGCCGCGATCGGCTGAGGCATGGGCACGGCACCATGGGCGGTTTCCTGTGCATGATGTGGCTCGTACGTGAGCAGCTTGCGGCGCAGCCAGGGGCCGAGGCGCTTTTCGAAACCGTCTGCCAGGCTGAAGGCGGCCGGGACGATCACCAGGGTGAGCATGGTCGAGAGCAGCAGGCCGCCGATCACGGTGATGCCCATCGGCGCGCGCCAGGCGGCGTCGCCCGAGAGCGAGATCGCGGTGGGCACCATGCCCGCCGTCATCGCGACGGTGGTCATGATGATCGGCTGGGCCCGCTTGTGCCCCGCGTCCATGATCGCCGTGAGCTTGTCTACGCCCTTTTCCATCTCCTCGATCGCGAAGTCGATCAGCAGGATGGAGTTCTTGGCGACGATGCCCAGCAGCATCAGGATGCCGATGTAGACCGGCATCGAGATCGGCTGGCCGACGATCACCAGCGCCAGCAGACCACCAAGCGGGGCCAGCAGCAGCGAGGCCATGTTCACCAGCGGCGAGACGAAGCGGCGGTAGAGCAGCACCAGCACCGCGAAGACCAGGAAGATGCCGCTGATGACGGCGATGACGAAGCTGTTCACCATCTCCGCCTGCCACTTGTCCTCGCCGACGGGGGCGTTGGAGACGCCGGTCGGAAGGTCCTTCATGATCGGCAGCTTCTGGATCTGCTCCATGATCGGGCCCTTGACCTGGCCCTCGCCGAGGTCGGCACCCACGAAGATGCGGCGCGACTGGTTGTAGCGCTGGATCTGGGTGGGCCCGGCGCCGAAGCGGATTTCCGCCACGCGCTTGAGCGGCACGGAACCGCCGCTGGCCGTGGTGACCGGAAGATTCTCGATCGTCGAGAAATCCCGGCGCGAAGCGCGCGCCAGGATCACGCGGATCGGCACCTGACGGTCGCTCAGCGAGAACTTGGCGGCGTTCTGGTCGATTTCGCCGAGGGTGGCGATGCGGATGGTCTGGCTGAGCGCGGCCGTGGTCACGCCGAGCTGTGCCGCAAGGTCGAGCCGGGGCACCACGACCAGTTCGGGGCGCTGAAGATCGGCGGCGATGCGCGGGGCGATGACGCCGGGGATGGTGCGCATCTGATCGGCCAGCTTCTGCGCCGTCTTGCGCAGCAGTTCCGAATCGCTTCCCGAAAGCATGACCGAAATGTCGCGGCCGCTGCCGAAGCCGCCCGACTGCGTGGCGAAAGTCACGCGGGCATCGGGGATGTCCTGAAGCTGCGGCGCCATCCGGCGTTCGAATTCGATGCTGGTCGCCTTGCGCTGGTCGGCAGGCTTGAGCGCGATGTAGAGCGATCCCTTGCCCTCGCGCGAAGCTTCCAGGATGTGCTGCACTTCGGGCTGGCTTTCCAGCAGGCGGGTGACCTTGTCGGCCACGGCGGCGGTCTGTTCGATGGTGGTGCCGGGCACCATCTCGAGATTGACCGTGCTGGTGTCGTTATTGGTGTTCGGCTGGAACTGCGAGGGCAGGCCGGCGAGCAGGGCGAACGTCAGCACCAGCGCGTAGATACCAGCGCAGAAGGCGTAGAACCGGTGGTCGCGCATGCGGGCCGCGAAACGGTCCGAGAAGTAGCGATACCACACGCCAAAGCGGCCGATCGCGCCCAGCAGGATCTTCATGCCCGCTCCGAGCAGGAAGATCACGACCGGGACGGCAAGCGGTGCGACGACCGCCGCCAGCACCAGGGCGGCCTTGTCGAGACCGGCCTTGGTCAGGACTGCCTTGACGCCCATGAAGAGCAGGGACGCGGCGAAGAGACCGCCCGCCAGGATGGCGATGACGGCCACGGCGGCGATCACATAGTACCACCAGCGCGCCGGGCTCTTGACGAGGCGTGCCTTCAGCCGGTGCGCTTCGCTGGAATCGAGCGTCCAGGCCAGGATCTTCAGATAGAAGTCCATCGCCCGCCCGCCGCCATGTTCGGCATGGCCGTGCGCCTTGAGGAAGTAGGCCGCGACCATCGGCGTGATAAGGCGCGCAACGGCAAGGCTCATCAGCACCGCGGCCACGACCGTCAGGCCGAAAGCCTTGAAGAACTGGCCGGGGATGCCGGGCATCAGGCCGACCGGAAGGAACACCGCGACGATCGAGAAGGTGGTGGCGACGACGGCCAGGCCGATCTCGTCCGCCGCGTCGATCGAGGCCTGGTAGGCGGATTTACCCATGCGCATGTGGCGCACGATGTTCTCGATCTCCACGATCGCATCGTCGACCAGCACACCTGCCACCAGGCTGAGCGCCAGCAGCGAGAGGAAGTTGAGCGTGAAGCCCAGCATGTCCATGAACCAGAAGGTCGGAATCGCGGAGAGCGGGATGGCGATGGCGGAAATCATCGTCGCCCGCCAGTCGCGCAGGAACAGATAGACGATGACGATGGCCAGGACGGCGCCTTCGACCAGCGCCTCCATCGAACTGGTGTACTGCCCCTTGGTGTAGTCCACGTCGGAGAACAGCCGCGTGATGTGGATGTTCGGGTTTTCCTTGCGGATCTTGTCCAGCGCCTTCTCGGCCCCGTCGTAGACGGCGACGTCGGAGGCCCCGAGGGCGCGGGTGAAGCCGAAAGTCACCACTTCGCGGCCGCGCAGCTTGGCGATGCGGGTCTGCTCGGAATAGCCGTCGTAGACTTTGGCGATGTCGGACAGCTTGACCTGCCGGCCGCCGCCCACGTTGATGCGGGTCTGCGAAAGCTGGAAGGCGTCCTGGGCATTGCCGAGCACGCGAACCGACTGGCGCGAGCCGGCGATTTCCGCCTGGCCGCCCGCCGCGTCGGTATTGACCTGGCGCAGCACGCCGTTGATGTCGTTGGCGGTGAGGCCCAGCGCGATCAGGCGCTCGGGATCGACGACGACGCGGATCTCGCGGTCGACGCCGCCGTTGCGCTCTACGGAGGCCAGGCCTTCGATCGAGAGCAGGGTCTTGGAGATCGTGTCGTCGACGAACCAGCTGAGCTGCTCCATCGTCATGTCGTCGGCGCTGACGGCGTAATAGGCGAGATTGTCGCCATTGGCCTCGATCTTGGTGACCATCGGCTCGAGAATGCCGTCGGGCAACTGGCCGCGAACCTGATCGACCGCGTTCTTGACCTGGTTGGTCGCGACATCGGGATCGGTGCCGACCGTGAAGAAGACCAGTGTGGTCGAAGTGCCTTCGGAGGCGGTCGACTGGATTTCCTCGATTCCCGGCACGGAGCGCACGGCGCCCTCGATGATCTGGGTGATCTGCGTCTCGATCTCGGTCGGGGCGGCGCCCGGCTGCGAGATCATGACGTGGACGCCGGGGAATTCGACGTCCGGCATGTTGTTCACGTCCATGCGCATGAACGAGACCACGCCGGCGATCATCACGCCGATGAAGAAGACGATCGGAATGATCGGATTGCGGATCGACCAGGCCGAGATATTGCGAAGGCTCATCGCGTATTTACTCGCCCGCGTTCGGTTTGGCGGCGGCGGTCATGCGCGGCTTGACCTTGTCGCCCTCGTTGAGGAAGCCACCGGCGCGCAGCACGACCTTCTCGCTGCCGTCGAGGCCCTGCTTCACGGTGATTCCCCGTGCGGTGACGATGCCGGTCTGCACGGCGCGGCGGTGGACCACGTCCTTGGCATCGACGACATAGACGAAGGCGCCCTTGTCGTCGTTCTGGATCGCGGATTCGGGCAGCACCGGGGCCACCGTCTGGCCGCTGTTGATCACGGCGCTGGCGAAGCCGCCGGGACGCAGGGCGGAATTGTAGGCGAGGGCGATGCGGGCGATGCCCTGGCGGTTGGTGGCGTCGATCACCGGGGCGATCTGCCATACCTGGCCGGTGAAGTTCTGGTTGCTGCCGGTAGGCGTCACCGTGGCTTCCACGCCCACTTTCATGCGCGCAAGGTCATCCTCGCTCATCTGGGCGAGCAGTTCCATTTCGCCGCCCTTGGCAAGGCGGAACAGCACCGAGCTGCCGCCGCCCACGACCTGGCCCAGTTCGACATTGCGTTCGAGCACGAGGCCGGAAGCCGGCGCGACGATGTTGAGGCGGGCGGTCTGCGCCTGGAGCTGGCCCAGCGTGGCGCGCGCGACCTTGACCTGGGCATTGGCCGAATCGCGCGTCGCAGTGAGRCGGTCGACATCGRCGGCGGAGATGAAGCCGCGGTCGACAAGCTTGAGGGCGCGGTCGAGATTGGCCTGAGCCAGGCGGGCGTCGGCCTGGGCCACCGCGATCTGCGCGGACTGGCTGGCCTGCTGCTGCGACTGGACCGAGCGATCAATGACGGCGAGCACCTGGCCCTGGGAAACCCAGTCACCCGGTTCGACCAGAACCGAACGGACCTGGCCGCCTTCGCCGACCGAGCCGACCGGCATCGGGCGGCGTGCCGCCAGCGAGCCGGTGGCGGTGATCTCGCCTTCGACGGAGGCACGGCCCGGCACGACGACGGTGACCGCAGGCATCTGGATGTCCGCGGCGCCGGCCTTTTCGGTCTTTTCGCCGCCGCGCACGGCGAACCATATCCCGGTGGCCAGCACGATCGCGGCAACGATGGCGATCAGCCACCAGCGGCGCGATGCGCGGTCCTGCTCATTGTCGCTGTCGAGCGGATTGCCGCCCAGTCCGCTTCCGGTGGCCGCCAACCCCTCGTTCTCCGTCACGTCGATCCTGCTGTCGTAATTCATCGTGTCACCGCAAAAATTGCGATTGCCCCCAGTCCCGAATGCCTCGTCCGGATGCCCTTGCCCCGCGAAAGCGATGTCGCCCCTGGGGTGGCCGGAAGGCACGATCTGCCGCCGGAGCGCGGACACGTCGGTCCACGCCGCTGCGACGGCCAAATTTCCTGCGAAACGACATATACCTGCGGCGGACGGGTGGCAATCAGCAGTCGCCGTGTCGCCGACCCGGATCGACCAGCGTCGACGACAGTATCCGGCGGTCAGGCCCCTGCTATCTTTCGAGAATTGCCCGGAGATATACGAAAAACGGCGACGAACCGAGGTCCGCCGCCGCTTTCAGGTCCTTTGGGGACCAAATAGGTAGTGCGCTCAATACTTCTGCTGGCGCTCGTAGAGATCGCGGTAATGCTGAATACGCGTGACGCGCAGGCCCTGCATTCCCGAACGGTCCACGGCACGCTGCCAGGACGCGAATTCCTCGAGCGTGAGCTGGTAGCGATCGCAGACCTCGTCGATCGACAGCAGGCCGCCGTTCACGGCCGCCACGACTTCCGCCTTGCGACGCACGACCCAGCGGGTGGTGTTCGCCGGGGGCAGCGATTCCAGCGTCAACGGCTCGCCGAGCGGCCCGATTACCTGGGCAGGACGGATTTTCTGGTTTTCGATCATCATCACCCTCGTACGCCGGTGCTTGGATTGCCGGCGACGGAAAGGACCTTGGCCTGCGCTGGCTTGCGATTGCCTGAAGCATTTGGGTTAACAGTTCTTGAGACTGTCGCATATGTATGAATCACATAAGCGACCGACCCGGCGAAACTGCCGAAGCGGTGGAGGCGCGGCGAGGCGGACGTCTCGGCAAAAGCCGCACGCAGATCGTGCGCGGCGAAGAGCCGGGAACGCAAGGAAAACCAGTCGATTGGAAAACGGACCGGCATGAACTCCTCGCTGTCGCGACCCGACGCATGCCCCGCTTTGCAGGTTTCATGATCATGAGCGATGTTCATGTCGATCGCTTGTAACGGCGCTTGGTCAAGGGAGAGTAAAGGCCGGACTTACCTTTTGTTAAATATTCTTAACACCGGCTTCGCCATGACCTTTAACCGAGCGCCGTGATCCTTGGCCGGGCGAAGGCCCCGCCGTGGCCGACGGGATGAAAGCGGGTGTCTTGCCGGCCCTCCATCGTCAAAGGTAGGAATCCGGCGCGTTCGGCTGTATGGGGCGGCGCATGACCGCCCTTTCCGATCTTGAAGGACTGGTGGCCGGCCTCGACCCCGCCGCCCTGTTCCAGCTGCCTGCGCCGCTTTCGGCCCGCCGCATCGTCGTCGCCATGTCGGGCGGTGTCGACAGTTCCGTCGTGGCCGCGCTGGCCGCAGCCACCGGCGCCGAAACCATCGGCGTGACGCTCCAGCTCTACGACTACGGCGCCGCGACCGGCCGCAAGGGCGCCTGCTGCGCCGGCGACGACATCCGCGACGCCCGCGCCGTGGCCGACCGCCTGGGCATTGCCCACTATGTGTTCGACCATGAGAGCGCCTTCCGCGAGGAAGTGGTGGAGCGCTTCGCCGACGACTACATGGCCGGGCGCACGCCGATCCCCTGCATCCGCTGCAACATGGGTCCGAAGTTCACCGACCTGCTGACGATGGCCCGCGATCTCGGGGCCGACTGCCTTGCCACCGGTCACTATGTGCGCCGCGTCGAGGGACCAGCCGGCTCCGAGCTGCACCGCGCCTTCGATCCCGCGCGCGACCAGAGCTACTTCCTTTACGGAACCACCGAGGCGCAGCTGGACTTCCTGCGCTTCCCGCTGGGCGGGTTGCCGAAGAGCGAAACCCGCCGCCTGGCCGAAGCGGCAGGTCTGCGCGTTGCCGACAAGCCGGACAGCCAGGACATCTGCTTCGTGCCGGATGGCGACTATGCCAAGATCGTGCGCGCCGTCCGTCCGGAGGGCGAAGCGCCGGGCGAGATCGTTCATGCGCTCACCGGCGAAGTGCTGGGCACGCATCGCGGCATCATCCACTACACCGTCGGCCAGCGCCGGGGGCTGGAGATCGGCGGCCAACCCGAACCGCTCTATGTCGTGCGCATCGATGCGCCGGGACGCCGCGTCCTGGTCGGCCCGCGCGCGCTGCTGGGCGTTGCCGCCGCCCTCGTCACCGAGACCAACCGTATCGGTCCGCTTCCCGATGCGCCGCTGACGGCCAAGGTGCGCTCGCTGGCGAAGCCGGTGCCGATCACGCTCGAAGGCGACTTCGGCGGCGGCGCGGCCGTCACGATCCGTTTCGCGAACCCCGAATATGGCGTTGCGCCGGGGCAGGCGGCGGTGATCTATGCCGGCGACCGGGTGGTGGGCGGCGGCTGGATCGAGGGGACCGAGTCCGCCGTTCCGCTGGACTGAAGGTACGTAAGGGGCCCTGCGCCTGATGCGAGAAGCGCCGTGGCCCGTCAGTTGGCCCAGGGTTCGAGCTGGCATCCGCGATCGGGTGCGAAGGTGGCGGTCTGGCTGGCCAGCAACGGGACGCTGGCCTTGACCGAGCGATTCTCGGCATCTTCGGAAAGCATCATCAGCGACGCGGTGCGGCCCAGCCCGGCGATGGCGATCTGCCCCTTGCAGGTGCCGAGGTCCTGCTGCGAGACGAAGCGGCAGGCGCAGGCGACGCGGGCGCCGTAGGACGTGCCGACAAGCGCCTGTTCGCGCAGGCCGCGCCACGACATCGCCATGACCAGCACCAGCGCCAGCAGGGCCAGCAGCAGCGAATTGCGGATCCAGCGCGAGGGCTGGCGGCTGCGATGGGGGCTTCCGGAGGAGCCGTTATCGGCAGGCCCGTTTGCAGCAGGCCCATCTCCTGGGGGGCTTTCCCCGGTCGTGTACCTCGTGCCTGTTGCCATATTCCTGCGCCTCGCACATCACACCGCGCGTCATGCCGGTGCGCCGTCCCCCCCTTATCCTTGCCCTTTCCGTCCTGCCAGCCCTGGCGCTGAGCGCGCTTGCCGGCTGTGGACAGGATGCGCAGCAGGGGCCGCCGCCGCCGAGCGCGGAATCGCAGGCGGCGATCAAGGACGATGGCGGTGCGCCGCGCGCCGCCTTCGGCCGCGCCATCGACGGACTGTTCGACGAGGATCTCGGCCGTACCCAGGCACTGGTGGTGATGAAGCGCGGCTCCGTGATCGCAGAGCGCTATGGCGCCGGGGTCAAGCCGGACACCCGGCTGGACGGGCTGGGCATGGGCCAATGCGTCACGGCGCTGATGGTCGGGCAGCTCGTCAGCGACGGACGGCTGCGCCTCGCCGAATCGGCCCCTATCCCTGCATGGCAGCGCCCGGGCGATCCGCGCGGCGAGATCACGCTCAAGCAGCTTTTGCAGATGCGCTCGGGCCTGCGCCATTCCGAAACGGCCACATCGGCCACCGGCGGTCCGGCCCGCCAGTCCGACCGGATGCGGATGCTCTATCTCGATGGGCGTGACGACATGGCGGCCTATGCCGAGGCCCAGCCCCTGGAAGCCCCGGCGGGCGCGCGGTTCGTGGACAGCGCGGCAACCTCGGTCATTCTCTCCGACCTGGCCGCGCGCGTGCTTTCGTCCGATCGCAACCCCGATCGGCGCCGCAAGGCCGTGAACGACTATCTGCGCAACCGCGTCTTCGCCCCGATCGGGATGGATTCGGCCACCGCGGGCTTCGACCGTGCGGGCACGATGGTCGGCTCGGCCATGGTCCATGCCTCGGCGCGCGACTGGGCGAAGCTGGGCGAATTCCTGCGCCATACCGGCTCGATCCAGGGCGCGCAGATCCTGCCGCGCCGCTGGGTGCAGTTCATGCTGGAATCCTCGCCGCGCAATCCCGGCTATGGCGCCGGGGTCTGGCTCAACAAGGCCAAGGCGAAAGCCGGGGCAGGGGGCGAGGAAGTGCTGTTCCCGGGCATGGCGCCCGGCAACGTTTTCGCCTGCGTGGGCGAATATGGCCAATACGTGATCGGCTCGCCCGATCAGCTGCTCACCATCGTGCGCCTTGGCGAAAGCGATCCGCAGCAGGAACGGCTGGTGCACGACCGACTGGGCAAGCTGCTCGCGATGTTCCCGGGCGGGATCTGACGGCCTTTTGGGAAAATTCCCGAAAAGGATATTCTCGCGTGCCGCCAAAAATCCGCCCGCGTCGGATTTTCAGACAGAGCAGGCATGAAAAAGGGCCGGAGCAGCCATGCCGCTCCGGCCCTTTTCGCGTTCGTCGAAGAGGGGGTCAGCCCTCGATAGTCGTCTGCGCGTCGCGGCCGTCGCCTTCCGGGGCGGCGAGGATCGCGCGGGTCACCTGGCCCTTGGCGACGGTGTACGTGCCCGGATCGCCCACGGTGGAGCGGATCGAGGGCGCGGCCGGGCCGGCCATGCTCAGCGTCGACTTCTCGATTTCGCTGCGGGCCTGCGGGCCGCCGAACAGCGCGTCGAGGGTCTGTTGCTGCAGATTGTCGTCATTGGGGCGAGGCTGTCCCTGCTTCGGCGGGGCCAGCGAGAAATCGGGCGGCACCACCAGCGGCGACTGGCGCTGCACGGCGAATTCATCGGGGCGGTTGTGGTTCAGCAGGCCGCTGCTTCCGCAGCCGGACACGAGCACCGCACCGGCGGCGACGAGAATCAGGGCTCCGGTCTTCTTCATGGGCATCAACTCAAATCTCCGGGGCGGCGTCGGGCGCCGTGTCATGTCCGCCATTCGTTTCCGGCTTGTCGCGCGAAAGCAATGAGCGGGCAAGGATAATCAGGACGCCGACGGTTATGGCGACGTCTGCGATGTTGAAAATGAGGAACGGCCGCCATTCACCGAAGTGAAGGTCGGCATAGTCGATCACGTAGCCCATGGTGAAGCGGTCGCGGATGTTGCCCAGCGCACCGCCCAGAACCATGGCCAGCGCGGCGATTTCGCCCAGCTTGCGTTCGCGAAGCATCCAGATGAGGACGAACAGCGCGATTGCGCCGGTCATCGCCACCAGGGCCCAGCGGCCCTCCGGCGAATCCGCGGTGAACAGGCCGAGCGAGACGCCCAGGTTCTTGGTCCAGCGCAAGTTGAAGAACGGCGCCAGCTCGATCACGCCCACGTCGCGCAGCTTCAGTCCGGTGACGACCCAGGCCTTGAAGCCCTGGTCCACCATGAAGACCACCGCTGCGATCAGAAAGCCGATGAGGCGCTTGCGGCCAACGGTCATCTCGGCGCTCATGCCTCGGTCTCCAGCGCGCCGACCACGTCATCGCAGCGGTCGCACAGGGCGCCGTCTTCCGAAACTTCGGGAAGATGGCGCCAGCAGCGGCCGCACTTGTGGTTGGTGGAAGGCGTGACGGTCACGTCATCCCCCTGCCCACGCGCGACTTTCGCGGTGATGAACAGTTCGGCCAGATCTGCGTCGGAGGCACTGGCCGGCGCGGAGGCGGGAACCGTAACTTCGGCGGCCAGGCTGGAGCCGACGATCTTCTCGCGGCGGAGCGGTTCGATCGCCTCGGTCACCTTCACGCGCAGGGCGCGCAGTTCGGACCAGCGGGCAGCGTCCGCTTCCACGGCCGGGACTTCCGGCCATTCGAGCAAGTGCACGCTCTCGCTGCCGGGGAAGCGGCTCTGCCAGACTTCCTCGGCGGTGAAGACGGTGACCGGCGCGGCATAGCGCACCAATGCGTGGAACAGCGTGTCCAGCACCGTGCGATAGGCGCGGCGCTTCGGATCGGCAGGGCTGTCGCAGTAGAGGCAGTCCTTGCGGATATCGAAGAAGAAGGCCGAAAGGTCTTCGTTGCAGAAGTCCAACAGGGTGCGCACGTAGGTGTTGAAGTCGAAGTCCGCGACGGCCTGGCGCAGCGCGGCGTCGACGCCGGCCAGCAGCGAGAGCACGTAGCGTTCCAGCTCGGGCATCTCGGCAACCGGCAGCTTCTCCTCGTCGGAGAAACCGTCCAGCGCGCCCAGCAGGTAGCGCAGGGTGTTGCGCAGCTTGCGGTACTGATCGGCCACGCCCTTCAGGATCTCGTCRCCGATGCGGTGGTCTTCGGTGAAGTCCACCGAGAGCGCCCAGAGGCGGATGATGTCGGCGCCGTTGGTTTCCATGACCTTCAGCGGGCTGATCGTGTTGCCCAGCGACTTCGACATCTTGAAGCCCTTGGCATCCATCGTGAAGCCGTGAGTCAGCACTGCCTTGTAAGGCGCATGGCCGCGCGTGGCGCAGGATTCGAGCAGCGAGGACTGGAACCAGCCGCGATGCTGGTCGCTGCCTTCCAGATAGAGGTCCGCCTTGGGGCCCTGGTAGCCTTCGGGGCGCAGGAGGTCGGGCCAGCGGCCCGATTCGAGCACGAAGGCGTGAGTCGAACCGGAATCGAACCAGACGTCGAGAATGTCGGCAACGCGCTCGTAGTCGTCGGCGCTGTAGTCCGGCCCGAGCAGGTCCTGCGCGGCTTCATCGGACCAGGCGTCCACGCCGCGGGCGAGGATGGCATTGACGATACGGTCGTTGACGGCGGGGTCGACGAGGTATTCGCCGGTCTTGCGGTCGACGAACAGGGTGATCGGCACGCCCCAGGCGCGCTGGCGGCTGAGCACCCAGTCCGGGCGGCCTTCGACCATGGCGCCGATGCGGTTGCGGCCCTTTTCGGGAACGAAGCGGGTGTCGGCGATGGCCTGGAGCCCGGCTTCGCGCAGCGTGGGCGCGTCGTCCCGGTTTTCCTCGGCGGGATCGATGGCGCCGCCTTCGTTCTCCCAGCGGGTATCGGCGCGGCTCTTGGGCGAGATGTGAGTCATCGCCTTGTCCATCGGCACGAACCACTGCGGGGTGCAGCGGAAGATCACCTTGGCCTTGGAACGCCAGGAGTGCGGATAGGAGTGCTTGTAGTCGGCCGAAGCTGCCAGCAGCGCGCCGGCCTCGCGCAGGTCCGAGCAGATCGGGCCGTCGGGGGCATTGAACTTCGGGTTGATGACCGAACCCTGGCCGCCCAGCCAGCCCCAGTCCTCGCGGTACTTGCCGTCGGCTTCGACCACGAACTTGGGATTGATGCCATGCGCCTTGCACAGCAGGAAGTCGTCCTCGCCGTGGTCGGGTGCCATGTGGACAAGGCCGGTGCCGCTCTCGGTGGTGACGAAATCGCCGGCCAGCAGCGGACGCGGTTCGGCGAAGAAGCCGCCCAGCGCATGCATCGGGTGGCGAGCGAGAGTGCCGGCGAGGTCGGCGCCGCGATAAGTGCCGAGCGCGTATTCGGACAAGTCGGCATCGCCGATCATGTTCTCGGCCACGGGGCCCAGGCCGGTGCGCGCGAAGAAGGCTTCGAGCAAGGGCACGGCGATCAGGAAGCGGCGGCCGTCATGCGCGCGGTAGTGGTGGTATTCCACCTCCGGCCCATAGGCGAGCGCCTGGTTGGTCGGGATCGTCCAGGGCGTGGTCGTCCAGATCACGGCATGGGCACCGACCAGTTCCGCGATGGGCGATTCGGTGATCTCGAAGGCCACGTCGATCTGGGTCGAGACGATGTCCTCGTACTCGACTTCGGCTTCTGCCAGCGCGGTCTTTTCCACCGGGCTCCACATCACCGGCTTGGCGCCGCGGTAGAGCATCTGGTTCTCGGCAAATTTCAGCAGTTCGCCCACGATGGTGGCTTCGGCCTGGAAGTCCATCGTCAGGTAGGGATTGTCCCAATCGCCATTGACGCCGAGGCGCTTGAGCTGCTCGCGCTGCACATTGACCCAGTTCTGGGCATAGGCGCGGCATTCGGCGCGGAACTCCTCTGCGGGAACCTCGTCCTTGTTCTTCTTCTTCTTGCGGTACTCTTCCTCGACCTTCCACTCGATGGGCAGGCCGTGGCAGTCCCAGCCGGGGACATACGGGGCATTCTTGCCCAGCAGGGTCTGGGTGCGGACGACCATGTCCTTGAGGATATGATTCAGCGCATGGCCGATGTGCATGTCGCCATTGGCGTAGGGCGGACCGTCGTGCAGCACGAACATGTCGCGGTCGGCCCGCGCTTCGCGCGTCTTGCGGTAAATGTCCTGTTCCTGCCAGCGCGCAAGAATACCCGGCTCCTTCTGGGGGAGCCCGGCTTTCATGGGGAAATCGGTCTTCGGAAGGAAGACGGTCGCTCTATAATCGCGCTGTTCGGTCATATGCGCTGCGCACTAGAGCAATTGCGCGCCTGTTGGAAGAGTTCGCAGGCATGGCGATACGCGGGTTTCGATCGCGACGAAGCTCTGTGCGGCGCGCTCGCCACTCCAGACTAGTTTCAGGGTGATGTCGTTTCTTGAGGCGAGCGGACTTTGCTCAGCCGATGTGCGACAGCAGCTCGCGGGCCCGGTCGCAGTCCCGGCCCATCTGCGCCACCAGGGCGTCGAGCGAATCGAACTTGGCTTCGGGACGCAGGAAGTGGTGGAAGGCCACCTCGATCTCCTGTCCGTAGAGATCGCCCGAAAAGTCGAAGAAGTAAGGTTCGAGCAGTTCGATCGGCGGCTCGAACGTCGGGCGCACGCCCATGTTGGCGGCGCCGGGCAGCACGCGTCCGTCCGGCATGCGCCCGGTCACGGCGTAGATGCCGTAGCGCGGGCGCAAGTAGTTGTGCATGTCGATATTGGCGGTGGGGAAGCCGATGGTCCGGCCCAGCTTGCCCCCGTGCTGCACCACGCCGCGCGCTGCGAAAGGGCGGGTGAGCAGGCGGGTGGCGGTCTCGCACTCGCCTAGCTTCAGCGCGTCGCGGATGCGGCTGGAGGAGATGACGCCCCGCTCGTCGTGCACGGCGCCCACGGTGCGGCCGATCAGGCCGATGCGCGCGCCGACCTCGCGCAGGACCTGCGGATTGCCGCCGCGGCCCTTGCCGAACGTGAAGTCCTCGCCGGTGACGACCCCGACGCAGCCAAGCTGCCGGCCGAGCACCTGTTCGATCCAGTCTGCCGCTTCCATCGAGGCCATGGCGCGGTCGAAGTGGAGCAGCAGCATGGCGTCGGCGCCGGCTGCCTCGAACAGGTCCTGCCGCTGGTCCAGCGTGGTCAGGCGGAAGGCGGGCGCGTCGGGCTGAAACAGGCGGACGGGATGGGGATCGAACGTCGCGACGATGGCGGGCCGGCCGAGTTCGCGGGCCCAGCGGATGGCCTCGCCCACCACGGCCTGGTGGCCCTGGTGGAACCCGTCGAAGTTGCCGAGCGCCAGAACGGCGCCGCGCATCGATTCGGGAACGGGTTCGCGGTTGTCGAGACGAATCATGTCAGATCAGGCCTATAAGTCCCGGACCAGCGTGACGAAAGCGTGCGCGGGAAAATCACCCGCGGCGGGATGCTCCTCGCGCGCGGCTTCGCGCCATTGCGGGCCTGCCGCGGGCATTTCGGTATCGCCGGGATAGTCGGCGTGGATCTCGGTCAGTTCGATGCGGGGCGCCAGCGGCAGGAACAGGCGGTAGATTTCCGCGCCGCCGATCACCGCCACTTCGCCGTCACCCACCAGCGCCAGCGCTTCGTCCACCGAATGGGCCACTTCCGCGCCCTCGGCCGTCCATGCCGCGTCGCGGGTGAGCACGATATGGCGGCGGCCGGGAAGCGGGGAAGGGAAGCTGTCGAACGTCTTGCGGCCCATGATCATCGGCTTGCCGAGGGTCATGGCCTTGAATCGCCGGAGATCGGCAGGCAGGCGCCAGGGCAGGGCGCCGTCGCGGCCGATCACGCCGTTGGCGGCGCGGGCGTAGATGAGGAAGAGGTCCTGCGCCAAGGCTCTGGGTCAGTCGCGCTGGAAGGAGAGGCGGGTGACATGGCCCATCTTGCGGCCGGGACGCGCGGCGCCCTTGCCGTAGAGATGCAGATGGTTGGCCGGATCGGCGAGGATCTTGGCCCAGTCGTCGGCCTCGTCACCGATCAGGTTGCGCATTTCCACGGCATCGGCGGCCAGGCCGGTTTCGCCCAGCGGAAGGCCGCAGATCGCGCGGACGTGGTTCTCGAACTGGCTGGTGACTGCGCCCTCGATGGTCCAGTGCCCGGAATTGTGCACGCGCGGCGCCATCTCGTTGAAGACGGGTCCGTTCTCGGTCGCGAAGAATTCCAGCGTGAGCACGCCGACATAGTCCAGCGCTTCGGCCACTTTGGCGGCCAGCGCGCGCGCGGCGGGAACCTGGTCGAGCAGGCGCTGCGGTGCAGGCACCGTGCTGACCGAGAGAATGCCGCCCTCATGCACGTTGTGGGCGGAATCGAAGTAGCGGATGTCGCCATCCGCGCCGCGGCACAGGATCACCGAGAATTCGGCGAAGAACGTGACGAAGCCCTCGTAGATGAGCGCCTGGTCCGGAAGATCGAGCCCCTCGGCGTCTTCCGGCGTCATGATGCGCCACTGGCCCTTGCCGTCATAGCCGTCGCGCCGGGTCTTGAGGATGCCCGGTGCGCCGATCGTGGCGACGGCCCTTGCAAGGTCCTGGGCCGAATCCACGGGCGCGAAGGGGGCAGGGGTGCCGCCCAGTTCGGTGACGAAGCGCTTCTCGCTCAGGCGATCCTGTGCGGTTTCGAGCGCGCGGGCATGGGCCAGCAGCGGCACTTTGCCCAGCGCCGCGAGCGGCGCCACCGGCACGTTCTCGAACTCGTAAGTCACGACCGCGCAGCCCGCTGCGAAGCGGGCCATCGCTTCGGCATCGTCCCAGGCGGCACAAGTGAATTCCGCGCTCACTTCGGCGGCGATGGAATCGGCCTCCGGCGCGTAGATGTGGCAGCGATAGCCGAGCTGGGCGGCGGCCATCGCGATCATCCGGCCGAGCTGGCCGCCGCCGAGTATGCCGATGGTTTCGCCGGGAGGGATCATCTTCAGGTGCTTGCTCGATCGGTCAGGAGGGACGTTCGGCGACGCTCGCCGTCTGGTCTGCGCGGAACGTCTTGAGGCGTTCGGCCAGGGCCGGGTCGGCCGTGGCGAGGATCGCGGCGGCGAGCAGGCCGGCATTGGCCGCGCCCGCCTCGCCGATCGCCAGCGTGCCCACCGGAATGCCGGCGGGCATCTGCACGATCGAGAGCAGGCTGTCCTGTCCCGAAAGCGCCTTGGACTGTACCGGCACGCCCAGCACGGGAAGGTGGGTCATCGAGGCGATCATGCCGGGCAGGTGGGCAGCGCCCCCCGCACCGGCGATCACGACCTTGAAGCCTTCGCCGTCCGCACCCTTGGCGAAATCGACCAGCCGCTCCGGCGTGCGGTGCGCCGAGACGATCCGCGCGTCGTAAGCGACGCCCAGCTTGTCCAGCATGTCGGCAGCGCGCTGCATGGTCGGCCAGTCCGACTGGCTGCCCATGACGATGGCAACAGGAGCCCCCACCCCGCTCATGTCAACGCTCCGACAGGTAGTAGCGGTCGAGCACCGCGAGATCGTCTGCCAGTTCGTAGACGATCGGCTGGCCGGTCGGGATTTCCAGGCCGGTGATCTCGTCGTCCGAGATGCCCGAGAGGTGCTTCACCAGCGCGCGCAGGCTGTTGCCGTGGGCGGAGACGAGCACGTCGGCACCGGCCTTGAGGTGCGGGACGATCGAGCCTTCGTAGTAAGGCAGGACGCGTGCGATGGTGTCCTTGAGGCTTTCGGTCATCGGCACGTCGATCCCGGCGTAACGCGGGTCGGACGAGAGATCGAACGCGCTGCCGCGCTCCAGCACCGGCGGCGGCGTGTCGAAGCTGCGGCGCCAGATCTTGACCTGGTCGTCGCCGTGCTTGGCTGCGGTTTCCGCCTTGTTGAGGCCGGTGAGGCCGCCGTAGTGACGCTCGTTGAGGCGCCAGTCCTTGGTCTCGGGGATCCAGAGCAGGCCCGCGGCTTCGAGCGCGAAGTGCAGGGTGCGGATCGCGCGGGTCTGCAGCGAGGTGAAGGCGACGGTGGGCAGGATGCCCTTTTCCTTCAGAAGCGTTCCTGCGGCGCGGGCTTCTTCCTCACCCTTTTCGGTAAGGTCGACGTCCCACCATCCGGTGAAGCGGTTCTCAAGATTCCATTGGCTCTGGCCGTGGCGGACGAGGATCAGGCGAGGCAAGGCGTACTCCCAGGTCTCAGCGGCGATCCCCTCGGGAAACGCCCGTTGGCAGACTGACTCTATGTCTGGGCGCAGCCCCTAGCTTTCCGGGGCGGGTTTGGAAAGACCGGCTGATTCGTTTTCAGCGTTCGATTCGCCCGCAGCGGCGCTATCCGCGTCCCCTGCCGACGCTTCGCTGGCGGAGGCAGGGGCATCGGAAGCCAGTGCGCGTGCCTGGACCTTGCGGCGGCGAAGATTTTCCCGAAGCTTGGCGGCGAGCCTTTCGTCGCGGGTTTGCTGGGCTTGCGTCATGGTCAGGCGTCTTTCGGAACGGTCTTCGATGGGTCTGGAAATGGCTTTCTGAAAAAGAATGCGCAAGAGGCGCTTGACAATCAGGCCGGTCACGGACATTAGCCCGCCCCTGCCCCGGGTCGCCGGGACACAGCCTTTCCGGACACGGAAAAGAGCGCTGCTGTAGCTCAGTGGTAGAGCGCGTCATTGGTAATGACGAGGTCGGGAGTTCAATCCTCCCCAGCAGCACCATTCTCCCTTATCGAGATTCGGTGAACCGCAAGCAAGTTGCGGATGTTCCACGTGAAAACACGCGGACTGTGGCTTTTTTGCTGCACTGCAGCGATGTCACGAAAGTGCCATGGCATTGGCACGTAACTGTCACGAACCCTGCCTAGACGCGCCGCAATTCGTCGCAAAACAGGGTTCCAGTACATGAAAACCTCCTTCCGGATCGCAGCCGGCCTGCTCGCCTCGGCATCGTTCGCCACGATCGCGCACGCCGGCGAAGTCGCCGGCAGCGTTCATGACGCGTCGGGCGTGCGTCCGTTGCAGTCGGCTTCGGTTCGCATCGTCGAACTGAACCGCTCGRCCGAGACCGACCGCGGAGGCAACTTCATCTTCGGTGACGTGCCCGCCGGTACCTACACCCTGGAAGCGCGCTATGTCGGCGCCGAAGTGACCACGCAGTCGCTCACGGTTCCCGCGACCGGCCGGATAGCCGGCGACTTCAATCTGCCCGCGATCGGCGGCGGCGACATCCTCGTCACCGGCCAGACCGCAAACCTCACCAGCGCCCTGTCGCGCCAGAAGGCCGCCGACGGTGTGGTTTCCGTGCTGACACGCGACGCCGTGGGCCAGTTCCCCGACCAGAACGTAGCCGAATCGCTGCGCCGCCTGCCGGGCGTAAACATCCTCAACGACCAGGGCGAAGGCCGCTACGTTTCGGTTCGCGGCCTCGATCCCGACCTCAACGGCACCTCGATCAACGGCGTGCGCATGCCTGCGCCGGAATCGGACGCCCGCTCGGTCGCGCTCGATGTGATTTCCTCGGACACCATCGAATCGGTCGAAGTGAAGAAATCCTTCACCCCCGACATGGACGGCGATTTCATCGGCGCCTCGGTGGAGATCAAGACCACCAGCGCTTTCGATTCCAAAAAGAACCGCTATTCGCTCAGCGCCGAGGGCAGCTGGAACGACTATTCGGGCAAGGTCACGCCGAAGGGCTCGTTCGACTTCACCCAGAAGCTGGGCGACGATTTCGGCATCGCCGGATCGGTCAGCTACTACAAGCGCAAGTTCGAGACCGACAACGTCGAGACCGGCGGCTGGAAGCAGGACGTTAACGGCAACGCCTGGGCCGAATCGATCGAATACCGCGACTACGACGTGGAACGCACCCGCATCAACGCGGCGCTTTCTGCCGACTGGCGCGTCTCGGATACGACCAAGGCTTATGTGCGCGGGAACTGGGCGCAGTTCGACGATCACGAATATCGCCGCCGCACCACGCTGGACTTCAGCGACTTCGACGGCCCGAGCGATGTTACTGGATCGACCGCCACGTTCGATTCTGACGATGAGCGCATCACCGTGGAGCGCGACCTGAAGGACCGCTTCGAACGTCAACGCATCCGCAGCGTCGCCATCGGCAGCGATACCGATACCGGCACCTGGAAATTCAACTGGCAGGCCAGCTATGCCAAAGCGACCGAGAAGGAAACGTTCTCGATCGACCCGACCCGCTTCCGCGCCCGCTTCAATGAAGGGGTCGTGGTCTCCACCGACTATGCCAACAAGTATTTCCCGACCTACTCGGTGGACGCCGATCCCGACGGTGAATTCAATGACCCTTCGGCCTATGGGTTCAACAAGACCGAACTGACCACCCTGTCCGACAGCCAGGACGAGGAATGGGCGGTCAAGGCGGACCTCGCCCGCACCTTTGCCGGCGACAATGGCGACTTCACCGTCCAGGCCGGTGCCAAGGCGCGCTGGCGCAAGAAGTCCTACGACTTCAACATGAACTACTACGAACTGGCCGACGACGCGCCGGACTACACGCTGGCCGACGTGCTGGGCAAGCAGACCTACCGCCTGCTCGACATGGGCCCGGTCAGCAGCAAGCGCGGCCCGGCCGACTACCTGCTGTCGAACCCGGACTCGTTCGTCATCAACGACTACGAAAGCGGCATCCCTTCCGCTTCATCCGATTATTCGGTGCGTGAGGATATCGTTGCCGGTTACGCCATGGCCCGCTGGGACAGTTCGACGCTTCGAGTGATCGGCGGCGTGCGCATGGAGCGCACCCATAACGAATTGAACGGCAACGACGTGACCGATCTGAGCGAGGAAGAGGAATACACCGTCACGCCGGTCAACCTGAAGCGTAACTATACCAATTGGCTGCCCAGCCTGACGCTGCGCTACAGCCCGCAGCAGAACGTCGTCGCCCGTCTGGCCGGTTACAAGACGGTGGTGCGTCCCAAGCTTTCGCAGCTTGCGCCGCGAAACTTCATCAGCAAGGATTCCAGCAGCAACAATGTAGAGCTCGAGGCCGGCAATCCCGAGCTGAAGCCCTATCAGGCCTGGAACTTCGACACCGGCTTGGAATACTATTTCTCGAACAACGGTGCGCTCTCGGTCGGCGCGTTCTACAAGTCGATCAAGGACTACACCTACACCTACAACACCAGGGAAAGCGGCGTTTATCAGGGCACGGCTTATGACGAGCTGACCGTGCCTATGAACGGCGACAAGGCCGAGATCGCCGGTGTCGAGGTCAGCTTCAGCCAGGTCTTCTCGATGCTGCCCGCGCCGTTCGACGGCCTGCTGACGCAGCTGAACTACACCTACACTTACGCACGCGGCACCGTGTTCGCCGACGACGACGGCGTGCAGGTCGCGCGTCGCATCGGCCTGCCCAATGCATCGAAGAACACCTTCAACGCGGTGCTCGGCTATGAAAAGGGCCCGATCAGCCTGCGCGCCGCTGGTACTTTCCGCGACAAGTATCTCGACGAAGTGACGAGCTCGGCCGAGGAAGACCGCACGGTCAACCAGCACTTCCAGCTGGACCTCTCGGCCAAGTACAAGGTCACCGAGAATATCCGCCTCTTCGCGGACTGGGTGAACGTCAACAATGCCAAGTACTTCGCCTATCAGAACCTCGGCGGCGCCAAGCGCGTCCTCCAGTACGAGGAATATGGCTCGACCGTGAAGTTCGGCGCGCGGGTGACCTTCTGATGAAGGCAGCCTTCACGAACCTTTCGGGAATCGTGAAGCAGGGGTCGGGAGCATTGCTCCCGGCCCTTCTGCTTGGCGCCCTTGGCGGATGCGCGACGACGGGCGGGGCGCCTGCCGCCGTCATGCTTCCAGCCACGGATGTTCCCGCACAGGCCGAGACCGACCCGGTCGGCACGGCCAATGTCGATGCCGCCGACGATCCGGCGATCTGGCGCAATGCCGCCGATCCGGCCGCCAGCCTGGTGCTGGGCACCGACAAGAAGGCGGGGCTCTACGTCTACGGCCTCGACGGCAAAGTGCGGGACTTCGCCGCGGCAGGCGCGCTCAACAATGCCGACTTGCGCGAAGTGCGCTTCGCCGACGGTTCGCAGCGGATCCTCGTGGGCGCGAGCGACCGTACCGACCGCGCCGAGCCGCGCATCGCGCTTTTCGCGCTGGACGGTGCCACCGGCAAGCTGGCGGCGCTCGGGTCCGAGACGTTCCTGCCCGCCGGCCATGCCCCGGCCGAGGCTTACGGCTTCTGCATGGGCAGCCCCCTGGCGCGTGACGAACTGGCCCGCGCCTATGTCGTGCTCAAGGACGGCTCGGTGGCGGAGAGCCGCCTGGTCGAAAAGGACGGCCGGATTGCCGCGGACTACGTGCGGCTGGTGAAGTTCGCGACGCAGTCCGAAGGCTGCGTGGTGGACGATGCCGGCAAGGTGCTGTTCGTGGCCGAGGAAGACGTCGGCATCTGGAAGGTGCCGCTGGCCGGCGCCACCCTGGTGGCCGAGCCCTTCGCCCGTGTCGGGGCGCAGGATGGCCTCGTCGCCGATGTCGAGGGGCTGGCGATCGCGCGCGAGAGCGGGGGCCGGGCCTGGCTCGTGGCTTCCAGCCAGGGCGACAATGCCTATGCCCTGTTCGACTTGTCTTCGGGCAAGCTCTCCGGCCGTTTCCGCATCAATGGCGGTCCGATCGGCGGAACCAGCGACACCGACGGCATCGAAGTCGCGCTCGGCGATTTCGGTCCGCAGTTCCCGGAGGGCCTGATGGTCGCGCAGGACGGGGACAACGCCCCGAAGGCGCAGAACTTCAAGATGCTGTCCTGGCGCGCGATTCGCACGGCTCTGGGCATTCAGTGATGCGTGCCGACGCCCTGCGAATCTCCGGCCTTGAGGGGGTGTACCGGGCTGGAGTAACAGGGCGGCGATGACGCGGATCACGAATCGCATGATGGGAATCGCCGGCGCGGCCGTGATGGCTGTGTCTGGCTTGGCTTGTCCGCAGGCCGCCTTGGCCGATGTGCTCCAGGTCGGCACCGGAGGCTACCAGTGGGTGGCCGGCGGTCCGGCGGGGCAGGGCGGTGACACCGTGGGCGCGCAAGTGGCCGAAGTGGAGCCGGTTCCGGCCGGACTGGAAGCCTCGCAGCTCCATCCCCAGTCGATCACCCAGGCGCTCGATGCTGCGGGTCCCACCCGCTGGCGGGCGCGGGTGGCGGAACTCGCGGCCAAGTACGACATCAGCCCGACCCTGTTCGAAGCGGTGGTCTGGCAGGAAAGCCGCTGGAACGAGGCGGCGCTCTCACCCGTCGGCGCGCGCGGGCTGACTCAGCTCATGCCCGGCACGGCGGCGCAGATGGGGGTCAATGCGGGCGACCCGATGGCCAACCTCGAAGGCGGCGCGCGCTATCTGCGCATGCAGTTGGATGCTTTCGGCGGCGATATCGAAAAGGCGCTCGCGGCCTATAATGCCGGTCCCGGCCGCGTGCAGAAGGCGGGCGGAATCCCGCGCATCCGCGAGACCCAGGCCTATGTCGCCTCGATCATGGCGCGCCTGACGGACCCGGTCCGCCACTAAAAACGCGCCGATCGGTGTGATCGCTCACCGGCGGACAGAACGCCGGAGCCAGCGGTTCGACGCCGCTCTTCCGATCATTCCCGCCCAAGAAAAAAGCGCGCCTTGCGGGGCGCGCTTTTCGTCTGAATCACAGGGAAAAAGGCTCAGCCCAGGAGCTTCTTCGCGATGGTCCGCACTTCCTCGCCGATATCCGAGCGATCGAGCGCGATGGCGAGCGTGGCTTCCACGAAGCCGACCTTCGAACCGCAGTCGAAACGCTGGCCGGCGAAAGTCACGGCGTGGAACGGCTGCTGGCCGATCAGCTTGGCCATCGAATCGGTGAGCTGGATCTCGCCGCCGGCGCCCTTGCCCTGGTTCGCCAGGAGATCCATGATTTCCGGCTGGAGGATGTAGCGGCCCGAAACGATCTTGTTCGAGGGCGCTTCGGCCACCTTGGGCTTTTCGACCAGGCCCTTCACTTCGGTCAGCGCACCGCCGAGCACGTCGAGCGTGGCGCCCGGCGCGATCACGCCGTAGCTGGAGACTTCTTCTTGCGGCACTTCGAGCACCGAGACGAGGTTGCCGCCCACTTCGTTATAGGCTTCGACCATCTGCGCCATGCAGCCGGGCGAGCCGTACATCAGTTCGTCGGGAAGGAAGATCGCGAAAGGTTCGTCGCCGATCACGGCGCGGGCGCACCAGACGGCGTGGCCCAGGCCGAGCGGGACCTGCTGGCGCACGGTCACCAGGTTGCCGGGCTGGATGCGGGTCGGTTCGAGGGGATCGAGCGACTTGCCCCGTGAGGACATGGTCGCTTCCAGTTCATAGGCCGTATCGAAATGTTCGACGATCGCGGTCTTGCCGCGGCCGGTGACGAAGACGAACTCCTCGATCCCGGCTTCGCGGGCTTCGTCGACCGCGTATTGGATCAGAGGCCGGTCGACGACCGGAAGAAGTTCCTTCGGAATCGCCTTTGTGGCGGGAAGAAAGCGGGTTCCAAGTCCTGCTACCGGAAATACGGCTTTTCGGACGGGCTTTTTGAACTGTGGTGCAGACATGGGTAAAGGTCTGACTCCGTTTGGTTACAATGCGATTAAAGCCGCTTCGCAGATGCAGCGCAACAGTCTATCCATCTTTCTCCGAGGTGTGCTTGCTGCACGGCCAAATCCCGTTAAAGAGCGGGCCATGGACAAGATCATCATCCAAGGCGGCAAGCGCCTCTCCGGCACCATCCCCGTTTCCGGCGCGAAGAACGCGGCGTTGACGCTCCTGCCCTGTGCCTTGCTGACCGAAGAGCCGCTGACCCTGCGCAATCTGCCGCGCCTGGCAGACATCGACGGGTTCCAGCACCTGATGAACCAGTTCGGCATCTCGACGATGATCGCCGGCAGCCGTCCCGAAGATTTCGGCCGGGTGATGACGCTCCAGGCCACCCGCATCACCAGTTCGGTCGCGCCATACGATCTCGTGCGCAAGATGCGCGCCTCGATCCTGGTGCTCGGCCCGATGCTGGCCCGCATGGGCGAGGCGACCGTGTCGCTGCCCGGCGGCTGCGCGATCGGCAACCGCCCGATCGACCTGCACCTGAAGGCGCTGGAAGCGCTCGGCGCCCAGATCGAGATGGCGGCGGGCTACGTCCGCGCCATCGCGCCGGACGGCGGCCTTCCCGGTGGCCGCTATTCCTTCCCGGTGGTCTCGGTCGGGGCGACCGAGAACGCGCTGATGGCCGCCGTGCTCTGCACCGGCAAGTCCACGCTGCACAACGCCGCGCGCGAGCCCGAGATCGTCGACCTCTGCAACCTGCTGGTCGCCATGGGCGCGCAGATCGAAGGGATCGGCACTTCGGACCTCACCATCCACGGCGTGTCCCGCCTTCACGGCGCGACCTACATGGTCATGCCCGACCGTATCGAGGCTGGCTCCTATGCCTGCGCGGCGGCGATCACCGGCGGCGAAGTGACGCTGAAGGGCGCGAAGATCGAGGATATGGAAGCCACCGTGCAGGCCCTGCGCGATGCCGGCGTCCATGTCGAACCGACGGCTGACGGCCTCCATGTCGCGGCCGACGGTCCGCTGAAGCCCGTCACTCTTTCCACCGCGCCTTACCCCGGTTTCGCCACGGACATGCAGGCCCAGCTGATGGCCCTGCTGTGCCGTGCCGAAGGCTCCAGCGTGCTGACCGAGACGATCTTCGAGAACCGCTACATGCACGTTCCCGAACTCAACCGCATGGGCGCGCATATCGAGACCAAGGGCCGCACCGCCGTGGTCCACGGCGTGCAGAAGCTGACCGGCGCGGAAGTGATGGCAACGGACTTGCGCGCTTCGATGAGCCTGGTCATTGCCGGCCTGGCGGCGGAGGGCGAGACGCAGGTACACCGCCTCTACCACCTCGATCGCGGCTACGAGCGGCTGGAAGAAAAGCTCGCTCTGGTCGGCGCACAGATCGAACGGGTCGGCGGCGAGTAACGCAACCTATCGGCGCGATGGCGCGTTGCTCCCCCGAATACCCGAAAGGGTCCGGACACCCCAGGAGGAGCAACGACCATGGGCTTGATCAAATTGGCCGCAGCCGGAGCCATCGGCTACGCGCTTTACAAGTATGCCAATCGCGACGGCCAGCAGGCGGCAACCGCCGGCGGGTCCGAGAACTATAGCGTGCGCGATGCCGGGCCGGAGAACATGACTCACAAGCCGCCGCGCTGGTCCAAGACCGACGAGGCGATCGACGAGAGCTTCCCGGCCAGCGACCCGCCGTCCACCTACTGATTTCCTGCGGGAACACGATCTCCTGCGAGCCATCGCAGTGTACCCAAGGGGCGGGACCGCAAGGTTTCCGCCCCTTACCGTTTGGCGCCTGACCGCTTTGTGGCGCAAGGCCGGGCGTTCAGGCCTGCAGGGCCGCGACCAGCCATACGCGGATAGCGCTTGCCAGACCGGGCGGGGTATCCGCTTCCAGCCGCTCGGCATCGATCCGGGCCACGAGCGCGTTGATCGGAATCCCCCCTTCCGCGGCGACCTGGCGCAGCAGGTCCCAGAACACCGGTTCGAGGCTGATCGAGGTCTTGTGACCCGCGATCTCGATCGAGCGCTTGATCGGCGGGTGGTAGATCGACGTCATTGCCCTTGCCTAGCAGGCGGCGCGACCCGGGTGAATGGCCTGGAATCGCGTCAGGCTGACTTGCCGCTGATTCCGGGACGCCGGCGCTTTCGTCGCCCGCTGCCTCACCTTTGCGCCATGGCCCGAGAAGCCGGGAGACAGGCTGGCCGCCCCTCGCTATCGATCGGGAATGCAGAGCGTTATCATCTACATCGGCGCGGCGCTGGCCGAAATCGGGGGCTGTTTTGCGTTTTGGGCTTGGCTGCGGATGGGGAAGTCTCCCCTTTGGCTATTGCCGGGCTGCGTTTCGCTGGTGCTTTTCGCCTGGCTGCTGACGCTGGTGGACAGCAGCAATGCCGGGCGGGCCTATGCCGCCTATGGCGGAATCTACATCTCTTCAGCCCTGCTATGGCTCTGGATCGCCGAGGGCGTTCGCCCGGATCGCTGGGATCTCGGCGGAGTGGCCGTCTGTCTGGTGGGCGCGGCCATGATTCTCTTCGGGCCGCACAAGGTCTGAACCCAAAGGCCAGAAGAGCAGGGCGGACCGACCCGACGCGCGGGCCGGTCCGCCGATGGCTCAATACATGTGCTGGCCGCCGTTGATGCTCAGGGTAGAGCCGGTGACGAAGCCCGCATTGTCGGAGCAGAGGAAGGCACAGCCGCGCGCGATCTCGTAGGCGTTGCCGAGGCGGCCGACGGGGATCTTGGCGACGATCTTCTCAAGGACCGGCGCCGGGACGGCGGCGACCATGTCGGTATCGATGTAGCCGGGCGCGATGGCATTGACGGTGACGCCGTACTTGGCGCCTTCCTGGGCCAGCGCCTTGGTGAAGCCGTGGATGCCGGACTTGGCCGCGGCATAGTTCACCTGGCCGTACTGGCCGGCCTGGCCGTTGATCGAGCCGATGTTGACGATGCGGCCCCAGCCGCGCTCGCGCATGCCGGAGAACGTGGCCTTCGCCATGTTGAAGCACCCGCCGAGGTTGATGCGCATCACCTCGTTCCAGTCATCGAAGCTCATCTTGTGAAGCACGCCGTCGCGCGTGATGCCGGCGTTGTTGATGACGATATCGACGGGGCCGACTTCCTCGGTCACCCGCGCGACGCCGTCGAGCACGGCTTCATGGTCGCCTACGTCCCACTTGTAGGCGGCAATTCCGGTCTTGTCCGTGAAAGCCTTGGCCTTCTCGTCATTGCCTGCATAATTTGCAACTACGGTGTGGCCCCTCTCCTGGAGGGCCAGCGACACAGCCTCCCCGATACCCCTGGTTCCGC
This sequence comes from Novosphingobium sp. YAF33, assembly GCF_052113265.1. Taxonomy (NCBI): domain Bacteria; kingdom Pseudomonadati; phylum Pseudomonadota; class Alphaproteobacteria; order Sphingomonadales; family Sphingomonadaceae; genus Novosphingobium; species Novosphingobium sp. YAF33. Next base: position 30,830 of record NZ_JBFRCW010000009.1, read on the forward strand.
CGGTAACGATAGCAACGCGCGCCATTCAAATAGCCTTTCGCTTAGTGAGCATCCACCAAGCACAGGCTAGGAAATGCCGTGCGCAAGGGCAAGCGGAAGCCCTCCCGCAGCAAGCTTTAATTACGCCATGTCGGATTGAGAGAAATGCAGCCTGAGTTGCAAAAATCAGAACTTGAACTGCGTGCCCACATAGACTGCCTGGCTGTCCTGCCTGCCGTCGGTCAGGGGCACCAGGCGTTCGCGATCCTGCGAGTAGCGAACGCCTGCCGTCAGATCGAGATTGTCGGTCACGCGGTAGGCTCCGGCCAGGTCGACCTCACCCGCTTCGCCTACGAAAGTGTGCGGTGCGCGGCCAGGCGCGCGCTTTTCGTCGATCGACAGGCGCGTGGTGAACCGCGGCTCCTTCTGCGAAGGCGTTCCGGCCTGAAGGCTGAACTTCTTCAGTTCCGGCGCGTCGGCAAGGCCGCGGGCAGGGGGGGCGGGCGGAGTGATGTCGGCCGCGAAGTTCTGATAGCCGCGCGCCACGCCCAGGTTGAAGGCGGCGGGCGCGATCTTCAGGCCGCCGACGCTGGCCAGCTCGCTATGCGGCATCGGGTTGCGATTGCGCACGATGATCGCCTGCGCGGCTTGGGGATCGACGCGCACCGCCACCGTGACGGCGCGTTCGCGGCGGCCCGCGGCCCCGGCCGGGGTGAACGGGAAGGCATCGCCATTACCCAGCGAGCGCATGGCAATGGCGCGGGACAGGTTCTCGGGCGAAGTCTCGGCATCGAGCGCATCGAGGGCGCGATTCGAGGGATCGGCCTTGAACGTGGTGGTGAAGGCCAGGACGGCGCTGGGCAAGGCGAGCACGGTCACGCAGCAGGCCAGCATCATGCTGGTCCTCATGCCGCTTTTCGACGCGTGATTGCGCTCGCTTTCCGTCACTTCAAGTCCCAGTCGTCTTCCATTCCGGCAGGCCCCAATTCCGCCTTCCGGCGCCAACACATCCTGCCCGGCCATGCCGGCCTGCAGGATGGCGCGGCGAAAGGCGATAGCCGGTAGCTCCATTCTGGCCGCGGCATCTTAACACAGGCTGATCCACGCGGGGAAGGGGCAGAAAGGCGCTTTCCCGCGCCGCGCCGCCGTTCAGCAAGCGTTTAGCCTTGCAGGGGTTATGGCCGCAAGCTGAAGAAGCCGCACTTGCCGCCGGGCAATGGCGGCTATAGAGGCGTTTTACGGCAGGCGCGCGGAAAGTCCGGCGCCTTCGCCAAGACAGGAACTGGGAATTACGATGACAGGCAGCACCCATACCGGCCTTCTCTCTGCTCGATCGCTGGCAACCGCGGGCTTCTGCGCCGTGGCCGCGCTTGCACTGGCCGGCTGTGGCGGTGGCCGCAAGCAGGTGAATTCCTCGATCGCGCCCTCGGCGGTGACCACGATCGGCGTGAACAGCTACTTGTGGCGCGCCAGCCTCGATTCGCTCTCGTTCATGCCGCTGCTCCAGTCGGACAGCGCCGGCGGCGTCATCGTCACCGACTGGTACGTGAATCCCAAGCAGCCGGGCGAGCGCGTCAAGGTCACCGTCATGATCCTCGACAAGGACCTGCGCGCCGACGCCCTGCGCGTCACCGCGCAGCGCGAAGTCTCCGCCAACGGCGGCTGGGCTGCGGCACCGGTGCAGGCTGCCACCGTGCAGAAGCTGGAGGACATCATCCTCACCCGCGCCCGCGACCTTCGCCGCGATTCGATCGGCGGCTGATTGTTTTTTGAACGCGGCACCGGCCGGTGCCGCGACTGTGCGGGGGCTTACCCGCAGGAGACTCGATTAAGATGACCGAGCGGTTCGATCCGGCTCAGGCGGACACGCGCTGGCAGGCTGCGTGGGACGACGCGCAGTGCTTCAAGGCGGACGACACTTCGTCCAAGCCGCGCAGCTTCGTGCTTGAGATGTTCCCCTATCCTTCGGGGCGCATCCATATCGGCCACGTCCGCAACTACACGATGGGCGACGTGCTGGCGCGCTACAAGCGCATGACCGGCCACGAAGTGCTCCATCCGATGGGCTGGGACGCGTTCGGCATGCCCGCCGAGAACGCGGCGATGGAAAAGGGCGTCCACCCCGGCGGCTGGACGCGCGAGAACATCGCCAACATGAAGGCGCAGCTGAAGCGCCTGGGCTTCGCGCTCGACTGGAGCCGCGAGATCGCCACCTGCGAGCCGGAATACTACGGCCATGAGCAGGCGCTGTTCCTCGATCTCTACGCAAACGATCTCGTCTACCGCAAGGAATCGGCGGTCAACTGGGATCCGGTCGACATGACCGTGCTTGCCAACGAGCAGGTGATTGACGGACGCGGCTGGCGCTCGGGCGCGCTGGTGGAGAAGCGCAAGCTTTCCCAGTGGTTCCTCAAGATCACCGACTTTGCCGACGAACTGCTGGACGGTCTCTCCACGCTCGACAAGTGGCCCGAGAAGGTCCGCACGATGCAGGAGAACTGGATCGGCAAGTCGCAGGGCCTGCAGTTCAAGTTCGACCTCTCGGCTGAAATCGGTGGCATCGGCTCGGTCGAAGTCTATTCGACGCGTCCGGACACGATCTTCGGCGCCAGCTTCGTGGCCGTCGCCGCCGATCACCCGATCGCGCAGGCGGTGGCTGTGGGTCGTCCCGAGGTCGAGGACTTCATCGCGCTGTGCAAGCAGGGCGGGACGACGGCGGCCGAGCTGGAAACCGCGGAGAAGCTGGGCTTCGATACCGGCGTCAAGGCCAAGCACCCGTTCACGGGCGCCGACCTGCCGGTGTTCATCGCCAACTTCGTGCTGATGGACTACGGCACCGGCGCGGTCATGGCCGTTCCCGGCCACGACCAGCGCGACTTCGAATTCGCCACCAAGTACGGTTTGCCGATCCTGCGCGTCGTCGCGGCGAGCGAAGCCGATGCCGACAAGCCGTTCGACGGCGAGTCCGAAGCCGGTGACGGTGTCTGCGTCCACTCCGACTTCCTCAACGGCATGGCCGTGAAGGACGCCAAGGCCGCCGTCATCGCGCGTGCCGAGGCGGAAGGCTGGGGCGAGGGCAAGACCGTGTGGCGCCTGCGCGACTGGGGCGTCTCGCGCCAGCGCTATTGGGGCACGCCGATCCCGTTCATCCACTGCGAGGTTTGCGGCGTGGTGCCGGTGCCCAAGAAGCACCTGCCGGTCACGCTGCCCGAGGACGTCGATTTCACGACCCCCGGCAACCCGCTGGTGCGTCACCCGACCTGGAAGCATGTCGATTGCCCGCAGTGCGGCCATGCCGCGCGCCGCGAAACCGACACGCTCGACACCTTTGTCGACAGCTCGTGGTATTTCCTGCGCTTCGCCAGCCAGCCGGAAGATCGTCCGTTCGATCCGGCCAAGATCGCCGAATGGCTGCCGGTTGAGCAGTACATCGGCGGTATCGAGCATGCGATCCTGCACCTGCTCTACGCCCGCTTCTGGACGCGCGCGCTGGCCCGCATCGGCAAGATCGAGGTGAAGGAACCCTTCGCCAGCCTGTTCACGCAGGGCATGGTCACGCACGAAACCTATTTCCGCATCAACGATGCCAATGGCCAGCCGGTCTACTTCTCGCCCGGCGAGATCGAGCGCGGCGCGGAAAGCGCTACCCTCAAGGCCGATGGCGCCCCGGTCGAAGTCGGCCGCGTCATCAAGATGTCGAAGTCGAAGAAGAACGTCGTCGACCCCGATGAGATCGTCGCGACTTACGGTGCCGACGCGATCCGCTGGTTCATGCTGTCGGACAGCCCGCCGGAACGCGACCTGCCGTGGTCGGAAGCCGGCATCGAAGGCTGCGGCCGCTTCGTGCAGCGCCTGTGGCGCCTGTTCGCCCAGTACGACGCCTCGGCAACGGGCGAGGACAAGGCGATCGACCGCAAGGCGCACCAGACGGTGGCCGCGGTCGCTTCGGACATCGAATCGCTGGGCTTCAACAAGGCCGTGGCGCGCATCTACGAACTGACCGGCGCGGTGGAGAAGGCGGCCCCTTCGGCCAGCCGTTCGAACGCGATCCGTACGCTTCTGCTGCTCGTTTCGCCGATGATGCCGCACTTGACCGAGGAAGCTTTTGCCCAGTTCGGCGAAGGTCTCGTCGCCCAGGCGGCTTGGCCTGCCGTCGATCCGGCGCTGCTGGTGGAGGACGAAGTGACCGTGGCGGTCCAGGTGAAGGGCAAGCTGCGCGACACCCTGACCGTGGCCAAGGGCACGTCGAAGGAAGAGCTTGAAGCGCTTGCCCTTGCCAGCGAGAAAGTGCAGCGTGCACTGGATGGAGCCGAGGTGAGGAAAGTGATCGTCGTTCCCGACCGACTGGTAAATCTCGTCGCGTGAAGGGTTTCCAGCGCCCTCGTTTCCTGCGTCTCGTCAGCCCGGCTCTTCTCGGGGCCGCTGTGCTGTCCGGATGCGGTCTCCAGCCGATGTATGCAGGGGGCGGCAGCGGTGCCGTTGCGCGCGGGCTTCAGGGCGTGCAGGTCGCGGCGATCGAAGGGCGTGCGGGCTGGCTGGTCCGCAATGCCGTGGTCGATCAGCTCGGCGCGGAAAAGAGCGGCGTAGCGCCGCGCTACCGCCTCGACATCCGCCTGGACGACAAGCTCGAAGGCTTCGCCCTGCTTTCGGACGATACCATCGGCCGTGAACGCCGCACGCTTCGCGCGCGGTATCAGCTGGTCGACATGTCCAACAACGAGATCGTGCTCGACGCCACTGCCGGATCGGATGCGGGCATCGACGTCGTCTCTTCGGACTATGCGACGATCGCGGCGGAACAGACCGCGCTCGAAAACATGTCGAAGGACGTCGCCACCCGGATCGTCACCGCCGTCGCGCTGCGCCTGCGCGGCGACACCAAGCAGTAACCGGGCCGATGCGGCCCAGAGAAATGAGGCCAGCGCCCGTGCGTCCTTGCGGAGCGGGGGCGTGAAGGCCACCCAGAAGGACTTCGGCGGCCTTGCAGCCCGCGCCGCACAGCAGGCGCGGGTTTTCTTCTTCTGCGGCCCGGACGAGGCCGGCGCGAGCGATGCCGCGGCGAAGATCCTCTCTTTCCTGCCCGAACCGGGCGAGCGGGTGGAGATCGCCGGCTCCGAACTGCGCCGCGACCCGGTCAAGCTCGGTGACGAGGCGCGCTCCAATTCGCTGTTCGGCGGCACCTCGCGCCATATCTGGGTGCGCGCCCAGGGCGACGAGGCACACGATGCCGTCCAGATCCTGCTCGAAAACGAAGTGGACGCCTGCCCGGTCCTGATCGTGGCGACCGGCGCCACCGACAAGTCACGCACCGCCAAGCTCCTGGCGAATCGGCCCGACGGGCTGGTGGCGATGTTCTACCCGCCCGACCTATCGTCGGTGACCAGCGCGGTGCGCACGATGGCGAATGGCGCCGGCCTGAAGATGGGCAGCGACCTTGCCGAGCGAATCGCCCGGGCCTCCGGCCTGGATACCCGTCTGGCGCGCTCGGAAGTGACCAAGCTGGCGCTCTATCTCGATGCCAGCGCGGAGACGCCGCGCCCGGTGTCTGCCGCGGATCTCGATGCGGTGGGCGCTGCGACCGAGGATGACGATTTCGGACCGCTGGTCGACGCGGTGCTGGGCGGCAAGCGGGATGCGATCGGCCCCGAACTCAAGCGCTTGCGCGACCAGGGCATCAATGCCGTTGGCCTGCTGCTCGCCTTCGAGCGGCGCACGGCGCAGCTCGCCGGGCTGAATTCGCGGCTTGGAAGAAGCGGCGACGTGGCCGCCCTGATCGATTCGGAAGCGGCTTCCCGCCGAATTTTCTGGAAAGACAAACCAGCACTTGGGGTGCAATTGCGGATCTGGCGTGGTAATCGTTTGGAACGGCTGGTTGCCCGTCTTATTGCAATGCACCAAACCCTTTTGGGTAATAGCCAGGATGCTGACCTTCTTCTCGCGGAAGGGTTAGTCGAAATAGCTAGAATTGCTACGCTTGATGGCAAACAACGGATAAAAAGAACAGCTTAACTGAATCGGCTTTCCCGCGCCGATGGAATGTTCATAAGGACATTCGCCTATTGCAGTGCAGCACGGACTTTCATTCGTGGCATTGGTGGTAGGACAGGACGAGGGGATCCGGGGGGCATGAGTTCGACAATTCGGGAGTGTTGAACGCATGAATGCGCCATTTGCAGTATCGACCCAAGCCGTTCAGCGCTCCGAAGCAGACGAACTTCTCGTCGCACCTTCGCTCGAACGTAGGCGGCTTCAATGTTATCTTGCCTTGCTGGTTGGGGACCTTGTGGCCCTGCTGGCTGGCTTCGCACTGGCTGGCTGGCTTTATGATACCGGCCGGGGATTTCAGATGGCACTCGTCTACGGACAAGTGCTCTTGCCGATTTTCCTCACATTGGCCTTGTACAATGCCGCCTACTCCACCGACGCGCTTCGCGACGGCTGGCGAGGTATCTTCCGTGCGGAAGTGTCGATGGTGGTGGCGGTCGTCGTCGTCGTCTTCGTGCAGTTCCTCATGAAGTCCTCCGCCGAACTGTCCCGCGGGGCGTTCAGCGGCGGGGTGATCTGCGCCATGGGCTTTATCGCCTGGTCGCGGCTGCAGCTTCGCAGCTTCGTCCACTGGCGCTGCGGTGCCAATGTCATCAATGAGCTGATCATCGATGATGGCGGTCCGCAGCTGCGCATGCCGGGCGCGATCCGCGTCTCGGCGGCAGCCATGGGTTTGCGGCCCAACCTCAAGGACCCCGATTCGCTCGACCGCGTCGGCCTCGTGCTGCGCAACATCGACCGGGTCGTGGTGAGCTGCCCGGCCGACCGCCGCGCGGAATGGGCCATGGTGCTCAAGGGCGCCAATGTCGACGGTGAAGTGCTGGACGACGAAGTCGCCCGTCTGGGTGCCCAGGGTGCGCGCGTCACGGGTCAGCACGGCCTGCTGCTCGTCTCGGCAGGGCCGCTCGGAATACGCGAGCGCGCCATCAAGCGCATCTTCGACGTCGCCTTCTCCGGCGCGGCGATTCTGGCGCTCTCGCCGCTGCTGCTGGTCGTGGCACTGGCCGTGAAGCTGCAGGACGGCGGACCGGTGTTCTTCGTCCAGCGCCGGATGGGCCGCGGCAACCGCTTCTTCAACATGTACAAGTTCCGCAGCATGACGCAGGCCTTGTGCGACACGAACGGCAACGTCTCGGCCTCCAAGGAGGACCAGCGCATCACGCGGGTCGGCCGCTTCATTCGCGGCACCAGCATCGACGAGCTGCCCCAGCTCTTCAACGTGCTGCTGGGCGACATGAGCCTGGTTGGGCCGCGTCCCCACGCCACGGGCTCGCTGGCGGGCGAGAAGCTGTTCTGGGAAGTGGACCGCCGCTACTGGCAGCGCCACTGCCTGAAGCCGGGCCTGAGCGGCCTGGCCCAGGTGCGCGGCTATCGCGGCGCCACGGACCAGGAATCGGACCTGATCAATCGCCTTCAGTCCGATCTCGAATATCTCGAAGGCTGGACCATCATGCGCGACCTGCACATCATGTTCCTCACCCTGCGGGTTCTCGTCCACGATCGCGCCTTCTGACCCGTCGCGGAGCGCGGCCTTTCCCGAAGGCCGCATCCGCCCGGAAGAAGGTCCCGGCACAGCAAAAAGGCCGGTCATGACCTCAGGGTCGTGACCGGCCTTTTTGCTGTGCCTGCTGAATGCGCTTTCGTCCTGAGGGCGACCCCTCAGACGTATCGACCCTTCGGCGTCAGTTGGTCTTCTTGGGGACGTTGAAGGTGCCCTTGACGCGGCCTCCCGAGGCCGAGGAGACGCCGCTCTTGAGGTCCATCACGAAGCGGCCGCCGTGCAGGGTATCGCCGGTGCCGCGCTTGAGGCTGGCATTGCCGACCATCGTGATGATGCGCTGGTTGAAGTCGTAGATGGCGGTATCGCCGGTGGCCACCTGGTCCTGACGGGTGACGACGACATTGCCACTGGCGGTGATGCGCTGCACCTGGGTCTGGTCGCCCTTGGTGAAGTCGATCACCGTGCGCGCGCCGCGCAGGCGCAGGTCGGCCTGGGTAATGTCGACATTGCCGGTCAGCACGACCCGGTTCTGCTTGTCCTGCAGCTCGATGCGGTCTGCACCGAAATCGACGGGCGCATTCGAATTGTGGCCCGAGATCGCCTGCGCGCCCAGCTGCTGGCCGGCGGCGAACAGGGCCAGCCCGGCCACCGGGGCCGCGATGGCGGCGCGGAACAGGCGGGACTGGAGCAGGCCCGATTTGGACAGGCTGCCTCGGAAGGTCATTTTGGCGCGGGGGGTCATTGCGGCATCCTCAGCTTGCCGGGCGTAATGCGCATCCGGGCATTGCCTTCGAGCGTAATATTGCGGGTGTCGAGATCGGCGTGCATCTTGTCGGCCTTGAAGGTGCCGGAGGGCACGGTGCCCTGGACACCGCCCGATGCGACCGCCGTCTTCTCCTTGATGTCGACGTCCACCTTGCTGGTGGTCATCGTATAGCCGTCGGACGACTTGAAGTTGACCGGGCCGTCCACCGCCATGGTGTCATTGTCGAAATTGTAGGCACCGCGCGGCGCGGCGATGTCGGCCGGGCCGTCGCGCAAGTTCATCCTGGCGATGAGCTTCTGCATCTCGACGATGGGGATTTCGGGCGAGCGCTGCACCGCAGTGCCGGCCGTGACCACGAAATCGCGGCCCTGGTTGTCCTGGCCGCGATAGGCGGCGTTGTCGACGGCGATACGCTCGCCGGTGGTCGCCACCTTGTTACGGTCGAGCAGGAAGCTGATCTCGCCCCGCGGGGAGAGCGGCACCAGGATCATGACGGCCGCCACCAGCCCGATGCCCGCGGGCAGGGCTTTGGCAAGGAAGGCCACCATGCGATCGTGCGAGCCGCCGGGCGCGGCAGGGTGCCGGCGGCGGTTGCGGACCTGGTTGGCTTCGACCGACATGCCTGTTTACGCTCCGATCAGGCGGCTTCGTGGCTGAAGATATCGTGGTCCGGCCAGCCGGCCAGGTCGAGCCGGGCGCGGGCGGGCAGGAAGTCGAAACAGGCCTGGGCGATGTCGCTGCGATTCTCGCGCGCAAGGCGCATCACCAGGATCTGGTGCATCGCATGAAGGTATCGCACGTCCGAAGCGGCATAGTCCTTCTGCGCCTCGGTCAGTTCGGCGGCGCCCCAGTCGCTGGACTGCTGCTGCTTGGAGACTTCCTTGCCCAGCAGTTCGCGCACCAGGTCCTTCAGCCCGTGTCGATCGGTGTAGGTCCGCACGAGCTTGCTGGCGATCTTGGTGCAGAATACCGGTGCGGCGGTGACGCCCAGGTAGTGCTCGATCGCCGCGAGGTCGAACCGCGCGAAGTGATAGAGTTTCAGGCGCGCCGGATCGGCCAGCACCGCTTTCAGGTTCGGCGCGGCAAACTCGCTGCCGGGCGCAAAGCGGACGAGATGCTCGTCGCCCTGTCCGTCGGAAATCTGGACCACGCAAAGGCGGTCGCGCGGGGTGATCAAGCCCATCGTCTCGGTGTCGACGGCGACGGGTCCCGGCGCAAGCACGCCTTCGGGGAGATCTTCTTCGTGGAGATAGACAGCCATGGTCCGGAAATGCTTAGGGACTGGGCCTGAGTTAGGCAATGGCCAAGGCGGCCGGAGTTTGATCCGAACGCACAAGTCCGGGACGCCGATGGCCGTCGACAGATCGGGAGTAAGCCGCAAGTGGACGCTTCAGGAGCCATGCAGGGCGTGCCGCCATCCTGGCAGGCCGCGCTAGGTCCGGTGCTCGATTCCCCCGAATCGCGCCATCTCGGCGGCTGGCTTCAGGCCGAGGAAGACGCCGGAAAGCGGATCTATCCGCCGCGCGGCAGCCGCCTCAGCGCCCTGGAACTGACGCCGCTGGACGAAGTGCGCGTGGTCATCCTGGGGCAGGATCCCTACCACGGCGCCGGACAGGCGCATGGCCTGGCCTTCTCGGTGGCGCATGGCGTGCGGGTGCCGCCTTCGCTGGCGAACATGTACAAGGAACTGGCGACCGATTGCGGCGTCACGGCGCCGGGACACGGCAACCTGGAGCACTGGGCGCGGCAGGGCGTCCTGCTGCTCAACAATGCGCTGACAGTGGAGGAGGGCCAGGCCGGGTCTCACCAGAAAAAGGGCTGGGAGGCGATCACCGATGCTGCCGTGGCCGCCGTCGCCGCGAAAGCGGAGCCCTGCGTGTTCCTGCTCTGGGGCAATCACGCGAAGAAGAAAGCCATGCGGGTGCCGGGACTGGCCTCCAGCCATCACCTCGTGCTGACCGCGCCGCATCCCAGCCCGCTGTCTGCCCATGCCGGGTTCTTCGGCAGCCGGCCCTTCAGCCAGGCCAATGCCTTTCTGGAGGCCAACGGTCGCGGCCGGATCGACTGGTAGGCCGCTGGCGCCGCGTCACAGCAGCGCGTTCAGGCGGAGACGCCGGATATGGCCTCGTCCATGACGTAATGGCTCATCGCCCCGCCCACGCCCATGTCGCCGAAGGCGGCGCGGAAGCGGGTAAAGCTGTCCAGCGCGCGGGCAGCCTCGTGGGCTTCCATCGATGTCCACACGACGTTGAAGGTGAATTTCGACGGATTCTCCACGCCCCGACCGAATCGGACGGAGACGACGCCCTCGCAAGCGGCGAGCTGGGCCAGCCCGTCTTCGTTCATGGCCGCGGCGAAAGCGTCCTCGGCGCCCGGACGCACTTCGATCTCGGCGATTTCCAGCAGCATTCGGGCGTTCTCCGGGGGACAGGTACGAGCGAGCCTCGCCGCGTCCCGGCCTTGGGTCAATCGCCGGCCGGGAGTGATCGCCCGGACGGAATGCCGGCATGAAAAAGGGGCGCTCCTTGCGGAACGCCCCTTTTCAATTCAGCGGAACGTCCTTTTTCAATCCAGCGGACCGGCCGGCTTCAGCGCGGCAGTTCGGAAGCACCCATGAGCGCTTCGTCCACGGCGCGGGCGCACTGGCGGCCTTCGCGGATCGCCCAGACCACCAGCGACTGGCCGCGGCGCATGTCGCCGCAGGACCAGATGGCCGGGTCGCTGGTGCGGTAGTCGACCATGGTGGCCTTGACGTTGCCGCGTGCGTCCAGATCGACGCCCGACTGGTCGAGCATGCCGGCCTTGCGGGGGCCGACGAAGCCCATGGCGAGCAGGATGAGGTCGGCCTGGAGCGTGAACTCGCTGCCTTCCACTTCCTGCATCTTGCCGTCCTTCCACTCGACGCGGACGCATTCGAGGGCACGGACGTCGTTATCGCCGACGACGCGCTTGGTCAGCACCGCCCAGTCGCGATCGACGCCTTCTTCGTGGCTGGACGAGGTGCGCAGCTTGAGCGGCCAGTTCGGCCAGGACATCGCCTTGTTCTCGTGCAGCGGCGGCTTGGGCATGATTTCCAGCTGAGTCACCGAAGCGGCGCCCTGGCGGTTGGAAGTGCCGACGCAGTCCGAACCGGTGTCGCCGCCGCCGATGACGATGACGTGCTTGCCGGTGGCCGAGAGCGTGCCGCGCGGAGCGGCGCGGAGTTCGTCGTCGCCCGCGTTGCGCTTGTTCTGCTGGGTCAGGAATTCCATCGCGAAGCGCACGCCCGGCAGTTCGAAGCCGGGGATGTTCAGCGGACGGGGATCTTCGGCACCGCCGGAGAACACGACAGCGTCGAAGTTCTCCTTGAGCGAGGCGACCGAGACCGTCACGCCCACTTCGGTAGAGGTGCGGAATTCCACGCCTTCAGCCATCATCTGCACCAGGCGGCGGTTGATGAGGTGCTTTTCCATCTTGAAGTCAGGAATGCCGTAGCGAAGCAGGCCGCCGACCCGGTCGTTCTTCTCGAACAGGGTCACCGAGTGGCCGGCGCGGGCCAGCTGCTGCGCGCAGGCCATGCCTGCCGGGCCGGAACCGACCACGGCCACCGACTTGCCGGTCTTCTTCTCGGCAGGCTTCGGCGTGATCCAGCCTTCCTGCCAGCCCTTGTCGACGATCGCGCATTCGATCGACTTGATGGTGACCGGCTGGTCGATGATGTTCAGCGTGCACGCGGCCTCGCACGGGGCGGGGCAGATGCGGCCGGTGAACTCGGGGAAGTTGTTGGTCGAGTGGAGGACTTCCAGCGCGTTCTTGAAGTCGTCCTCGTAGACCAGGTGGTTCCAGTCGGGGATGATGTTGTTGACCGGACAGCCGGTATGGCAGTGCGGCACGCCGCAGTTCATGCAGCGCGATGCCTGGTCCTTCAGCGCTTCCGTCGACAGCGGGACGACGAATTCGTTGTAGTTCTTCAGGCGCTCGGTGGCGTCGCCGTAAGTGCGATCCTGGCGGTCCAGTTCGAGGAAGCCGGTTTCCTTGCCCATCTTGATACGTTCCTAGATCTTATTCTGCTGCGACCGAGGCGGCTTCGAGGCGTTCCGCCTCCTGCTGGCGCAGAGCCTTCGCATAGTCGCGCGGCATCACCTTGACGAACTTGCCCAGCGCGTTCGACCAGTCGTCGAGCAGCGCGCGGGCTCTTTTCGAGCCGGTGTGCAGGTGGTGGCGTTCGAGCAGGATGCGCAGGCGCTCCGCATCGTGGCGCAGCATGTCGCCCATGCCCAGGTCGCGGACCGAGACGGTGCGCTGCTGGGGACGGCCGGTTCCCTCTTCGTCTTCGTCTTCGGCCGAGATGCGGATGAGATCGACCATCGCCGGGTTCACCAGCTTCTCGAACTCGCCGTCCTCGTCGTAGACGTAGGCGATGCCGCCGGACATGCCTGCCGCGAAGTTGCGGCCGGTCTTGCCCAGCACCGTCACGACGCCGCCGGTCATGTATTCGCAGCCGTGGTCGCCGCAACCTTCGACGACCGCGATCGCGCCCGAGTTGCGGACTGCGAAGCGCTCGCCGCCGACGCCGTTGAAGAACGCCTCGCCGGAAATCGCGCCGTAGAGCACGGTGTTGCCGACGATGATGTTCTTGAGCGGATCGCGGTTCACATGGCCGGGCTGGCGCACGATCACGCGGCCGCCGGACAGACCCTTGCCGACATAGTCGTTGGCATCGCCGGTCAGGTCGAGCGTGACGCCGTGGGCAAGCCAGGCGGCGAAGCTCTGGCCGGCGACGCCGGTGAGCTTCACGTTGATCGTGTTGTCGGGCAAGCCGTCATGGCCGTAGCGACGGGCCACTTCGCCCGAGAGCATCGCGCCGACCGTGCGGTTGACGTTGATGACGCTCTTTTCGATGCGAACGGCCTGGCGGTTGTCCAGAGCGTCGCCCGAAGCGGCAATCAGCTCGTTGTCGAGCGCGTTCTCAAGACCGTGGTCCTGCGCTTCGCTCCAGCCCAGCGAGGGGCTGTCGCCCAGCGGTGCCTGGTAGAGCACCTTGGACAGGTCGACACCCTTGGCCTTCCAGTGCTGGACGGCCTTCTTCATGTCGAGCTTGTCGACCCGGCCGACCATTTCCGCGATCGTGCGGAAGCCGAGTTCGGCCATGATCGCGCGCAGTTCCTCGGCGACGAAGAAGAAATAGTTGACCACATGCTCGGGCTGGCCGGTGAAGCGGGCGCGCAGGACGGGGTCCTGGGTGGCGACGCCGACCGGGCAGGTGTTGAGGTGGCACTTGCGCATCATGATGCAGCCGGCCGCGATCAGCGGCGCGGTGGCGAAGCCGAATTCTTCCGCGCCGAGCAGCGCGGCCACGGCAACGTCACGGCCGGTACGCAGGCCGCCGTCGGCCTGGACCACCACGCGGCTGCGCAAGTTGTTGAGCAGCAGGGTCTGCTGGGTTTCGGCCAGGCCGATTTCCCAGGGCGAACCCGCGTGCGTCAGCGAGGTGAGCGGCGAAGCGCCGGTGCCGCCTTCATAGCCCGAGATCGTGATGTGGTCCGCGCGGGCCTTGGAAACGCCCGCGGCAACCGTGCCCACGCCCACTTCGGACACCAGCTTGACCGAGACGCGGCTGGTCGGGTTCACGTTCTTGAGATCGTGAATGAGCTGCGCGATGTCTTCGATCGAGTAGATGTCGTGGTGCGGCGGCGGCGAGATCAGGCCGACGCCCGGCGTCGAGTGACGGGTGGCGCCGATGGTCTTGTCCACCTTGTCGCCCGGCAGCTGGCCGCCTTCGCCGGGCTTGGCGCCCTGGGCCATCTTGATCTGGATGTCGTCGGCGTTGACGAGGTACTCGGTGGTCACGCCGAAGCGGCCCGAGGCGACCTGCTTGATCGACGAACGCATGGAGTCGCCGCCCGGCAGGGGCTTGAAGCGCGAGGGATCCTCGCCGCCTTCGCCGGTGTTCGACTTGCCGCCGATGCGGTTCATCGCCATCGCCAGCGTGGTATGCGCTTCCCACGAGATCGAGCCGTAGCTCATCGCGCCGGTGGCGAAGCGCTTCACGATCTCGCTGGCAGGTTCCACTTCGGAAATGTGGATCGCCTGGCCGGGAACGAACTCCATCAGCCCGCGGATGGTGAGCATCCGGGTCGACTGGTCGTTGATGGTGCGGGCGAATTCCTCGTACTTGGCGGGGATATTGCCGCGCACGGCGTGCTGGAGCGCGCCGATGTTCTCGGACGTCCAGGCGTGTTCCTCGCCGCGGACGCGCGAGCCGTAGATGCCGCCGACGTCGAGCATGCTGGCGTAGATCGGGTTGTCGCCATAGGCCGCATCGTGGCGGCGGACGGCTTCTTCCGCGATTTCGGTCAGGCCTGCGCCTTCGATGGTGGTGGCGGTTCCGGTGAAGTACTTGTCCACGAAGGCGGTCGAGAGGCCGACCGCGTCGAAGATCTGCGCGCCGCAGTACGACTGATAGGTCGAGATGCCCATCTTGGACATGACCTTGCGGATGCCCTTGCCGACGGCATAGACGTAGTTCTTCGCCGCCTGCTCCGCCGTCACCGGCAGGTTCTTGCGAACGCGCACGGCCTCGATGGTTTCGAAGGCGAGATAGGGGTTGATCGCTTCGGCGCCGAAGCCCGCCAGCGCGCAGAAGTGGTGGACTTCACGCGCTTCGCCGGTTTCCACGACGAGGCCGGTCTGCATGCGCAGGCCCTGGCGGACGAGGTGGTGGTGGACGGCGGCCGTCGCCAGCAGGGCCGGCATCGGGATACGGTCGGGGCCCTGGGCACGGTCGGACAGGACGAGGATGTTCTTGTCCGCCAGAACCGCTTCGGTCGCGGCCCAGCACATTTCCTTGATCGCCATTTCGATGCCCGCGGCGCCGGTCTTGGCGTCCCAGGTCATGTCGATGGTGGCGGTGCGGAAGGCGCCGTCGAGCGCGGCTTCCACCGAACGGATCTTGGCGAGGCCAAGGTCGGTCAGGATCGGCTGGCTGACTTCCAGGCGCTTGTGCGTGCCGGCATCGTGGCCGAGCAGGTTCGGGCGCGGGCCGATCATCGAGACGAGGCTCATGACCAGTTCCTCGCGGATCGGGTCGATCGGCGGGTTGGTGACCTGCGCGAAGTTCTGCTTGAAATAGTCGTAAAGCAGGCGGGCCTTGTTCGACAGCACCGGGATCGGCGTATCGGTGCCCATCGAGCCGAGCGGATCGTCGGCAGCGACGGCCATCGGCTCCAGGAAGCGGCTGACGTCTTCCTGGGTGTAACCGAAGACCTGCTGGCGATCGAGCAGCGTGCCCGTGGGGGCGGGCAGCTCGGCCAGTTCGGGTTCGATCACGTCGAGATCGGCCAGCTTGTACTGCGCCTGGTCGAGCCACTTCTCGTAAGGCTCTTCGTTGGCAAGCTGGGTCTTGATTTCCTCGTCCTCGATGATGCGGCCCTGATCGAAGTCGATCAGGAGCATCCTGCCGGGCTGGAGGCGCCACTTGCGGACGATGTTGTCTTCCTTGATCGGAAGCACGCCGGATTCCGACGCCATGACGCAGATGTCGTCGTCCGTGACGAGGAAGCGCGCGGGGCGCAGCCCGTTACGGTCGAGTGTGGCGCCGATCTGGCGGCCGTCCGTGAAGGCCACGGCGGCCGGACCGTCCCAGGGCTCCATCAGGGCGGCGTGGTATTCGTAGAAGGCGCGGCGTTCCGGCGTCATCAGCGGGTTGCCCGCCCATGCTTCCGGAATCAGCATCATCATCGCATGGCTGAGCGAATAGCCGCCCGCCAGCAGCAGCTCGAAAGCGTTGTCGAGGCAGGCGGTGTCCGACTGGCCATGCGGGATCAGCGGCCACATCTTGTCGAGATCGGCGCCGAGCAGCTCCGATTCCATGGTGCGGCGGCGCGCGTTCATCCAGTTCACGTTGCCGCGAACCGTGTTGATCTCGCCGTTATGGGCCATGAAGCGGAACGGATGCGCCAGCTTCCAGCTCGGGAAAGTGTTGGTCGAGAAGCGCTGGTGCACGAGGCCGAGCGCCGAGACGAACTCGGGGTTGCGCAGATCGTCGTAGAACGAGCCGACCTGGGTCGCCAGCAGCAGGCCCTTGTAGACGATCGTGCGGCTGGAGAAGCTCGGCATGTAGAGCTCGGTCAGGCCGGGCAGCTTGTGCTTTTCGGCCATGGCCTTGAGCGGGTTCTGCGTCTGCTTGCGGATCGCCAGGATCTTGCGCTCGAAAGCGTCCTGGTCGGCGCAGTTGTCGCCGCGGCCGACGAAGCACTGGCGGATCACCGGCATCGAGTTGATGACGGTCTTGCCCAGGCCATCGAGCGTGACGGGAACGTCGCGCCAGCCGATCAGGTGCTGGCCTTCCTTGGCGATGAACTTTTCGAAGGTCTGCGTGATGAGGTCGCGGCTGGCCTCGTCCTGCGGCAGGAAGCACATGGCGACGGCATAGTCGCCCGGCTGCGGCAGTTCGACGCCGGTCGCGGCGGCCCAGCTACGGAACAGGCCATCGGGAAGCTGAGTCAGGATTCCTGCGCCGTCACCCAGCAGCGGGTCGGCACCCACCGCACCGCGGTGGTCGATATTTTTCAGGATTTCCAGCGCCTGAGTAATGATAGCATGCGTTTTCTGGCCTTTGATATGGGCTACGAAGCCCACACCACAGGAGTCGTGTTCGTTACGCGCATCATAAAGGCCCTGGGGCTTAGGAAATCCCATCGATATAAACCCATCCTGTCATTTTTTGCCGGGGACCTGTCCACGCCCCGCCGCGCACGAATCGTGCGGCGCCGGTGCGCGTCATGGTGGTCCCTCGCGCCCCCATGACGATTGCGGGACGCTTTTGCAATGGTGAAGGCAGGGGTGCGCGCAAAATTTAGTGCGTGTGCGCGGGAAAAAAGGGAATTTTGTTATGCGAAAACGTGTTTCAGTTGCGTGGAACGCGTTTTGACAGGGACCGGCTGCTCAAAGGCCAGTCCCCGGGACCGACCGTTCAGGCGGCCCCGCTCATGCGCTGGAGCGTGGCAAGCGCGGCGCGCAGGGCTTTTTCTGTTTCGCTGGGATCGGGGCGCGCGGGCGGGTCGAACGGGCGGTGCCCACCGTCCTCGGCAAGGTGCGCCTCTTCCACCGAGCCTGAGTCCTCGCCGAATGTCTCGGCGGGGGCGGCGTTCTCGTCGAAGCGCACGAAGTTCTGGCGGGGCGCCTGGCGCGAGAGGTTGAGCAGCGAGGAGTAACCCTGCTCGAGCACGGCCTCCTGTTCGTCGTCCTCGGGAGCCTCGGCATAGTCGAAGTCCTGCGAGAGCGGGTCGAAGGCGGCATATTTGCCGAGATCCTCGGCCTCGGCCTCATCACCAAGCCGTTCCGCCTCTTCGGCATCCGCCAGGGTGCGGGCCAGGACCGAGATCGGGCGGGCCGGCGCCAGGCCGATGTGGCGGGGCGGGACGTAGCCGGGCAGTGCGTCCTCGGCTTCGTCATGGCCGAAGGCATCGAAGCCCACCGGACGCAGAGCCGCGGGGATGCGGGTGGTGGCGGAAGGGACGATGTCCTGCTCCGGCGATTCCCGATCCGGCGATGCTTCGTCCGGGACCGGGCGCAGGGGCGCCGTGAACGGCGCTACCGAGGCAAGGCGCGGGAGCGTGGAGAGGGAAGTGGCAGGCGCGGGGAAAGCGATGGTCTCGGTGCCCGGCGATGCGGGATCGAAAAGCGGCGCCGGCATTTCGGCGGTTGCGGTGCCGTTGGGCGCGTTGATTCCTGAAGCCGTGCCGTCGGACGGCGCGCTGTCAGGAGTGGCGGCCTGAAGACGGCGCCTGCGCTGCTGCTCCATGGCCAGCGCCAGGCGTTCGAGCAGTTCGACTTGCGAAAGGTCTTCGAGATCGGCGCCGGCAATCCGCTCCGCGGCCTGCGGCAGCTCTTCTGCGGCCCGGAAGGACACGGCGATATCGGCCGTCTCCGCCGCTTCGGATGAAAACAGCGGCCGGCCTTCGGAAGCCGGCGTTTCGGCCACTTCCGACAAGGAGCGCGAATAGGCTTCGAACAGGCGGTTGTTCAGGGTTTCGGGCGCCGGTGCGGATGCGGCAGGCTCGGGGACATCGTCCTGCGAGACGGCCCAGGCGGCCGGCGAGAAGGTGTGGGTTTCCTGGCGCGGTTCGAGCCATTCCGGGATGCGGCCGAAGGGGCCGTGATCGTCTTCGGCAAAACCGTCTGGGCCAGGAACGTCCGGGCCGATGGTTTCGGGCGCGGCTTCCTCAGCGCGGGCCTCGGAAGCGATTTCGGCTTCGTCCTCGTTCGCGACAGACCATTCGGCGGCCAGTGATTCGGGCATGTGCGATTCGGGCATCTCGGCGGTTTCGAGAGCGCCGGCCGTGTCCAGGTCGCTCTCGGCCAGAGTCGGTTGGCGATAGGCGTGCTGCTCGGGCGGGAGCGCCGGGTCGGTCAGGCCGGCGGCCTCGATGCCTTCCAGGTCGAGATCGGAGAGGTTGAGAATCGGCGGCTGGCCGTTCCCGGAAACTTCGGCGTCGGTTTCGGCTGCGGCATCGGCCTCTTCCAGCCGGGGCGCTTCCTCGGCCACCAGCGCGAAAGCACGGCGGCGGCGCGGCATGGCGGCGGACTTGCGATCCTGCGCCGGGTCGGCTTCAGGTTCGAGATCGGTTTCCGCAGGTTCCAGCCCGGCGAAGGGCATGCGCGCCGTGCCGCTTTGCGAGGTCTGCGCTTCGGCGGTCTGGGCCACGCGGCGGGCGGCCACCAGGCCGATCAGTCCGCCCAGGCCGGTAAGCCCGAGGGCAAACAGGATGCGGGCGGTCGTCCCCAGCGGGGGCGCGGCCATGGGCACCAGCTTGGCAATGCCGGTCGACAGGACGATATGCTCGATCAGCGCCGGACTGACGATGATCGAACCCAGGCCGAACAGGGCCGCGAACCACAAGGCCACGATGGCGGGGAACAAGGGATGACGGCTGATCGGCTGGGGCTTCCTGTTCTCTGGTTTCGCCACGTTTCTAAACCCCGTTCTCAGATCTGTTTGAGCGGAAGCCGCCAGCTCAGGCAGCGGTTTCCAGCCCTTTTCGTGCATCGAGAGGTGCCACCATTTGGTAAACGTCTCGATAACGACCGGCATTGACGGCCCAATCGTGCCGTTCCCGGACATGTTGGAGCCCGGCCTGGCGGTAGGCATCCCACGATTCGCGCGCCTCCAGCAAGCCCGCAAGTGCGGCGGCGCAGGCGGCGGGATCGTCTGGCGCGAAGAGAGTGCCGGTCTTGCCGTGAGTGACCAGTTCGCGGTGCCCGCCCACGTCGCTGGCGGCCACGAGCTTGCCCTGCGCCATGGCCTCCAGCGGCTTGAGCGGCGTGACGAGGTCCGTCAGCCGGCTTTTCTTGCGCGGATAGGCCATCACGTCGGCCAGGGCGTAATAGCGCTCCACGTCCTGATGCGGCACGCGGCCGATGAAGCGGATCGCGCCGGCAGCGGGAGAAGCCAGCGCCTGCGCCCGCAGCGCCTCTTCGCGCGGGCCGCCGCCCACCAGCAGCAGCCGCGCCAGGGGCTGGCGTTCCAGCAGCAGCGGCATGGCGGCGATCAGGTCGTCCAGCCCTTCGTAGTCGTAGAAGCTCCCGATGAAGCCGATCACCGGGCAGGCCAGGGTGCCGGCGGGGCCCTCCACCTCGAACCCGAGTTCGCGGGCGAGCGCGGGATCGCGCGGGGGCGGCGCGCCGAACAGGCTGAGGTCGACGCCGTTGGGCATGAGCGTGATCTTCCCCGCCGGCACGCCGCGCGCGACGAGGTCTTGGCGCAGGCCGTCGCAGATCGTCACGACGGCATCGGCGCGCGACACCACGCGGTTCTCCAGCGCCCGGGTCAGGCGGTACTTCAGCGAGCCTTCGCGGCCCGTGCCGTTGCCGACCGCGGCGTCTTCCCAGAAGGCGCGAATTTCATAGACGAGCGGAATGCCGTGGCGCCGGGCGACGCGCGCGGCGGCCGCGCCGCAGAGCGAGGGCGAGTGGGCATGGAGCACGTCCGGCCGCCATTCGTGCACCACCCGCTCGATGGATTCGGCGAAAAGCCCGATCTCGCGCCATTCGCGCAGGACCGGCGGGCCGCCGACCGATCCCGACGTGCGATGGAACACCAGGCCATCGGCTTCCTCCACCGCGGGACCGGCCGCCTTGTGGCGTATGCCGGTGACGCCCCGGACTTCGAAGCCCATGGCCTCCTGCGCCTTCAGGATCGCACGGGTGCGGAAGGTGTAGCCGCTCTGCATCGGCAGCGAATGGTCGAGGACGTGAAGGACGCGGGTCATGAGCCAGGTCGTAAGTCTGCAAGGCTTAACGCCGCGTCAACTCCGCACTGCTAGGCCCGGCGCCGATGGTCGACATCCTTGCCCTTGCCCTGAGTCACGGACTGCTGGCGCTGGCCGCCTGGCGGCTGCTGATGCGGCCGGATCTCGATGTCGAATCGGCGCGCGGGAACGCATCCTCTCCGCCCGACACGGCGCCGGCTGCCGGCGGAAAGGCCCCGGCCTCGCGGTCGAGAACCGCGCCCGTCCGCCGCGAGATGCGCTGGCCGGGCGGAGACGACCCGCGCGAGGACGGCGATGCTTGACCTTGCGCTGACGGGCTTCGTCGCCTGCTTCCTGCTGATCGGCTTCCGGCGCCCGTTCCTCTGGGTGCTATGCTATCTCTACGTGGACATCGTCTCCCCGCAGATCATCTCCTGGGGCATCCTGGCTCATCTGCCGATCTCGCTGATGGCTTTCGCGGCGGCGTTCCTGGGCTGGGTGGCTCTGGACGACAAGCGCGATTCGCGGTTCACCTGGCGGCAGGGCATCCTGGTGCTGCTGCTGCTCTATTGCGGCTTCACCACCTGGACTGCCGTCTATCCGGCCGAAGCGGCGGAAAAGTGGGCCTGGGTGTGGAAGGCGCTGGTCTTCGCGATCTTCCTGCCGTTCACTTTGCGGACCCGCCTGCGGATCGAGGCGGTGGCGCTCGTGATGGTGCTGGCGGCGAGCGCGCTCATCATCGACGGCGGGCTCAAGACGGCGGGCGGCGGCGGCGGCTACGGCACGCTGCGCATCTTCGTGGAGAACAACACCGGCCTTTACGAAGGGTCGATCCTCTCGGCCGTGGCGATCTCCATCATTCCCATCATTCTCTGGCTGGTGAAGTACGGCACGGTCTTTCCGGCGGACTGGCGCGTCTATCTGTTTGCCGGGGCGCTGATCTTCGCCGCTTCGCTGATCCCCGTGGGCACGCAGGCCCGCACCGGGCTGGTGTGCCTGGGCGTGCTCTGCCTGTTCTACCTGAGGACCGCGAAGCACAAAGTGCTGATCGCCGGGGGCATGGCGCTGGCGGTGATGGTGGTGGTGCCGTTCCTGCCACCGGCCTTCCTGGCGCGCATGGGCACGATCGAGAATCACGAGGCCGACCAGTCCGCCAGCACGCGTCTGGGCGTGTGGAAGTGGACCTGGGGCTATGTGAAGCAGCACCCCCTGGGCGGCGGCTTCGTGGTCAACCAGTCCAGCCGCGTCGAATACGATACCGTGGCCAAGACGACCGTGGACGGCAGCACCGAGATTCGGCGCACTCATGTGGTGGAGGAGGGCCGGGCCTTCCATTCGAGCTACTTCGAGATGCTGGGAGAGCAGGGCTTCCCCGGTTTCGGGCTATGGATCCTGCTCCAATTGACGGGCCTGCTGCAGATGGAGCAGATCCGCCGCCGCTGGCGCAAGCGCACCGGTCCGGACGAGGCCTGGGTGGCGCCGCTGGCGGTGTCGCTCCAGCTGGCCCAAGTGGTCTACCTGATCGGATCGCTGTTCGTGGGCATCGCCTTCCAGCCGTTCATCCTCATGCTGATCGGGCTGCAATGCGGGTTCTGGAGCTATCTGAAGCGCATCGATGTGCGGCTGCCACAGGCCCCGATTCGCCCCGCCAAGACGGCCATGCGAACCGCCTGACCCGGCTTTCGGACATCGCGCACCGGTTTTCCGCGATGAAATATTCCTAACACCCGCGGATTCCCTATCGCCCTGAAAATGCCCGGGCATTCGCATTTACGGCAAATTAACCTTTAACCTTCATTGGTCCTATGGTTAATACATGGAAATATCCGTTCCGGCTGGGGATTTGGGCCGATGGACGGGGGGCGAAAGGGAATTCCGATGCGAGTGCTGCTGATCGAGGATGAACCGACTACTGCGCGGGCCATCGAACTCATGCTGACGGCCGAAGGTTTCAACGTCTACTCCACCGATCTCGGTGAAGAAGGCCTCGATCTCGGCAAGCTCTACGATTACGACATCATTCTGCTCGACCTCAACCTGCCGGACATGCACGGCTATGACGTGCTGAAGAAGCTGCGCGTGGCCAAAGTGCAGACGCCGGTTCTCATTCTTTCTGGCATCTCCGAAATGGATTCGAAGGTGCGCTCGTTCGGCTTCGGCGCCGACGACTACGTGACCAAGCCCTTCCACCGCGAAGAACTGATCGCGCGTATCCACGCCGTGGTTCGTCGTTCGAAGGGCCATTCGCAGTCGGTCATCCGCACCGGCAAGCTGGTGGTGAACCTCGACGCCAAGACCGTCGAAGTCGACAGCGCCCGCGTGCACCTGACCGGCAAGGAATATGCGATGCTGGAGCTGCTCTCGCTCCGCAAGGGCACCACGCTGACCAAGGAAATGTTCCTCAACCACCTCTACGGCGGCATGGACGAGCCGGAACTGAAGATCATCGACGTCTTCATCTGCAAGCTGCGCAAGAAGCTGGCCCACGCCTGTGGCGGCGCCAACTACATCGAGACGGTCTGGGGCCGCGGCTATGTGCTGCGCGATCCGGACGAGCTTCAGGAAGTCGCGTAAAACCTACCCCTTGCGCGCCCCTGACGGGGATGTGACGCGTGAACGGAACGGCCTGCCCCTCGGGGTGGGCCGTTTCGTTTTGCGGACCCGGCCCACCCTACCTTCGTCACCCGCGAGGAGGCGAAGCCGACGCGGCAATCCAGGGCGGCGCAGAACTGCCCTGGATTGCTTCGCTACGCTCGCAATGACGAAGGTTGGTGTGGGACAGGCACGCCCAGACAGGGTGCTAGGGCATAGGGAATAGTGTGCAGGGAAGAAACCGAACCGAACCGGACCATAGACACACACAAAAGGCCCACGAAACCCCACCCTCGGCCGGTAAATCGCCGCCTCCACGGCCCCGTCAGCGGCTGCCACGTTGACCTTGCCCCGCATCGGTGCCAGTGGCCCGCGCCATGACGGCTCACAAATCCGGCGATCCGACCACGCTCAACCGCCTTTACGGCCGCGCCAAGGGCAAGCCCCTGCGCGCGGGCCAGCAGGCGCTGGTCGACAACCTGCTGCCGCGAATCGCGGTTCCCCTCGAAGGTCCGGTGACGGCCGAGCTGCTGTTCGGCGAGAATTGCCCGCTCCATTTCGAGATCGGCTTCGGCGGCGGCGAGCACCTGGCCTTCCGCGCGGACCTGCTGCCGGGGCATGGCTTCATCGGTGCAGAGCCCTTCATCAATGGCGTGGCGCAGGCGCTCACCCATGTCTCGGGCGAGAATCCGGTAGGCGGCGGGCCGGCGCAGCCGCCGCTCGGCAACGTCCGCATCCATCACGGCGATGCCCTGGAAGTGCTCTCGCGCATTCCGGACGGCTCGCTCTCGTTCCTTTACCTGCTGCACCCGGACCCTTGGCCCAAGGCGCGCCACGCCAAGCGGCGCATGATGAACGACGGCCCGGTGAACATGTTCGCGGCCAAGCTCAAGCCCGGCGGCGAGTTCCGCTTCGGCACCGACCATGCGGTCTACGTGCGCCATGCGCTGATGGTGATGCAGCGCCATACCGACCAGTTCGAGTGGCTTTGCGACAAGCCGCAGGACTTCCAGGTCCGTCCCGGCGGCTGGCCGGAAACGCGCTACGAAAACAAGGCGCGCACCGTCTATGGGCATGAGGTCTGGTATTTCCGCTATCGGCGGAAGTGAGGCGAGGATGATGTCCCGGCAATGACGTCGTCCCGGACTTGATCCGGGACCGCGAGCCATGACCAGCCCAAATCGCGGGCAGGCGCTCTTCTGAACGGTATGTCTGAAAAAGCGGCGCCCGGCATGATCCGGGCGCCGCTTTTTTCGTTACCCGGCGATCCCGGCCGCAGCCAGTACCGCCAGCGTCAGCACGTCGGGTGCCAGTGCGGTCATCGGCACGATCTGCACCGGCTTTTCCGCGCCCAGCAGCATCGGCCCGATCGAGGTGGTGCCGCCGATCTCCTTGAGCAGCTTGGCCGAGATATTGGCCGACTGCAGGCCCGGCATGATCAGCACGTTGGCAGGCGCCGAAAGGCGGCTGAAGGGATAGAGCGCCATGATCTTCGGGTTCAGCGCCGCGTCGGGGGCCATTTCGCCTTCGTATTCGAAGTCGGGCTGTTCCTCGTCGAGGATGCGGATCGCCTCGCGGGTCTGTTCCAGCCACTTGCCCGACGGATTGCCGAACGTGGAGTAGCTGAGGAAGGCCACCCGCGGTTCATGGCCCAGGCGACGGGCGACGGCCGCGGTTTCCTTGGCGATCACCGCGAGCTGCTCGGCAGTCGGGCGCTCGTTGATGGTGGTGTCGGCCATGAACACCGTGTGGTTCTTGCCCACCAGCATGTGGATGCCGAAGGCCAGCTTGCCC
The DNA here is from genome assembly GCF_052113265.1 of Novosphingobium sp. YAF33. NCBI lineage: Bacteria > Pseudomonadati > Pseudomonadota > Alphaproteobacteria > Sphingomonadales > Sphingomonadaceae > Novosphingobium > Novosphingobium sp. YAF33. Next base: position 55,737 of record NZ_JBFRCW010000009.1, read on the forward strand.
TCGGCCGGATCCAGCACGCGGCGCACTTCCTTGATTGACTGCGCGAAGGGGCGGGTCATGCCGGTGATAAGGCCGTCACCCACGCCCAGCTTGAGCAGGCCGGAAGCGAAGATGTTGCGATCGGTATTGACCATGCGCTGCACGTCGCGCTGCAGGAAGCCGCGACGTTTCAGGCGTTCGTAAAGCATCTCCACCATCGGGGCGACATGCTCGGAGACCATCGAATTCTCGATATGGAAGCTCTCCGGGTTGGGCACGCCCAGCTCGGCCATCTTGTCGAGGATGACCTGGGTGCGGCCGACCAGCACGGGTTCGCCATAGCCGAAGTCGCGGTACTGGATCGCCGCGCGCAGCACCACTTCGTTGTCCGCTTCGGCGAAGATCATGCGCTTGGGATTGGCGCGGACCTGTTCGTAGACGCGGGTGAGCACCGAAGTGGTGGGATTGAGGCGCGCCTTGAGCTGGTCGCGATAGGCCTCGAAGTCCTCGATCGGGCGCTTGGCGACGCCCGAATCCATGGCTGCCTTGGCCACCGCCATGGGCACGACTTCCATCAGGCGCGGATCGAACGGCGCGGGGATGATGTAGTCGCGGCCGAACTGCTGCGATTCGCCGTAAGCGACGGCCACGTCCTCGTGAACCTGCTCGCGCGCCAGTTCGGCGATGGCCGTGGCGGCCGCGATCTTCATCTCTTCATTGATGGCGGTGGCGCTGACATCCAGCGCGCCGCGGAAGATGAAGGGGAAGCCCAGCACGTTGTTGACCTGGTTCGGATAGTCCGAACGGCCGGTGGCGACGATGGCATCGGGGCGCACGGCCTTGGCTTCGGGCGGGGTGATTTCCGGGTCCGGGTTGGCCATGGCGAAGATGATCGGCTCGGGCGCCATGGTCTTGACCATCTCGGGCGTGATCGCGCCCTTGGCTGAGAGGCCGAGAACGACGTCCGCGCCTTCGAGCGCTTCGGCCAGCGTGCGCCGGTCGGTCTTCACTGCGTGGGCGGACTTGAACTGGTCCACGCGTTCGCGGCCCGGATAGATCACGCCGCGCGTATCGCAGACGAGCACGTTTTCGTGGCGCACGCCCATCGACTTGATCAGCGCGGTGCAGGCCAGCGCCGAAGCGCCTGCGCCGTTCACCACCACCTTGACGTCCTCCAGCTTGCGGCCGGTGATGAGGCAGGCGTTGATCAGGCCGGCGGCGGCGATGATCGCGGTGCCGTGCTGGTCGTCATGCATGACCGGGATGTTCATGCGTTCGCGCAGGGCCTGCTCGATGATGAAGCATTCGGGCGCCTTGATATCCTCAAGGTTGATGCCGCCGAAGCTCGGTTCCATCATGGCGATGGCCTCGATCAGCGCGTCGGTATCCTCGCTGGCGAGTTCGATATCGATGGAATCGACGTCGGCGAAGCGCTTGAACAGCACTGCCTTGCCTTCCATCACCGGCTTCGATGCCAGGGCGCCAAGGTTGCCCATGCCCAGGATCGCGGTGCCGTTCGAGATCACCGCAACGAGGTTGCCCTTCGCGGTGTAATCGTAGGCCGTGGCGGGATCGTCGGCGATGGCCTGGACCGGAACGGCGACGCCCGGCGAATAGGCAAGCGAGAGGTCGCGTTGCGTGGCCATGGGCTTTGACGCAATGATCTCGATCTTACCGGGGCGGATGGTGTTGTGATAGAACAGCGCTTCGCGCTCGGTGAACTGGATCTTCGACTTTTCGGACAAGCGATTTCTCCCGATTTGGGAGTGGCCCTAACGAATGTTCTCGCCACGCGATAGGGGAAAGGCGGCGCCCCGGCGCTTCACAAAAAGGGACGCGCGGGGCTAACGCTCACAGCCATGAGCACAGCGTCCGAGAAAGCGGGGGTGACCCCGATGATGGCCCAGTACCTTGCCTTGCGGGAGGTGGCGGGGGACTGCCTGCTGTTCTATCGCATGGGCGACTTCTTCGAGCTGTTCTTCGAGGATGCAAAAATCGCAAGCCAAGTGCTGGACATTGCACTTACCACTCGCGGCGAACACGGCGGTCAGCCCATCCCGATGTGCGGCGTGCCGGTCCATGCGGCAGAGGGTTACCTGGCCCGTCTGATCAAGGCGGGTTGCCGCGTGGCGATCGCCGAACAGACCGAAACGCCAGCCGAGGCCAAGGAGCGCGCCAGAAAGGAAGGCCGGGCTTCCAAGGCGCTGGTCGCGCGCGATATCGTGCGCTTCGTCACGGCCGGCACGCTCACCGAGGAATCGCTGCTGGAACCGCGCCGCGCCAATGTGCTGGCGGCGGCCTGCGATCTGCGGGGCACGGTGGGGATCGCGGCCTGCGACATCTCGACCGGGCGCATGGAGCTGGAAGAGTGCCCGCCCGAGCGGCTGGGCGCGGCGCTGGCGCGTCTCGGTGCGCGCGAACTGGTGGTGCCGGAGGGCTGGGAGCTGGCGCCGGACGGCGCGATCTCGCGTTCGGGGCACGAGTTTTCGTCCGACGGCGGTGACGAGCGGCTGAAGCTGGTTCACGGCGTCGCCACGCTCGACGGCTTTGGCACCTTCACGCGCGCCATGCTGGCGGCGGCGGGCGGCTTGATCGCCTATCTCGACCATGTCGGGCGCGGCAAGCTGCCGCTGCTGCTGCCGCCGGAAGCGCGCGCGAGCGATGCGGCGCTGGCGATGGACGAGGCGACGCGCGCCAGCCTGGAGATTCTCGAATCGTCTCAGGGCGGACGCAAGGGCAGCCTTGTCGAGGCGATCGACCGCTGCGTGACCGGCGCCGGTGCGCGGCAGCTGGCCGAAGACCTGTCCGCCCCGCTGACCGATCGCCACGCGATTGCCGAGCGGCTGGAACTGGTCGAATGGCTGCACGACGATCCCCTGATGCGCGAGGACATGCGCGCCGCGCTGCGGGCGCAGCCGGATATCGGCCGGGCTCTGGGCCGCGTCGTGGCGGGGCGCGGCAGTCCGCGCGACCTGGGGCAGCTTCGCGACGGTCTGTCGGGCGCGCGCCGGATCGGGGAGCGACTGGCGCAGATGGATGGGTTGCCGGTGCTGCTCGACCGGCTGATGCCGGAGCTTGGCGGAAGCCAGGATCATTGGGCCGCCCTGGTCGATCACTTCGCGCAGGCGCTGGTGGAAACCCCGCCCACCGAGCGCGGGCAGGGCGGCTATATCGCCAGCGGCTACGATGCCGGGTTGGACGAACTGCGTGTCACCTCGGGCAATGCCCGCCGCGCCATCGCCGCGCTGGAAGCGAAATACCGCGAGGAAACCGGCGTTGCCGCGCTGAAGATCAAGCACAACAACGTGCTCGGCTACTTCATCGAAGTGCCGCAGCGCCATGCCGACAAGCTGCTGGAGCCGGACAGCGGATTTTCGCACCGCCAGACGATGGCCGGGGCCATGCGCTTCAACGCGCTGGCGCTGCATGAGGAAGCGAGCCGCATTACCGAGGCAGGTGCCCATGCGCTCGCCGCCGAGGAAGCGCATTTCGAGGAACTGGTCGCCGAGGCCGTCGCCGCCCGCCATGCGATAGCCCGCACCGCTGCGGCGCTCGCCCGGCTCGATGTGGCGGCAGGACAGGCCGAGCGCGCGGTCGAGGGCGGCTGGGCGCGGCCCGAAGTCGTGGACGGTCTCTCGCTGGATATCGAGGGCGGCCGTCATCCGGTGGTCGAGGCCGCACTGAAGGTTCAGGGCGAGCGCTTCGTCGCCAACGACTGCCGCCTTGCCAGCCATGACCGGCTCTGGCTGATCGGCGGCCCCAACATGGGCGGTAAGTCGACCTTCCTGCGCCAGAACGCGCTGATCGTGCTGCTGGCGCAGGCGGGCGGCTTCGTGCCGGCCAGGTCGGCCAAGATCGGCATGGTGGACCGCCTGTTCAGCCGCGTCGGCGCTTCGGACAACCTGGCGCGCGGCCGGTCGACGTTCATGGTCGAGATGGTGGAAACCGCCGCGATCCTGGCGCAGGCGACCGATCGCAGCTTCGTCATCCTCGACGAAGTGGGGCGCGGCACCTCGACCTATGACGGCCTGGCGCTGGCCTGGGCCGTGGCCGAAGCGGTCCACGAGACCAACCGCTGCCGCTGCCTCTTCGCCACGCACTATCACGAGATGGCGCGGCTGGGAGAGACGTGCGAAGCGCTGTCGCTCCACCACGTCCGCGCGCGTGAGTGGAAGGGCGATCTGGTGCTGCTGCACGAACTGGCCGAAGGACCGGCGGACCGCAGCTACGGCCTTGCCGTCGCGCGGCTGGCCGGGGTGCCGCCCAAGGTGATCAGCCGCGCCAAGTCGGTGCTGGACAAGCTGGAGAAGGGCCGCGCCGAGACGGGCGGGCTGGCAGCGGGCCTTGGCGACCTGCCGCTGTTCGCGGCGGCGCACGATGCGCATGAGGAACAGTGCGACGCCCTGCGCGACAAGCTGCGCGATATGGACATCGACGCGCTATCGCCGCGTGATGCGCTGGAAATCCTCTACGACCTGAAGCGCGAGGCGGGTACGGACTCTTAACCCTGCGCCGCTAGTCTGCGCGGATGTTCGGGCCCAAGATCAGGAATGTCTTCAAGAGCCGGTGGCATGCGCTGTTCTGGTCTGCCAGCATGTTGCTGACGGCCTATTGCTCCGTGCCCTCGCCGGACGAGGGCGGCAATGCGAATGACGCTGCCCAGTTGGCCGGCACCCTGGCGGCGCATGCCGATAAGCAGCCGTCGGCGCACCGGAACCCCTGGGCCTTGGACAAGCCGGCGAACTAGCGGAGCTGAAAGCCCGGCTTGCGCTCCTGACGAAGGCCGATTCGCAGGCCCGACTCCGTCGAAAGGCGCGGGTCCCATGGTTTTCAGGCCGCGCGGCATCTTACGGCAAGGAGCCGCCCCTGTGCAGGGAGCGGCCTGCTTCCGTTAAAAGCGCCCCGGAACCTGGTTTTCGCCATCGGTCCCGGCCTTCAACGCCGAGTCAGCTGTCGTCGTCTTCGAAATCCTCGTCGGCGGCGTTCTGGGTGCCGTAGCGGTTTTCGAGGTCGTCCATCGTCTCTTCACCGCGATAGGCGGACATGTCGATGACGCCGCTGGTGTCCATCTGGTTCATGTGATCGACCAGATCCTCGACGTCATCCTCGTCGTCGATGCCGCCTTTCACCTTCTCGCTGTCTTCCAGGCCGAAGGGCGCGGTGGCGCGGTCCTGTGCCTCTTCGGCGACGGACTGGGCCTGCGCTTCTTCGTCATCCTGTTCGGGGTTGAAGGTTTCGGGCGCGGAATCGTCGGGACGTTCGGTCATGGCGTGTCTCCTTTGCCGGGATAACGGCTAAGGGAACACGCGGGTTCCGGTATAGGACGAACGCGACGGGAAACGGCTTCCCGTAGCGTTTCCTGTCCGCGCGCCGGACCTGTCAGCGAGCCACACCCGTCAGCGAGTAGGAACCGGCACTTCGCCCGAATAATCGTAGAACCCCCGGCCGGACTTGCGGCCGTACCAGCCGGCCTCGACATATTTCTGGAGCAGCGGGGCCGGGCGGTACTTGGGATCGCCGGTGGTCGCCAGGAACACCTTCATGATCTCGTAGAGCGTGTCGAGGCCTACGAAGTCGGCAAGCGTCAGCGGGCCCATCGGATGGTTCGCGCCCAGCCGCATGCCGGCGTCGATATCCTCTACCGAGGCCAGCCCCTCGCCCAGCACGAAGATCGCTTCATTGAGCAGCGGGCAGAGGATGCGGTTGACCACGAAGCCGGGGGCATCGCCCGCCAGCACCACGGTCTTGCCCAGGGCCTCACCGAAGGCTTTCATCCGCGCGGTCGTTTCCTCGGAAGTGGCGAGGCCGGGGATCACTTCCACCAGGCCCATGACCGGCACGGGGTTGAAGAAATGCAGCCCGCAGAAGCGCGCCGGATCAGGCGAACTGGCGGCCATGCGGGTGATCGGGATCGAACTGGTGTTGGAGGCCAGGATTGCGTTCGCGCCCAGCACTTCGCCCACGGCGGCGAAGATCTTCAGCTTGATATCCTCGCGCTCGGTCGCGGCCTCGATGATGAGGTCGCAGTCGCCCATTCCCGAGTAGTCTCCGGCCGTGGTGATGCGGGGCAGCAGCGCGTCCACGTCGGCCTGGGCGATCTTTTCCTTCGCCACCAGCCGGGCCAGGCCCTTGGCGATGCCGGCCTTGCCCTTCTCGGCGATGTCGATCGAGATGTCGGACAGGACCACGTCCATGCCCTTGCTCGCCACGGTCTGGGCGATGCCCGAACCCATGATGCCCGCGCCGATGATTCCGACTTTCCGCACTGCCAAACTCCTCTGGTGATCCCTTTGCGCCGGAAGGATTATCATCGGCGCTCGGCGAGGGAACCTAGCGATTCTGGCCGGGTACCCAAAGCACGTCGTCGGCCCCATGGCCATTCACCGCCCGGGCGAGGACGAAGAGATAGTCGCTGAGCCGGTTGAGATAGCCGAGCGCCGCCGGATTGGTGGGCGTTTCGGCGGCCATGGCGACGGCGGCGCGCTCTGCCTTGCGGGCGGAGGCGCGGGCGATGTGGACACGCGCGGCGGCCTCGCTGCCGCCGGGCAGGATGAAGCTGCGCAGCGGCTGGAGATGGGCGTTGATCGCGTCGATCTCCGTTTCCAGCCACGTCACTTGCGAGGGGACCACGCGCAGGGTCATCTCGCCGGGCGTGAAATTCTCGTCACCAGGGGCCTTGGGCGTCGCGAGATCCGCGCCAAGGTCGAACAGGTCGTTCTGGATGCGGGTGAGCACGGAACCGTGCGGCGTTTCCGTCAGCGCGCAGACGGCAAGGCCGATGGCGCAGTTCGCCTCGTCCACCGCGCCGATCGCTTCCATGCGTGCGGCATTCTTGGGCAGGCGGGAGCCGTCGACCAGGCCGGTCGTGCCGTCGTCACCGGTGCGGGTGTAGATCTTGTTGAGACGGACCAAAGTGGAATCCTTTGAAAATCCGCCCAAGGCGGATTTTGGCGGCGAAAGCCCTAGCGCGCCATGGCCAGCAGGATCGCGCAGACGATCACCGCCGCGGCCTGATACTTGATGCGGTTGAACATCATCTTGTTCTGGAGGAGCTGGTTCGCCGTGGGCTCCGTGGAGGCGGGATCCCGGTTCAGATCTTCCTTCGCGCCCTGCATGAAGGCCACGATACCGCGCACGAGGCTGACGACGACCATGATCATCAGCAGGATGATGATGGGGATGAGAATGGTGCTCATGGGCTTTGGTGTAGGCCCGCGGAAAGCGAAATGCCAGCGGGGAAGCGGTGCTGCCGAAGCGCCTCGGCGATGGCCTTGCCGTCCTCTCCCGCGCGCCGCCGGTCACCCAGCGAGGGCGCGCCGCGCCGCTTGGCGAGTTTGCGCCCGTCCGGCTCCACCAGCAGGGCATGATGATGCCACAACGGCACCGGCAGGCCGAGCAGCGCCTGCAGCAGCCGGTGGACATGGCTCGCCGGAAACAGGTCCATCCCGCGGGTGACGAGGGAAATGCCGTCGGCCGCGTCGTCCAGCGTGGCGGCCAGGTGATAGCTGGCGGGCAGGTCCTTGCGCAGCAGCACCACGTCACCGAAGATTTCGGGCGCGGCACGCAGGGTACCGGCCCCCTCGTCCGTCCATTCGAGCGGGCCGGTCAGGTCCAGCGCGCCTGCGGCGTCGAGCCGCCAAGCCGCGCCTTCGGGGTCGATCTCCTGGTGGCGGCAGGTGCCTGGATAGACCGGGCCGTCCGGTCCCATTGCGGTGGCTGCGGCGGCGATCTCGGCGCGGGTGCAGCGGCAGGGATAGAGCAGGCCCAACGCCTTCAGGCGCTCTCCCGCCTCGGCATAACTGTCCAGGCGGCGGGACTGGAAGTGGACGTCTTCATCCCATTCCAGGCCGAGCCATTCGAGGTCGCGGAAGAATTCCTCCACGAATTCCGGGCGGCTGCGCTCTCCGTCGATATCCTCGATCCGCAGCAGGAACGCGCCGCCCCGCGCGCGGGCAAGGTCATGCGCCATCATGGCCGCATAAGCATGGCCAAGGTGCAGCGGGCCGTTGGGGCTAGGGGCGAAGCGGGTGCGGATCATCGCTCCTGCTCCTAGCCGCGCTGCGGCGTGCCGCAAGGGCAAGTGGCGATAGGCGTTTCCGTTTCGCGCTTCCGGCGGGGTTCTGGCTGTGCCTTCGCCTCTGCCGGTGTCCCCTGGCCTTGCCCTGCCTTTGCCTCGACCGCCGCCCCCCCTTCGTCATTGCGAGCGCAGCGAAGCAATCCAGGGCGGTTCTGCGCGGCTCTGGATTGCTTCGCTGCGCTCGCAATGACGAAAAGTAGGGCCGAAAGCGGCAGGACTTCACGCACACCCAGGCGTGTGGATAAGCCTGGCATAACCTGTGCGCCGGGCGTTGGCAGCCTGAGGACATCCTGTGGAATGCTTGTGGCGAACCTGTGGATTGTTGTATGGCGCGAACCCGGTCCCGGCTTGACGGCGACTCGCGTAAATGCTGCAAAGAAACTCATGCGTTGCCATGAAACCGCAATCAGGGCCTGCGACAGGAGGCCATGCTCAAGTCGGAGCTGATCGAGCGCGCGGCCCGGTTCCGCAGCGCGGAGGATGACCCCTCCCGAAGTCTTTCCGACTGTCCTGCCTTAGTGCTCAATGCGGATTACACGCCGCTTTCCTACTACCCCTTGAGTCTCTGGCCCTGGCAGACCGCGATCAAGGCGATCGTTCTGGAAAGGGTGGACATCATTTCCAGCTACGACCGGGTGGTGCACAGTCCCAGCTGGTCGATGCAGATCCCCTCGGTGATCGCCCTGAGGCAATATGTCAGGCCTTCCGAATTCCCCGCCTTCACCCGCTTCAATCTTTTCCTTCGCGACCGCTTCAGCTGCCAATATTGCGGCTCTCCCCAGCAACTGACGTTCGATCACGTCGTCCCGCGCCGTCTGGGCGGAAGGACCAGCTGGGAAAACATCCTCACCGCCTGCGCGCCCTGCAACCTCAAGAAGGGCGGCCGTACTCCCAAGCAGGCGAACATGCCGCCGCTGGTGGCCCCGATCCGGCCGACGAGCTGGCAGCTCCAGGAGCGCGGCCGGGCTTTCCCGCCGAACTACCTCCACGAAACGTGGCGGGACTGGCTCTATTGGGACATCGAGCTGGAGGCCTGAGCCCTCCGATGCCGCCCCGCGCGGGCGCGCCTCCCGAACTCAGCGCTTCCCCGTTCCGCGACGGCACCGGCTGGCCTCGACGGCCTTCAGGTCAGGATCGACGCGCGCGTCGGCGTAGAACCACGCTTTCATACCCGGCTTGAAGCAGGCGACTTTCCCGTCTTCGGTCTGGAAAAAGTAGGCGCCGGCCTGGGCGGCATAAGTCTTGCCCCCCACCGTGATGGCCGGACCCTCGGGCCGCGTGTCGATGACGACCTGACCGTAGCGCGCAAAGTGGCAAGCGTAGACGGCGGCGCGCTGGTCCGCGAAAGCGGAGGAACCGCTTATGAAGACGAGCGCGGCGGCGAGTGCCAGGCAATGCCCTGTCCGCATCAGATGCCCAGCATTTCCGGCTTGAACAGCCTTTTTCGCGACACCCGCTTGCCGGACAGCATGAACTGCCCGTCACCCAGGTAGTGGACGAATTGCGGCGCCTTCGGGCTGGTTGCGGCGCGGATGCGCAGGACTTCGAGGATGAACAGGTCGTACTGGCCCACCATGGCGTCGTCATGGAGACGGCATTCGAGCTGGGCGTGGCATTGCGGAAGGAGGGGGGCGGCGACATGGGCGGCCGGTTCGCGCTCGATGCCGAGATCGGCGAACTTGTCGCAGTCCGCGCCGCTGCAATTGCCGATCCGCACGACCATGTCGAGCAAGTCTGCGGTGGGCACGTTGATGGTGCACTCGCCGCTCCGTCGCAGCAGCGCATGGCTGTGGTTTCCGCGCGAAACGAGGCAGGACATCAGCGCAGGCGTGAATTCCAGTACCTGGTGCCAGCCCATGGCCATCACGTTGTCCGCAGACGCGCCGGCATCGTGGGTCGCCAGCAGGACGACCGGCCCGGGTTCGAGGAATTGCCGGGCGTGGGACGGCGGGACTTCGCGCCAGTGAGTCATGCGGGGCTCCTTTCCTGTCGGATCAGGAGCGCCTCAGGGCCGGCGCGGTTCCACCGGCGCAGCTATGGTCAGTGCAGGGTCTCGACCGGGGTTTCGGCTTCCTCTCCCTCCACGCCGCGGCCGACGGCGGTGGTCAGGGCCACATCCATCGTCACGTTGCCCACGGTGCGCATGAGGTCCGGCAGCACTTCCACGGCCACCAGCACCCCGAGCGGCCAGAGCGGCGTGCCCATGGCCGCCGCGATCGGGCCGATAGAGGATACGAAGCTGATCGTGCCGGGCAGCGAGACGGCGCCGAAGGTGGTGGCGAAGGCCACCAGGGCACCCGCCACGAGCGCGCCGGTGGTCAGCTCCATGCCGGCGAGCCGTGCGGCGTAGACGGCCACGGCCATGTTCATCGCCGGACCCGTCGCGCGGAACAGCGTGACGGCCAGCGGCAGGACGAACTCCGCGGTCGTGCCCGAAACGCCGAGGCGGCGGCTGGAGGCGAGCATGGCGGGCAGTGTGGCGATGGAGGACTGGGTGGAAATGGCCACGACTTGCGCGGGCAGCACGGCCGCGGCGAAAGCGGAAAGGCGGCGCCGCCCGGCGAAAGCGGCGATCAGGTATCCGGCCACCATGACGACGGTTCCGACCGCCGTGACCAGCACGATGTAATGGGCGAGCGCGCCCAGCGCGGCCCCGCCGCTGCGAACGCCCAGGCCGAAGCCGAGCGCGAAGACGCCGATCGGCGCGAGCGCCAGCACCCAGCCGATCACCACCATCATCGCGCCGGCAACCCCTTCGAACAGCACGGCGAGCGCGCGTCGCGGCTCGTCCGCAAGCCGGGTCGAGGCGACGGCGAACAGCGCGACGAACACGATCACCGGCAGCATCGCATTGGCGGCGGCAGCGGAGATGACGTTCTCGGGCATGAGCGAGGAGAGGAAGTCGGCGATGCCGGGCACTGCGGCAGGCTCCTCGCCGTGAGTGAAGCGCACCCCGGGAGGGACGGGGAACAGGTCCAGCAGCAGGGGCATGGCCACCGCGCCCAGCGCGGCGCTGAAGGCCAGGAAGCCGATGATGATCCCCAGCGTGCGCCGCGCCATGGCGCCGGCCTGGGCGACGGCGATGGTCTCGACGATGCCGCTGAACAGCAGGCCCGCGACCAGCGGCAGGATCGTCATCTGCAGCCCCTGCAGCCATAGTGAGCCGATCGGTCCGGCCACTTTCAGCACCGGAATGGCGCGCGGATCGCCCGCCAGCACGAGGCCCAGCACCAGCCCCGCGACGAGTCCGGCCAGGGTCAGCTTTCCAGGAACGCGAATATCCGGAATGCGCGAGGAATTTCCGGGTTTTGCGGGACTTGGGGTGCTCATCGGGCTCCTGGGAGATATGGCCGCGCGGGGGCCTGCGGGGTCGGCCTTGCTCATAAGCGGTGCCGCCGCTCTTGGCAATTTGGCGGCGCTGCGGCTAGAGGATGGGCGAGGGAGCCGCGCGAGCGGGCTGCGGACGTCATCCGGTATTCACGAGACAGTCTCCAAGGGGCAGGTCATGAGCAGACAATTCTTCGGCACCGACGGTATCCGCGGCCGCACCAACCAGGGCGCGATGACGGCGGCCATCGCCATGAAGGTCGGCCAGGCGGCCGGCACCCGCTTCCTGCGCGGCAAGCACCGGCACCGCGTGGTGATCGGCAAGGATACCCGCCTCTCGGGCTACATGCTGGAAAACGCGCTTGTCGCCGGCTTCACCAGCGTGGGCATGGACGTGGTGCTGCTGGGGCCGATGCCGACCCCGGCCGTCGCCCTGCTGACCCGCGAGCTGCGCGCCGACGTGGGCGTGATGATCTCGGCCAGCCACAACCCTTACGAGGACAACGGCATCAAGCTGTTCGGCCCCGACGGCTTCAAGCTCTCCGACGAGGACGAACTGGCGATCGAGGCCATGCTGGCCCAGGATCTGGCGCTCGCCCCGTCCGAGGACATCGGCCGCGCCCGCCGCATCGACGATGCCCGCGGGCGCTACATCCACGCCGTCAAGCGCTCGCTGCCCCATGACATTCGCCTGGACGGGCTCAAGATCGCGGTCGATTGCGCCAATGGCGCCGCCTACCAGGTCGCGCCCTCGGCCCTGTGGGAACTCGGTGCCGAAGTCGTGGCGGTGGGCGTCACGCCCAACGGCCGCAATATCAACGACAAGTGCGGCTCCACGCACGTCGACCTGCTTCAGGAAACCGTGGTCACGACCGGGGCGGATATCGGCATCGCGCTTGACGGCGATGCCGACCGGCTGCTGGTGGTGGACGAAAAGGGCAAGACCGTGGACGGCGACCAGATCATGGCGCTGATCGGCACCCAGCTGGCCGCGCGCGGCGCCCTGCGCGGCGGCGGCGTGGTGGCGACGGTCATGTCGAACCTGGGCCTCGAACGCTATCTGCAGGGGCAGGGCCTCACGCTCGAACGCACCAAGGTGGGTGACCGCCACGTCCTCGAACGCATGCGCGCGGGCGGGTTCAACGTGGGCGGCGAGCAATCGGGCCACATGATCCTGCTCGACCATGCGACCACCGGGGACGGCACCGTGGCGGCGCTGCAGGTGCTGGCGGCGCTGGTCCAGTCCGGCAAGCGGGCGAGCGAACTGCTCCACCTTTTCGACCCGGTCCCGCAGCTGCTGCGCAACGTCCGCTTCTCGGGCGGGCAGCCTCTGGAGGCGGCCAGCGTGAAGACTGCCATTGCCGAGGCGGAGGCTTCGCTCAACGGCAGCGGCCGCCTCGTCATCCGTGCCTCGGGCACCGAGCCCCTGATCCGCGTCATGGCGGAAGGCGACGATGCCGGGCAGGTGGAGGCCGCCGTGGCCTCGATCTGCGCGGCCGTGGAAGAGGCGGCAGCCTGATGGCCCTCGAAATGCGCCCCGACTGCGAACGCTGCGGTACCGACCTTCCGGCCGATGCCCCCGGCGCGTTCATCTGCAGCTTCGAATGCACCTACTGCGCCGAATGCGCGGATGACCTCGACGAGCTTTGCCCCAATTGCAGCGGCGAACTGCTCGACCGGCCGACGCGGGCCAAGCGGCATTTCGATTCCGCGCCCCCGTCGAAGGAGCGCAGGTTCAAGGGCTGATCGGCTCCCGCCAAGGCGCGAAGCGGGCAGAGCGGCTTCGCCGGCTGCGCGACGTCTTCGCGCCTTGGCGGCTTTGCGCGATGCCATCCGGCGCATGCTTGCCGAACGACAACCCGGGTGCCATCAGCCCATCATGACCACACCGCCCCGCATCCTTTCCATCGCCGGCTCCGACAGTTCGGGCGGTGCCGGTATCCAGGCCGATATCAAGACCATCACGATGCTCGGCGGCTATGCCATGACCGCGATCACCGCGATCACTGCGCAGAACACGTGCGGCGTCACGCATGTGGCGGCGCTCTTGCCGGAGATGGTGGCGGCGCAGATCGACGCCTGCGTAAGCGACATCGGCGTGGACGCGGTGAAGATCGGCATGCTCGGCAGTCCCGAGATCGCCCATGTCGTGGCGGAACGGCTGGAGCGGCTGGGCGTGCCGGTGGTGTTCGATCCGGTGATGATCTCCACCAGCGGCTCGGTCCTGGCGGATGCGGCCACCATTGCCGCTTTCGAACGGCTGATGACCCTCGCCACGCTGACCACGCCGAACGTCCCCGAACTGGAGGCGCTGGGCGGGGACCGTGCCATGGCGGCGCGCGGAGTGGCCTATATCGCCAAGGGCGGCGATGCGGAGGGGCCGATCGTGGAAGACAGGCTGCTGCGGCCCGGCGAACCGCCGATGTCGTGGACCGCACCGCGCATCGAGACGCGCCATACCCATGGCACCGGCTGCACGTTCTCCAGCGCCATCGCCACGTTCATGGGGCAGGGCGCCGGCCTGGAAGCGGCGATCGTCAGCGCGCGCGACTATGTCCGCGCGGCGCTGCTCAATGCGCCGGGCTTCGGCGCGGGACATGGCCCGCTGGGACACCACGTTCGCGGCTAGGCAGCGGACAGCCCGGGCAGGGCCTGCCGCAGAAACGCAAGAGAGCCGAAGAACTCGGCCGGCCGAAGCGTGTGCGTCCGGAAAAGGGGCGGCCCGGCGGCCGCCGCCCTTACCTCAGCAGCAGTCGAGATCGTAGAACTTCTGCACGACCTTCCAGCCTTCCTCGCCGGTTTCGCACCAGTGGAACAGCTTGAGGTCCTGCCGGTTGATGACGCCTTCGTCGGCCAGGGCCTCGAAATTGACGACGCGTTCCCAGAATTCCTTGCCGTAGAGCAGGATCGGGATCGGCTTCATCTTGCCGGTCTGGATCAGGGTGAGCAGCTCGAAGAATTCGTCGAACGTACCGAAACCGCCGGGGAACACGGCCACGGCGCGGGCGCGCAGCAGGAAGTGCATCTTGCGCAGCGCAAAGTAGTGGAACTGGAACGAGAGCCGCGGCGTCACGTAAGGGTTGGGCGCCTGCTCATGGGGCAGCACGATGTTGAGGCCCAGCGATTCCGCGCCGACTTCCGAAGCGCCGCGATTGGCGGCTTCCATGATCGACGGGCCGCCGCCCGAGCAGACGACGAACTGGCGCATGCCCTTTTCCACCACCGAGCACTGGCTGGCCAGCTTGGCGAGGGTCTTGGCTTCCTCGTAATACTTCGCCTTGGCGACGAGCCGCTCGGCGACCTTCTTCTCTTCGTCGGTCTTGGCCTGGGCCAGCACGCTTTCAGCATTCTCGGGCGCGGGGATGCGGGCGGAGCCGTACATCACCATGGTCGAGCCGATATTGGCTTCTTCCAGCAGCATCTCGGTCTTGAGAAGCTCAAGCTGGAAGCGGACGGGGCGCAGTTCGTCGCGCAGCAGGAACTCGGTGTCCTGGAAGGCCAGGCGATAGGCCGGGTTCTGCGTCTGGATCGTGCCTTCCTGCGCATCTGCGAAGTTGGCTTCCTGCTCGGCCTTGTAGAACCGGCGGTTGGTGACTTTCTTGTCTTCTTGTTCGGTCATCTGCATTCCATGGCCGCTGGGAGGCGCGGCGTCGAGGGATAAGGATTTAATTATGATACGCTTGCGCGCAAGCACGGCATGCGGTTGCCCGCAGCCCCGATGCACCAGTTTCACGGTTGGCCGCGTTTTCCGGGTCATCAGGTGATTCCCCCTGATGGGAAAACGCTCTAGGCTGCACGACATGTCGAACATGACCATGACACGCCGCGCCGCGATGGCCGGTTTCGGCGCCGTGGCCGCAGGCTCCGTGCTGCCGGTACTCCCCGCTCTTTCGGCCCAGGTCCGTAGCCCTGCGCGCAAGCTGGTGAAGCCCCCGCGCCTGAAGGAAGGCGACGTGCTGGGTCTGGTCGCGCCGGCGGGCTTCGTGGGGGATCGCTTCGGACTGGACCAGATCATGGCGACCGTGCGCGCCATGGGCCTGGAGCCGAGGCCGGCGCTGCACATGCTCCAGCGCGAAGGCTACCTGGCCGGCTCCGACCGGGCGCGGGCAGACGATCTCATGGCCATGTTCGCCGACGACAAGGTCCGCGCCATCATGGCCGTGCGTGGCGGCTGGGGCTGCGCACGCATCCTGCCCTTGCTCGATTTCGACAGGATCGCGGCGAACCCGAAGCTCTTCGTGGGCTTCAGCGACAATACCGCGCTTCATCTGGCTTTCGCGGCGCGGACGGGCGTAGCCAGCATCCACGGGCCGAATGCTTCCGCCTCGTGGCCGCCGGCGGCCTGGGCCTCGTTCCATGCGCTGGCCTTCGAAGGCGCGACTCCGACCTGGCAAGTGCCCGAGGGGGCTGGCGTCAATCTTTCGGGCCGGGGCAAGGACTTGCGCACGTTCCGCGGCGGCAAGGCGCGCGGCCGGCTGCTCGGCGGCAATCTCAGCGTGCTTTCCGCCTTGGTGGGCACACCCTACCTGCCGGACTTCACGGGGGCCGTGCTGTTCATCGAGGACACCAACGAATCCGAATACCGCATCGACCGCATGCTCACCCAGCTTGCGCTGGCAGGGATCTTCGACCGGGTGGCCGGGGTCGTCTTCGGCCAATGCACCGGCTGCCAGAACCCCGACGGCGGCTATTCGAACTTCACGATCTACGAAGTGCTCGACCGGCAGTTTTCCGGCCTTAGGGTTCCCGCGTTCCAGGGGCTCCAGATCGGCCATATCGCCTCGCAGCTCAGCGTGCCGGTGGGGCTGCCGGTGGAGATCGACGCCGATGCCGGGACGATGCACCTGCTGGAAGCGGCGGTTGCGTAAGCTGACGCAAGTCGGCCTGGCCTGCACTTGAGACATGGCGAAGCGACTGTTATCGCGGGCACATGTCCAACTGTGACCTGTGCGTCGTTCGGAACCGGGCGATCTGTTCATCCCTCGATGCGAAAGAGCTGGAAGCGCTCAACGCCATCGGGCGTACCCGCACGATCCAGCCCGGCGAATCGCTGATCTGGGAAGGCGAGGACTCGGTTCTCGTGGCCAACGTGATCGACGGCGTGCTGAAGCTTTCGACCAATACCGAGGACGGGCGCGAGCAGATCGTCGGCGTGGTCTATCCTTCGGACTTCATCGGGCGTCCCTTCGGCGGCACCACCGGCCACGGCGCCACCGCCCTGACGGAAGCGACGGTCTGCGTCTTCTCCCGCCGCGATTTCGACGCTTTCGCCCGCGAGCATCCGGCGCTGGAACACAAGCTGCTGGAGCGGACGCTGGGCGAACTGGACCGCACGCGCCGCTGGATGCTGCTGCTCGGCCGCAAGTCGGCCTCGGAAAAGCTGGCGAGCTTCCTGCTGGAAATGGCCGAGCGGTTGCAACCCCCCGGCTGCGCCTGGAATTTCGAGGATGCCGGCCCGCGCCGCATCACCCTGCCGTTCTCGCGCCAGCAGATCGCCGACGTGCTGGGCCTCACCATCGAGACGGTGAGCCGCCAGTTCACCCGCTTCAAGAACGAGCGGCTGATCGACCTGCCTTCGCGCCGCGACGTGATCCTCCTGGACCACGAGGCGCTGACCGCCGAAGCGGGCTGAAGGGGCCTCGATCCCCCGGATCAGGCCTTGATCGCGATCTCCTGGCGGTAATGTAGGCGAGCCCGCCGCCCCGGCTTTCGCGGGGACGGCGGGCATTCGGCTATGGCCGAAGTGCCTGCCGGAACCGGACCGTCTCTCAGAAGCGGTAGGACACGCCTGCGCTCAGCACCCAGGGATCGAGATCGTGGCGCGTCTTCAGCGCCAGCACGCCATCCTCGTAGAACGAGGCGGTGGGCTTCACCCAGTACTTCTTGGCATCGAGCGAGAGGCCCAGCCCGTTGTCGTTGATGGCGATGTCCACGCCGCCCTGCAGCGCGAAGCCCACCTTGTTCGACATCTTCACTTTGTCCACGCCCAGCGCGCGCGCCGTATCGCCCGGCTTCTCGTCGAACACGAAGAACCAGGCCGGGCCGGCGCCCACATAGGGCTTGAAGGGCGTTCCGGTGTCGAGATGCGCCTTGGCAGTCACCGTGGCGGGCAGGATGAGAACGTGATCGACCAGGCTGGCGCCCGCCACGTCGCCGGTGCCGCTGACATGGTGCTGGGTGAAGCAGCAGATCGTCTCCACCGAGAAGGCGTTGCTGAAGAAATATTCCACCGCCAGCGTCGGCACCACGTTGTCGTTCGCTTTGGTGCCCACGGTTTCTAGCCCGGCAAGCGTGCCGCCCAGCGCGGTGTCGGTGTCGATCGACCTGATCTTGTCGATCTTGCCGTCGGGCAGCACGGCAGTGCCCAGAACCTTGACCTGCCACTTGCCGTCCGGGCTTCCGGCCTGGGCCGGGGTGACGATCGCGGTGGCGGCGGCGGCCGTCAGGGCAGCGGCCGCGAGCATGGACATCTTGCGCATCTTGGGTCTTTCCTGCGCCGCCGGGGCCGCACCGTGCGGGTCCCCCCTCTTGAGCGGCAGCAGGGCCGCTTTGGTCCTCCCGCGCGGCGGGGACATTGATCGCGCGCAAAAATCGGCAGATCGAGCCGGTTTCCCGCCCGTTGATCGAGCGCAATGACGCGGCCGCCTCCAGGCGCGATGGGTCTGCGCATGTGGACCTATCACCCCGAACTGCTTGCGGTGCCCGTGCCGCGCTACACCAGCTTCCCCACCGCCGCCGAATTCGACCAGACCGTCGGTGCCGAGGCTTTCGTGCAGGCGCTGGAGGCGGTGACCGGGGAGGTCTCGCTCTATGTCCATATCCCGTTCTGCGAGAAGATCTGCTGGTACTGCGGCTGCAACACCAGCGTCGCCAACCGCACCGATCGCGTCTCCGGCTATCTCGATGCCCTCCACCGCGAGATCGGCCTTGTCGCCGAACGCCTGCCACAAGGCGCCCGGGTCACGCGCATCGCCTTTGGTGGCGGCAGTCCCAACGGGATTCCCCCGGTCGACTTCGTACGGCTGGTGGACGCGCTGACGCTGCAGTTCCCTGCATCGCGCCCGGTCCTGTCGATCGAGCTGGACCCGCGCACGATGGGCCGCGAATGGGCGGCCGTGATCGGCGCGGTGGGGATCACGCGCGCCAGCCTGGGGGTGCAGACGTTCGCGCCGGGCCTTCAGCAGGCCATAGGACGGGTGCAGCCGGCGTGGATGATCGAGGAAACGACCGCGATGCTGCGCGCGGCAGGCATCGCTTCGCTCAACTTCGACCTGATGTACGGGCTTCCCGGGCAGACCATGGCCGATCTGGAAGACTCGCTGGCGCGAACCGCCGCGCTGGGGGCCGATCGGATCGCGCTGTTCGGCTATGCCCATGTGCCGCACCTGATCGCGCGCCAGCGCAAGATCGATGCCCATGCCCTGCCCGATGCGGAGCAGCGATTCGCCATGGCCGCGCGCGGCCATGCGCTTCTGGTCGAGGCCGGTTATGTGCCCATCGGTTTCGATCACTTCGCCCGGCCCGGAGACACCCTGGCGCAGGCGGCGCTATCGGGAAACCTGCGCCGCAACTTCCAGGGCTTCACCGAGGACAAGGCGCCGGTGCTGCTGGGTCTGGGCGCTTCGTCGATCAGCGGCTTTCCCGAGCTGCTTGTCCAGAACGAGAAGAACACCGGGCGCTATCGCATGCTGCTCTCGCAGGACCGCATCGCCGCCAACCGCGGGATTCGCCGCAGCGGCGAAGACCGGCGGCGCGGCGCGGTGATCGAGGCGCTGCTGTGCCGGGGCAGGGCGCCGATCCCGCGCGACCTGCAATGCGAGGCCTGGCCGCTGCTGCTGCCCTATTTCGATGCCGGGCTTTGTGACAGCGACGGAGAGGATCTGGTGATCCTGCCCCAGGGCCTGCCCTATGCCCGCTCGATCGCAGCGCGCCTCGATCCCTATCGCAAGGATTCGCTGCGACGGTTCAGTTCGGCGGTCTGACGGCGACTTGCTCCCTCAGGGGCGAATGTCGAATTCCACGCCGAAGAGATTGCCGTCCACCCAGCGCACGAGGCCCCACAGTTCGCGGCCATCGTCCATCGCCGCGCGCACGACTTCGTTGCAGGCAGGCGGCTGGCCTGCCGCCGCCGCGCTCAACCCTCGTGACGAGACATTGCGCACGATCACGTCGATCGGCCGGCCGTGCGAATCCATCAGCGTGACATGGGCGCAGCGGCCACGGCGGCGTTCACGCAGGATCGGTGTGGGCCTGAAATGCGGATCATCCATTTTCGGCAGGACGGCGAATCGGCGAAAAATTGAAGGCCGGGGCAGGCGCGAATCGGTCGATTGACCACGATCAATGCAGTGCGGAGCGGGGGCTGGCAGATGGGCCGTGCCGGTCGTGCACCGCCAAGTCGAACCTTGCCGGCGGTGCCAACCGCTTCTCCCCGACTTCGGGCGGCTCTTCCCCGCGAAGGGCCGCCCCTCTTTCCGGGCGACATCCAACTCCAGACATGAACCGGAAAACCGCCGGGATCGGGCACGATTCGCACGTCGCCAGGGCATGCGAAAGCGTCCGGCGATGCCAGACGCGCTTCTCGAAGAAGAAGCGGATTTCAGCGATTTAGGAAGAATTGGATGCCCCGCGAGGATTCGAACCTCGATAGACGGAATCAGAATCCGTAGTCTTACCATTAGACGACGGGGCATCGGGAGGCGCCCCTCTAGTAGGGCTTCTGATTCGCGTCAAGCACCCTTTTTGCAGTCAGGGTTGCCCCTTGGCCCGGGGGGCGTTAGCATCGCCCCAGGTATCCGCCGCGCACGGCGGTAAGATTTATTCGAACGAGATTACATATCATGGCGGAGCAAGATCCGCCGGCAGCAAGAGTCGATGTGTCGGGCCGCACTGGAAGGCGGCGCAAGGCGAGGAAGGGCAAGTCACGCTCGTCCGGACCCGACACGGCCAAGGCGAAGGCGCGCCCTCCGGGCGGCGCCGCCGAGGCAGGCGGAGCGCCGCGCGAAGAGAAGACATCCGGCTCGCAGGCGTCGCCCCGCCAGCCGGAATCGCGCCGGGCAGCTGCCCGGAAGCGCGGCTCCCGCAAGGGCGCGGCGCGTTCCTCCAAGAAACCGCGGGCCCAGGGCGAAGCCGTTGCCGCCAAGACGGTGCCGGCAGAAGCGAAGACCGTTGCACCGGGCTTTCCGGCCGCCAGCTTCGTGCCTGCCGGCTTCACGCCCGTGCTTCCGGGCGCGAACGGGCCGTCGTCGCGCCCGTCCTACCGGCAGTCCTATGCCGCCATCGACCTTGGCACCAACAATTGCCGTCTCCTGATCGCCCGGCCATCGGGCGAGAATTTCACGGTGATCGATGCGTTCAGCCGCGTCGTGCGGCTGGGAGAAGGCCTGGCGCAGTCCGGCCGTCTGTCCGAGGCCGCGATGGACCGGACGCTGGCCGCACTGCGGGTCTGCGCCGAAAAGCTGATGCGCCGCAATGTCTATCTCGCCCGCTCGGTGGCGACCGAGGCCTGCCGCCGCGCGGAGAACGGCCCGGAATTCATCGAGCGCGTGCGCGAGGAAACCGGCATCGCGCTCGACATCATCAGCGCGCGCGAGGAAGCGCGGCTGGCCGTGCTCGGCTGCCATGTGCTGCTGGAGGAAGGCTTCGGCCCGGCGATGATCTTCGACATCGGCGGCGGATCGACCGAGCTCGTCCTGATCGAGAGCACCGGCACCGTGCCGCGTATCCTCGACTGGCAATCGGTGCCCTGGGGCGTGGTTTCGCTGACCGAGAGCTGCGGGCCGGAAGGCACGACGCTGGAGGAACGCCTCGCGCGTTATCGCCACATGCATGGCCTGGTCTCGGAAAGCTTTTCCGCCTTTGCCAAGCGCGTCGGCCCGGCGCGCGGCAGCGCTGCGGAAACGGGTCCGCTGCGCCTGCTGGGCACCAGCGGCACGGTGACGACGCTGGCCAGCCTCCACCTCGAACTGCCGCAATACGACCGCCGCATGGTGGACGGATTGATCGTTCCGGCCGAATCGATGCGCGACATCAGTTCCCGGCTCTCCTCGATGTCGATCGAGGAGCGGCGCGAGGTGAACTGCATCGGGCGGGAGCGTGCGGACCTGGTCGTGGCCGGCTGTGCGATTCTCGAATCGATTCTCGACCTCTGGCCCGCGGCGCGGCTGGGCGTGGCCGATCGCGGCATCCGCGAAGGCATCCTGCGCAGCCTCATCGCATCCCATTCCAGCGGCAGGCCCACGGTAGCCCCCGCGCCATCACACCTATTGGAGAACCGGCCATGAGCCGTTCCGGACGCGATCCCAACGAGCGGCTTCGCACTGGCAAGAAGCGCACGACCAGTTCGGCGCGCTGGCTGACCCGCCAGATCAACGATCCTTATGTGAAGCAGGCCAAGGCCGACGGCTACCGCAGCCGCGCCGCCTACAAGCTGCTGGAACTCGACGAGAAATTCGACCTGTTCAAGAACGTGACCCGCGCGGTCGACCTCGGCATCGCGCCGGGCGGCTGGAGCCAGGTGCTGCGTCTCAAGGCTCCCAAGGCCAAAGTCGTGGGTATCGACCTGCTGCCCACCGACCCGATCGAGGGCGTAACCATCTTCGAGATGGACTTCATGGCCGACGAGGCCCCCGCGGCGCTGGAACAGGCCCTGGAAGGCGCGCCGGACCTCGTTCTCTCGGACATGGCGGCCAATACCGTCGGCCACAAGCAGACCGACCACTTGCGCACCATGGGGCTGGTCGAAACGGCAGCCGATTTCGCGATCCAGTACCTGGCGCCCGGCGGTACTTTCGTTGCCAAGGTCTTCGCGGGCGGTACGGACACCGAGTTGCTCGGCATTCTCAAGCGTCGCTTCACCAGCGTGAAGCACGCCAAGCCGCCGGCCAGCCGCAAGGGTTCGTCCGAGTGGTACGTGATCGCCAAGGGGTTCAAGGGGCCGGCGGACAGCGGCGAATGAGCGCCTATCTGGTCCTGCCCGGCATTGGCGGTTCAGGGCCGGAGCACTGGCAATCGCGGTGGGAAGCCGCCGAGCCGGAGATGCGGCGGTTCGCGCCCGACAGCTGGGACGCGCCGCAGCTCGATCAGTGGATCGCCGCGCTGGACGCGGCCGTGGCCGCGTGCTCCGAGGCGCCGATCCTCGTCGCTCACAGCCTGTCCTGCCTGCTCGTCGCGCATTGGAGCGCGCGGTCCGACCAGGCGGTGCGAGGCGCGTTCCTGGTGGCGATGCCAGATCCGCAAGGCCCGGATTTTCCGCAAGAGGCGGCGAGCTTCGGCAATCCGCCCGAGCTGTTCCTGCGATTTCCGGCGGTGGTCGTGGCGAGTTCGGACGATCCCTATGGTCCGCTCGTCCATTCCCGTACGCGTGCCCGCCAATGGGGCGCGTCCTTCGTCGAGGCCGGGGCACTGGGGCACATCAATGCCGCAAGTGGCCTGGGCGACTGGTCGTGGGGCCGCGAACAGCTCCGCCGCTTCGAAGATGGTTTGACGGGCAAGATCGAAGACTAGAGCAATTTCCGATCCGAATGCATCGGATCAACTGCTCCAGGCTTCTGGTTTGCCGCGTTTTTCCGGGTCATAAGGTGATTCCACCTGCTCGCAAAGTGGTTCGCGATCGGGGCCGAGGCCGCCTCTACGTCCTGACGAAAACGGCCCGCAAGGCGACTCGGTGGCGCCCGCGGGACCGTTTTCTGCCGGCCTGGCCGGATTCCTCGACCGGGCGGTCCGCCCCGACAGAGTCAGGCCGGACCGCTACCGGAAATGGGTTGTTACTCGGCAGCCGCGGCGGCTGCGGGCGCGGCTGCGGCTTCGCTGCTGGCGGCGGCGGGCGCATCGCCGGCTGCCGGTGCTGCTGCTGCTGCCGCAGGTGCGGCGGGAAGCGGCAGGTTCGAACCCTGGGCGTTGAGGTAGGCGATCACGTTGGCGCGATCCTCACCCTTGGGCAGGCCGGCGAACGTCATCTTGGTGCCGGGCGCGAAAGCCTTCGGGCTCTTCAGCCAGTCGTTCAGCTTGTCGAAGTCCCACTTGCCGCCAACGCCCTTGAGCGCGTCGGAAAAAGCGAAACCGCCGACGCCCTGGCCGATGCCTTCACCGACCACGCCATAGAGATTGGGACCGATGCCGTTGGTGCCGCCCTGGTTGATCGTGTGGCAGGACTGGCACTTGGCGAAAGTGGCTTGTCCCTTGGCCGGGTCCGCGCTGGCAAGAAGAGTGGCGATCGGCGCTTCGGCGCCTGCTTCGCCTTCCTGTTCCACGCCTTCGATGGCGTAACCCATCGTCTCGGGACGATGCGGCTTGTCTGCACGGAAGTAATGAGAGCTGACGGTGGTCAGACCAAGACCGACGATACCGGCGAACAAAGCCCAGCCGGCAATGGTGTTGAAACGATCATCCATTTCTTGTTTGCCCTTGCCCCACGGGTGGAGTTTTTTCTCATCCTCTTTGGGTTGAGGCTCTAGAGTTGCCAGCAGGTTAGTGCAAGAGCCATTGCGGACATCGCCTTTGCGGCTTAATCGCGCGGACGCTATGCATTCCTATCCCGAACCCGCTCTCGACCTGGTCGCCCGCATGAACGAGGCCGCTGCGGCCGATCCCTCGCGCGCGGCGGCCTTCCAGGGCGCCCCCGGATGCAATTCGCACCGAGCGGCGTTGGAACACGATCCCGACTGTCTGCCGCTGCCGTGCTTTTCCTTCGAGGATGCGCTGGATGCGGTGAAGGACGGGCGGGCCGGCCGGGCCATCATCCCGATCGAGAATTCGCAGCACGGCCGCGTGGCGGACATCCATTTCCTGCTGCCGGAAAGCGGGTTGTCGATCGTGGGCGAGCACTTCATGGGCATCGAGCATGCGCTGATGGCGCTGCCCAATGCGGACGGCACCATGGGGCCGTTCTCGGGGGCCTACAGCCACCCGCAGGCGCTGGGCCAGTCGCGTCACTACTTGCGCGAGCGGGGCATCGTGCCGATGGCCTATGCCGATACCGCCGGCGCCGCCGCCTTCGTGCGCGAGCAGGGCGATACCGCGGCCTGCGCCATCGCCCCGAACCTGGCTGCGGAACTCTACGGCCTCAAGATCGTCGAGGAGAATGTCGAGGACGCGGCGGACAACACCACGCGCTTCGTCGTCCTCTCGCGTGAGCCGCTCGATCCCTTCGCGCTCAAGGGCGAGAAGGCGGTGACGACTTTCATCTTCGAGGTGAAGAACATCCCCGCCGCGCTCTACAAGGCGCTGGGCGGCTTTGCCACCAATGGCGTCAACATGACCAAGCTGGAGAGCTACCAGATCGGTGCCAGCTTCGCGGCCACCACTTTCTACGCCGACATCGAAGGCGCCCCCGGCGAGCCGCGCATCGACATGGCGCTTCAGGAACTTGCATTCCATTGCAAGTACGTGCGTCCGCTCGGCACCTACAAGCAGGCACGCTCGCGCGGATAGGCGATCCTGGTTCGGTCCGGCACGGCGCGCGTCCTGGTCGGTCGCGCGCCGTGCCGTCCATGACGGGCAGGCGGCCGCAACCCCTCCTCGATCGCTATCCAATCCTTTCATCGCAACGGCTTGCGCCTGCTCCCGGCCCATGCCAATCATCGGCGGGTAATGGCTGCTAGGGGTCAGATGGCGGGTGCGGCCCGGGACGCCGCGAGCGACTGGGAAGCCGTGCGTGGCGCGGCCGATATCCAGTACGCGCCGTTGCCGCCCTTCAAGCCCGATCCTCCGGGGCAGGTCCCGGAGTGGCTCCAGGCGCTCGGCCGCATGCTGGAGGCGATCTTCGCGCCGCTTGGAAGGTTGCTGGGCATGTCCTGGCCGGTGTTCTCCAACATATTGATCGCGCTGGCGGTGCTTCTGGCGCTGTTCATCCTCTGGCGCCTGGCAGGCCCGGCCATCGAGGCCTGGCGCGGCCGCAGCCGCGAGGAAGCGCCCGAGGCCTGGGTGCCGGCAGAGGCCGAGGCGCTGGCCCTGCTGGAGGACGCGGACCGCCTTGCCGGGGAAGGCCGGTTCGACGAGGCCACTCACTTGCTCCTGCGCCGCAGCGTGGGGCAGATCCGGCAGGCGCGGCCGGACTGGCTGCATCCGGCCAGCACTGCGCGGGAAATTTCGGTATTGTCCTCGCTCCCGGACAGCGGCCGCGAGGCGTTCGCCACGATCGCCGCCCGCGTGGAGCGCAGCCGCTTCGCGCTGCGCGAACTGGGCGCCGACGACTGGGCCGCCGCGCGCGAGGCCTATGCCCGCTTCGCCCGGCTGGAACTGCGCGCATGAGCGAGATGTCAGCAACAGCGCCTGCCGATGCGAGACCTGCTGCGCAAGCCGGTATTCCTGTCGGCGCCAATCCGTTCTCGCGCTGGGCGGTGCTGGCGCTGGTGCTGATCGGATCGGCGCTGTTCCTTTCGCTCTTGTGGATGATCGGGACCGGCACCGGCTTCGGCTCCACCAACGACGGCCAGTCCCACGCCGACGGGCGCGGCCTCAACGGCTATGCCGCCATGGCGCGCTATATCGAGAAGCGCGGGCACCCGGTGGTTCGCGCGCGCAACGTGGGCGCGCTCGACAAGCCGGGCCTGCTGGTGCTCACTCCGCCTGCCGGGGCCGATGGCGAGGACATCGAGAAGATCGTCTCGAAGCGGCGCTACATCGGGCCGACGCTGGTGATCCTGCCCAAGTGGATGGCCTTGCAGCCCGGGCGCGAGCAGGAAAAGGCCAAGACCGGCTGGGTCAATCTCCAGGGCATGCGGCCGCTCGAATGGCGCGGTTTCCTCGATGACGTGACGGTCGTGCAGGGCGAGGTCGACGCCAACGGCGCGAAGGCCCGCTGGCACGGCTTCGGCCTGGAGGGCGCGCTGCCCAGCCGCAAGGCGCTGCAATCGGGCAAGGGCGATACGCTGGTGCCGGTCGTGGAGGAGCAGGACGGGCGCGTTCTCGCCGCCTTCATCGATGACGGCGGCAGCTATCCCGCGCTCGAGGACGCGGCGCTGACAGGCATGAGCAGCGACCCGGAGGACGAGGACCTCTACCCCCTGGTCCTGGTGTTCGAACCCGACCTCGTCGACAATTGGGGCATGGCCGATCGCCGCGCCGCGCAGTTGGTGGACGCGCTGGTCGCGGCCAGCGAAGTCGAGCCTCGTGGCACGGTGACGTTCGACCTCACCATGAACGGTTTCGGGCGCGCGCAGAATCTGCTGACCCTGGCTTTCACCCCGCCATTCCTGGCCGCCACGCTCTGCCTGCTGCTGGCCGCCCTGGTGCTGGGATGGCGCGCTTTCCTGCGCTTCGGGCCGCCGCTGGCGGGAGAGCGGGCCATCGCTTTCGGCAAGCGCGCGCTGGTGGCCAATTCTGCCGGACTGGTGCGCCGCTCGCATAGACTGCACCTGATCGGCGGACCTTATGCCGACCATGCCCGCGACCGGTTGATCCGTGCTCTCGCCCTGCCGCGCACGCTCCCGCCCGAGCAGGCCGACGCCGCGATCGACCGCGCCCTTGCCTCGCGCAGGGCGGATGCCGAACCCTTTTCCGCGATTTCCGCGCGCCTTCGCCATGCGCGCAAATCGCACGATCTCGTCAAGGCTGCGCGCGATCTTCACGCGCTCGAAAGGATGCTGACTCGATGACCGATGCCCACTCCCCGAATGCCGAAGGCGATTTTGCTCGGGGCGATTTCGCGGTCGATCTCGCCGGGGTCGCCGCGCTTGCGGGAAGCATTCGCGAGCAGATCGGCAAGGCGGTGGTCGGCCAGAGCGCAACGGTGGAGCATCTGCTGATCGCCCTGCTGGCGCGCGGCCATGTCCTGCTGGAAGGGCCTCCGGGCACGGCCAAGACTTTCCTGGCGCAGTGCTTCGCCGCGACCCTGGGCCTGGATTTCGGCCGCATCCAGTTCACGCCGGACCTGATGCCGGGCGATATCCTGGGCTCGAACCTGTTCAACTTCCAGACCAGCCAGTTCACGCTGACTCATGGCCCGATCTTCTGCGACCTGCTGCTGGCGGACGAGATCAACCGCACGCCGCCCAAGACCCAGGCCGCGCTGCTGGAAGCCATGCAGGAGCGCCGCGTCACGCTGGACGGCACCGCCCATGCCCTGCCGGAGCAGTTCATGGTGGTGGCCACGCAGAACCCGATCGAGAGTCAGGGCGTCTATCCGCTGCCCGAGGCGCAGCTCGACCGGTTCCTGTTCAAGGTGAGCGTCGATTACCCCAGCTTCGAGGAAGAACTGCGCATCGTCGCGCGCTTCGGCGAGAATCGCGGCGCGCCCAGCCCGGCCGCCTGCGGGGTGGAAGCCATTGCCAATCACGCGGTGATCGAGGCGGCGTCCCGCACGGTTTCGCAAGTGACCCTGGCCGAGAGCGTGACCGACTATATCGTCCGCCTGGTGCGCGCCACGCGGGAGAGCCCGGACCTTGCGAGCGGCGCCAGCCCGCGCGCGGCCGTATTGCTGGCCGGCGCCGCGCGCGCCCGCGCCGCGCTGGACGGGCGCGACTACGTGGTGCCGGACGATGTCAAGGCGCTCGCCGGGTCGGTCCTGCGCCACCGCCTGCTGCTCAGCCCCGCCGCCGAGATCGAGGGCAAGCAGGTGGAGGCGCTGGTCGCCCAGCTGGTCGAGCAGACCGAGGCGCCCCGGTGATCCTGCGGTCCTGATCCGATGAGCCTGCGCTCCGCTCCCATGGTGCCCACCGCGCGTGCGGCCGGGCTACTGGCGCTGGCCGCGCCGGTGGCGCTGGTGATCGGCGCGACGCGGCCCGAAGCCTGGGTCGTGGCGCCGGTGTTCGGGCTGGCGGTGCTGGCGTTGATCGCGATCGACGCGCTTCTGGCGGGGCGCCTGGGCGACTTGCGGATCGCGGTACCGGCCGATGTCGAAGTGGGAGAGCCGGCCGAACTGACCGCCGCGCTGGATCTTTCCGCTGCGTGGGCCTCGCGGGTCGAACTCGCCCTGGAATGCGATCCGCGCCTCGTTCCCGGCGGACGGGCCAGCCTCACTCTGGCGAACCGGGGCGAGGAAGGCTGGCGCGGCACGCTCGCCTTCCGCCCCTCGCGCCGCGGTACCGGCCGGATCGCGCGGACCTGGCTGCGCTGGACCGGGCCTATGGGGCTGGGCGCACGGCAGTTTCGCGGTGAACTCGGCCGGGAAGTGCGCGTCTGGCCGAACATTGCCGCCGTGCGCTCCCCGGCGCTGCAGACCTTCCTCAAGGATGCGCAATATGGCCTGATCGCCCGCCGCATCCGGGGCGAGGGCACCCAGTTCGAATCGCTGGCTGAATACGAGCCGGGCATGGACCGCCGCCGGATCGACTGGAAAAGCTCGGCGCGGCACGTTCACCTCTACGCCAAGGAATACGAGACCGAGCGGAACAACCAGATCGTCTTCGCCTTCGATTGCGGACAGACGATGTGCGAACCGATCCAGGGCATGCCCCGGCTCGACCGCGCGGTTTCCGCCGCGCTCGCCACCAGCTACGTGGCGCTCAAGGGCGGCGACCGCGTCTCGCTGTTCGGCTTCGCCGCGCGGCCCGAAGTGGCGACGCCTTTCGTCACCGCATCGCGCGACTTTCACCGGCTGCAACGCGCGGCGGCGGGGCTGGAATATCGCTCCGAGGAGCCGAATTTCACGCTGGCGCTGGCCACCCTGGCCGCGCGCCTGCAGCGCCGTTCTCTGATCGTGGTGTTCTCCGACTTCACCGACCCCACCAGCGCCCAGCTCATGATCGAATCGATCGGGCGCCTCGTCTCGCGCCATGTCGTGCTGTTCGTCACCATGGCCGACGACGAGCTGGAGGCGATCTCGGGCGCGGCACCGGACGACCTCGAAACGCTGTCCATGGCGGTTTCCGCGGATACCCTGCTGCGCCAGCGCGCGCTGGTCACCCGGCGGCTGCAACAGCTGGGCGTGGACGTGGTGGAAGCGCCTTATCACACGATCGGCACCCGGCTGATCGATGCCTATCTCGAAATCAAGCGATCGGGAGCGATCGGATGAACGCCGCCACTCTGCCTTCAGGTACGGGGCGCTCCGATGCCGGGCTTCCCGATTCCGTCTCCGCCATCGAGAGCGCGGCGCTGCGCTCCGACCGCTTCCGCCTCGAGCGCGAGGCCGACTGGCAGCGGCTGGAAGCGATCGTCACCAGCATGGAGAAAGGCCGCCTCCGCCGCCTGTCGGACGAAGACCTGTTGGCCCTTCCGGGGCTCTACCGCACCGTGGCCTCCAGCTTGTCGATCGCGCGGGAAACCTCGCTCGATGCCGCGACGCTGGCATATCTCGAAGCGCTGGTGCAGCGCGCCTGGTTCGTCGTCTACGGCCCGCGCAGTTCGCTGTGGGACTGGCTGCGCGGCTTCCTGGGCGGCGGTTGGAGCGCGGCGGTGCGGGCGA
Source organism: Novosphingobium sp. YAF33 (assembly GCF_052113265.1). Classification (NCBI taxonomy): domain Bacteria; kingdom Pseudomonadati; phylum Pseudomonadota; class Alphaproteobacteria; order Sphingomonadales; family Sphingomonadaceae; genus Novosphingobium; species Novosphingobium sp. YAF33. Next base: position 85,466 of record NZ_JBFRCW010000009.1, read on the forward strand.
TCTGGCTGGACATCCTGGTGGCGCTGGCGGTGATGGTGGCCGGAACCGCGGTGGGCTGGCTGCTCGTGGCGCACGACGTGGACTGGTACCATGCCCTTGTCGGCGGCGACATGGCGGGCGGCCGCGTGCCCGGGGCGACCCGCGAAGCCCTGCGCCACACGCTGTTCGGCGATAGCGGCCGCAACGGCATGAGCCTGTTCGCCACCCAGCTGTTCAGCAACAATTCGCAGGTCTCGATCCTGGCCTTCGCGCTGGGCTTCGCTTTCGGCATCCCCTCGCTCCTGTTGCTGGTGCACAACATGGCCATGCTGGGGGCGATGCTCTGGCTCTACCATGGGGCCGGGCTGCTGACCGATTTCGCCGGATGGCTCGCCGTCCACGGTACGACGGAACTCTTCGCCATCATGCTGGCGGGCGCGGCAGGGCTGCACATCGGCCGCTCGCTCGCCTTTCCCGGCAACCGGCCGGTGCTTCAGGCGACGGCGGAAGCCGGGCGGCGCGCGGCGCTGGTCATGACCGGGGTGGTGCTCATGCTGATCGTCGCCGCGCTGCTCGAAGGCTTCGCGCGCCAGCTCGTCGACCAGACTTTCGGACGATTCGCTATCGGCGGCTTCATGCTGGCGGCCTGGTGCGCCTATTTCTTCGCCTTCCGGGGCAACCGCGGCAAAGTGCGCGCGGCATGAGCGTGGTGCCGACCCGCTACCGGCGCACCTCGCGCGACCGCGTGCTGGTGACGCCGGAAGGCATCTCGGTCCCGGTGACGGTGGCCAGCCGGGGATCGCGCGTGGGCGCGCTCATGCTCGATTTCCTGGTGATCCTGGTGCTCATGGGCCTCACGACCTGGGGGCTCATCGAAATCGCCGGCGGGTTGACCGGGATCGATCGCAATCTCGAACAGAAGAATGCGCTGGGCCATGCCCTGCAGTTCCTCGTCATCGTCTGGCTGGTGGCGATGTTCCTGTTCCGCAACGCCTATTTCCTGTTCTTCGAACTGGGACCGCGCGGCGCCACGCCGGGCAAGCGTATCGCCGGCATCCGCATCGCCGCCCGCGATGGCGGGCGGCTGACGGCGGACATGGTGATCGCCCGCAACCTCCTGCGCGACATCGAGCTGTTCCTGCCGATCGTCTTCATCCTGCAGGCGGGGGCGCAAAGCGGCATGGGGTGGCTGACGGCCACCGGCTGGCTGGCGATCTTCCTGCTCATGCCCTTGTTCAACCGCGACGCCCTGCGGGCCGGCGACATGATCGCGGGGACCTGGGTGCTGGAGCGGCCACGCCAGAAGCTGGAGGCGGCGATGTCCCTCGCGCGCGCGCCGGCGGCAAGGCATGAGGACGAGGTCGCCCTCGATGCCGGCGCAGCGCCGGCGCGGCGCACCTATCGCTTCGAGGAAGCCGAACTGGCGGTCTACGGCGAATACGAGCTGCAGGCGCTGGAACGCGTCCTGCGCGACGACCGCGCGCAATCGCTCGAAAGCGTCTACGAAACCATCGCCCGCAAGATCGACCGCAACGACGGCTGGAACGACGAGCGGGCCTTCCTGGAAGACTACTACACCCAGTTGCGTGCCCGCCTGGAAGCAGGCATGCGCATGGGCCGCCGCAAGGCAGACAAGTTTTCCGGGAGCCAGGAATGACGCTTCATCTGACGATCGTGGAAGACGACCTGACGGGCCGTGACGTACTCGATCTGCTGCAGTTCCATCTCGACGAAATGCACCAGTGGTCTCCGCCGGAGAGTGTCCACGCCATGCCGGCCGCCCGCCTGCGCCAGCCCGATGTCACGTTCTTCTCCGCCTGGGATGGCGAGCGCCTGGCCGGGTGCGGGGCGATCAAGCGTCTGGACGAGGGCCACGGCGAACTGAAATCGATGCGCGCGGCGCCGGACTATCGGGGGCGGGGCGTGGGCAAGGCCATTCTCCTGCGCCTGATCGAGGAAGCGCGCACGCGGGGCTATCACCGCGTCAGCCTGGAAACCGGGCGGCCGGAGCCGTTCCACGCCGCCCATGCGCTCTATCGCGCGCACGGTTTCACGGAATGCCCGCCTTTCGCCAGCTATGAGCACGATCCCTTCTCCATGTGCATGACCCGGGAACTGACATGAATCTTCGCCCCGCCAACCCCGCCGATGCCGCGGCCCTGGCCGAACTCGGCGCCCGCAGTTTCGTCGCGAAGTTCGGCCATATGTACATGCCCCAGGATCTGGAGGATTTCCTGGCCGATTCGCACAGCGAGGCGAAAGTGGCCAAGGAGATCGCGGACCCGGCCATGCGTGTGCTGCTGGCCGAAGAGGACGGCGCGCTGCTGGGCTTTTGCAAGCTCGTCATGGCCTGCGGCTGGCCCGAACATGCGCGGCACGAGCGGGTGGTGGAACTCAAGCAGCTCTACACCGATCCGGAAACGACCGGGCGCGGCATCGGCGCTGCGCTGATGGACCGCGCGCTGGAGATCGGGCGCGAGCATGGCGCCGGGGAAATGCAGCTTTCGGTATGGAGCGGCAATGACGGCGCGCAGAAGTTCTATGCCCGCTACGGCTTCGGCAAAGTGGCCGACATCCATTTCATGGTCGGCGAACAGCGCGACGAGGAATTCCTCTACGCCCGAATGCTGTGACCGGCGATGCCGGGCGGGCGCCGTGAACGCGCCTCTCCGGTACCGCTCTATCGGCCATCCGAAAGGGGATTGCGGACCCCTGCGCAATGGTGCTTCAAACCGTCACTGCAAAGGCCTATAGGGGGGCGCATGTCTTCCGTACGTCCCTGGCGCGATATCGAGCGCCGCAAGAGCCGCCAGATCATGGTCGGTAATGTTCCCGTCGGCGGCGATGCCCCGATCACGGTGCAGACCATGACCAACACCCTGACTTCCGACGCCAAGGCGACGATCGACCAGATCCGTCGCTGCGAGGAAGCCGGGGCGGACCTCATCCGCGTTTCCTGTCCCGACGTGGAGAGCACGGCGGCAATGAAGGAAATCGTGCGCGCCGCGAACGTCCCGCTGATCGCGGACATCCATTTCCATTACAAGCGTGCGCTTGAGGCCGCCGATGCCGGCGCTGCCTGCCTGCGCATCAATCCCGGCAACATCGGCTCTGACGACCGCGTGGCCGAAGTCGTGCGCGCGGCAAAGGCCAACGGCTGCGCGATCCGCATCGGCGTGAACGCGGGCAGTCTCGAAAAGGACCTATTGGAAAAGTACGGGGAGCCTTGCCCCGAAGCGCTCGTCGAATCCGCGCTCGACCATATCAAGCTGCTCCAGGACCATGATTTCCACGAATACAAGGTGGCCGTGAAGGCCAGCGACGTATTCCTGGCCGTCGCCGCCTACCAGGGCCTTGCAGACGCGGTGGACTGCCCGCTGCACCTGGGCATCACCGAGGCGGGCGGCCTCATCGGCGGCACCGTGAAATCCTCGATCGGCATGGGCATGCTGCTCTGGTCGGGCATTGGCGACACCTTGCGCGTCTCGCTTTCGGCCGAGCCGGAAGAGGAAGTGCGCGTGGGCTTCGAGATGCTCAAGGCGCTCGGCCTGCGCACGCGCGGCGTTCGCGTCGTGTCCTGCCCGTCCTGCGCCCGCCAGGGCTTCGACGTAATCCGCACGGTGGAAGCGCTGGAGGACCGGCTGCAGCACATCAAGACGCCGCTCTCGCTCTCGGTGCTCGGCTGCGTGGTCAATGGCCCCGGTGAAGCGCGCGAAACCGATATCGGCCTCACCGGCGGCGGCAACGGCAAGCACATGGTCTACTTGTCCGGCGTGACCGACCACGTCGTGCAGTCCGAAGACATGCTGGACCACATCGTCAAGCTGGTCGAAGCCAAGGCGGCCGAAATCGAAGCCGCGAACGAGGCGCAGGCGCAAGCCGCGGAATGAATCCGGGCAGAGCGCCGAAGGCGAAAGCCCTGCGCGCGTCCGCGCGGAGGGCGACGCACGCGCCTGCGGCGATGGAAGCAGGGACGGGGGCCCCGATGGAGCGGCTCCGCGCGGAAGCCCGCGGCTTCTTCGCCTCGCTGCGAGACAGCCTCGTCCTGTGGAAGCTGGCGCCGGTAATCCCCGCACTCGCCGCCATTCCGGAATTCGCCCAGCATGTCGTCGAGATCCGCCTCGGCATGTTCGCCAGCCGCGATGCCTTTGCCGCCCTGGGCTCGGACCCGGCGCGACTCTCGCTGGGTTCGGTCAAAGTCGCGGGACTGGTCTTCGCCATGCTGCTGGCGGCGCGCTTCTGGGCCAACCGAGAGGCGGGCCTGCGCAGCCTGAGCCTGGCCGGGATCGGCTGGAAGCAGGTCGTGACCGGATTTCTGGTCCAGGTTGTCTTCACGCTGCCGGGCCTGATCGACTTCCGGATGCCAGCGGCGGCCTTCGCCATCTCGATCCTCGCGACGATCGCCAGCATGCCGGGCCTCGTCCTCATGGTCGGCGGATTGCTGGGCGACCGCGAGGCCGGGCTGGCCGATGCCTATCGGCGCGGCTGGGGCAAGGCGCTGCGGATGCTGATCTACATCGCCCCCGCGCTGGCCATCCTGCAGCCGCTGCACCGCTGGGACCATATGGTTGTCCTGGGGCAGCCCCAGGCGCTCGTCTGGGCGCTGATGGCCTGGGATGCCTTGGTCGTCGGGCTCATGGCGGCAGTGGCCGGTACGGGCCTGCACCGGGGCTATACCTTCTGGCAGAGAGCGGGCTGATAAGCCGAGTCCGGGCTTTGGCCAATCCAGCATGATTCGCGTGGCGGCTTCCGCATGAGGTCAGTCACGAGGCCATAGGGGCGCAGTTGAGAGCCCGCGGCTAAAGGCGGCCGTTGGCAGCGATCGTTGCTGTGCCCTGCGCACGGTGGCAACCCCTGACGATCCGGAAAACGGGATGGATCAGAAACGAGAGCCGTGGATCCGGCGTAATCGAATCGAGAGCGGCTCTACCTCTCCGCGATCGGACGTCGGCGTCCCCTGAAATGCCAATCCAGCAGGAATGGGCGTCAGGCGAAGGCGCTGAATCCCGCAAGGCTGGACCAGACTGCGAGCGCAGCCATGGCGATGACCGAAGCCATCGCGGCAGGTACGATCTTGGACTCAGGGTTGCCCATCCGGAACCAGCCTTGCGAGAGAGCGGGGGTGCGGTCGCTATGCCCGTAAAGGCGCCCGCGAGCCATGTCGCCCGTCGAGCGCGGTAAGCCGCCTATCGAAGCCGCCCCTTTGCCGCACCGCCTTGACGCAGGCCCGTCATGCCCAAAGCAAAAGGCCCCGCCGGATCGCTCCGGCGGGGCCCTTATTCTGCCTGTCAGGCGGTAGCGTGGAGACTTACGCCTCGTCGCCACCTTCCGGCTGTTCGCCTTCCGACTGGTCGTCGCCCTTGATCAGGTAATCGCCGGCATCGGCGTCCAGACCATGGGTTTCACCCTCGACCGCTGCAAGCGGATCGTTGCCGATCGCGGCTTCCGGGCCCTGGGCCAGTTCGGCTGCATGCTCTTCTTCCGCCGTGTTGGCGGCGATCAGAGATTCCTGCAGGCGGCGGTAGGACGCGCGCAGGGCGGCATCGCGGCTGGTGGCCGCCACGCGGACGCGGTTCATGCCGGCACCGGTACCCGCCGGGATGAGGCGGCCGACGATGACGTTTTCCTTGAGGCCGATGAGCGAGTCCTTCTTGCCCTCGACAGCCGCCTGCGTGAGCACGCGGGTGGTCTCCTGGAACGACGCCGCCGAGATGAACGAGCGGGTCTGCAGCGAGGCCTTGGTGATGCCGAGCAGCACCGGCTTGCCTTCCGCGGGCATCTTGCCCTCGGGAAGCTTGCTGTTGATCTCGAACATTTCCTCGTAGTCGACCTGTTCGCCCGGCAGCAGGGTGGTGTCGCCACCGGCCGTGATCTCAACCTTCTGCAGCATCTGACGAACGATCGTCTCGATGTGCTTGTCGTTGATCTTCACGCCCTGCAAGCGGTAGACTTCCTGGATTTCCGCCACGAGGTATTCCGCAAGTGCCTCGACGCCGAGAACTTCCAGAATGTCGTGCGGATCGGGCGAGCCCGAAATCAGGTTGTCGCCCTTCTTGACGAAGTCGCCTTCCTGCACGTCGATCACGCGGCTCTTCGGGATCAGGTACTCAACCGGATCACCCTCTTCCGGGATGATCGCGATCTTGCGCTTGGCCTTGTAGTCACGCACGAACTCGATGCGGCCGGAGACCTTGGCGATGATCGAGTTGTCCTTCGGCTTGCGGGCCTCGAACAGTTCGGCAACGCGCGGCAGACCGCCGGTGATGTCGCGGGTCTTGGCGGCTTCGCGCGAGGCACGGGCGATGATGTCGCCGGCCTCGACGGTCTGGCCGTCTTCCACCGAGAGCGTCGTGCCCGGCGCCATCATGTAGCGCGCAGATTCGCCGGAGGCGTCGTCGAGAAGGGTGATGCGCGGACGCAGGTCCTCCTTCTTCTTCGCGGTGCGCGACGAACGGTCTTCCGTCACGACGCGGCTGGTCATGCCGGTCGCATCGTCGACATGCTCGGTCAGCGTGCGGGTGTCGATCAGGTCCTGATACTTCACCGTACCCGAGGTTTCGGTGATGATCGGGAGCGAGAACGGATCCCACTCGGCCAGGCGTTCGCCTTCCTTCACCTTCGCGCCATTGGTGTGGAGCAGCACGGTGCCGTAAGGCACGCGATGCATGGCGCGCTCGCGGCCTTCGGTGTCCATCACGACGATTTCGCCGTTACGGGCCAGCGAGAGGCGACGGCCGCGCTTGTCCACGATCGTCGGGATGTCGCGATATTCGACCGAGCCTTCGCAGATCGATTCCAGGTGGCTGGTTTCGTTCAGCTGGGCGGCGCCGCCGATGTGGAAGGTACGCATGGTGAGCTGCGTGCCCGGTTCACCGATCGACTGTGCGGCGATGACGCCGACAGCTTCACCGATGTTGACCGGCGTACCGCGTGCGAGGTCACGGCCGTAGCACTTGCCGCAGACGCCCTGCTGGGCTTCGCAGACCAGCGGCGAACGGATGCGGGCAGCCTGCAGGCCGGTCGCCTCGATCGCAGCCACGGCGGCTTCGTCCAGGAGCTGGCCCTTGGCGGCGATGACGTTGCCTTCCTTGTCGGCAATGTCTTCGGCCAGGGTACGACCCAGGATACGCTCGGCGAGCGAGGCGATGGTGGAACCGCCCTGCACGATCGAACGCATTTCCAGCGCGCGCTCGGTACCGCAATCCTCGATCACGACGACGCAGTCCTGCGACACGTCGACCAGACGGCGGGTCAGGTAACCCGAGTTTGCCGTCTTGAGCGCCGTATCCGCCAGGCCCTTACGAGCACCGTGGGTCGAGTTGAAGTATTCAAGAACGGTCAGACCTTCCTTGAAGTTCGAGATGATCGGCGTTTCGATGATCTCGCCCGACGGCTTGGCCATGAGGCCGCGCATACCGCCAAGCTGCTTCATCTGCGCCGGGCTACCACGCGCACCGGAGTGGCTCATCATGTAGATCGAGTTGATCTGGGCCATGCGGCCCGTCTCGGGATCGACCGGCTGAGCCTTCAGCTCTTCCATCATGGCGTTCGCCACCTGGTCGCCGCAACGGCTCCAGGCGTCGATCACCTTGTTGTACTTTTCCTGCTGGGTGATCAGGCCGTCCTGGTACTGCTGCTCGTAGTCGGCAACCAGTTCCTTGGTTTCGCCGACCAGGGCTTCCTTCGAGTCCGGGATGATCATGTCATCCTTGCCGAAGGAGATGCCCGCCTTGAACGCGTTGCGGAAGCCGAGCGACATGATCGCGTCGGCGAACAGCACCGTGTCCTTCTGGCCGGTGTGGCGGTAGACCTGGTCGATGACGTCGCCGATTTCCTTCTTGGTGAGAAGGCGGTTGACGACGTCGAAGGGCACGGTGTGCGACTTCGGCAGGCATTCGCCCAGCAGCATGCGGCCCGGCGTGGTCTCGAAGCGCTTCATGTACTGCTCGCCGTTCTCGTCGGTCTGCGGCACGCGGGCCTCGATCTTCGAGTGCAGCGTCACGGCACCGACGTGAAGCGCCTGGTGCACTTCGGCCATGTCCGCGAACTTCATGCCTTCGCCCGGCTCGCCGATGCGGTCCATCGACAGGTAGTACAGGCCGAGAACCATGTCCTGCGAAGGAACGATGATCGGCTTGCCGTTTGCCGGCGAGAGGATGTTGTTGGTCGACATCATCAGCACGCGCGCTTCGAGCTGGGCTTCCAGCGAGAGCGGCACGTGGACGGCCATCTGGTCACCGTCGAAGTCGGCGTTGAACGCCGAGCAGACGAGCGGGTGCAGCTGGATCGCCTTGCCTTCGATCAGGACCGGCTCGAACGCCTGGATGCCCAGACGGTGAAGCGTCGGCGCGCGGTTCAGCATGACCGGGTGCTCGCGAATGACTTCGTCGAGGATGTCCCAGACTTCCTTGCGCTCCTTCTCGACCCACTTCTTGGCCTGCTTCAGGGTCATGGAAAGACCCTTGGCGTCCAGACGGGCGTAGATGAACGGCTTGAACAGCTCGAGCGCCATCTTCTTCGGCAGGCCGCACTGGTGCAGCTTGAGTTCCGGTCCGGTCACGATGACCGAACGGCCCGAATAGTCGACGCGCTTGCCGAGCAGGTTCTGACGGAAGCGGCCCTGCTTGCCCTTGAGCATGTCGGACAGCGACTTCAGCGGACGCTTGTTGGCGCCGGTGATGACGCGGCCGCGGCGGCCGTTGTCGAACAGGGCGTCGACCGCTTCCTGCAGCATGCGCTTTTCGTTGCGGACGATGATGTCCGGCGCACGCAGCTCGATCAGGCGCTTCAGGCGGTTGTTGCGGTTGATGACGCGGCGATAGAGGTCGTTGAGGTCCGAGGTCGCGAAGCGGCCACCATCCAGCGGCACCAGCGGGCGCAGTTCGGGCGGAATGACCGGCACGACGTCGAGAATCATCCACTCGGGGCGGTTGCCCGAATCGATGAATGATTCCACGACCTTGAGGCGCTTGATGATCTTCTTGGGCTTGAGTTCCGACTTGGTCGTCTCAAGTTCCTGGAGAAGGTCCGCACGCTCCTGCTGGAGGTCGAGGTTGATGAGCATGTGCTTCACCGCCTCGGCGCCGATGCCGGCGGAGAACGAATCCTCGCCGTACTCGTCCTGGGCGTCGAGCATCTCGTCTTCGGTGAGGAGCTGGTACTTCTCGAGCGGGGTCAGGCCCGGCTCGATCACGATGTAGCTTTCGAAGTAGAGAACGCGCTCAAGCTGCTTGAGCTGCATGTCGAGCAGCAGGCCGATGCGCGAAGGCAGCGACTTCAGGAACCAGATGTGCGCGACCGGTGCGGCCAGCTCGATGTGGCCCATGCGCTCGCGGCGCACCTTGGTGACGGTGACTTCGACGCCGCACTTTTCGCAGACGACGCCCTTGTACTTCATGCGCTTGTACTTGCCGCAAAGGCATTCGTAGTCCTTCACGGGACCGAAGATGCGGGCGCAGAAAAGGCCGTCACGCTCAGGCTTGAACGTACGGTAGTTGATGGTTTCCGGCTTCTTGATCTCGCCGAAGGACCAGGAGCGGATGCGCTCGGGCGAGGCCAGACCGATCTGGATCTGATCGAAGGTCTCGGGCTTCGCCATCTGGTTGGTGAACTTGGTCAGGTCGTTCATGTTTCAGTCCCTCTGGGGGTGAATTCTCGAGGCGGAAGGAAGGGAAGGCGGGGCCGTGCGGGCCCCGCCCGATCCCGTTATTCCGCCGCCAGGGCCACGCCGTCGTCGTCCTCGTTGTCGTCGTGGCTGGTAAGCTCGACGTTGAGGCCCAGCGAGCGCATTTCCTTGACGAGCACGTTGAAGCTCTCGGGGATGCCGGCCTCGAAGGTATCGTCGCCCTTGACGATCGCTTCGTAGACCTTGGTGCGGCCGACCACGTCGTCCGATTTCACCGTCAGCATTTCCTGGAGCGTGTAAGCCGCGCCGTAGGCCTGGAGAGCCCAGACCTCCATTTCACCGAAGCGCTGGCCACCGAACTGCGCCTTACCGCCCAGCGGCTGCTGGGTGACGAGCGAGTAGGGGCCGATCGAACGCGCGTGGATCTTGTCGTCGACAAGGTGGTGCAGCTTGAGCACGTACTTGCAGCCGACGGTCACCTTGCGGTCGAAACGATCGCCGGTGCGGCCGTCGTAAAGGTCCACCTGGCCCGACTCGTCGAGACCGGCGAGGCGAAGCATGTCGGTGACGTCCTTCTCGACGGCGCCGTCGAAGACCGGCGAACCCATCGGCACGCCCTTGCGGACGGACTGAGCGAATTCGACGATCTGCTCGTCACTGCGCGCCTCGATCTCGGCGGTGTAGTTGGAGCCGTAGACTTCCTTGAGCAGCTCGCGGACCGCTTCCGGCGGTTCGCCGGCCACGGGATCCGGGTTGGCTGCGCGCCAGTCGTCCAGAGCCGCGCCGATACGCGCGCCCAGGCCGCGAGCGGCCCAGCCGAGGTGCGTCTCGAAGATCTGGCCGACGTTCATGCGCGAAGGCACGCCCAGCGGGTTCAGCACGAAGTCGACGGGGGTACCGTCCTCGAGGAAGGGCATGTCTTCCAGCGGCAGGATGCGGCTGATGATACCCTTGTTGCCGTGACGGCCGGCCATCTTGTCGCCCGGCTGAAGCTTGCGCTTCACGGCCACGAAGACCTTGACCATCTTGAGCACGCCGGGCGCGAGTTCGTCACCGCGTTCCAGCTTCTCCTTGCGGTCCTCGAACTTCTCCTGGATCGCCTTGACGGTGAGGTCGTACTGGGTCTTCACCGCTTCGAGCTGCGACTGCATGTGGTCGTCCGCAACGGCGAACTTCCACCACTCGTGACGCTCGACCTCGTCCAGCACCTCGTCGGTGATGTCCACGCCCTTCTTGATGCCCTTGGGCGCCGAAGCGGCGACCTGGCCGAGAAGCATGTCCTTCAGACGGTTGTAGGTGGCGCGGTTGAGGATGGCGCGTTCGTCCTCGCGGTCCTTGGCGAGGCGTTCGATTTCCTCGTTCTGGATCGCGCGGGTACGGTCGTCGACCTCGATGCCGTGGCGGTTGAACACGCGCACGTCGACGATGGTGCCCGAAACGCCCGGCGGCAGACGCAGCGAGGTGTCGCGGACGTCCGAAGCCTTTTCACCGAAGATGGCGCGGAGGAGCTTTTCTTCCGGCGTCATCGGGCTTTCGCCCTTTGGCGTGATCTTGCCGACCAGGATGTCACCCGGGTGCACTTCGGCGCCGATGTAGACGATGCCCGCTTCGTCGAGGTTGCGCAGGGCTTCCTCGCCGACGTTCGGGATGTCGCGCGTGATGTCTTCCGGACCCAGCTTGGTGTCGCGGGCCATCACTTCGAACTCGTCGATGTGGATCGAGGTGAAGACGTCTTCCTTCACGATCCGCTCGGAGATCAGGATGGAGTCTTCGTAGTTGTAGCCGTTCCAGGGCATGAACGCGACGAGCACGTTGCGGCCCAGGGCCAGTTCGCCCAGCTCGGTCGAAGGACCGTCGGCGATGGTGTCGCCGGCCTGGATCACTTCGCCCACCTTCACCAGCGGACGCTGGTTGATGCAGGTCGACTGGTTCGAACGCTCGAACTTCTGCAGGCGGTAGATGTCGACGCCGGACTTGCCGGGTTCGATATCGCCCGAGGCGCGGATGACGATACGCGTTGCGTCGACCTGGTCTACGATGCCGGCGCGCAGCGCCGAGATCGCGGCGCCGGAGTCACGCGCAACGGTTTCTTCCATGCCGGTGCCGACGAACGGAGCGTCCGCCTTCACGAGCGGCACGGCCTGACGCTGCATGTTCGAGCCCATGAGCGCGCGGTTGGCGTCGTCGTTTTCCAGGAACGGAATGAGCGAGGCGGCCACCGAGACGAGCTGCTTGGGCGAAACGTCCATCAGCGTGATCTGGTCGCGCGGGCTCATCACGAATTCGCCGTTCTGGCGAGCCGAGACGAGTTCCTCGACGAACGAACCGTCGGTGTTCAGCTCAGCCGACGCCTGCGCGACGGTGTGCTTCTGCTCTTCCATGGCGGAGAGATAGACGACGTCCTTCGAAACATGACCGTCGACGACGCGGCGGTAGGGGGTTTCGATGAAGCCGTACTTGTTGACGCGCGCGAAAGTCGACAGCGAGTTGATCAGACCGATGTTCGGGCCTTCCGGCGTTTCAATCGGGCAGATACGGCCATAGTGCGTCGGGTGAACGTCGCGGACTTCGAAGCCGGCGCGCTCACGGGTGAGACCACCCGGGCCCAAGGCCGAAACGCGGCGCTTGTGAGTGACTTCCGACAGCGGGTTGGTCTGGTCCATGAACTGCGAGAGCTGCGAGGAACCGAAGAACTCGCGAACGGCGGCCACGGCAGGCTTGGCGTTGATGAGGTCGTTCGGCATGACCGTCGACACGTCCACCGACGACATGCGCTCCTTCACGGCGCGCTCCATGCGGAGCAGGCCGACGCGGTACTGGTTCTCAAGCAGCTCGCCCACCGAACGCACGCGGCGGTTGCCGAGGTTGTCGATGTCGTCGATCTCGCCCTTGCCGTCCTTGAGGCCGACCAGTTCCTTGACCACGGCGAGGATGTCCTCGACGCGCAGCGTGGTGACGGTGTCCTCGGCATCGAGGCCCAGGCGCATGTTCATCTTCACGCGGCCCACGGCCGAGAGGTCGTAGCGATCGGCGTCGAAGAACAGGCCGGCGAAGAGGGCTTCGGCGGTTTCCTTCGTCGGCGGTTCGCCCGGACGCATGACCTTGTAGATCGCTTCCAGACCCATGTCGCGGTTCTCGGCCTTGTCGGCCTTGAGCGTGTTGCGGATCCAGGGACCGGTGTTCACGTCGTCGATGTCGAGCAGGTCGATCTGGTCGATGCCGGCCTGGTCGAGCGCCTCGAGGTTCTCGGGCGAAACTTCGTCGCCGGCTTCGATGTAGATGCGGCCGGTCGACTCGTTGATGAGATCCTTGGCCGAATAGCGGCCGAAGATTTCCTCGGTCGGGATCAGCAGCTCTTCAAGACCGTCCTTCTGCGCCTTGTTGGCGGCACGGGGGCTGATCTTGGTGCCGGCCGGGAACACGACTTCGCCCGACTTGGCGTCGACGATGTCGAAGGCGGGCTTGGCGCCGCGCCAGGCTTCCGACTGATAAGGCAGCTGCCAGCCGCCCGAACCGCGCTTCCAGGTGACCGTCTCGTAGAAGTAGTCGAGGATCGCTTCGTTATCGAGGCCGAGGCCGAACAGCAGCGAGGTCACCGGCAGCTTGCGCTTGCGGTCGATACGGACGTTGACGATGTCCTTGGCGTCGAACTCGAAGTCCAGCCAGGAACCGCGGTAAGGGATCACGCGGGCCGCGAAGAGGAACTTGCCCGAGGAGTGGGTCTTGCCGCGGTCGTGGTCGAACAGGACGCCCGGCGAACGGTGCATCTGCGAGACGATCACGCGCTCGGTGCCGTTGATGAAGAAGGTGCCGTTCTCGGTCATGAGCGGCATGTCGCCCATGTAGACGTCCTGCTCCTTGATATCGAGGACCGAACGGGTCTCGGTCTCGGCATCGACTTCGAACACGATGAGGCGCAGCGTGACCTTCATCGGGGCCGCATAAGTGATGCCGCGCTGGCGGCACTCGGTCACGTCGTACTTCGGCTCTTCCAGCTCGTAGTGCACGAAGTCGAGTTCGCTGGTGCCGGCGAAGTCACGGATCGGGAAGACCGAACGCAGGGTCTTTTCCAGGCCCGAGACGTAGCCCGTCGCAGGGTTCGAGCGCAGGAACTGCTCGTAGCTCTCGCGCTGGACCTCGATCAGGTTGGGCATCTGGACGACTTCGTGGATGTCGCCGAAGATCTTGCGGATCCGCTTCTTTGCAGAGCGGACGCTTGCGGGCTTGGTGGCCATGAGCTGGTCTTTGCCTCTTCGCTTCAAAGGACCGATTCGCGTGAATCGGGCCGGAAAAATTCGTCGTCGCGAGTGACGTTATCCCTGCGTGGGGCAGGGCATCCGAAACGCCAAAAGGCCGCCCGGCACGCGCGGAAAACCTGGAGTTTTACCGATGCGGCCAGCAGCCTTCTGCGTCAGATGAAACCCGTATCGCTTCCTTCCCGGGCCTGTCCCCGCGCATGGACAAGCCTTGCTCGAAGCGATCGAGCGAGGGCGTCATATAGAAGTGGAGGGGCCTGGTGTCAAACCGTCTGGCGATGGCGCGCAGAAAGATTCGCGAAAGCGGAGGGCGCGCGTCAATCCAGGAGCGATAGTATCGTCAATTTTCGCGTGAACGTCAAATTAACATCCGGCGGCGCCAATTTAATAGAGCGCGGCTGATTCGAACGGATATGTGTATAAATGCGTAGATGTGTGCATTTCGTCCGGCTTTTCATTTCCTTTCGTCTCTTGGCAAGTCATTTCGGCGTAACTTCATCGTCTCCCATGCATTGAGCTTGCATGGAAAAAGATCCCGCCCCCCGCTCGTATGGCGCGGTAACGGCGATTGCCGCCGTTCTCGTGCTTTCTGCAACCTCGGCTCTGGCCCCGGCTCAGGCCCAGGACATGACGTCCGGTACCACCTTGCCGACCCAGCCGGGCTCGGCGCCGGTTCCCAGCACGGTCGTGGTGCCTGCTCTGCCCAGCGCCGTGCCGCCGGCGCCCGCTCCGGTGGCGCCCCAGGTCGTGCTGCCCGATTTCAGTCCAGCACCGGCCGTGGCTGCGCCGGAAGCGGCCAGCCCTGAAGCGGCCTCGAGTGCAAGCAATGCGGCGCCGCTGCCCGCAGCGCCTGCCGAGGCGGCCAGCAGTACCGCTCCGGCGCGGGCTATCGCCCGCTCGGCTCCCGAGCCGACGCGCGTGCCCACGGCGGCCGATGCGGGCGCCGCGCGTGACGGGGCGCTCGCCCGCGGCGATGCTCCGCCGCCCGTCGCTGCGCCGCCGCCGCGTGATGCATCGTCTGTTAGCCCATCCGCGGCCGCGCTGGCTGCACCCGCTGCCAGCGCGCCTGCCGGAAATGGAGCGGCCCGAAACCAGGGTCTGCCGGTCGAGGGTGTCCTTGGCCTGCTGGCGGCCCTTGGCGTGGCCGGTGCGGGTATCGCGGCGATGATGATGCGTCGCCGCAAGCCCGAACCGGAGGCCGATTCCTATTCCGAGCCCTGGGCAGCGACCTCCGTCGACGACAGAGCCTATGTGCAGCCGCTGGAACCCGCCGCGGAGGCGCGTCCCGCCGAGGCCGCCGTGCCGATCGCGACCGCGGCCGTGATCCCGCCGCCGACAGGTCCTTCGGCCGATGCGATGGCGGAAGGTCCCGTGCCCTTGCAGCAGGATCGCCGGGCCTTGCTCGAAGCCATGGTCGATGCGCCGCCTGACGCCGCCAATCCCTTCACCTCGCGCAAGGGCCGCATGCGCCGCGCGCGCCTGATCCTGCAACGCCGCGAGCATGCGCAGACCGAGGGCAAGCCCTTCGACTGGCGCACGTACAAGCCAACGACCACGCCCGCCGCGCCGGCAATTGCCGGGCGCAAGGAGCCGGTCGAGGTCTGACGCCGCGCTGCCGTAACCCCTACGCGGCAAGCCGGCGTGTGCGGGGCGGTTCCTCAGGGAGCCGCCCCGCTTTTCGTTGCCTGCGCGATTCGCGGGTCCGGACCTGACAGACCTCGCACGGCCATCGCTTCCCGCGCGGCCATGGAACAGGGCGTGGGGGCACTCGGGAACCGGATCCAGAGGGGCGGATTCTCGTGTATTTTCGACGGTGCTTCTCGAAAAGCAACGAGCCTCATATCGTTTTTCAATATTATTGTTTGACGATATGCCGAATCGAGTTTATTGAATTTCGATATCAGGCATATCGGAGAACGAACAATGATCTTCTCGACTACCCAGGCCGCCAGCCGACCTTTCGCCATTGTCCTTTCCCTGGCTTTCGTTGCCGGCTTCTGGCTGCCGACGATCTCCGCGCCCGCGCATGCGGCCGATACGGCGGTCCATGACACGGCCCCCCGCGACGGCGCCGTCACGCGCATCGTCATCGCCGCG
Source organism: Novosphingobium sp. YAF33 (assembly GCF_052113265.1). Lineage (NCBI taxonomy): Bacteria > Pseudomonadati > Pseudomonadota > Alphaproteobacteria > Sphingomonadales > Sphingomonadaceae > Novosphingobium > Novosphingobium sp. YAF33. The sequence continues at coordinate 101,423 of NZ_JBFRCW010000009.1, forward strand.
CCCGTCGCGCCGGCCTTGATGTAAGCCGAACAGAAAAGGGGCAGGACGATGACTTCCACCATGCACGCGCTCACCCGCGATCCGCTGCTCGCCATTGCCAAGGGCATGCTCTGGTTCCTGATGGGCGCGATGGCCCTCGCCATCGGCGCCTGCCTCGTCGCGATCCCGGCGATGCTGGCGTTCCAGAACGAGATCTCGGCGGAAATGGCCAGGGAAATGCCGCTGCTGCTGCCGCAGTTCTATTGGGTGGTCAGCGGGATCCTGGTCCTCGCGGCGGTCCTTTGCGGGGTGCTGTTCCGGATATTCCAGCTGCTGAAGCGCATCGTCGGCACCGTGGGCGACGGCGACCCCTTCGTCCCCGAGAACGCCCGGCGGCTGACGCAGATGGCGTGGCTCAGCCTTGTCGTGCAGCTTCTCGGCCTGCCGCTCTCGGCGCTGGGCGCGCTGATCAACAAGATCGGCAAGGGCGAGACTCATCTGGACTCGATCGGCGGCATCTCGGGCAATGGCCTGCTGCTCATGCTGATCCTGTTCATCCTGGCGCGGGTCTTCCGCAAGGGCGCCGAGATGCGCGCCGAACTGGAAGGGACGGTCTGATGGGCGAAGACAGCACAGAAGGAGGCAATATCGTGGTGAAGCTCGACGACCTGCTCCATGCCCGCCGCATGACGCTGACCGAACTGGCGGAGCGCATCGGCATCACCCTGGCCAATCTCTCGATCCTCAAGACCGGCAAGGCCAAGGCCATCCGCTTCTCCACGCTGGAAGCGATCTGCCGGGAACTGGATTGCCAGCCCGGAGACCTGCTGGGCTACGATGCCGCCGGCGAGACCATCTGAGATCGATTGACTCGCGAAACTTGACTCGGGCCGCGCTTTCAGCCAAAGGCGCGGCCGAACCACATGGGTCCCGGCCCATGGTTCATCCGTCCGAGACAGTTGGTGCCCTCGATTTGCGAGGGCTTAATTTCCAGCCTAGACGGGGAACAGGAAAATTTCCGGCCCGGCATTCCTTCGCGGAATGTGGTGCCAGGTTCGTGTTTCGGCACGAAAAACTCCTTCCCCATCGCCAACGGACTCGCCCGAAGTGCATTTGCGCTTCGGACAAACGTAGCCGGCCGTGCGGGATGCAAGTCCCAAGCGGTCACATGTGAAGGAGTAAGGCATGGATCGTTTGCAGAAAGCCGATTCGGTCGCCCAGCTCAACGCAGTCTTCAACGAGGTCGGCGTGGTGGTCATCACCCGTAACCTCGGCATGTCGGTGGCCCAGTCCACCGCCCTGCGCGGCAAGATTCGTGATGCCGGTGCTACCTATAAGGTTGCAAAGAACAGTCTTGCCAAGCTTGCCATCGCGGACACCGACTATGTCGGTATCGGCGACTTCCTCAGCGGCCCGACGGCCATCGCCACTTCGGTGGACCCCGTCGCAGCTGCCAAGGCCGTCGTCGACTTCGCCAAGACGACCGACAAGATCGAGATCGTCGGCGGCGCGATGGGTTCGCAGGTTCTGAACGCCGATGGTGTCAAGGCTCTCGCCTCGATGCCCTCGCTCGACGAACTGCGCGCCAAGCTCATCGGCCTCGTTCAGGCTCCGGCGACCAAGATCGCACAGCTTCAGACCGCTCCGGCGGCCAAGCTGGCGCGCGTCTTCGCTGCCTACGCCGACAAGGCTGCTTGAGCTCAGGCCTGAGGCGGTCTCTCGCAGATCGCCAAAGGGCAAGCCTAAGCAATTCTATTCGTTTCGATTTATCCCGGTGGACCGCATCCAGCACCCCGGGACCACAGATCAGGAGTTATTATCATGGCCGATATCGCCAAGCTTGTTGAAGAACTGTCGCAGCTGACCGTCCTCGAGGCCGCTGACCTCGCCAAGGCCCTTGAAGAAGCATGGGGCGTTTCCGCCGCTGCCGCTGTTGCCGTGGCTGCTGCCCCGGCCGGCGACGCTGGCGCCGCTGTCGAAGAGAAGACCGAATTCGACGTCATCCTCACCGGCGACGGTGGCAAGAAGATCCAGGTCATCAAGGAAGTCCGCGCCATCACCGGTCTGGGCCTCGCTGAAGCCAAGGCTCTCGTCGAAGGCGCTCCCAAGGCTGTCAAGGAAGGCGTCAACAAGACCGAAGCCGAAGACATCAAGAAGAAGATCGAAGAAGCCGGCGGCACCGTCGAGCTCAAGTAATCCGCTGCGGGTTTCGGCCCGCAAGGATTCTCCCGGATTCGCTCCGGGATCGATCTCTCGGTTCTTCCGAGCAGACAGGGAAGGGCGGCTCCTCGGAGCCGCCCTTTCTCTTTGCCCGCTTGACGGTCCGGGCTTATCTCCATAACGCGATATATAACGTGATATGGAGTTGAATGCATGACCGATGTGATCGCCCGTCTCGGCGGTGTCTATCTCGGCAGCCGCCTCAAGCGCCTGGCCGAGCGGCTCCAGGGCGATGCCGCGCAGATCATCCAGGCGGCGGGGATTCCCGCGCAGCCGGGCCAGATGCCGCTGCTGACCGCGCTTGACGATGGCGCCAGGACGATCGGCCAACTGGCCGAGGCCGTGGGCTCCAGCCAGCCCGGCGTCACCCGCGCGATCGGCCAGCTCGTCGCACAGGGACTGGTTCAGACGGCCCAGGGCAGCGACCTTCGCCAGCGGCACGTATCGCTCACCCCGGCCGGCGAAACGGCCATGGCGCGGACGCGCATGCATGTCTGGCCCGGCATCGGGCTGGCCGTGGACGAGATGTGCGGCGGTGAGACCGCGACCTTGCTGGCGCTTCTGGAGCGGGTCGAGAACGCGCTGGACGAATCCTCGATGGTGGCGCGCTGCGATCGGCTGAAGCCGCCCGTCCTGCGCATTCGCGAATTCGAGGATGGCCTTGCCCAGGATTTCCACGACATCAATGCGGAGTGGATCGCGGCGATGTTCCGCCTCGAACCCACCGATCGCGAGGTTCTCGAAAACCCGCGCCAGCGGATCGTCGATCCGGGCGGGGCGATCCTGTTCGTGGAGGCGGAAGGGCTGGGGATCGTCGGCACTTGCGCGTTGCAGAAGACGGGGGAGCGGTCGTTCGAACTCACGAAAATGGGGGTGCGGGCTTCTGCGCGCGGGTTGAAAGCCGGGGAATTCCTGCTCGATGCCATGATTGCGCGGGCAGGGGAGATGGGCGCCGATCCGCTCTATCTCCTGACCAACAGGCACTGCGAGGCGGCGATCCACCTCTACGAAAAGCTGGGTTTCCGCCACGATGCCGGCATCATGGCGCAGTACGGCGCGCGCTACGAGCGGTGCGACGTGGCCATGCTCTACAGGCGATGAGCTGAGCCTGCGCGGGCCTGAAGCGAAGGGGCGCCGTCATCCGGCGTTCAGCTTGGCGGGCGCAGCTTTCGCCTCCGGAAGGGCTGCACCGACGGCCCGCTTTCAGGAGTTGTTTGCCCATGCGAATGCCTTCGAGGACATATCTTTTCGGCGCTGCCGCGCTGGCCCTGCTGGGCGCGGGCGTGGCCGAAGCAGCCACGGCCAGGCTGCACACGATGAACGTCGACGCGCCGGACGGTTCGCAGATCCAGGTTCGCTACTTCGGCGATACCGCGCCGCAAGTGGAAGTCGTGCCCGTGGAAGCCGCCGCCGAGGCTGGTGATGCCGGTGATGGCGGGGTCATGGCCGATCCCTTCATGGCAATGGCGCGGATCTCGGCAGCCATGGATGCGCACATGGATGCGATGATGCAGCAGGCGGCGCTCGTCCAGCGCCATGCCGCGCAGATGCAGCAGCAGGCGGTGGCCGGCGGCCATGCGCAGGGTGCACCCGGCGTGATCCTGGCCGGAGACATGCCGGCCGGCTCGCATGTGACGTATTATTCCTCGTCCACCGACGCGCGGGGCTGCACACGCTCGGCCTCCTACAGCTCCGACGGCTCCGGCGCGGCGCCGAAGATGACGCAAGCCGCTTCGGACGGCTGCGATGCCGCCGGGGCCACGAACCGTGCCATCCCGGCCGCTCTCCCCGCCCGGATCGAGCCCGCTGCCGAGCAGCAGGTCCCGCCCGGCCGCAAGGTCTGATTCGCTTTCCCGGTCCTGGCTCTGGCCGCACCTTCGGCCTCACCCCCCGCAAGGACCGGTGGAAAGAAGGGCGCCGCGCGTACCCGCGGCGCCCTTCATTTCGCAACCCAAGTCAGCCGGCCAACCCAAGTCAGCCGGCCAGGCCAAGTCAGCCGGCCAGGCCGATGACGGCGCTCCCCTGGAAACCGCCCGCCGCAGAGCCGCCGACCTCCAGTGTCATCACCTTGATCCGCTCGGCGCCATTGTCGCCGAAAACCATGTCGCGCGCGATCTCGCGGGATTGCGCCCAGGTTCGCGCCGAGCGCGCATAGATCGAGGACGTGTAGGCCGCGTCGCAGGTCTCTGCGGGGACGGCGAGCTGCGAGGTCAGGCGCGCGAATTTCCCCGCCGTCGCGATCGGCAGGCTGGTGAAGGCTTCGAAGTGGATATGGGGATAGCGGCCCATGTAGCACCCCGGCACGATCGTGCGGAACCGGACGAGGCCGTTGTCGTCAGTGACCTGCAATCCGCGCAGCCAGCTGCGATCCGGCTGGTCGTAGAGCGAATACTGGCCGTTCGGATCGCAGTGCCAGAGATAGATGGCATGGCCCGGAAGCGGCATGCAGCCGGTGTTGACGTCGACGAGGCGCAGCGAGAGGTCGAGCGGGATGCCGGGCGCCGCGTTGCCGCCGCCGATGTCGCTGCGAATGTCCTGGCGCTGCAGGCCCGAGCGGCCGAGCACGTTGGCCACCTGTCCGCGCGCCGTGTTGGAGCCATCTGCAGGATAGGGCCCCTCGGTCTCACGCGCGAAGGCCACGCAGCGCGTGCCGTTGGATGCGGTGCCGGTGACGACCGGGCCGTTGTCGATCTGCGGCGGCGGTCCTCCCGGGCCATGATCGCCGAAGCCGCCGGGCGGGGGACCGCGCCTGCCGCCGGGCGGTGGGCCGCGCATGCCGTCAGCCGGTGGGCCGCCCCAGCCGCCAGACGGCGGCCCTTCCGGCGGTCCGCTCCGGCCCGCAGGCGCAGCGCAGCCGGCTAGCGCGGCGAGTCCGCCGATCGCGCCCAGCGAAAGCATTCGCCGCCGGCCGAGATTCATCTGTTCGATCCGCGTCAGGTCCGCCGCAAGGCCTTCCCGTTCCTGTCTGTCCATCCGTTCTTCTTCTGCTGGAAGCCATGTCGCACCATGGCAGGCCCTAGCAGCGGGAAGCGGCGGATCGCGGTCGTAAATTGTCGCCGATGGTAACCCGGCGGGGGGCCGGGCGACGGTCTCACTTCAGGGATTCGAGGTAGTCGATCACATCCTGGCGCTTCTTCGGATCGGGCACGCCGATCACCATCTTCGTGCCGGGCACCATCTTCATCGGACCCTGGAGCCAGGTGTCGAGCGACTGCCGGTCCCAGGTCACGCCCGAAGCCTTGAGGGCGGGGCTGAAGTTGTAGCCGGGTACGTCGCCGGCCTTGGTACCGACAATCCCGAACAGCGAGGGGCCGACGCCGTTGCGGCCCGGTTCCACCGCGTGGCAAGAACGGCAGACGGCAAAGGCCGCCGGCGCATCGGCGGCAGCCTGGGCATTGCCCGGCGGGGGGCTGGCGGACGTTCCGGCATCCGCGGAAGTCTGCGCGGTTTCGGACCTATCCTGACCCGATCCGCCGCAGGCGGTGAGGACGAGCAGGGGGGCGATCAGGGAAGCAACAGTAGTAAGGCGTGCAGGCGTCATGGTTCCTCCGGCGCTGCGGTGGTGCCTATTCGACCGGGCGTGGGATGGAAAGCCATGATGCAGCGCAAATCGGCCTTTGAAGCCGCAGGAAAACGGCAGGAATTTCCTTTCGCTTGTCGGTCCGCTCCCGTATCGCCCTGACCGATAATGGCTTCGCACCTTCTACCTTCGACTTTTCGCGCCGAATTGGGCGCCACCATGCGTCTTGCCGGGCCGCTGGCGCTCGCCAACCTGCTGCAGATGGCGGTCTTCGCGACCGACGTGATTTTCGTGGCGCGCCTGGGGCAGCAGGCCTTGGCGGCCTCAAGCCTGGCGATCGCGATCGTCGCGCTGATGATGATGGGCATCAATGGCGTGACCGGCGCGGTTGCCCCGCTGATCGCTGCTGAAATCGGCCGCCGCCGCAATTCCGTGCGCGAAGTGCGCCGCTCGACGCGCATGGCGCTGTGGGTGGCGGTCCTGTTCAGCCTCGGCGCCATCGCGCTGTCGCAATTGGGCAACCTGCTGATGGAAGCCACCGGGCAGGATCCCGAGGTTTCCGTGACGGCGTCGGCCTTCCTCAGGCTGGTGAGCATCGCCGTGCTGCCGATGACCATCGCCAACGTGCTGCGCACCTTCGTTTCCGCGTTGGGCCGGCCGTTCTTCGCCACGGTGATCACGGCGCTGGCGATTGGCGTCAATGCCACTGGCAACTACGTGCTGGTCTTCGGACACTTCGGCTTTCCGGCGCTCGGCCTCATGGGTTCCGCGCTGGCCAGCATCACCACGGCCTGCGTGATGGTGCTGGCCTATATCGTGGCCATCCGCAGCGACCGCCGCCTGCGCCGCTATCATGTGCTTGGGCGCATCTGGCGGACCGAATGGCAGCGCCTGCGCCAGATCCTCTCGCTCGGCCTGCCGATCGCGGCGACGCTCATTGCGGAGGGTGGACTGTTCAGCGGCGCCGCGTTCCTGATGGGGCGCATCGGCGAAGCGCAGCTTGCCGCCCATACCGTCGCCCTCCAGATCGCGGCTTTTGCCTTCCAGGTGCCGTTCGGCGTGGGTCAGGCCGCGACGATCCGGGTCGGCTATCACTACGGCGCGGGCAATCGCATCGGCGTGGGACTGGCAGGCTGGGCTGCGATCACCGTGGCGATGATCTTCATGGTCCTCTCGGCATCGACCATGCTGCTGGCGCCGCGCTTCATCCTTTCCGCCTATGTCGACGTGGAGGCGCCGCAAAACGCCGTGCTCGTGGGTTTTGCGCTGCATTTCCTGTTCGTGGCGGCGATATTCCAGCTGACCGACGGGCTCCAGGCGGTGGCGGCCGGCGCTCTGCGCGGCATCCAGGACACCCGCGTGCCGATGGCCATCGCGCTGTTCGGATACTGGGTCACGGGCTTCGCCACCTCGGCCCTGCTCGGCCTGTTCACCCCGCTGGAAGGCGTGGGCGTGTGGATCGGCCTGGCCGTGGGGCTGACCGTGGCGGCGGTGCTGCTGCTGGCGCGCTGGCACTGGCGCGAAGAGTTCCACCTCGACCGGGTGTAACCGTCTCGTCTCATCCCGCGCCCATACCGGGTGAGAAATTTTTGGAAGCGATGCGCTTGACGTCGCCTCGGGCCAGAACCATATCCACGGCCGTTGGCACTCTACAACCATGAGTGCCAATTCCAGTTTCTTGCCCTTTAGTTCGTAGGATTAGGGAGATCCCCATGACTTTCCGCCCGCTGCACGACCGTGTTCTCGTGCGCCGCGTCGAGGCCGAAGAAAAGACGGCCGGTGGCATCATCATCCCCGACAGCGCCAAGGAAAAGCCGGCTGAAGGCGAAATCGTGGCCGTCGGCACCGGCGCCCGCGCCGAAAACGGCACCATCACTCCGCTCGACGTCAAGGTCGGCGACCGCGTGCTGTTCGGCAAGTGGTCCGGCACCGAAGTCAAGGTTGGCGGCGAAGACCTGCTGATCATGAAGGAATCGGACATCCTCGGCGTTATCGGCTGAGAATCGACGATTTCCGCATTTTCCAGATTTTCTAAAAGGAATTCAAAATGGCAGCCAAGGACGTAAAGTTCGGCCGGGACGCGCGTGAACGCATTCTCGCCGGCGTCGACACCCTCGCCAACGCCGTCAAGGTGACCCTGGGCCCCAAGGGCCGCAACGTCGTGATCGAGAAGAGCTTCGGCGCTCCCCGCATCACCAAGGACGGTGTCTCGGTCGCCAAGGAAATCGAACTCAAGGACAAGTTCGAGAACATGGGCGCGCAGATGCTGCGCGAAGTGGCCTCGAAGGCTAACGACAAGGCCGGTGACGGCACCACCACCGCGACCGTCCTCGCCCAGGCGATCGTTCGCGAAGGCATGAAGTCGGTTGCCGCCGGCATCAACCCGATGGACCTCAAGCGCGGTATCGACCTCGCTGTCCACAAGGTCGTCGAAAACCTCAAGACCCGCTCGACCCCGGTCGCCGGTTCGGCCGAAATCGCCCAGGTCGGCATCATCTCCGCCAACGGCGACGTCGAAGTCGGCGAGAAGATCGCCGAAGCGATGGAGAAGGTCGGCAAGGAAGGCGTGATCACCGTTGAAGAGGCCAAGGGTCTCGAATTCGAACTCGATGTCGTCGAAGGCATGCAGTTCGATCGCGGCTACCTCTCGCCCTACTTCGTCACCAACCCCGACAAGATGACGGTCGAGCTCGAAAACCCGTACATCCTCATCCACGAAAAGAAGCTTTCGTCGCTCCAGGCGCTGCTTCCGATCCTGGAAGCCGTGGTGCAGTCGGGTCGTCCGCTCCTCATCATCGCCGAAGACATCGAGGGCGAGGCTCTTGCCACGCTCGTCGTCAACAAGCTGCGTGGCGGCCTGAAGATCGCGGCCGTCAAGGCTCCGGGCTTCGGCGATCGTCGCAAGGCCATGCTGGGCGACATCGCCACGCTGACCGCCGGCGAGATGATCTCGGAAGACCTCGGCATCAAGCTTGAGAGCGTCACGCTCGGCATGCTTGGCGAAGCCAAGAAGGTCACCATCGACAAGGACAACACCGTCATTGTCGACGGCGCCGGTTCGCATGACGAAATCAAGGGCCGCGTCGAGCAGATCCGTTCGCAGATCGAAGTCACGACTTCGGACTACGACCGTGAAAAGCTCCAGGAACGCCTGGCCAAGCTGGCCGGCGGCGTTGCCGTCATCAAGGTCGGCGGTGCCACCGAAGTCGAAGTGAAGGAACGCAAGGACCGCGTCGACGACGCTCTCCACGCGACCCGCGCTGCGGTTGAAGAAGGCATCGTCCCCGGCGGCGGTACCGCGCTGCTCTACGCGATCCGCGCTCTCGACGGCTTGGCCGGCGCGAACGAAGACCAGACCCGCGGCGTGGACATCGTCCGCAAGGCGATCTCGGCTCCGGTGAAGCAGATCGCCGAGAACGCCGGCAGCGACGGCGCCGTCGTTGCAGGCAAGCTGCTCGACCAGACCGACGAGAACATCGGCTTCAACGCCGCGACCGACGTCTACGAGAACCTGAAGGCTGCCGGCGTGATCGACCCGACCAAGGTCGTCCGCACCGCGCTGCAGGATGCGGCTTCGGTTGCCGGCCTGCTGATCACCACCGAAGCGGCGATCAGCGACAAGCCGGAAGACAAGGCCTCCATGCCGGCAATGCCCGACATGGGCGGCATGGGCGGCATGGGCGGCTTCTAAGCCACTCCCGTCACCGACGCGAATTGGGGCCGGAAGGAGGAATCCTTCCGGCCCTTTTTCTTGGCCGGGTAAACGGCAACGACATTCGCCTACTCCTCTCCAAGTTCGTCATTGCGCGAGCAATGACGAAAGGATGGGAGCGGTTTTCAGCCAGCCAGTGTTACCTTCGCTCAACGGATTCGTTCATCTGGGCGAAAGGATTGTACGATTCCGAGCAATTGCCCGCATGGAACATGCAGTTCGTCGCGCCGGGCTGGCGCTTTATCTCGTTACCGTTAACTCTGTAGGAACATGTACAAGTACAGGGTGGGATCTGCATGATCGGGGCAGAGAAACTCGTTGCGCAGTGCCGCAAGGGCACGGGGCGCTTCCTTCAGATTGCGGGCTTGGTCGCCGCGGGCCTTTCGCTGGGCAGCTTGTCGCTGGCACCGGCGCAGGCGCAAGTCCGGACGCAGTTCCGCGCCCATTCGGGTGCCGTCAATGCGTCGGGTTCCAGCTATCAGGCCGGGGCCATCGGCGATGTGCAGGATTCGTTCGATTCGGTGTTCGGCACCGAGGAACGGGCGCCGCGCACCTATTCCAGCGATTTCGGTAAGCAGCTCGCTTCGGTGGCGAACGCCTCGCAGGGCCGCATCGGCGTCGCGGCGGTGGACCTGTCCACCGGGCGCATGGTCGACGTGCTGGGCAACCAGCGCTTTCCCATGGCCAGCACCAGCAAGATCGCCATTGCCGCGACATTCCTGGAAGGCGTGGACAAGGGCAAATGGACGCTTTCCAGCGAGTTCCCGCTGATGGTTCCAGTGCCCTCCGCGCCTTTCTCCAGCGCCGTCGCGCCGGTGCGGGCCGGCACTTACATGAGCGCTCGCCAGCTGATCGAGCTGATGATCACCCGCTCGAACAACTACGCCACGGACGCCTTGCTCAAGGTGGTGGGCGGGCCATCGGCCGTGAACGCCTGGGTCCGCCGGACCGGCATCGATGAGTGGCATATCGACCGCGACATCGCCACCCTGGTCCGCGACGATGGCGCCATCGATCCCGCCAAGGTCGTCGACAAGCGCGACAGCGCGACGCCGATCGCGGTGGTCGAACTGCTCTCGGGCATCTACCAGGGCAAGTGGATGAGCAAGCAGGGCCGCGACGTCCTGCTCGGCGCCATGAGCCGTACCGTCACCGGCAAGCGCCGCATTCGCGCGGGGCTTCCGGCCGAAGTGTCGGTTTCGCACAAGACCGGATCGCTCAACAACACCTCCAGCGACATCGGCATCATCGAGACGCCGGATGGCCGGGCCTATGCCGTGGCGATCTATGTCACCGGACAGGGCACGCGCCCGAACCGCGAGGCGCGTATCGCCAGCATCGCCCGCGCCATCTACGAGGGCTACCTGGCGGAAGGCTCTTCCTACCGCACTGCCGTGCGCTGAGCCTCCGCACGGCCCCGGCCGTGAAGAAAGCCACGAAAAAGGCGCTTCGGACCGGGTCCGAAGCGCCTTTTTCGTAATCGCAACCGGGCGGCGGGCGCCCGGTCCGCGAGGATCAGTGCTGATCGGCGGTGTCGTGCGGGGTGCTTTCCGCATCGGTGACGTCGGCGGCGGCCTTCTCGGCATCGGCGGCGATGTCGTCAGTGGTCTTTTCGGCCTTCTTGGCAGCGTCGGCCGCGGCATCCTTCACGCCGTCGGCAGCGTCGCCGGCAGCGTCCGAAGCCTTGGCGCCGAGATCGGTCATGGCATCGCCCACGTCATCGGCAGCGTCCGACACGTCGCTGGCAGCCGAAGTGGCGGTGTCCGATGCGGCGTCCTGCGTCTTCTCGGAGCAGGCGGCGAGCGACAGGGCCGCGACGGCGGCAGTGGCGGCGATAACGATCTTGCGCATGTTCTCGGTATTCCCTCGTTTGCTGAAAGCGTTTGCTGAAAAGACAAACCCTGTGAGCCCATCCGCGCGGATGCGGGCGGCTTCCCCCCGTGGAAGGAGAAACTAGGCCGCTCGGACGCGCGATTCAAGCAGTCGCGGGCAAACGACGGGGGAGCGAATTGGTTCCATCTATTCCGCCGGGTGATTTCACCCGTCTCTTTCCACTGCCCTGCTGACGGCCCGCGCCCGCGCTGCTAGTGGTCTTGCCATGGATTCCAAGCAGCATCTCTACCTCGTCGACGGCTCGGCCTACATCTTCCGCGCCTATCACCGTCTGCCGCCCCTGACGAACCCGGAAGGGACGCCGGTGGGCGCGGTCTACGGCTATACGACGATGCTGTGGAAGCTCGCGGACGACCTGAACAAGGCCGATGGCCCGACTCACCTGGCGGTGATCCTCGATGCCGGCAGCCATTCGTTCCGCAACGATATCTACGATGACTACAAGGCCAACCGCCCCCCGCCGCCCGAGGATCTGGTTCCCCAGTTCCCGCTGATCCGCGACGCCACCCGCGCGTTCTCGCTGCCCTGCATCGAGGAAGCAGGCTTCGAGGCGGACGACCTGATCGCCTCCTACGCCCGCGCCGCCACGGCGCAGGGCTGGGACGTGACCATCGTGTCCTCGGACAAGGACCTGATGCAGCTGGTCGGCAAATGCGGGATCGGTGGCGGCTGCGTCGACATGCTCGACACCATGAAGAACCAGCGCATCGACATTCCCGAAGTGGTCGAGAAGTTCGGCGTCCCGCCCGAGAAGGTGGGCGACGTGCTGGCGCTGATGGGCGATTCGGTGGACAACGTGCCCGGTGTCTACGGCGTCGGCCCCAAGACTGCCTCGAAGCTGATCCAGGACTATGGCGACCTCGAATCCGCGCTCGCCGCCGCGCCTGCGATGAAGAAATCCAAGCTCCAGGAGCGCCTGATCGAACAGGCCGAGCAGGCCCGCCTGTCCAAGGTGCTGGTCACTCTGAAGGAAGACTGCACGCTGCCGATGGCGCTGGAGGACTTCAAGCTGGACGCCATTCCGCCCGCGCCGCTTGCGGAATTCCTTGGCAGGCACGGCTTCACCAGCCTGCTCAAGCGTCTGGACGGCGGCACCGGCAGCCCGGACCGGCCGACCCAGCTTCACCCGGCCAAGCCGGTCACGGCAGCCAGCGGGCCCACCGAGGGCGCGGCGCGCCAGTCGCTGCCGGAATGGCCGGCGGTGGACTATGCCGCCTACGAATGCGTGCAGACCGTGGAAGCGCTGGAGCGCTGGGTGGCGCGCGGGCTGGCCGCCCATGTCGTGGCCATCGACACCGAGACATCGATGCTCGATTCGATGAAAGCGGATCTGGCAGGCGTCAGCCTTGCGCTCGGCCCGAACGATGCGTGCTACATTCCGCTCGGCCATGGCGGCACCGACATGTTTGCCGAAAAGCCGCAGCAGGTGCCGCTGCAGACTGCGCTGGCGCTGCTCAAGCCGCTGCTGGAGAGCGATGCGGTGCTCAAGGTCGGGCAGAACATCAAGTACGATCTCAACGTCCTGGCCCGCCACGGCATAGACGTGGCGCCGGTGGACGATACGATGATCGTCAGCTTCTGCCTCGACGCCGGCCGCCAGATCGAAGGCATCGGCGGCGGGCACGGCATGGACGAACTGTCCGAACGCCACCTTTCGCACAAGACCATGGCCTTCAAGGACGTCTGCGGTACCGGCAAGAAGGCGATTCCCTTCGGCGAGGTCCCGCTGGACCGCGCCACGCCTTATGCGGCCGAAGATGCCGACGTGACCTGGCGCCTCCACGCCCTGCTCAAGCCGCGGCTTGCGGACGAAGGCGGCACGCGCATCTACGAGCGGGTCGACCGCCCGCTGATCCCGGTCGTGGCGCAGATGGAGCGCCACGGCATCAAGGTGGACCGCGAGAAGCTGGCCGGGCTCTCCAGCCAGTTCGCCGAGGCGATCGGCGCGCTGGAAGGCGAGATCTACGGCAAGGTCGGCCAGGAATTCACCATCGGCAGCCCCAAGCAGCTCGGCGATATCCTGTTCGAGAAGCTTGGCTACAAGGGCGGCAAGAAGGGCAAGAGCGGCCAGTATTCCACCGACCAGTCGGTCCTGGAGGGCCTGGCTACCCAGGGCGCCGAAGTCGCCACCAAGGTGCTGGAATGGCGTCAGCTGTCCAAGCTGCGCTCGACTTATACCGAGGCCCTGCAGGCGGCGATCAACCCGCGGACCGGGCGCGTCCACACCAGCTACAGCCTTGTCGGCGCGCAGACCGGGCGTCTGTCCTCCACCGATCCGAACCTCCAGAACATCCCGATCCGCACCGAAATCGGCCGCCAGATCCGCGACTGCTTCGTGGCCGAGCCGGGCCATGTCCTGCTGGCCGCCGACTATTCGCAGATCGAACTGCGCCTGGCCGCGCACATGGCCGACGTGCCAAGCCTCAAGGAAGCGTTCGCCGAGGGCGAGGACATTCACTCGCGCACGGCGATGGAGATGTTCGGCACCGTGGACCGCGACACGCGCGGGCGCGCCAAGACCATCAACTTCGCGATCCTCTACGGCATTTCCCGCTGGGGCCTCGCCGGCCGTCTCGGCACCGAGGCGGACGAGGCCCAGGCCATGATCGACCGCTACTTCGAGCGGTTCCCGGGCATCCAGCGCTACATCGTCCACACCCTCGAACAAGTGCGCGAGCGCGGCTATTCGGAGACCCTGTTCGGCCGCAAGACCTGGTTCCCGCGCATCACCTCGAAGAACGGCGCCGAGCGTCAGGGCAGCGAGCGCGCGGCGATCAATGCGCCGATCCAGGGCACCAGCGCCGATATCATCAAGCGCGCCATGGTCCGCATGAACCCGGCGCTCGCGGCAGCGGGGCTCGGCCATGTCCGCATGTTGCTTCAGGTGCACGACGAACTGGTGTTCGAACTGCCGGAAGCCGATGTCGCGGCCGCGTCCGACGTGATCCGCAGCGTGATGGCCGGCGCGGCGGCGCCTTCCGTCAGCCTCGACGTGCCGCTGGGCGTGGAGATCGGCTCGGGCCTGAGCTGGGGCGCGGCGCACTGACGGCCCAGGTTGGGGGAGGCGCCGGCGGCAAGTGAGCCGCGGCGCCGATCCCCGGGCAGCGCCTAGGTTCCGCTTTGGCCCTGCCGGGGAGCTTCCGCCGCCCCAGGCCATTCCCGTCAGGCGACGGCAGGACGGTGTCCGCTATCCGGGACATCGGTTCCTTACCGGCCGGGCATGAGGCGGTATGCCACCATCACGCGCCATAGGCGCTCGAAATGGCCTGCGGAATGACGGGCGATGGCCTCCGCTTCGCGCGAAACGCCCTGCAACACCGATGAACCGAAGCCCGGGGTGAAACTGCTGCGATGCAGCATTGTTTCAGCACCATGATCCAGTTCATCGATCGCATCCTCGACGGGTTGCCCGATTGGGCAGAGGGGCCGCTCATGGCGGTGCTGGCCGCGCTGATCGGGCTGGTGCTGGCATTCGCTGTGCACACTTTGCTGTTCCGCATCCTCAACCGCATTGCCCATCGCAGCGCGAGCGAGGCGGACGACCTGGTGGTGAACCGGCTCAACCGGCCGACGCGCTGGGCTTTCCTGGCGATGGGCGTGGTGCTGGCCGCGCGCGAGACCCCGGCGCTGGAATCGATCTGGGAGCGGTTCGCGCCTTTCGTCATGCCGCTCCTCACCGGCTGGGTCGCCGTGGCCGTGCTGCGCGCCTTCGTCGAAGCGATGATCGTGCGCGCCGACATCTCGGTGGAGAACAACCGCAATGCCCGCCGCCGCCGGACCCGGCTGGCGATCTTCAGCCGTATCGGCACGTTCCTCATCGTGTTCCTCACCGTATCCGGCATGCTGGCCTCGGTGCCCGGCGTGCGGGAGATCGGCGTGACGCTGATGGCTTCGGCGGGACTGGCGGCCCTGGCGGTCGGCGCGGCGGCGCAGCCCGCGCTCAAGGCGCTGATCGCCGGCTTCCAGATGGCGATGACAGAGCCCATCTCCATCGACGACGTCATCATCCTCGACGGCGAATGGGGCCGCATCGAGGATATCCGCACGACATACGTGGTCGTGCGGCTGTGGGACGACCGGCGCCTGGTGGTACCGTCCAACCGTTTCCTGGAGGACACCTTCCAGAACTGGACCAAGACGACCTCGCAGCTCCTGGGCACGGTGTTCCTCTATCTCGACCAGGGGACCGAAATCGGCCCGATCCGCGAGGAATACAGCCGCCAGATCACGGCGCACCGCCTTTGGGACAAGCGCGCCCAGGTGCTGCAAGTGACGGATTGCAAGGACGAGGCCATCGAAGTGCGCCTGCTCATGAGCGCCAAGGACGGCCCGACCCTGTTCGACCTGCGCTGCGAGATCCGCGAAAGCATGATGGACTGGATCCGCCGGAACCAGCCCGAGGCGCTCGTGCGGCGGCGGACCCTGCCGGTCGGGCCGGTGGAAATGGGTGCCACCGCGGGTTTGGCCGAACTCGTCGCCGCTTCGGGAAATGGCGAGGCCAGGAAGGCGAACTGACCGGGGGCCGGGACGTGGGCGCTAGCCCAGCGCGATCTCTTCACCCAATTCCAGCGCTGCGCGAAAATCCGCATCGTGGCTGACGCAGATGATGGCGCCGTCATAG
This sequence comes from Novosphingobium sp. YAF33, assembly GCF_052113265.1. NCBI lineage: Bacteria > Pseudomonadati > Pseudomonadota > Alphaproteobacteria > Sphingomonadales > Sphingomonadaceae > Novosphingobium > Novosphingobium sp. YAF33. Next base: position 117,368 of record NZ_JBFRCW010000009.1, read on the forward strand.
CCGCGCAGGGCCTGCTCCAGCATCTCCACGGAGGCGAGATCCAGGTGATTGGTGGGCTCGTCCAGGATCAGCAGCCAGGGGACGTCCCGGCGCGTGAAGAGGCAGGCCAAAGCCAGCCGCATCCGCTCGCCGCCGGAAAGGGTGGAGATGTCCCGCTCGGCCCAGGCGCTGCGGAAGCCGAAGCGGGCAAGGGCGGCGTGGGCGGCGTGGCGGTCGGCATCGGGGTTGAGCCGCAAGTAGGCGTCCAGCACGCTTCCGCGCTCGCCCAGCAGGGAGACGTGCTGGTCCAGCAGGGCGATTCGCGCATTCTTGGAGCGAAGATCGCCGGTTTGGATATAGCCAGCGTCGGGCCGGTCGAGCCCGGCCAGGATGCGGATCAGGCTGGTCTTGCCCGAGCCATTCGGCCCGGTCACGGCAATCCGGCGCGGGCCGCGCAGAAGGAGGTCGAGCGGACCGAACAACCGGCGCCCGCCGCGCTCGCAGCATAGGCCCCGCGCCTCGATCAGGGTGTGGCCGGCAGGCAGTCCGCTCGGCGGCAGGTCGATATGGATCGGCGCCAGCACTTCGACTTCGCGGCGGGCCACGTCGAACTGCTCCTGGACGCGGCCGACCAGTTCGTCGCCCAGCTTGCGCTGTCGCCCGCCCGTTTCCTCGGCCCGCTGCTTGCGCGCGCCGAGCAGGATCTTTGGATCGCCGCCCTTCGCAGCGTCCTTGCGGCCCTTGCTGTCGCGGCGCGCCTGCTTCTCGGCTTCCTGCTGCTTCTCGCGCCGGGCCTGCCGCAGGGCGTCCTCGCTGCGTTCGAGCGCCGAGGCCGCGCGGGCGCGTTCGGCGCTGCGCTGTTCGTCGAATGCGTCCCAGCCGCCGCCGACCATATGGATGCCCACGCTCGTCAGTTCGACGATGCGGTCGGCGCGGCGAAGCAGGTCGCGGTCATGGCTGGCGACAAGGGCGCCGCCGCTCCAGGCACCCAGCAGGTCGGCCACGGCCTGGCGTCCGGCATCGTCGAGATTGTTGGTCGGCTCGTCGAGCAGGAGCACGTCGGGTTCGCCCAGCAGCAGCCCCGTCAGCATGAGGCGGGTACGCTGCCCGCCGCTGAAGCTGGCGAGCCGGCGCGCGGGGTCAAGCTCCGCGAAACCCGCCAGGGCGGCGGCTTTTTCGAAACGTTCGGCAAGGGTCCAGTCGGCGAGGTCGAAATCGTCGTCCTCGAACCGGCCTTGCGTGATGCGGTCGAGCCGGGCGAAGTGCGCGGCAAGGCCCAGCGCCTCGGCGACGCTGGCGCTCTCATCGGGGGGAAGCTGGCGCAGCAGGCCGATCCGGCCCTGGCGGGTGATCGTGCCTTCGGAAATCGGAACTTCGCCGGCAATCGCGCGCAGGAGCGTGCTCTTGCCCGCACCGTTGCGGCCGACCAGCCCCAGGGTTTCGCGGCCGAGCGCGAAAGTGAGATCGCGGAAGAGGGGAGAACCGTTGGGCGCCGAGCAGGCAACGCGGTCGAGAGTCAGAAATGTCATGGGAACACCGGCAGATAGCGTTTGGGAAAAACGGGCTATGTGCTCAGATGTCCATCGATCCATTCCTTCGGTTGCGACCGGTTCCTTACCTCAACGCGCTTCCATGGGCAAGTCGGCCCATGGACGAATCAGGCGCCTTTGGTGCAGGCCGGGGTGATCTGGAATATCTGGTTCCAGTTCTTGCCGGTCACGAAAATGCGGCGGCCCGGCGCGTCCCAGGCGATACCGTTGAGCACGGCATCGACGCCGGCGCCGCCCGCCTGCTCGCGCAGCCCGGCAAGGTCGAGCCAGGACTTCACTTTGCCCGTTTTCGGGTCGATGCGGGCGATGCGGTCCGTCATCCAGACATTGGCCCAGATCTCGCCGTCGATCCATTCCAGCTCGTTGAGATTCTCGACGGGCTTGCCCTCGGCCGTGACGGCGAGGCTGCCGGTCTGGCGCATGGTCGCCGGATCGCGGAGGCGCAGGGCGGCGGACCCGTCGCTCTGGTAGATCGTGTTGCCGCTGCGCGTCATGCCCCAGCCTTCGCCTTCGTAATGGAAGGTACCCAGCGGTTTCAGCGTGGTGCGATCCCAGCGATAGCCGATCCCGTCGCGCCAGGTCAGGCTGATGAGCTGGCCGTTCCAGTCGATCAGCCCTTCGCCGAAGACCGCAGGATCGATCTCGATCTGCCCCACCGGCTCCAGCGTTTCCAGCTTGCGCACGACGATGCGGGAATCGCCCTTCTGGCCGGTGCTTTCGTAGAGCAGGCCCCGGTTGAAGAAGAGGCCTTCGGTGAAGGCGGCGGTGTCATGCGGGAAGGCGTTGTCGATGCGGTAGCCGCAGACCGGCACGTCCTTCGCCTGCGCGGCAGGGGCAGCGGTGAGGGCGAGTGCGGCGGCGAGCAAGGCGCGGACGGGAGAATTCATGCGATGCAGGTGCCGCAAGGGCGCGGCCTCCGCAAGAGGCGATGGGATGGGGAAGGGCCGTCGTCCCGGACCGGGTCCGGGACGACGCACCGCTCAATCGCCGTGCTTCTTTTCGCGGCGGGATTCGACCATGCCCGGGGCGATGAAACCGATCGGGATCACTTCCATGGCCCGCTTTTTCAGTTCGCCCTTCATGCGCTCGTACTCGGCTTCCATTTCCTCGGTCACCGTGGCGCGGCTGTCTTCGAGCGCATCGTCGAAGTCCTCGCGGCGAACCTGTTCCACTTCGGCACCGCGCTTGCGGATGGCGATCAGACCGGCGCGGCGCACCACGTCCTCAAGGTCCGCGCCGGTGAACCGCTCGGTCCGCGCGGCGACATCGCGCAGCGAGACATCGTCGGCCAGCGGCATGCGGGCGGTGTGGATGCCCAGGATGTGCTCGCGCCCGGCCTCGTCAGGCGTGCCGACATAGACCAGCTCGTCGAAGCGGCCGGGGCGCAGCAGGGCGGGATCGACCAGCGCCGGGCGGTTGGTCGCGCCGATCAGCACGACCGACTGCAGTTCCTCCATGCCGTCCATCTCGGCAAGGATGGTGTTGACCACGCGGGAGGTGACTTGCGGTTCGCCGCCACCGCCGCCCATGCCGCGGGCGGGCACGAGGCTGTCGATCTCGTCGATGAAGATCACGCAAGGCGCGACCTGGCGCGCGCGGGCGAAGAGGCGGGCGATCTGCTGCTCGCTCTCGCCGTACCACTTGGACAGCAGGTCGGACGACTTGATCGAGATGAAGTTCGCCTCCGCCTCCTTGGCGACGGCCTTGGCGAGCAGGGTCTTGCCGGTGCCCGGCGGGCCGTAGAGCAGGAAGCCCTTGGCGGGGCGGATACCCAGCTTGTGGAAGGCTTCCGGGTTCTTCAGCGGCAGTTCCACGCCTTCCTTCAGCTTGAGCTGCGCATTGTCGAGGCCGCCGATGTCGGCCCAGCCGATGTTGGGCACTTGCACCATGACTTCGCGCATGGCCGAAGGCTGGACGCGCTTGAGCGCGGCCACGAAATCCTCGCGAAGGACCTGGAGTTCTTCCAGCACTTCGGGAGGGATGGTGCGGGCTTCAAGGTCCAGCCGGGGCATGATCCGGCGCACGGCCTCGATCGCCGCCTCGCGGGCGAGGGCGGCGAGGTCGGCCCCGACGAAGCCGTGGGTGGTGCGCGCGAGTTCGTTCAGATCGACCTTGCTGCCCAGCGGCATGCCGCGCGTGTGGATGCCGATGATCTCACGGCGGCCGGCTTCGTCGGGCACACCGATCACGATCTCGCGGTCGAACCGGCCGGGACGGCGCAGGGCCTCATCAATGGCGTCGGGCCGGTTGGTGGCGGCGATCACCACGACATGAGCGCGGCTGTCGATGCCGTCCATCAGGGTGAGCAACTGGGCAACGAGGCGCTTTTCCGCCTCGCCATGAACCTGGCTGCGCTTGGGCGCGATCGAATCGATCTCGTCGATGAAGATGATCGCCGGCGCGGCCTTGGTGGCCTGCTCGAACACCTCGCGCAGCGCCTTCTCGCTTTCGCCATAGCCCGAGCCCATGATCTCGGGACCGTTGATGGTGAAGAAGTTGGCCTCGCTCTCATTGGCGACCGCCTGGGCGAGGCGCGTCTTGCCGGTGCCCGGCGGGCCATGCAGCAGCACGCCCTTCGGCGGGGCGACGCCGAGGCGGGTGAACAGTTCGGGATAGCGCAGCGGCAGTTCCACCATTTCGCGCAGCTGGCGGATGGTGTCGCTCATGCCGCCGACATCGTCGTAGTTGACGTCGCCGCGCGCGTCGTGGGCTTCCTCGAAGACCTCGCGCAGTTCCACTTCCGTGTTCTCGTCGATGTGCACGATGCCGCGCGGCGTGGTGGAAACGACGTTGAGGCGGATCTGGGTCAGCGCATAGGCTGGTGCATCGAACATGCGGCGAAGCTGCGGGGGAATATCCGCGACCTGCTGCTGGCCGGTGGTGGCGACAAGGTCCCCCTGCACCATCGGGCGGCCGAAGAAGTTGCGCTTCAGCGCGGCCGAGGGCCCCTGGAGGCGCATATCCTTCTGCGCGGGCGCGAAGACCACGCGCTGCGCGGGGCGCGATTCCGCCTTGCGCACGATGACGTGATCGCCGGATCCGACTTCGGCATTGCCGCGCTGGAGGCCGTCCAGGCGAATGACCTGAAGGCCTTCGTCCTCGTCATAGGCGAGCACGGCGCGAGCAACGGTGGCGGCCTTGCCGGTGATTTCCAGCACGTCGCCTTCCATCGCGCCGATCTCGGAAAGCGCCGCGCGCGAGAGGCGGGCGATTCCCTGGCCGCTTTCTTCCTGTCGGGCAGCCGCGACCTGCAGCTTCACGGTCCGATCGTCGACGTTGGTCTGGGCGTCCGCCATGAGTGTCCTTTCATCCTCCCGATGCCGGCATGCACCGCTTCGTGCGTGCCGTCCGGGGTGTGGATCAGGAACTAGGTATCGGTCTCCCGGATTTCAAACCAACCAACGGTCACTGCGGATGTTTCCGATGGAACTCTTTGAGAACGCCGTTCTCAAATAAGCAAAAAGAAGGCCCGGACGTTGCCGGCCGGGCCATGAAAGTTTTGGGAGAGGATGCCTGAAAGGCAGCTTCTATATGCTCCGAATCGGGTTTTTGTGCAAGTGCGAAAACACCGATTTGAGATTGCGAAACGCGCAAGCAACGTTGCGCGGCCGGTAACTACCCCGGGTATACGACCTGTATTTTAAATAAAACAATGACTTATGAAATGAATCACCTTTCATGTCGGTCTTGACGCAATCGTCAAGGCGATGCGCCTGTCCGTTAGAATGCAAACGTTGACTGTTGCGTCGCGCCATTTGCTCACCGTGCTGAGTATCCAGCGGAAAAGGCGCCCGATCATGCGAAAGGGCGCCGGCGCACGGCCTGAAGCCGGCACCGACGCCCTTGATACGATTTACCTGCGCGCCTTGCGGGAACTCGTCAGTGCGAGAACAGGACCGCGGGGGCGCTCGCTTCGGACAGGAAGTGGGCGGTGACGCCGCCGAAGAGGAATTCGCGCAGGCGGCTCTTGCCGTAGGCGCCCATGACCAGCAGGTCCGCGTGGTTCTGGTTCACGGCCAGCGCCAAGGTTTCCTCGGTGGAACCGCGCCTTTCGTATTCCTCGTACTCCGCATGGAGTCCGTTGCGCGACAGATAGCGCAAGGCATCGGTTACCGGAAAGCCGCCGGACTTCTCGATCACGGTCACCAGTTTGACCGTCTGCGCGCTCTGCAACAGCGGCACGGCAGCCTTGAGGGCACTGGCGGCTTGCTCGCCGCCGTCCCAGGCGATGACGGCGCGGCGGATCGGCAGGGCCAGCGTGCGGCCTTCGGGCAGGGCCAGGACCGGCGCGCGGGCCACCATGGCCAGTTGCCCGGCAATGCCGCTGGACCGCGAGACGACCACCAGGTCGGACAGGCGCGCGGCGCCGGCAAGGGCGGGAACCGGGTCTTCCTCGCTGCGGATCACTTCGAAGGGAATGTCGCCGCGCGTCAGGCGTGCCTCGATGGCCTCGGCGGCGCTGTCGTCCTCGCCGCGCGCCTTGTCGAGCGCTTCGGAGATGACATAGCTGCCGCCCATCGGGTCCATGGCGATGTAGCGCGACACCGGGGTATCGACGAGCACGGTTACGTGGCCGTCCATGTGGCGGGCGAGTTCGAGCGCGGTGGCGACGCGGCTGTCGCTATCGGGCTTGCGGTCGGCGTTCACGAGTATCGAGCGCATGGTATTTCTCCCGTTGATGGCAGCTAACCTATGGCCCGGTAACCTATCGTAAGGTCATGGAATTGCCATGACGAAGATCAAACTTCCGCTTCTCCGGCCGTTTCTATGGAGAGGCGGGTGGCGCGCTCGAACAGGTCCAGGATCATGGGATCGCGCTCTCGCGTGCGGATCGCGGCTTCGAAATGGACCTTGTGCTGCGGGCGGGGGAGCACTTCCACCAGGATCCCGCGTTCCAGCTCGCGGCGGACCATGGTTTCGGGCAGCACTGCCGCGCCCTGGCCGCGCGAGACGATCTCGATCAGCATGCGCACGTTGTTGCAGGTGTTGAGCGTGCGGGGCGCGATCCGGTGCTGCTCCAGGGTCTCCAGCGTGACTCCGTGGAGCGGGGAGTGGTCGGGCAGGGACCAGACGGGAAAGGAATGAGCGCCCGGCGTCCCGTTGCGGCGCAAATCTGCGGATTCGGCCAAGGCGGGGCTCGAGGCCCAGACCAGGTCGACGGCGCCGATCGGCGTGGTCCGCAGGCCGGGGCTGGCGACGGGGCCGGCCAGGAACACGATGTCGCGGGTGCCCGAGAGAAGCTGCTGGAGCAGCCGGGCCGTCAGGTCGAGTTCGATTTCCAGTGTGACGCCGGGGCGTTCGCGCGCGATCGCGCCGATGAAGCCGGGCAGGCAGGTGGCGGCCGCGATCTCGCCCGAGCCGATCCGCACGGTGCCGCTGGCCCCGGCGAAGTCGCTGGCGTCGAGCAGCACGCGCTCCAGACCCTGCCGCAGCGGCTCGCAATCCTGCACCAGGCGGCGGCCGCGGGCCGTCAGCACCATGCGCCGTCCGTCGCGCTGGAACAGCGATACGCCGAGTTGCTCCTCGATCTCGCGAACCCGCGCGGAGATGGCGGGTTGGGTGGTATTGAGTCTTTGCGCCGCGCCTGCGAACGTGCCGAGCCGGTCGATCCACATCAGCGTTTCGAGATGGAAARGGGCGATACGTTTCATAACCGTGTCTTATCTATTCCGATAAATAACAATCGCTATTCGTAATGGAATTGCCTGTCTAGGCTCGCTTGCCGGAGCGATTTTCCGAGCCGACCAGAACGGCCCGGATGCTCCAAGATTTTGGTTTGCCGCGTTTTCCGGGCCAGAGGGTGATGCCACCCGATCGGAAGACGCTCTAACGGGAGAATGGCATGAACAAGGTCTATCCCAGCGCCGATGCCGCGCTGGACGGATTGCTGAAGGATGGCCTGCTGATCGCCGCCGGTGGTTTCGGCCTTTGCGGCATCCCCGAGCGCCTGCTCGATGCAGTGCGCGATTCGGGCGTGAAGAACCTGACGTTCGCCTCCAACAATGCCGGTATCGACAACGAAGGCATCGGCAAGCTGCTGCGCACCAAGCAGGTGAGCAAGATGATCTCTTCCTACGTCGGCGAGAACAAGGAGTTCGAACGCCAGTTCCTCTCGGGCGAACTCGAAGTCGAATTCTGCCCGCAAGGCACTCTGGCGGAGCGCATGCGCGCCGGCGGCGCCGGGATTCCGGGCTTCTACACCAAGACCGGCGTCGGCACCCAGATCGCCGAGGGCAAGGAAGTGAAAGTCTTCCGCGGCGAGGAATTCATCCTGGAGGAAGGCATCTTCGCCGACCTCAGCCTGGTGAAGGCGTGGAAGGCGGACGAGACCGGCAACGTCGTGTTCCGCAAGACCGCCCGCAACTTCAACGTGCCGGCCGCCACTTGCGGCAAGGTCTGCGTGGTCGAAGTGGAGGAGATCGTCCCCACCGGCTCGCTCGATCCCGACGGCGTCCACCTGCCGGGCGTGTTCGTCCAGCGCTTGGTCCTCGGCGCGCCCTACGACAAGAAGATCGAATTCACGACCACGCGCGAGAGGGAGACCGCCTGATGTCCTGGGACCGCAACGAGATGGCCGCGCGCGCGGCAAAGGAACTCCAGGACGGGTTCTACGTGAACCTCGGTATCGGCATCCCGACCCTGGTGGCGAACCATGTGCCCGGCGGCATGACGGTGACGCTCCAGTCGGAAAACGGGATGCTCGGCATCGGGCCGTTTCCTTACGCCGACGAAGTCGACGCCGACCTCATCAATGCGGGCAAGCAGACCGTCAGCGAACTGCCGCAGTCGGCCTATTTCGACAGCGCCACCAGCTTCGGCATGATCCGCGGCGGACACATCGACCTGGCCGTGCTGGGCGCGATGGAGATTGCCGAGAACGGCGACATCGCCAACTGGATGATCCCCGGCAAGATGATCAAGGGCATGGGCGGCGCGATGGACCTCGTGGCCGGCGTGAAGAAGATCATCGTCGTGATGGAACACAATGCCAAGAACGGCGATCCGAAGTTCATCCCGGCGTGCACTCTGCCGCTCACCGGCAAGAACGTGGTCGACATGATTGTCACCGATCTGGCCGTGTTCCAGCGGCCCGGCCACCAGAGTCCGTTCAAGCTGATCGAACTGGCTCCGGGCGTGACGGCCGACGAAGTCGCGGCTAAGACCACGGCGCACTACACGACCTGATGTCCCGCGAAGGAGAGTTCCGGATGGCCTATACCCTGATCACCGCCAATCGGAACTACTCCAGCTGGTCGCTGCGGCCGTGGCTGTTGATGAAGGCGCTCGGCATCGATTTCGCCGATCGGATCGAGCCCTTCACCGCGCCTGCGAACTACGACGCATTCCGCAGCTTCTCGCCCACCGGGCAAGTGCCCGCGCTGATCGACGGCGACCGTACCTTGTGGGATTCCCTGGGCATCACGCTCTATCTGGCGGACCGCCATCCCGGCATCTGGCCGGCCGATGACGCCGCACGCGCCTTCGCGCAATGCGCGGTCGCGGAAATGCACGGCGGCTTCTCGGCCCTGCGCAACGACTGCACGATGAATGTCGGCGTCCGCGTTCGCCCAAAGCCGATGCGGCCGGGGCTGGTCCGCGATGTGGCCCGGCTGCGCGAGCTGTTCAGCGAGGGTCTCTCGCGCTTCGGCGGCCCCTGGCTGGCCGGGGCCAGCTTCACCGCCGTGGATGCCTTCTTCGCCCCGGTCGCCTTCCGCATCCGCACTTACGGCCTCGATGTCGGCACCTGCCAGTCCTGGGTCGATGCCGTGCTGGATCACCCCGCGATGAAGCAGTGGGAAGCCGAAGCCCTGGCCGAGACCTGGCGTGAGGAAGGCCACGAGGCGGAACTGGCCGAATGCGGCGACGTGATCGCCGACTACCGCAACGCGGATTGATCGCGCGCGGCCTTGCCGCCAATGCCTTGCTTGCGTCACCAAGCTGACGCAGTCTCCGTCCCCGAACCTATTCCCTCGCTTCCCTTGGAGAGCCTCGAATGTCCGATATCGCCCAGATTCCGCTGACCCGCATCGATGGCAGCGCCGACAGCCTGGCCAATCACGAAGGCAAAGTCCTTCTGGTGGTCAACGTCGCTTCCAAGTGCGGACTGACGCCGCAGTACGAAGGGCTGGAGAAGCTCTACGAGGACTACAAGGGCAAGGGCTTCGAAGTGCTGGGCTTCCCGGCCAATGACTTCGGCGCGCAGGAGCCGGGCACCGACGAGGAAATCGTCGAGTTCTGCCAGCTCAATTACGGCGTCTCGTTCCCGCTCTTCACCAAGGCCGACGTTACCGGCGAAGCCAAGCAGCCGCTCTATGCCGCGCTCACCGCAGCCATTCCCACCAAGCAGGGCGATGTCGATGGCATGAAGGAGCGCTTCAAGGGCTATGGCATGACCCCGAACGACGATCCCGAAGTGCTGTGGAACTTCGAGAAGTTCCTGGTCTCGCGCGAGGGCGCCGTGGTCGGACGTTTCGCGCCGGGCACCACCCCGCAGGATCCGCTGCTGGTGGATGCGATCGAGGGCGAACTGGCCAAGTAAGGTAGGGCGGCCGAGTAGGGCAGGTCGGGCCCGACGGGGAGGTTCCCCGGTCCGGCCACCTGCTCATTCGCCGACGAGGACGAAAGGCGCCCATGTGGCGGGATGGGCCCCGCCAGGCACGTGGGTGTCCCCAAGCACGGTCATTTGCGCGCGTCTCAGCGCCTCGGCGCGGCTGGTCCGGCCATGCGCCGCCCGCACGGTGCGCAGCGTCATGCGGCTGGCGACATCGTCGCGGACGGGCCAGTGCGACAGCAGGAGCGCGCGGGCTCCCGCCGCAACGAAAGCGCGGGCCAGGCCCGAATACGTCGGAGCATTCTCGCTCTCGCCCGCGCTGGTGTCGCAGGCCGAGAGAATCACCCAGTCCGCATCCAGGTTCAATCGCGCGATTTCCGAAGCGGTGAGCAGGCCATCTTCGGAGCCATCCGAGCCGGGAGCGGGCGTGAGCACCAGGGCAGGCTCCACCAGGTTGCGGTACGCGCCGCCGACCAGGCCGTGAGTGGCGAAGGCGATCACCCCGGCGGCCGAGAGCGGGGCCGCTTTCACCGCCGCCTCGGTCGCTCCCGCTCCCACGAGAACCTGGCGTTCGCCATGAAACGACCGGGCCATGGCCTGAAGTTCCTGCGCCGCACCCGGCAGTTCGGGCAGGCCGGCGAGCGCGGATTCGAGGGAGTTGGTCCAGCTTTCCGTTCCGCCCCGGGGCAGAAGCGGCGCACCGATCCCGGCAAATCCGCGCGAGCGGGCATGGCGCTCGCCGGGGCGGGCGAGCGGCGCTGCGGTCACCAGCGTGCTCACGCCGTGATGGCGGGCGAGCCAGTCGGTCTGGCGCAGCGCCTGCGGATCGGCATCGTCGCCAGTCGGGGGCCTTGTCACCAGCGCGCCGAAGGGCAGGGCGGACAGCATGCCCGGCGCCAGGATCGCGACATCGCGGCTTTCCTGCAGCGCCCTGGCGATCGGCTGGGGGAACAGCAGCCGGTAGAGCTGGTAGGCCGAATCGCGGTCGAAGGCGGATTTGCCGTCGGTGAGCACGCCGTCCTCGATCGAGGCGCGAAGCCGCCGCTGCAATTCGGCCAGGCGCCGTCCGGGGACCGGCGTTTCCGCCGCCGTTACGGCCTTGCGGGTGACGGCCATGATCACCAGGCCCTCCGCGTCCTGCCCGTAGAGCAGGAGCGCCTGGCCCGGCGCCAGTCGGGACCGGGCGGCGGCCAGGCTGGCAGGTTCGAAGCCCGTCAGTGAGGCATAGCCGGGCACCAGTGCGCCGATCCGTTTGTCCAGTGCGCGGAGGTTTTCCTCGGCTGCGGCGATCCTCTCGGCGGTCGTGTCGGGGCTCTCGTTCGGGCTTGCGCCGGTCCGGTCCCGGGTGAGCGCGCGGTCGCGCTGCTTGTGCAATTCGCGCAGTTCGGCGCTGGCGGAGAGATAGGCGCGGATCGCGGCATTGGCCTCGGGACCATAGCGATCGGCAATGGCGTCGACGGAAGTGAACGCGGTCTGGAGATCGCCCATCCCCGCCATCTGCAAGGCGTCGAACGCGGTTTCCCGGTCCCCTGCGGCGATGGCGATCCGGGCTTCGAGGACGAATGTGCCCGCGGCCTGGTCGCGAAGGCGAATCGTGCCGGTGGCGGCGCTGGTGCGATCCAGCAGATGGCTGCGCAGAGGCTCGAGTGCGGGCTTTGCCGCAGCGAGCGCCGCTGCCGGATCGCCCCGGCGGGCGTCGACGGCGGCGCGCAGGGCCAGCGCGGCCACCCGGTCGAGATTGGTCGGCAGCGCCCGGCGCGCATAGGCTGCGTTGACATGGTCGAGCAGCGCCTGCGCGGCATCGATGTCTCCGGTGGCAAGGAGCAGTTTGGCCAGGCTGAGTTCGGCGCGGAGCACTTCGGGATCGTCGGGCGAGGCGGCGATGCGCCGCGCCATGCCCAGCGCCTTGCGGTCGAGCGCGAGGGCGCGGTCGATCTGGCCGTCGTCGCGGACGATCCGGGCGATCTGCCCGAAGACATTGGCGCCGGACATCGGCTGGTCCGAAGCGGGCAGCTTTTCGAAAATCTCCGCCGAGCGCTCGTAGAAGCCCAAGGCGTCCTCGGAAAATCCGGCCAGATCCAGCGCATAGGCCACGGCATTGAGCGAATAGCCCAGATCGCGCGGGTCGGGATCGCTCTTGGCCATGCGCAAGTCCAGCGCCCGCCGCAGGATCGGCGTGGCCTGGGCGTAAAGCCCCGCATCGTTGAGCGCGGCGCCCAGCGCATTGAGCGTGGCCAGCGTCAGGCGGTGCTCCTTGCCGAGATGCGAGTCGGCCCAGATCGCGGCGGCGCGGGCGGCGGCGATCGCGGACGTCGAATCGCCGGCCTGAATCTGCAAGGTGCTGAGGGTTATGCCGTAGACGGCGGGACTCTCGTTGTTACGGCCCGTCCGCGTGCTGGCCAGGGTGGCCACGGTCACGGCCTGCTGCACTTTGGGAATCGCTTCCAGAGGCAGCCCGCGGCGGTAGTCGATCAGCGCCAGCCCGTAGAGCGCGGCGGCATATTCGCTGCTGTCGCGCCCGGCGAGGGTCTCGCTCAATTCCAGTGCGCGCAGCTTGTAGGTTCGCGCTTCGTCCAGCTTGCCCATGCTGGAGAGTGCGGATCCGATGTTGTTGACGATTTCCGCGCGGCGCGGCGTCATGGGTTGATTCCGCGCGGTCATCTCCGCGTCGAAATCGCGAAAGCCCGCCAGCGCTTCCTTGTAGCGGCCCATCCAGAACAGCGCTTCGGCCCGGGTGGCTTCGGCCATGAGGCGGTCCACGGGATCGACGGCGCCGGCCTTGCGGGCACCGGCAAGTGCGGCATCGATCCGGCGAAGCGCGGCCTTGGGATCGCCCGAGGTGTCGTAATCGGCAAGGGCGCGAAGTTCGGCCACGGCGGAAACTGGCCCGGGCGCTGCCGAGGCTCCTGCCGCAGTCCGGGCCGAAGCCAGCGCCGCCGGAACGCCCACCGTCATTTCCGCCAGAAGGCCCGCTGCCAGGCAGGCCCAGAGCCGAGTCTTCATGCTTGCCCCCCGCCGTAAGTCGATGGCCAGGGCGAATCCCCTTCATCGAAACCGGCAACGCTCATTCAAGGGCAGAAATCCGGGCTTCGGGCAAGCATCCAATTGTTCTGACAGCGCAAACCCTGCTTCAGGAGGGGCGCTCAGGCGTCTCCGGTGGCGACGGGCCGGGCCGGGTCGGCGATCCATTCGCTCCATGATCCGGGGTAGAGCCTTGGCTGCGGCAGGCCAGCCACAGCCATCGCCAGGGCATTGTGACAGGCGGTCACACCCGAGCCGCAGGAGAGCAGGGCCGGCTGCTCTCCCAGCAGGGCGGTGAAGGCGGCGCCGAGTTCGTCGGCCGGGCGGAAACGTCCATCGGCGGCGAGGTTGTCGCGGAAGAAGCGGTTGCGGGCGCCCGGGATATGCCCGGCTACGGGGTCGACGGGGTTGGGATCGCCCCGGAACCGCGACGGGTCGCGCGCGTCCAGCACTTGCGCCGCGCCTTGCTCGATATTGGCCAGGACTTCCCGCGCGGTGGCCGGCGAGGGGACGAGCGGATCGCCGGCGACGAAGTCGCCCGGCACGGCAGGTGCGGCGTCGCCGGTCTCCAGCGGCAGGCCGGCGACCGTCCAGGCTTGCTTGCCGCCGTCGAGCACGGCGACCCTGGCGTGGCCTATCCAGCGCAGCAACCACCAGGCCCGCGCCGCCCAGGCGCCGCCGCTGGAATCGCAGGCCACCACCTGCTGGCCCTGCTTGAGTCCCTGAGTCCGCAGCCAGGCCGCAAAAGCGACGCGCGCGGGCAGCGGATGGCGGCCGTTGCTGCCATCGGGCGGGCCGGCCAGATCCTCGTCGAGATGGGCATAGCGCGCGCCCGGCAGGTGCCCGGCGCGATAGGCGGCACGGCCCTTGTCCGGCATGCCCAGTTCGAAATCGCAATCGAGCACCAGCACGTCCGCACCGTCCGCGAAGAGCGCGTGCAACTGCGGGACGGATATCAGCGTGTCGTAAGCCATCGGGAATGCCTCGGAGAAGAGATCGGATGCCATTAGGCCAAAGCCGGGCGCGCTGTCGACGCCGCGCATCGCGAATAGCGCAGCACCGGGCGCAGGGGGATGACAGTGGGGAGAAAAGTCCGAACCTGGCTGGACGGAACGAAAACGGGCCGGGTTTCCGCGTGGGAAACCCGGCCCGCTTCAAGGCCGTCCGCCGAATTCCGGGATCAGATCCCGGACCGGACTGCGGTTCAGGCCAGAGCGGCCTTCAGCGCGTCGGCAAGGTCGGTGCGTTCCCAGGGGAACAGGTCGCCTTCGGGCTTGCGGCCGAAGTGGCCGTAAGCAGCCGTCTTGCCGTAGATCGGCTTGTTGAGGCCAAGACCCGTGCGGATGCCGCGCGGGGTCAGGCCGCCGAGCTTGTCCGCAGCGACCTTGGCGATCGCCACTTCGAGATCCGCGTCGCTGGCCGAGCCGGTGCCGTGAGTATCGACATAGAGCGAAAGCGGCTCGGACACGCCGATCGCATAGGCGATCTGGATCGTGCAGCGCTTGGCGAGGCCGGCTGCGACGACGTTCTTCGCGAGGTAGCGCGTGACGTAGGCGGCCGAACGGTCGACCTTGGTGGGGTCCTTGCCCGAGAAGGCGCCGCCGCCGTGCGGAGCTGCACCGCCGTAGGTGTCGACGATGATCTTGCGGCCGGTCAGGCCGGCATCGCCGTCAGGGCCGCCGATTTCGAACTTGCCGGTGGGGTTGATGTGGAACTTGGTGTTTTCGGTGACGAAACCGGCAGGCAGGATCTCGCCCACGGCTTTCTTCACGTATTCCTTGAGTTCCGCGTCCTTGCCGCCTTCGTGGTAGCCGGCCTTGTGCTGGGTGGAGACGACCACGGCGGTCGCTTCCACGGGCACGCCGTCCTTGAAGCGCAGGGTGACCTGGCTCTTGGCGTCGGGTTCGAGGAACGGCGCGGCGCCCGAGTGACGGTCGGCCGCGAGGCGTTCGAGGATCTTGTGGCTGTAATCGAGCGTGGCCGGCATGAGGTCCGGCGTTTCGTCGCAGGCGAAACCGAACATGATGCCCTGGTCGCCAGCGCCTTCGTCCTTGTTGCCGGCCGAGTCCACGCCCTGCGCGATGTCCGCGCTCTGCGGGTGCAGGTGGTTCTCGAACAGCAGGTCCTGCCAGTGGAAGCCGGCCTGTTCGTAGCCGATGCGCTTCACGGTTTCACGGACGATGTGCTGGATTTCCTCCTGCGCGCCGTCTTCCCAGTGACCGTCCTTGTCGATCATGCCCTTGCCGCGCACTTCGCCGGCAAGGACGACACGCTGGGTGGTCGTCAGGGTTTCGCAGGCAACGCGGGCTTCCGGGTCCTTCGAAAGGAAGAGATCGACGATGGCGTCGGAAATCTGGTCCGAAACCTTGTCGGGATGGCCTTCCGAGACGCTCTCGGAGGTAAAGACATAGTCATTTCGCATCGTGACACCACATATAAAGAAATCTTTATGTGGGCACTGGTCTAGCGACGACGACGGCGGAGCGCAATAACGGAAAGCGCAAGCGTCCAGAAAGCCGTGGCAAGTGTCAGCGGCAGCAAGTTTCCGAATATTGCGAAAGGCGTCGGTTCGCGGGGCGGCGGGATGCGTCCGTCAAGCCTGCCGGCGCTGTGCCAGGGCACATAGGCGCGCACCAGGCCATCGGCATCGATCACCGCGCTGATCCCGGTGGTGGTGGAGCGCATGACCGGAAGCCCTTCCTCGATCGCGCGAAGCCGGGCCTGGGCCAGGTGCTGCGGCGGGCCCCAGCGTCCGAACCAGCCGTCGTTGGAGGGGTTGAAGATATAGTCCGGCCTCACGCGCGGGTCGGCCACCTGACCGCTGAAAACGATTTCGTAGCAGATCTGCACGCCCGCCTTGCCCCAGGCACCGAGGTCGAACGTGCGCGGACCCGGTCCGGGCCAGAAATCCAGCGCGCCGGGCACGAGGCGCGTCGCGCCGAGCGGTTCCAGCAACCAGCGCAGCGCGAGGTACTCGCCATAGGGGACGAGATGGGCCTTCGAATAGCTCGCCAGCAGATTGCCGTTGCCGTCGATCATGGAGACCGAATTGCGTGCGGCGATGCCTTCGCCGTCCTTGATGACGAGATCGACCGCGCCGGTCATCAGCACGGCGTAAGGGCCGATGACCCGGCCGATACGCTCGCGCGCCAATACGGGATCCTCCGCATAGGTATACATGCGGTAGAGGAACTGCGGATAGCCATCGCGAATATAGTCACCCAGGCCCGATTCTGGCCAGAATACCACGCGCCGGTCACCCGGCGCGCGCGGCAGGGACAAGCGCGCCAGCTTGACGAAATTGGCCTCGTAGAAGCGCGGGTCGTCGATGAATTCCTGGCGAATGTCCGGCTGGACAAGCGTGTAGCGAACGGCGCCTTCGGTGCGCGCGGCCCAGGGGTCTGGCAGGGTCATCAACGCCGCGAGCGGCCCGAACAGGGCGAGGGCAGCGAGAGCCCAGGCCCAGCGTGCGCCGCCGCGCGATCTGCGCGAAAGCCGCCAGAGCAGGCCGGGGACACAGGCGATCAGCGCGAGGAGCCCGGACAGCCCATAGGTCCCCACCCAGGGCGCCAGCACGGCCAGTCCGCGCGTATCGTGACCGCCGAGCATGGCCACGCCAAGCGGGTTCCAGGCAAAGCCGGTGAAGACCCAGGCCCGCAGCCACTCGGTGACGATCCAGGCCGGGGCAAAGGCCAGCGCGAGAAGCAGGAAAGCGCCGGGACCGGCGGCATTCGGCGGGCCTTCCGGGGTTCCGCCGCGGTCCAGCCGCAGCAGCAGCCAGGCGCCCAGCGCGGCGAGGCCCGGATATACCGCGAGATAGAGAGAGATCAGGCAGACGGCGATCATGCCCAGCCAGGCAGGCATCGAGGCCTGATAGGTAAAGGCCGTCGCGATCCAGTTGTCGCCGAGCGTGAAGTGACCGAGACCGAAGAACCAGCCGATGAAGAACGCGCGCTTCCCGGTGGGCGCCCGCGCGATGAGTTCCACCAGCACGGCCACGCCGAGCAGGGTCAGCGGCCAGAGGCCCAGAGGTTGGAAGCCGAAGGCGGCGATGACGCCGGCCAGAATCGCGACAAGTCCGGCCGCAAGGCGCGGGCGGCGATCGAGGAAGTCCATTACGGGTTTCAGAGCCGGGCCTCGCGCCGATGGGAATCCAATGGCGCCGCTATGTAGGGGCCTGTCGTGGGAGGCAAGCGAAGTTCGTGAAAAGAGCGGATTTGCCTGCGCCGTCCCTGAACTCGCTTCACTTATTGCCGGGCCGGAAAAGCGACGACCCACGTCCTGCCTTGCGGCGAGACGTGGGTCGCGAAATGCAGGACGTTTCCGCCCGGCCGGTCAGGCTCTTACGAGTTGACGGCTTCCAGCGGGTTTTCACCGCCTTCGTCCGACGACGGCGCAGCCTTGCGGGTGCGGCGGCGACGGGGCTTTTCCTCGGCGGCCTCGGCCTCCTCGGTGGGCTTTTCAACCGGCTTTTCCGCAGCCTTGGCGGCGCGGGGTGCGCGCTTGGCCGGAGCGGCGGCGATGGCGGGCGGCAGGATCGCGGGATCGAGGTTGCCGGTCGGTTCGGCTTCCACGGCGGGAGCCTCTTCACCGGCATTTTCGCCCGCTGCTTCTTCGTCACGGCGGCCGCGCGGCTTGCGCTGCTTCAGGCCACGCGAGGCGCGATTGTCGCGAACGAACGGGTTTTCCGCCGGTTCGTAGACCATCGGATCGCCGGTGACTTCCGCCTCGTTGCCGGGAGCGGCAACCGCCTCTTCCTCGACCGATTCGGGGCGGGGAGCGCGCTCGTCGCGGCGGCTGTCGTCGCGACGGTTATCTTCGCGGCGGGTATCCTCACGACGCCCATCTTCACGGCGGGTATCGTCACGACGGTTATCGTCACGGCGCGAATCTTCGCGGCGGGGCTGGCGCTCCTGGCGCTGCTCCTGCCGATCGAAGTTGCGCTCCGGACGCTCCTGGCGTTCCGAACGTTCCTGCCGTTCCGGGGCGGGCGATTCGTAGTCGCCATATTCGTCGACTGCGTAATCGTCGCCATAGTCGGAACCGCGATCGTCGCGGCGCGGCTGGCGCGAATCTTCTTGGCGTTGCTTTTGATCAGCAAGGACGCGGAAGTAGTGGTCTGCGAACTGGAGGTAATATTCCTCCTGCACGCGGTCACCATTCAGATGCGCGTCATGGGCCAGCTTCTTGTACTTCTCCAGCAACTGCGGCGCATTGCCGCGAGCCCTGCTGTCGATCCGATTGATCTGCTGACCGCCCTGCTGGCGATTGTTACCGCGGCCACGCCGACGGTTATTACCACGATTATTATTCAAGGATTATTTCCTCAAAAACCCAGGGCATCGGCCTGTTCCCGTCGGGCCGATCTGCCACACGTCACATGATCACGGATCGCCCCCGAGTGCCGTGAACTCCACCGTTGCCGGGTCGTAGCCACTTCAGGCCGCGACGATCTGCAAAGGTTGGAGGCGAACCACCCACATGGGAAATTCCATCCATGTGCTGGTTCGCCGTAATCCTTAGGCATTCCGGGCCGGAATTCCAAGTGAAAACTTACGCAGCTGTTGAAAACTCCAGCACCCTGGGACGATTTCCCRGATCGCGATGGAGGCGGCTGGAGAGGCCGCACTCGCTGCCGATCGCAGTGACGGGCTCGGCCTGTTCGTGGCCGATCTCCACCAGCGCGGCGCCGCCCGGGGCAAGCAGGCCCGGTAATTGCGGGATCAGCACGCAATAGTCGTCCAGCCCCATTTCGCCCGCGTAGAGCGCGCTGGCCGGCTCGTACCCGGCGACCGAGCGGTCAAGCGTCACGGTCGTCTCGACATAGGGAGGATTGGCGAGAATCAGGTCGAACGGCCCGCCCAGCGCATCGGCCCAGCCGGGCGCGTGCCAATCGGCCAGCGCCATGCGGGCACGCGCGCCAAGGCCCAGCGCTCCGGCATTGCCGGTCGCCACCGCGAGCGCGCCGGGGGAACTGTCCACGCCCACGCCGCGCGCTTCGGGCAAGTTGGCGAGCACGGCCAGCAGCAGGGCGCCGGACCCGGTTCCGCAGTCCAGCACGGCGCGGGCGGCGGGCCGGGCGGCCAGTGCCGCCTCGACGAGAATCTCCGAATCTCCGCGCGGGATCAGCACGTCCGGCCCGACCGTGAACGGCAGGCCGAAGAACTCCTGAGTGCCGGTGATATAGGCGACGGGTTCATGCTCCGCGCGGCGCGCGACCAATGCGGCGAAACCTGCGGGCGCAGGATCGCGCATGCGCGAGAGCAGCAGCGACGAGCGCGAGCAGCCGATGGCGTGGGCCATCAGCACTTCGGCGTCGAGACGGGCGGTGTCGCTGGTCGCGGAGAGAAGTCCGGCGGCTTCGCGAATCGCCTCGCCGGCCGTGAGCACGGGGTCAGTCATGGTTGGGCGCGGTCAGCAGGCGCGGGGCGCTTGACAGGCACCCGGCGCCAAGGCCGGATCCTCAAGCATCCATGGCCGCGAGGCGCTTGGCCTCGTCCTCGGCCAGCAGAGCGTCGACCATTTCGGCAAGGCCCGGACCTTCGAGAATTTCGGGCAGGCGGTGGAGGGTCAGGTTGATGCGGTGATCGGTCACGCGGCCCTGCGGGAAATTGTAGGTGCGGATGCGCTCCGAACGGTCTCCCGAACCGACCATCGCCTTGCGGGCCTCCGCCTCCGCGCCATGGGCCTCTTCGCGCATCTTCTCGTAGAGACGCGCGCGCAGGACCTGCATGGCCTTGGCCTTGTTCTTGTGCTGGCTGCGCTCATCCTGGCAGATCACCACGAGATTGCTGGGCAAGTGCGTGATGCGCACGGCCGAATCGGTGGTGTTGACGTGCTGGCCGCCCGCGCCTGAGGCGCGGAAGATGTCGATCTTGAGGTCCTTGTCCTCGATCTGGACGTCGACTTCGCTCGGCTCGGGCAGCACCGCGACGGTCGCCGCCGAAGTGTGGATACGGCCGCCCGATTCGGTGACCGGCACGCGCTGGACTCGGTGGACGCCGCTCTCGAACTTCAGCTTGGCGAAAACGCCCGCGCCGGCGACATTGGCGACCACTTCCTTGAAGCCGCCGAGATCGTTGGCGTTGACGGAGATCATCTCGACCCGCCAGCCCTGTTCCGCGGCATAGCGCTCGTACATGCGATAGAGGTCGGCCGCGAAGAGGGCGGCTTCGTCGCCGCCGGTGCCGGCGCGGATTTCCAGCATGGCCGGGCGCACGTCTGCCGCGTCGCGCGGGAGCATGGCGATGGCCAGCTGCCGCTCGGCCTCGGGCAGTTCGGCCTTGATCCGGTGGATTTCCTCCTCGGCCAGGGCGCGCATGTCGGGGTCGGGGTCTTCCAGCGTCTGGAGCGATTCCATTTCCCCGCGCATCGACACGACTTCGGCAGCGACGCGCGCCACCGGTTCCAGCTCGGCATAGTCGCGGCTGGCGGTGACGAAGGCGTCGCCTTCCAGCGTTCCCGAGGCGAGACGCGCCTCAAGCTCGGAGAAACGCGCGGCGATCTGCGCCAGACGGGTGTCGGATATGCTCACGGATGGACCGACTGGAGGACCTGCTCGACCGCGAGGTATTCGGCGGTCGGCTCGGCCGCGCGCAAGTTGGCGCTGGGCTGGCCGTCCTTGGCGCCGAACGAGACGAGCACCTTGGCGCCCATCTTCACGGCCTTGTCGAAGCGCTTGCGGGGGCTGCCGGTGGCGACCATCTCCGCGTCGAGGCCCTGGAAACGCAGCGCGGTGATGACCTTCTGGGCATAACCCAGCGCGGCATCGTCCTCGACCGCAAGCACCACCGTCAGCGGCGCTTCGGTGAGCGTGCCGGCATCGGCCACCAGCATGGCGAGCCGCTCGATCCCTGCCGCCCAGCCCACGGCCGGGGTGGCAGCGCCGCCGAGGCTTTCCATCAGTCCGTCATAGCGGCCGCCGCCGAGCACGGTGCCCTGCGCGCCGAGGCGGGTGGTGACGAATTCGAAGGCGGTGTGGCGATAGTAGTCCAGCCCGCGCACCAGCGACGGCGCGCGCTCATAGGCGACGCCGGCGGCATCGAGCCCGGCGGTCACCGCGGCGAAGAAGTCCTGCGCCTCGGCCGAGAGATAGGCGTCGATCTTCGGCGCATCGCCGACGAAGACCTTGTCGCGCGGGTCCTTGGAATCGAGGATGCGCAGCGGGTTGCGTTCGAGGCGGTCCTGCGAATCCTCGGACAATTCCGCCTTGTGAGCGCGGAAATATTCGATCAGCGCCGCGCGCCAGGCATCGCGGCTGGCAACGTCGCCCAGGGTGTTGAGCTGAAGCGTCACGCCGTCCGAAATGCCCAGTTCCTTGAGCAGGTGGTCGGCCATGACCAGCAGTTCCACGTCGGCCAGCGGTTCGGGCGAGCCGATCAGTTCGGCGTCGATCTGGTGGAACTGGCGGTAGCGGCCCTTCTGCGGGCGTTCGTAGCGGAACAGCGGGCCGTGAGTCGCGACCTTGAGCGGGGCGAACTGCTTCCAGCCGTCGGTCAGGTAGGCGCGGGCGAGCCCGGCGGTGAATTCGGGGCGCAGGGTCAGCGATTCGCCGCCGCGGTCCTCGAAGGAATACATCTCCTTGGACACCACGTCGGTGGTCTCGCCGATCGAGCGCGAGAACACTTCGGTCTTCTCGAAGACCGGCATTTCCACCCGGCGGAAACGGTAGAGCTTGCGGACACGCTCGAACGTCGCGACGACATGGGAGAAAGCCTCGGCATCGGTGCCGAAGATGTCCTGGGTTCCGCGAATAGCCTGTGGTGTGGTGCTCATGACGCGCGCGCTTAGCCCGATTGCAGCGGCGGGGAAAGTGGCCCCGGCCGGTTTAGTGGATTGGACGGTTGCCAAATCGGGCAACTGTCGCAAAGAATGACGTAATGAAATATCGTTCCGCGGTCGTCACGCTCCTCGCCCTTCTCTCCGTATCAACCCCGGCCCTCGCGCAGGACACGGCGCAGCGCAGCCGTCCTGCGGCCCCCGCGCTGCCCGCACCGCTTCCCGCCGCGCAGGACAAGGCCTATCCCGGCACGATCGCGCTCGACATCGATGCCAGCGATGTCGTCCACGGCGTCTACCGCGTCACGCAGCAATTCCCCGTTGCGGCCGGCACCGACAAGCTGATCCTCGTCCAGCCGAGCTGGCTGCCGGGCAACCATTCGCCCACCGGCCCCGCGGCGCTGCTCGCGCAGGTCCATTTCTTTGCCGATGGCAAGGAGATCAAGTGGCAGCGCGACACCGTGGCCGTGAACGCCTTCCATCTGGAGCTGCCGGCAGGAACGCAGGTCGTCACGGCCAGGTTCATCCACACCTCGCCGGTGCAGGCCAAGGAAGGCCGCATCACCATGACGCGGGAAATGCTGAACCTGCAGTGGGAAAAGATGAGCCTCTATCCCTCGGGCTACTACACCCGCGGGTTGACCGTGAAGCCCACCGTCAAGTTCCCGGCCGGCTGGACCGTCTACACCGCGCTCGATGGCAAAAGCCAGCAGGGCGACACCGTGACCTGGGCGCCGACCGACTACGAGCGCCTGGTCGACGAGCCGATCTTCGCGGGCAAGTACGCCCAGCGCTGGGACCTTGGCCATGACGTCAGCATGGACGTGGTGGCAGACGAGGCCAAGCTGCTCGGCATCAAGCCCGAGAACATGAAGACCTACCGCAACCTCGTCTCGGAAGCGCTGCTGACGTTCGGCGCGCGCCACTTCGACCATTACGACTTCCTGCTGGCCCTGACCGACCGCATGGGCGGGATCGGCCTGGAGCACCATCGTTCGAGCGAAAACCAGATGGAGCCCAAGGTCTGGACCGAGTGGGACAAGATGGACTTCGATCGCAACGTGATCCCGCACGAATTCGTCCATAGCTGGAACGGCAAGTATCGCCGCCCGGCCGATCTCTGGACGCCGGACTACCAGCAGCCGATGCAGAACACGCTGCTCTGGGTCTATGAGGGCCAGACCCAGTTCTGGGGCTATATCCTGGCCGCGCGCTCGGGCGTGCAGACCAAGCAGACCATCCTCGACACGCTGGCCGGCGCGGTCGCGCGCTATGCGGAAGCCACGCCGGGGCGCGGCTGGCGTTCGGTGGAGGACACCACGTTCGCGCCAGTCCTCAACATGCGCCGCCCGCTGCCCTACACCTCGGTCACCCGCACCGAGGACTACTATGTGGAAGGCGCGCTGACCTGGCTCGAAGCGGACCAGATCATCCGCCAGGGCACCGGCGGCAAGAAAGGCCTCGACGATTTCGCCAAGGCCTTCTTCGGCGTTCGCGACGGCGATTGGGGTGAACTGACGTACGACTTCGACGAAGTCGTCAAGACGCTGAACGGCGTCTACCCCTACGACTGGGCCAGCTTCCTCAAGACCCGCATCTACGACACCAACCAGCCCGCGCCGACCAAGGGCGTGGAGATGGCCGGGTACAAGCTGGTCTGGAAGGATACGCAGAACGGCTATGAGAAGGGCGTCGCGGATTCGCGCAAGTCGCTGGACCTCAGCTATTCGCTGGGCGTCTCGCTGGACAACGAGGGCACCGTGACGGGCGCCGTGTTCGATGGACTGGGCTACAATGCCGGTCTCGTCAGCGGGGTGAAGGTCATGGCGGTGAACGGCACCGCCTATAGCGGCGAGACCATCAAGGACGCGATCACCGCGGCCAAGACCGCGAAAGAGCCGATCTCGCTGCTGGTGAAGCGCGGCGATGCCTTCAGCACCGTGACCATCGACTATCACGGCGGCCTGCGCTGGCCGTGGCTGGAAAGCACCACGCCGGGCAAGGTGAACGGGCTCGACCGCCTGCTGGCGCCGCGCAGCAAGTAACGCTCCGTCCGCGCGGGGGTCATCGCGCAAGTTAGCCTTTTAAGGCAACGAGTTAGCCCGGAAGCGGATCCCCGTCCGCTTCCGGGTTTTTTCGTGCCGGGCCATCAGTGTCTGAGGGGATTCGTCTATCGCAGCAGCGCATGTGTCGCAAACTGGCTACATCTACCACGATAAGGCAGTTGCGGTGCATAACTCGCAAGGCTAAGCCCCGCGGTCAAAGACTAACCGGCACTATTGACCCGTGCCTGTAATGAAGGACCAACATGCGCATCGACATGATTCCTGTCGGCAAGAACCCGCCGGAGAGCCTGAACGTCATCATCGAGGTCCCCATCGGCGGTGAGCCCGTGAAGTACGAGTTCGACAAGGACTCCGGCGCCCTGTTCGTCGATCGTATCCTGCACACCCCGATGCGCTATCCGGYGAATTACGGTTTCGTGCCGCACACGCTTTCGCCCGACGGTGATCCGCTCGACGCGCTGGTCGTCGCGCGCTCGCCCTTCGTCCCCGGCGCGGTGGTGCGCGTTCGCCCGATCGCGGTGCTGAACCTGGAAGACGAGCACGGCGGCGACGAGAAGCTGGTCTGCGTGCCTGACGACAAGACCTTCCCTTACTATTCCGACGTTCAGGAAAAGGGCGATCTGCCGCCGATCGTGTTCAGCCAGATCGAGCACTTCTTCACTCACTACAAGGATCTCGAGGCCGAAAAGTGGGTCCGCGTCGGCACCTGGGGCGGCGCTGAGGAAGCCCGCCGCATCGTCGTCGAGGCGATCGAACGCTACGAGACCGAGGGCAAGAAGGCCGAGGCCTGATCTTCCTCCAGTAATTCCACCACCCCCCATGTGGAACGAAGGGCCGGCGGTGCAAACCGCCGGCCCTTTACATTTGTCCGGGCAAGCCTGGCCCCATAGGCGAGGCTGATGCCCGCCGGCCTGGCCTGAGCCTTGACCGGGGGGAAGACCCTCTCAGGTCACCACGCGTCCGCCGTTGACGCCGATGGTCTGGCCGGTGACGTAGCCCGAATCCTCGTGACAGAGCCAGGCACAGGCATTGGCGATGTCGTCCGGTTCGCCAAGGCGGCGTACCGGGACCGACTGCAGCAGCACCTCGGTCGGGATCTGGAAGCGGTCGCGGTTCGCTTCCGACATGATCGTCCCCATCACCGATCCGGGCGGGATGTTGTTCACGGTGATCCCGTAAGGCCCGAATTCCTGCGCCATGGAGCGGGTCATGGTCACCACCGCGCCTTTCGAGGACGAATAGGGGATCATGTTTATCGCCCCGGTCTGCGCGCTGGAGGACGATATATTGACGATCCGGCCCCAGGCCGCCGCTTTCATGTCGGGCAGGCACTCCTGCGTCATGATGAACGGACCGCGCACGTTGACGGCGTAGATGAAGTCCCAGCGCTCGTCCGTGAGTTCCTCGAACGGCGTGAAGTCGGTGACGCCTGCATTGTTGACCAGGATCGAGATCGGCCCCAGCGCCTCGCGCACCTGTTCCACGGCGGCCTGCACCGAAGCCCGGCTCGACACGTCGGCCCCCACGGCCAGGGCCGTGCCGCCCGCCTCGCGGATGGCAGCGACGGTATCGGCGCAGCGCTCAGCGTCGAGGTCGAGCACGGCGACGGCCACGCCCTGTCTGGCCAGCCGCCTGGAGCAGGCCGCGCCGATGCCGGCGGCGGCGCCGGTGACGATGGCAACCTTGTAGGACACACGCATTCTCCCGTTGCGGCGCCTGTCTCGGCCTGGATCGATGGCCGGGCCCGGCGCGCTTCCCCACCGGGCTAGACCGAAACGGCCGCCATCAGAAGAGGTGTGCTGAACGGGTGTTCAAGAATTCGCCGGAGCGAAGCGCCACCATTTCCTTGCTCCGCCCCGGTCTCAGCTGGAGTCTCAGCTGGAAACGCGTGGTGCTCGCCAGCCCATCCAGGCGCCCAGCCGAGGCGCCAGCCGCTTGCCGGCCCCTTCCAGCGCGGCCGCCAAGGCGAGCGACAACCCGAACAGCGGCATCGCCAGCGCCAGTGCGAAGACCAGCGCGACCAGCAGCCAGCTATGTCGCAGCGGCGCGAAAGCGGCGGGCGCGCCCAGCACCCGATCCGGCCGCCTACGCCACCAGAGCACCACGCTCGAAAGGCATAGCATGACCAGGCCGAGCAGGACGGCGAGGTTGACCAATTGGTTGGCCAGTCCCCACCACGCGCCCTCGTGCACGGCGACACCATAGCCGACTGCGCGGTCGATCCAGTGGCGCTGGCCGAAGCGCTGCACGCCGACCAGTCGGCCATCGCCGGAAATCTCGGCGCTGTCGCGGGCGGGGCGGTTCTCGGCCTGGCTGCGCACTTGCCACAAGGCGCCCTCGGCCATGGGCGGGCTCACTTCGACCGGCGCGGCAAAGTGAAGGCCCTGCGCCTGCGCGACGACGGCATCGAGCGCCTTCTCTCCCGGCGCTGTCATCGCCTCTGGCGCGGCCATCATCATTCCCCCGGGCATGGTCATCGCACTCTGCGCGCCATGCTCGGCGTGCTCCGCCATCATCGCCCGCATGCCGGCATCGGCGATGGCGCGGCGATCGGCATCGGCAGCGGAGCCGGCGGACCAGTCCTGCACCCCCTCCAGCGTGCCGGTGACCGCGCGGATGTTCCGGAAGTAGTCCCCCCAGGCATTGGCCCAGGGCAGGCCGGAAGCGATCAGGAACAGCGCACCGAGCGAGATCCACAGGCCAGTCACGGCATGGATGTCGCGCCAGAACAGCGCGCGGCCGCGGCGCAGGCGCGGATAGACCACGCCGGCCAATTTCCCTCCCGTCTGCCGGGGCCACCAGAGGAACAGGCCGGTAAGCAGCATGACGATGGTCCAGCACGCGGCCGTCTCGACCAGGGCCGATCCGCGATTCCCCGCCAGCAATTCGCCATGAAGGCGGAAGACGACGCGCATCAGCCTGTCTTCTTCGGCCACCTGGTGAAGGACCCGGCCGGTCTGCGGATGGACCCAGACCCGCACCTCTTCCGTGCCCTGGCCCACCAGCACTTCCGCGGCATCGCCCTTGGCCTCGGGCAGGACGTACTTGTGGAGCACCGACCCCGGCACCGCGGCAACGGCGCGCGCCGCGATCGTCGCGGGCGCCAGCGCAGGGGCCGGGCCGCTCGCGACATCGCGGAAAGGTGCATAGAGCAGGCCCTCGATCTGCGGCTTGAACAAGTAGATGCCCCCCGTCACCGACAGCCACAGCACGAACGGCAGGCAGAACAGCCCGGCATAGAAATGCCAGCGCCAGACGGCGCGATACCAGCGTTCGGTGCGCGGCGCGGCTGCGTTCACGGTTCGGATCGTCGTCACAGTTTCCATCCCGCTTCCACCAGGAAGCTGCGCTGCGGGTAGGGGTGATAGACCCAGGCCCGGTCGTTGGTGAGATTGTCCACGCCCGCGCTGAAGCGAAGCTGGTCGGTAACGTCCCAGCTCACCTTGGCGTCGAGCGCGAAAAGTTCGGACGTGTAGCCGTAAGTGTCGCCGCGCTGGAGCCCGAACAGGTCGGTGTTCGGACGGCTGGCATAGCGCACCCCGATCGAGACAAGCACCGGCGGCGCCACGCGATATCGCAAGTTGCCGTTGAGGCGCCAGCGGGGGATGCGGGGGAACTGCACACCTTCCGCTGCTGGCGCGCTGTCGTTGCGCAAGGTGGCCGAATCGATCCAGGCCGCATTGGCATCGAGATCCAGGCCCTCCAGCAGCACGCCGCGTGCTTCCGCGATCAGCTCGAAGCCATATTGCCGGGTCAGGTCGATGTTCTTGTACGTGGACGTCGTTACCCCGTTCTGGTTGAATCCGGTGAACGAGAAGATCGTGTTGCGCACCCGCTGCCAGAAGGCGGAGCCGGTGAGCTTCACTTTGCCGAACTGCCGCGCCAGCACCAGATTGGCATCGGTGGATCGCTCCGGCTTCAGGTTCGGATCGAAGCTCTGGGGGTCGAACAGGCCGTTGCCGTCCAGGCTGCCCTGAAACAACTCGCCCACCGTGGGAAACCGCGTGGCCTTGGCAAGGCTCAACTGGAGTCTCGTATCCCCGTCGATGGACCATTCGGCCGAGGCCTTGGGCTGGAAGGCATCGGCATGGCGGCCATCATACCGGTTGTCCACGGCAAGGCCGTTCGAACCGATCCGGCCGAGCCCGCCGTCGAAGGCGTGCCAGTCCTCGAACCGGCCGCCGAGGGTGAGTTTCACGGCCTCGACCGGCACCCGCAGTTCGGCCCAGGCGGAAAGCGTGCGGGTCTTGCCGAAGCTGCGGGTCGCGAATGTCCGGCCCGTGTCGCGGCGCCAGTTGGCCAGGCTGTAAGTGATGAGGTCGGTGCGATAGAGGTTGGCCGCGGTGCCGCCCGCCAGTTCGGCGCCGCCCAGCCGGGCCGTGGCGGCAAGCTCTCCGGTGTACCATGCCGTCGGCCCCTGCCGTGCGAGCGTCCCCGCGCCGTCCTGCGCGCCGGCATTGTAGCCCTTCGAGGTGAAGGCGTCCGAGCGCAGGATCTGGTAGGTCGAGATATTGGCCGTCACCGTCACCGCATCCGAAACCGGCGCGGAAAGCTTGATCCCTGCCAGCAGTTCGTCGCGGATAGTGCGGGACCAGTTGGCGCCGCTGGCAGTGTAGGCCTGCCCGCCGAGGGTCACGGTGCCGTCGCAGACCGTGCCTCCCGCGGCGTCGCGCAAATAGCAGTCGGGCGCGGTCTGGCTGTCGAGATTGTGCCAATAGGCCAGCAGCGCCTCGCCGGTCACGCCGGAAGCGCCATCGTAGCCGAGGCGGAGCTTGGCCTGGTCCTGGGTGATGATCGCCGGGCTCTGCGCTGCGAAGATCGGGTTGGTCGCCGTGCCCGGGGCACTGGTCATGTGCTGGCCCGGATCGACCACGGCGCCGGTCACCGCCGGAAGGGCGGAGGCGCCGACGCTCGCCGTGCTCGGAGAGAGCCCGTAGAACATCTGCGGATGGCCCTCGTTGCGGAAGTGGCGGCCCGACAGGCGGATCGACCAGGGACCGTCTTCCTGCCGGAAACCCATGCCCGCTTCGGCCGAATAGCCCCAGTAGCTGTCATGGGTGCCGTATTGGTCATAGGGCTGGTTCATGCCCTGGACGGACACGAAGGCTTCGGTCTTCTCGGGCGAGCGGGTAGTGATATTGACCACCCCGCCCATCGAATTGCCGCCATAGCGCGCCGAGTAGGGGCCATAGACCACGTCGAACTGCGAAACCTCGCCTGGGCCGACCACGCCCCATTTGGGCGCATAGGCAAAGGAGTTGCCCAGGAAGTTGGAGACCGTGAAGCCATCCACCATGACCAGCGTCCGGGCGCTCTGGGTGGAATGCGTGCCGCGAAAGCCGGGGACGCCGTTGGAATCGCCGGCGTAGCGGGTGCGCACGAAGAAGTCGGGCGCGTATTTCATCAGGTCTTCGACGTTGCGGGCATTGACGCCCGCGAACTGTTCGTTGCCGAGGCTGACGGAAAGGCCGCGGGCTTCCAGGCTGATGGGCGCGTCGCGCTGGCCGACGACGAGGATGGTCGAGCCGGGCGCCGCATCGACGTCCTCGGCAAGGGCTGCCCCGGAAAACAGGGCAAGCGGCGTCGCGCCAAGCGCGAGCAGGAATCTGTACATGGGGATATTCACCTGATCGGCAGGCCGTCCATGAGGATCGGCATGCGCGCGTCATGTCGTGCCGCAGGCGCGGGGCCGGCAGCGTCGCATCGGGATCAGGCGGGGAGGGGYGGCCCTCTCAGGGGCGGACGGATCTGCGCGCGAAGGCGGCGAAGCGCCAGCGGACGGTGCAGGACGGCCGCGACGAAGACGAACAGCAAGGCCGCCGCGACGAGCGCCGGAAGCACGGCATCGAGCGCGGCCGCGGAGTGCGAGGAAAAGGCGCAAGGGTGATCGGCGGTGTTCGACGCGTCGTGACTGCCGCCCTTGCGCTCGACGTGGATCAGCAACTTGGAGCCGGCCGGTGCCGAGCCGGAGCAAAGCTCCACCGTCAGCGCGCCGCCCTGGGCTGAAGGCATGTAGCCGGTGGGCACGAAGATCTTGAGGCACAGTGCTGCCGCCAGCAGCATTGCCGCAAGGCCGGGACGGGCCCGGAAGAACTGCCTGAGAGTGCCCACGGCGGATCGTCTACCCGCAAAGACCGGGTGCGTCATCAGGCGAAAATGTCCCAGGTGGCCCTGAGGGGCTTTTCGCGGCGGCGATCAGTCGACGACCAGGAAATAGTTGGCCTGGCTCTGGCCGCCGTTGCGCACTTCGATCAGGTAGCGCTGGGTGAACACCGGCACCCAGCGGCAGGCGCGGCGCTGGGCGTCCGCCAGGCAGACCGGCTTGTGGTCGGCATCGACGACGCGCAGGCTCAGCGGCTCGCCGCCCACGGCGGAAAGGGCGATGCTGGCCTTGCGGCCCGAAAGGAACACCTGCTGGAAGGAATCGCTCTTGCCCGCGCCGATCTGGCCGGAGCGGTAGCCCGGCCCGAGCGGGCTGCCGCGCAAGGGAGAGCCTGCCGCCTCCGGCACCAGTGCACGCCAGGCGGGGACCGGATCGGCGCCGGTCCAGCCTTCCATCGGCCGGGCGCCGGAACGGTCGATCACGCGCAGCGCATCGCCCAGCGCCGCCGGGTCGGCGGAACCGGCGGCTTCCTGCGCGGCAAGCAGGGCCTGGGCCACGCGCTCGTCCCGCGACGGGGGCAGGGCTGGTGCGGCTGAGACTGGGGCAGGCACGCAGAGTGCCGGCGTGCCGACCAGCAGCGCCGCGCCGGCCAGGACGTTCAGGGCGGACCTGGGCGCATTCATGGTTTCGACTCCGGTGCAATCGTGAAGCAGGCGCCTTTTTCGGTGGGCGCGAGAGTGATTTCAAGATGATGGCGCTCGGCAATCGCCTTGCAGAGGGCAAGGCCCAGCCCGGCGCCGTTCTGGCCGTCCCGGTTGGCCGCGCGGCCGAACTTCTCGAAGATGCGCTCCCGCTCTTCGGCCGGAACGCCGGGGCCGTCGTCGCGCACGGTCAGCCGCGGCCCCTTCTCCAGCTCCAGCCTGACATTTCCGCCCGGGGGGACGAACTTGAAGGCATTGTCGAGCAGGTTGGTGATGAGACGGGTCAACTGCATTTCCTCGCCTTCCACCACGACGCCGGGGGTGATGGCGAGTTCGAACCCGTGGCCCGATTCCTCGGCACTGTCGGCATAGAGTTCGCCCAGTCGCTCGGCGAGAAGGCTGAGGTCCACCGGGGCCAGGCCATGGCGGTCGCCGCGGCGGGCCTGGCTGGCGGCGATGTCCAGCAGCGATTCGAGCATGCGGATGATGCCGCGGATCTCCAGCCGGGCATCGACGATCCGCGCCGACGTTTCGCCGTCGGGCGTCGCGGCCAGCGCCCGCACCAGGCGGTTGTCCAGATGCATGAGCGGGGTGCGCATCTCGTGCGCGACCTGGTCCGTGGTTTCGCGCTGGGCGCTGGCGAGGCGGCGCAGGCGGGCGAGGGCATCGCCGGAGTGGCGGGTCAGCTCGTCGATCTCGTCGCGGTCCTTGGAGCCTTTGGCGAGCTGGGCCAGCGCGGCATCGTCGGGGTGGCGGAAGGCGGCGTTGATGCGCTCGATCCGGCCGGCCAGGCGGCGCGCGGCGAACCAGCCGGCCAGCGCCACGGCGCCCACCGCCAGCAGCCCGCCGGCCAGGAAGGCCAGCGCGACTTGCCGCAGCAGCAGGCCGAGGTCGCGGTACTCGTGGGCAACCAGCAGCCGCAGGTCCGGCCCGAGCTGGGTGGCGCGGCCCAGCGCGCGCTGGCCATCGGGCAAAGTGACGTCGCCGGTTTCCGAGACGCCGGCGTGGAGGCCGGGCCATGCGCGAAGGTCGCCCGCGAGCGGTGCGCCCCTGGCGTCGGCCAGAAGATAGTGCGCCGGGTTGGCATCCCGCGGCTGTAGCGCGAGGCGGTCGTTGATGCGGTTGGAAAGCTCGACCGCGCCGCCGCTGGCGAAAATGTCGACCATGCCCGCAAGGTCCACGTCCACCGCGCGTTCCAGGGCCAGGCGGTTGGTGCGCTGGATCGTGGTATCGGTCAGCAGCCAGAGGCCGAACGTGATCATCGCCGCGATCAGGATCGCCCAGGCGACGATCTGGGTAAAGATCGACCTGTGAATTTCCACGAGGCGCGCCATGGCGTCTAGCGCCCGTCGAGCAGGCGGTAGCCCGAGCCCCAGATCGTCTCCAGCGCGGGCGTATCGAAGCCTTCCTCCAGCTTGCGGCGGAGGCGGCCGATATTCACGTCGACGACGTTGGTCTGCGGGTCGAAGTTCATCTTCCACACGTCGCGCAGCAGCATCTCGCGCGTCAGCACTTCGCCGGCGTTTTCCATGAAATAGCGGAAAAGCTCGAATTCCTTGGGGCTCAGCGCGAGGTAGCAATTGTTGCGGAAGGCGGTGCGCGCTTTCACATGGCACTCGAAGGCGCCGTAGAGGATCACCGCGCTATGCGCCCGCCCCGAGGCGCGGCGATGAAGCGCGCGGAGCCGGGCGAGCAGTTCCGGCGCTTCGAAAGGCTTGGCCAGGTAGTCGTCCGCCCCGGCGTCCAGCCCCTCCGCCCGGTCGCTGGTGCGGCCCAGCGCGGAAAGCATCAGCACGGGCGTGCCGATGCCGCTTTCGCGCAGGCGCGAAAGGATCGTCAGCCCGTCGAGATCGGGCAGCATGCGGTCGAGGATGATGACGTCGAAATGCTCGAAGCCGGCCAGCTTCAGGCCTTCCTGTCCGCTTTCGGCCCAGACGAGCGGGATGCCGGCCTGCGCGGCCAGCTCCTTCACTTGCGTTGCGGCGCGGACGTCGTCTTCGATATAGAGGGTTTTCGGGCCGCTCATGGCGCTGTTCGCTGCTGCGTCGTACCGGCCGGGAAAAGGCCCCGGCCGGTCATTCCGCAAGATCGTGTCGATCAGTGGGCCTGGGCGTTGGTGGCCTGCGGGGCCGCCGCCGAGGCGCTTTCGGGCAGGCCGCCGAGCTGGGTGACCAGCTTGGTATAGGCATCGAGATAGGCGAGCACGATGATCTGGCCGATCTGGGTGTTCTGGTAGCCGCCGCCGCCAGCCGCGCCGAACGTGCCGCCGAAGAAGCCGCCACCGCCGCCGCCGAAGCTGACGTCCGACTTGCGGGCATAGCCCTCGGTCAGCGCTTCCTCGACCGTGGTGCGCGCGTTGACGATGGAGAGCGTGACGTTGGCCTCGCCCTTCTTGACGTTGAGGCCGCCGGCGATCGCGCCGAAGCCGCGACCGAACAGGCCGCCCACGCCGCCAAGCGCCGCGCCGAGACCGCCGCCGCCGGAATTGTTGTTGGTGGAGACGATATCGGGCTGGATGAAGTAGTCCGCCGCCTTGATCTGGCCCTTGCCGATGTTCGAGCCCTTCTGAAGCTCACCCTGTTCGGCCAGCGCGCGTTCCATCGCGCTGTTCTGCAGCGAACGGCCGCGGTTCACCATGGTGAAGCAGCCGGACTTCTGCACGAAGACGCGCAGGATCGCCTCGGGGCTGCCCAGGCTCAGTTCGCGCCACCACTGGTTCTCGGGCTCGACGATGGCGACGGTGCCGAGGTTCTTGCGGCACACCGGGATCTCCTGGGTGCCCTTGTCCTGGACCTTGCGTGCGGAAGAGCGGTCTTCGGCGAAAGCCGAGGGCGCGCCGGCCACGACGGCAAGTGCGGCGAGCGCACAGGCGAATTTCTTCATGATGACTTCCCTCTGTTGCACCGGACGCGGGGCGACCCGGCCTTCCCAACCCGGTTCGACCTTAAGCCGGAATTCCCGGCACGCAAATGACTATTGCTGTGAGATTTCCCGAAGGAAAAATCGGGATGGCGCAGCGGCTATTCCGGCAAGACCGCCATGTTGTCGATCAGGCGGGTCGTGCCGATCCGCGCCGCCACCAAAAGACGCATCGGCGCGGTCCCGTGCGAATCCAGCGGGGCAAGGCTGTCGGCATCGCGAAGCTCGGCATAGTCGACCGAGGAGAAGCCGCCTGCCAGCAAGGCGTCCTTCAGGTGGCCGATGCAGGCCGCTACGGGCTCGCCGTTCCGAATGCCCGCGATCGCGACTTTCATGGCCATCGGCAGGGTGACGGCCTGCAGGCGCTGCTCGGCCGTGAGGTAGGCATTGCGCGAGGACATGGCGAGGCCGTCCTCCTCGCGGACGGTGGCCACGCCCAGCACGGCGTCGGCGTGGGGGCTGGTCAGGTCCAGATCGCGGGCCATGCGGCGGATCACGGCGAGCTGCTGCCAGTCCTTCTCGCCGAACAGCGCCACATCGGGCAGGACCTGGTGGAACAGTTTGCACACCACGGTGGCGACGCCGTCGAAGTGACCGGGGCGCGATGCGCCGCAAAGGCCGTCGCTGACGCCGGTGACGGAGATATTGGTGGCAAAACCCTGCGGGTACATCGCCTCCACAGTGGGTGCCCAGACCAGGTCCACCCCTTCCGCTTCCAGCAGCGCACAATCACGCTCCAGCTGGCGGGGATACTTGTCGAGATCCTCGTTCGCGCCGAATTGCAGCGGGTTCACGAAGATCGAGACGACGACGTGATCCGCCTGCTTCCGCGCTTCGCGCACCAGTGTCAGATGGCCTTCATGGAGCGCGCCCATGGTCGGCACCAGGGCGACGGTTTTCGGCCCGTCGGGCGACTGGCGCAGGGCGGCAACGGCACGGCGCAGTGGATCAAGGCTGTGGAGGGTTTGCATTGGGTGTCACTGCTCCGATAGGATGCACTTGACCGGTGGTCGCGCCTGCCCTTAGCCGCACCGCGCCCCGGGCGGCAATGGGTTTGACCCGCTTCGGCGGTTAAGGATTTGATTTCGCTTCCCGGGCTAGAGTCCGGGGGCAGCGAATCCGGGCTAGGGCCCGGGGGCAACAGGGAAAGCGAACAGGGTCCGTGACAGCGCATCGCATCGTCTTCGCCAATGAAAAAGGCGGCACCGGCAAGTCCACGACAGCCGTCCACGTCGCCATCGCGCTCGCCTATCAGGGCGCCAAGGTCGCCGCGATCGATCTCGATCCGCGCCAGCGCACTTTGTACCGCTATCTGGAGAACCGCGTCGAAACCGAGCGCCGCCGCGAAATCGCGCTGCCCGGCGCTCGTTTCTCGGTCTACGACGGCGAGGATATCGGCGAGCTGGACGATCTGGCCGAAGCCATCGCCGATGGTTACGACTTCCTGATCTTCGACACGCCCGGCCGTGACGACCAGTTCGCCCGCCACGTCGCGGCAACGGCCGATACCCTGGTCACCCCGCTGAACGACAGCTTCATCGACTTCGACCTCATCGGCCAGGTCGAGAGCGAATCGTTCAAGGTGAAGAAGCTTTCGTTCTACGCCGAACTCATGTGGGAAACCCGCAAGAAGCGCGGCCTCAAGACCATCAACGAAGGTCGCCGCGAACTCGACTGGGTGGTGGTGCGCAACCGCGTCCAGCACGTCGAGGCGAAGAACATGCGCCGCCTGGAAGGCGCGCTGCTCGAACTGTCCAAGCGCGTGGGCTTCCGCATTTCCAACGGTCTTTCCGAGCGCGTCATCTTCCGCGAGCTGTTCCCCTCGGGCCTGACCCTGCTCGACAAGGGGCATCTTGGCGAACTCGGCACCAGCCATCTCGTGGCACGTCAGGAACTGCGCCAGCTGGTGGCGGGGCTTAACCTGCCGATGCCGACGAACCGTGAGCCGGATCTCCAACTCGCCGGCGACGAATGAAACTGCTCTGGCTCATCGCGCTCGGCTGCATTGCCTGGCGGCTGATCAAGGGGCGCTGGCCGTGGCAGGGCAAGGCGCTGCCCGGTCCCTCCTTCGCGGACGTTCACGCCAGCGCGCAGGCGCGGGCGCTGCTGGGCGTGAGTGAAGGCGCGGACCGCCGCGAAATCCTCGACGCGCACCGCCGCGTCGTCGCGCAAGTCCATCCCGACCGGGGCGGCACGAACGAGAAAGTTCACGAAGCGAACGCGGCGCGCGATCTCCTGCTGGCCAGGTTGAGCAGCCCGCAGGCCTGAACATGGGCCACAGGTTCGATCCCACCATCCTGCGCGAATACGATATTCGCGGCGTGGTCGGCCGGGATCTCGGGCCGCAGGACGCGCATGCGATCGGCCGGGGCTTTGCCACCGTGCTGCGCCGCGCCGGGGGGCGCAAGGTGGCGGTGGGCTACGACGGCCGCCTCAGTTCCCCGATGCTGGAAGCGGCGCTGGTCGAAGGGCTGCGCGCCAGCGGCGCGGACGTGGTCCGCATCGGCCTGGGGCCGACGCCGATGCTCTATTATGCCGAGGCGACGTCCGGCGACGTGCAGGGCGGCATCCAGATCACCGGCAGCCACAATCCCGCCGATCACAACGGCTTCAAGCTGGTGCTGGGCGGGCGGCCGTTCTTCGGCGCCGATATCGTCCGCCTGGGCGAGATGGCGGCGGTGGGCGACTGGGACGAGGGCGCCGGGCAGGTCGAGCAGCGCGAGGTGCTGGAGGCTTATGTCGATCGCATCGCGCAGGGCGTTTCGGGGCTCTCGCACGAGGGTCTTGCCGGTCTGCGGATCGGCTGGGATGCTGGCAACGGCGCGGCCGGACCGGCGCTGGAGCGGCTCGCGGCGCGCCTGCCGGGCGAGCACCATCTGCTGTTCACGCAAGTGGACGGTACTTTCCCCAACCACCATCCCGATCCCACGGAAGAGCGGAACCTGGCGGACCTGAAGGCGCTGGTCGCCGCGAAGGGTCTGGACTTCGGGGTGGCTTTCGACGGCGATGCCGACCGGATCGGCGCCGTCGACGGCCTGGGCCGGGTGATCTGGGGCGACCAGTTGCTCGGGATCTTTGCGGAAGACGTGCTGGCGCGCATGCCGGGGGCCACGGTGATCGCCGACGTCAAGGCATCCGGCGCCGTGTTCGACACGATTGCGCGCCACGGCGGGCGCCCGCTCATGTGGAAAAGCGGCCATTCGCACATGAAGGCCAAGATGAAGGAGACCGGCGCGGCGCTGGCGGGCGAGACCAGCGCCCATGTCTTCTTCGCGGACGAATTCTACGGTTTCGACGACGGTCTCTATGCGGCGGTCAGGCTGATGGCGGCCACGGTCCGGCTGGGGCGCTCGGTGACCGAACTGCGCGGCGCGATGCCGGAGATGCTCAATACGCCGGAACTGCGGTTCCAGGTGGACGAGGCGCGCAAGTTCGCGGCCGTCGCGGAAGTGCGCGCGCGGCTTGCCGAGGCGGGGGCAGTTTTCGTCGACATGGACGGTGTTCGCGTCACCACGCCCGATGGCTGGTGGCTGCTGCGGGCTTCCAATACGCAGGACGTGCTCGTTGCCCGCGCGGAAAGTCACTCGGCCGAGGGACTGGAGCGGCTGGTGGGCGAGATCGACGGGCAACTGGCGGCCTCGGGCCTGCAACGCGGGCCGCAGGCGGGGCACTAGCCGCCCTTAGCGCAGGACGAGCCAGGCAAGGCCCACCGCCAGGGCGCTGCCGACCAGGGGGAGCACGCCGTCGCGGCCTTTCTCCCATCCCGCCACGCTGGCGACCACGCCGGCCTTGAACAGGGTGTTGAGCGCCACCGGCACTGCCAGGACCAGCCCGGCGGTACGCGGATCGAGCGTCTGGCCGGCCAATCCGCCCATGGTGATAATGGCGGAATCGACGTCCACCGTGCCCGAGATCGCCAGGACCAGCGCAAGGCCGCGGTCCCCGAAATTCTGCAGCACCCATAGCGAGGCGACGGTGAGCACCATGACCAGACCGGCGAGCATCAGCGCGGGGGCGACGTCGAAGGGATTGCGGATCGTCATCTCGTGGCTGGTGTCGCCCACTTCGGCGAAGCGCGTGCGGTGGAGATACCAGGCGGCCAGCGCGAGGCTGACCGTGAGGCCCGGGGCGATGAGCCTGACCAGCATCGGCAAGGCGGCCGGCGCGAGCAGGCCGGTCAGGACCATCACGCGCAGGAACATGACGACGGAGGATACCGATACCGCAGAGGCCAGCACGGGCGCCGGTATGGCGCCGTCCTTCATGCGGTTGGCGATCGAGGCGGTGACCGCGGTCGAGGAGACCAGCGCGCCGGCCGCGGCCGTGGCGATGACCCCGCGCGCCGCGCCGACGATGCGGGTGGCGAAGTAGCCCGCGAAGGAAAAGCCGGAGACCAGCACCACGATCAGCCAGAGCTTCCGCGGATTCCACGCGCCGTAAGGGCCGAAATCCTGGTTGGGCAGGAGCGGCAGGATCACCAGCGCGATCAGGGCGAAGCGGGCGATCGAGAGAACCTCGCGCTGGCTGAGGCGATCTATCCAGCCGTGCAACTGCTCGCGCATGGCGAGCAGCAGGACCATGACCACCGCGATCACGGTGCCGATCAGCCGCTCGCCCAGGCCCACCATCAGGCCGCTCGCCAGCGTCAGCAGCGCGACGACGCCGGATGTGCCGCTGACGCTGCTGTTCAGCCGCGCATCCCGCCAGTAGCCCACGATCACCAGCAGGGCGGCGGCGCCGAGCAGGACGGTGGCCGGGCCGGGGGCGGGGGCGAAGAGAATGCCCGCAAGCCCGCCGGCAAGGCCCATCAGCGCAAAAGTGCGGATGCCGGCAAAGCGCGACCCGTCGGCCTGTTCGCGCGCGGCCCAGCCGCGTTGCAGGCCCACCAGCAGCCCCAGTGCGAGGCTGACGGCCAGGGCGATCAGGTGTCTGAGATCGAGATCCGTCGGCATCGTCACCCTGGCCCTCGCTGCTGGGAACCGGCCGACCATCCGCGAAGGGGCACAAGTACGCAAGAAGATTGGCGCAACCGCGCCGCATGCTCGGGCTTTCCTGTTGTTCGCCCCCATGCTTCAACGGAGCCGTGCTGCAACCACCCGAGCGATGACCGTGCCGAGATCGACTTCATGACGCCGGCAACGGCCGTCCCTCCCGAGCTTGGCGACTGGTTCGCCGGGCGCGGATGGCGCGTGCGGCGGCACCAGCTGGAGATGCTGGAAGCCTCCGACCGCGGACTTCACGCCTTGCTGGTGGCCGATACCGGCGCCGGCAAGACGCTGGCGGGCTTTCTGCCCACCCTGGCGGCGTTCTGTCCCTCGCGGCTGGACGGCGGGCCGCTGCCCGAGGGCCTGCACACGCTCTACGTCTCGCCGCTCAAGGCGCTGGCGCACGATGTTCAGCGCAATCTCCTGACGCCCGTGGAGGAGATGGGACTGCCGATCCGCATCGAGACCCGCAGCGGCGATACCCCCTCGGACCGCAAGGCCCGCCAGCGCGCCCGGCCGCCGCATGTGCTGCTGACCACGCCCGAATCGCTCTCGCTCCTGCTGAGCTATCCCGAGGCGCCCACGCTGTTTGCCGGGCTTCAGCGGGTGGTCATCGATGAAATTCACGCCTTCGCCACCGGCAAGCGCGGCGATCTCCTGGCGCTGGCCTTGTCCCGGCTGCAGGCGCTTTCGCCGGCGCTGCAACGCGCGGGCCTGTCGGCGACGCTGGCGGACCCTGACGCCTTTCGCGGCTGGCTCGCGCCCTGGGGCGAGATCGATGCGGTCCAGCTCGTCGAAGGCGAGGCCGGCGCCGAGCCCGAAGTGTCGATCCTGCTGCCGCAGGAAGAACGCATCCCGTGGAGCGGCCACGCCGCCACCTGGGCGATCCCGCAGCTGATCCAGCAGGTCAAGGCCCACCGCACCACGCTGATCTTCACGAACACGCGCTTCCTGGCGGAATATATCTTCCAGGAGTTGTGGAATGCCAACGAGGACAACCTGCCGATCGGCATCCACCATGGCTCGCTCTCCAAGGAGGCGCGGCGCAAGGTGGAAGGGGCGATGGCGGAGGGGCGGCTGCGGGCCCTGGTCTGCACCGCCAGCCTGGATCTCGGGGTGGACTGGGGCGATATCGACCTGGTCGTGCAGATGGGCGCGCCGAAAGGATCGTCGCGCCTGCTCCAGCGCATCGGCCGCGCCAATCACCGGCTCGACCAGCCGAGCAAGGCGCTGCTGGTGCCGGGCAACCGGTTCGAGTTTCTCGAGGCTTTCGCCGCGCAGCAGGCCGTTCACGAGGGCCAGCGCGATGGCGAACCGTTCCGCCCCGGCGGCCTCGACGTTCTGGCCCAGCACGTCATGGCAGTCGCCTGTGCAGGCCCGTTTCGCGAGGATGCGCTGCTATCGGAAGTGCGCTCGTCGCTGGCCTATGCCTGGGTGGACGAGGCCATTTTCGCGCGCGTGCTCGATTTCGTGGCGACCGGGGGATACGCGCTGCGCTCCTACGATCGTTTCCGCCGGATCGTGCGCGAGAAGGACGGGACCTGGCGGCTGACCCACCCCGAGCATGCCGCACGCCACCGTCTCAACGCCGGGATCATCGTCGATTCAGAGATGCTCGACGTGCGCTTTCGCAACGGCCGCTCGCTCGGCAAAGTCGAGGAGGGGTTCGGGGCGAGCCTCAAGCCGGGGGACACTTTCCGCTTCGCCGGAATGGACCTGGAAGTGGAAGGGCTGCGCGAACTGGAGCTGGTCGTGCGCGCGGCGCGGCGCTCGGCGACGATCCCCAGCTACATGGGCCAGCGCATGCCGATCTCGACCCATCTTGCGGACCGGGTGCGTGCCATGCTGTTCGACCGGGCCGGCTGGTCGCGTTTTCCCGACGACGTGCGTGAATGGCTCGAAGTGCAGGACTGGCGCTCGCACTTGCCCGCGCCCGGGCGTCTGCTGGTGGAGAGCTTCCCGCACCAGGGCCGCGCCTACACCACCTATTACACCTTCGAGGGCTGGCCGGCGAACCAGTCGCTGGGGATGCTCGTGACGCGGCGGATGGAAGACCGGGGGCTGGGGCCGCTGGGCTTCGTGGCGACGGACTATGCGCTGGTGGTCTATGGCCTCAAGCCGGTGGACGATCCGGCCTCGCTGCTCTCGCCGGACATCCTGACGCACGAATTCGTCGACTGGGTGCAGCAGTCCTATCTTCTGCGCCGGGCCTTCCGCGAGGTTGCGGTGATTTCCGGCCTTGTCGAGCGGCAGCAGCCGGGCAAGCGCAAAACCGGGCGGCAGGTGACCTTCTCGACCGACCTGATCTACGATGTCCTGCGCAAGTACGAACCCGATCACCTCCTGATCGAGGCGGCCTGGGCCGATGCTCGGGCGCGGATGACCGACGTGGCGCGCGTGGCCGATGTGCTGGACCGCGCGGCGAAGGAAGTGGACCATGTGCGGCTGGAGCGGATCAGCCCGCTCTCGGTGCCGGCGATTTCGATGATCGGGCGGGAATCGCTGCCCTCGGGATCGGCCGACGAGGACTTGCTGGTGGAGGCGGAAAGCCTGGCCTCCATGGCCATGCGGGTGGACCCGGTGGCCGAGCCTGAGGAAGACTGAGCCAGACTCGGACTGAATAGGGCTTGGCCTGAATAGGACTGGGCCGGACTAAGGCGGCTCCAGACTTAGGCTGCTCCGGACAACAAAAAAGGGGCGGATCGCTCCGCCCCTTCATTGGTCCTTGAGAGACCGGTTCCGTTCGTTCGGCTTACTTGCCGAAGTCGCGGAACTGTTCGTTGCCGACGAAGCCGAACTTCGTGACTTGCGCCGCCTTGATCACCTGCAGCACCTGGGCCGAGAGATCGTAGCTGGCGTTCGCTTCCGGCTGGTACTGCAGCTCGGGTTCGACCGCGTAGCTCAGCGACTGCTTGAGCAGATTCGCGAGACCCGGGCCGTCAACCTGCGTACCGTTCCAGAGGATCTTGTCGTCCGCGGTGAGAACCACCTTGTTGCGGATCGGATCGACCGGAGGAGGCGTGTTCGTCGGAGGGGTCGCAACCGGAAGATCGATGTCGATCGAGTGGGTCGCAACCGGGATGGTAATGATGAACATGATGAGGAGAACGAGCATGACGTCGATCAACGGCGTCGTGTTCATTTCCATCATCGGCTCGCCATTTTCCTTGCCGCCTGACATTGCCATGGAAAGTTACTCCTGTTCCTGCCTGAACGTCAGCCGTTCGGGTCGACCGGGTTGGTGATGAAGCCAACCGTGGGGTAGCCCGAGATCTGAACGTTGTAGATCGCACCGGCAACGCAGCGCCACGGGGCGTTGACGTCACCACGGATGTGGACCTGCGGCACGAGATCGGGGTTGGCCTGAAGGGCCTGCGGGCCGCCTTCGCGCTTCACGATTGCATCGAGACGCTTGAAAGCCTGGTCGCGCAGTTCCTGCGAGGTCACCGGCGTGATGTTGTTGAAGTAGACGCGGCATTCGCCGTTGCGCGAAGCGCCGACGTAACCGGGTTCACCCGCTGCCTTGCCCGCATCGTCGGTGGTCGAAACGGTGAGGAGAAGGTTTTCGACCTTGTCCTTCGATTCAACGGCCTCGACGACGGGGATCTTCAGCTTTTCGATCGTCTGGATCGCAACCGGAACCGCGATCAGGAAGATGATCAGAAGCACCAGCATGACGTCGACGAGCGGCGTCGTGTTGATGTCGGACATCGGTGTCTCGGCACCGCCTCCGCCCGAGGATATCGCCATAGTTTTATCCTAATCCTTGCGTTGCCCTGGGCAGGCGACGGACGCGCATGCAACGCACCGCCGCCTGAGTCCCTCGGATGTGGCCTGCCGTCCTGCGACAGGCCCATCCCATGCTGCTTACGGCTTGGCCGGAGCAGCAGCCGGCTTGGCCGGAGCAGCGGCGGGCTTCGCCGGGGCAGCAGCAACGATCGGCTTCACGGCGCCGCGCGAGTTGATGTTCGCGAGAACGTCGCTGGAGAAGCCGGTCAGGTTTTCGGCGATGCGCTTGTTGCGGCTCTGGAGGTAGTTGTAGGCCAGAACTGCAGGAACGGCGACGATCAGGCCGAGCGCGGTCATGATCAGCGATTCACCGACCGGACCAGCGACCTTGTCGATCGAAGCCGAACCGGCGATGCCGATGGCGATCAGGGCGCGGTAGATGCCGACCACGGTACCGAACAGACCGATGAACGGTGCGGTCGCGCCGACGGTGGCGAGGAACGGCAGGCCCTGAGCAAGGCGAGCGTTGATCGAAGCTTCCGAACGCGCGAGCGAAGCGTGCATCCAGTCATGGGCTTCGAGCGAATCGGTCATCTTGGCGTGCTGGTCTTCGGCGGCGATGCCGTCGTCGACGAGCTGGCGCCAGGCGCTGTTCTTCTCGAGCTTGGTGGCGCCTTCACGGAGGGTCGGAGCCTTCCAGAAGGTGGTGCGCACAACGTTGTACTGGCGCATGATCTTGGACTGTTCGAACCACTTGGTGAACAGGATGTAGAACGAGCCGAAGGACATGATGCCCATGATGATCACGGTGGCGTACGAAATGAAGCCGCCAGCCTGAAGGGCTTCCATGAAACCGAACTTGTTCTGGGGCGCAGCTTCGCCCGCTGCGGCAAGGATATCAACGATAAGCATGCGATTTACCTCTCAAGAAGAATGCAGGGACTGATTCCGGCCGGGGTGTGGGCCTAACCAGTCTTAAAAGGAGTTAGTTCAGCTTGTAGACGATGGCCGTCGAGAACTGGCCGCTCGTCGGGTTGCCGGCATCGTCGAGCGCCGGGTTGAACCGCGCGTAGCGGGTCATGCCGTCGCAAGCTGCCTCGTCAAGGTCAGGGCTGCCGCTCGATGCGGTGACCGAGCAAGCGGTGACCTTGCCGTCCGGACCGATTCCTACGCGCACACCGACACGGCCTTCACGCTCTTCACGAGCGGCGCGGGTCGGATAGTTCGCCTGAATGCGGGCGGCCCAGCTGCCCTGACCCTTCGGCGAAGCGCCGCGGGCCTTGGACGGACCCGGAGGTGCCGGAGCCGGAGCCGGGGGTGCGGGCGGAGCCGCGGTCGTGATCACCACCGGCGGCGGCGGCGGAGCCGTCACCACGGTCTGCACCGGCGGCGGGGCCGGGGCAATGTTGATCGGCGGCGGAGGCGCGACGATCGGCGGCGGCGGAGCTTCTTCCTGCTTCGGCGGCGGCGGCGGCGGCTCTTCCTCCTTCGGTTTCTCTTCCTTGATGTCGACTGTGGTCACCTTCTTGATGACCTGTTGCGCAGCCTGATAGGCCAGGCCCGTGACGAGCGCATAGCCTACAAAGAC
The DNA here is from genome assembly GCF_052113265.1 of Novosphingobium sp. YAF33. NCBI lineage: Bacteria > Pseudomonadati > Pseudomonadota > Alphaproteobacteria > Sphingomonadales > Sphingomonadaceae > Novosphingobium > Novosphingobium sp. YAF33. Next base: position 161,338 of record NZ_JBFRCW010000009.1, read on the forward strand.
GTGGATCAGCGCAACAATGACAAGCGCGGTAATCTTGTTACCGCTCATTTGCTGGTCAGCGTAAGCCATTCAAACGCATCACTCCATTATCTAGCCCCGGGAAAGCCCGTGCCGGACGTGTCCAAGGGCGCCCATGGCCCTCACCCTGAGGCAAGGTCCATGACGAAACTCCAACTTACCCACCCTGACGGCTGACAGTCAGCCCATCCGTAAACTTTTAACGGGAGGCGAACCGCGGGGCTTATTCGTTTTTTTGCCCCAATTTGCGAGTTTCCTTAGCCCGACAGTTGCATGTGTGCAACGCCTTATCGGCACGTCAACGGTTAACGGTCAATTCAGGGCGGATAAGTTCCAATCGGAAAAGGGGGATTTTGTGGCCGGGCCCCAAAGCCGCTATAGGCTGGCCTTTTTCCACGGAGAGTGTCCCCCATGTCATCCCATCTGCACCGACTTGTCGCGAATCTGGCGGGGGTTGCGCTGGCCGTGCAGGCTGTTCCGGTCCTGGCCCAGGGGGTAACCGGTGGCAATTCGAACGAAGCCGGCGCGCGTGACTTGACGAGCGCGGGCGGACCGACATTTGCCGATATTGCCGACTTGTCCGAATCGGCCGGGCTGGTGGTCAAGGCACAGATTCGCAAGATGGTGCGCGTGGAGGATGCGCGGGCCCCCGGCCTCGCCCAGGGCATGGCGCGCTTCTACATGACCGCGCAGACCCAGGCGCTGATCGCGGGCAAGGCGCCGATCGGCGAATCGTTCGTCTATCTGGTGGACCTTCCGCTCGATTCCCGCGGCAAGGCGCCGAAGCTGAAGAAGCAGGACGTGCTGCTCTTCGCCCGCGCCGTTCCCGGCCGCCCCGGCGAACTGCAACTGGTGACGCCCACGGCCCAGCAGCTCTGGAGCGAGCAGGCCGAGGCGCGCGTGCGCGGCATCCTGCGCTCGCTGCTCTCCGGCAATGCCCCGGTCAAGATCACCGGCGTGCGCGAACTGCTCTATGTTCCGGGCAATCTGGCAGGGCAGGGCGAGACGCAGATATTCCTCAAGACCAAGGACAATTCGGCGGCCTCCATCACGGTGCATCACGAGCCGGGTGCGGCGCCCGCCTGGGGCGTTTCGTTCTCCGAGCTGGTGGCCGACACCGGCAATCCGCCGCAGCCCGAGACAGTGGAATGGTACCGCCTGGCCTGCTTCCTGCCCAATAACCCGCCGCCGGGCACGAATGTGGCCGAGGGCATTGCCGAGCGCCGCCAGGCCGAAGCCGATTATCGCACGGTGATCGGTCAGCTCGGTGAATGCCGCCGGACGCTCAACCAGGGCACCAAGGTTTCCGGCTGATTCCCGGCGCCGGGGTCCTCGCGCCCGAAGTTTCGGGACAGACCCCGGCGAAGGTACTGGAATTTCACCGTGGGCTCCCCTAGGGCCCGGACCCGAAAGGGTTGTCCATGGTTGAACCGCTGAATATTGCGCTGGCCGGTCTCGGCACTGTCGGAACGGGCGTCGTCCGTCTTATCGAGACCAATGCCGAACTCATTGCCCGCCGTGCGCGCCGGCCGATCCGCATTGCCGCCGTCAGCGCGCGCGATCGCACCAAGGATCGCGGTGTCGACCTGTCTCATTACGACTGGGAAGACGATCCCGCCGCGCTCGCGGCCCGTCCCGACGTGGACGTGGTGGTGGAAATGGTCGGCGGGTCTGACGGACCGGCGCTGACCCTGGCGCGCAATGCCATCGGCCAGGGCAAGGGGCTGGTCACCGCCAACAAGGCGATGATCGCGCACCATGGGCTGGAACTGGCCTCGGCCGCTGAAAAGGCAGGCGTGGCGCTCAAGTTCGAGGCCGCCGTCGCGGGCGGCATCCCGGTCATCAAGGGGCTCAGCGAGGGTGCGGCGGCCAATGCCATCGACCGCGTCTATGGGATCCTCAACGGTACCTGCAATTACATCCTCTCCACCATGGAGGACACCGGGCGCGATTTCGGCGACGTTCTGGCCGAAGCCCAGCGCCTGGGCTACGCAGAGGCCGACCCCACGTTCGACGTGGAAGGCATCGATGCCGGCCACAAGCTCTCGATCCTGGCGGCAATCGCCTTCGGTTCGCGCCTGCGCTTCGATGCGGTGGAGACCACCGGCATTTCGCGGGTAAAGGCGGCCGACATCGAGCAGGCCCGCTCGCTCGGTTACGTCATCCGGCTGCTGGGCATGGGCGAGATCGACCGCACCGGCGGCAGCGCCCGCCTGTTCCAGCGGGTCCATCCGCATCTCGTGCCTTTCGACCATCCGCTCGCTCACGTCGACGGTGCCACCAATGCCGTCGTCGCCGAGGGCAATTTCATGGGCCGCCTGCTGTTCCAGGGCGCGGGCGCCGGTGACGGGCCGACCGCCAGCGCGGTGGTCGCCGACATCATCGACATCGCACGCGGAGAGAAAGGCGCTGCCTTCTCCATGCCGGAAGGCGAGCTGGAAGCCATGGAGCCTGCCGAAACCGGCCACCGCCGTGGCCGCAGCTATATCCGCTTCGCCGTGCCGGACCGTCCGGGCGTGCTGGCCGAGATCACGGCCGCCATGCGCGATGCGGGTGTCTCGATCGCCAGCATGATCCAGAAGGGCGAGGATGCGCAGACCGGCGAGGTGATCCTGGCCATGGTCACGCACGAAGGGCCGGAATCGGCGGTGACCGAGGCGCTGCGCATTCTCGACGGATCGCAGAGCCTCGCAGCGCGTCCGCTGGTGATGCAGATCATCGAAGGCTGACAGGGGTCTGCGCCGGCGGCTTTTGGTCAGCGGCGCGGCGTGTTCCTGATGGAAAACGGGCGCAGCGATGCGCCCGTTTTTCGTATCAGTGCGCGCGCATCTCGCCCCTGGCGACCTTGTCCGCGTCCGACCCGGCAGGCGCTTCGGGAATGGCCGACAAGTCGATCAGGTAGGGCTTTTCCACTTTGCCGAACGTGGCGGTGGCCTTGCCCTTGAAGATGCCGTTGCCCGCGACGTCGGGCGGCGTCAGCCGGCCGTCGTTCAAGGCCTGGTCGGACATCGGGTCTTCCTGAGACGTGGACTGGACGCGGAACTTGTCCTCATCCGGGGCACAGACGACGATCTCGCCCGGGCGGGCGCTGCGGGTGTCGCTCAGGCATTTCTGCCGTGCGGTTTCCGGCGTGACCCTGCCGGCGCCGGACATCATGCGCTGGGCAATGGCCCTGTCTTCCGCGGAAACCGAGCCGTTTCCATTACTTGCCGAAGTGGATTTCGTCTGGCCAGCCGTACCGGCAGAAGCGCCAGCCGATTGCTGGGCAATCGCCGGAGCGGGAGCTAGTAATGCGATTGCGAATAGGATCCGCCCTCTTCTCGACAATTGAAAATCCTCTGTCTAAGCCGCTCCCAGAACCTTTCCTCCTCGGATTAATCCGGAGTGAACATGCCTGAAAACAAGACGCCTGCGAGTAAAGTTCTCGACCGTGTCCTCGTCCTCGAAATGGTTCGTGTAACCGAGGCCGCGGCCATCGCCGCATCGCGCCTCGTCGGCCGCGGAGACGAGAAGGCGGCAGACCATGCCGCAGTCGAAGCGATGCGCAAGGCCTTCGATACACTTTACATGGATGGCACCGTGGTTATCGGTGAAGGCGAGCGCGACGAAGCGCCGATGCTGTTCATCGGCGAGAAGGTGGGCGGGGCGCCCGGTCGCGGGCCGAAGATCGACATCGCACTCGATCCGCTGGAAGGCACCACGATCACCGCCAAGGCCGGGCCGAACGCGCTGGCGGTACTGGCCGCCGCGGAAGAGGGCTGTCTGCTCAACGCACCCGATGTCTACATGCAGAAACTGGCCGTGGGCCCCGGCTATCCCGAGGGCGTGATCGACCTCAACCGGACCGCGACCGAGAACGTCGCATCCGTGGCGGCGGCCAAGGGCGTGAAGCCGGACGAGATCATCGTCTGCGTGCTCGATCGCCCGCGCCATGCCGATCTCATCGAGGAACTGCGCGAGATCGGCTGCGGCATCCACCTGATCCCCGACGGCGACGTGGCCGGCGTGATCGCGGTGACCGACGAGAACACCACGATCGATATCTACATGGGTTCGGGCGGCGCCCCGGAAGGCGTGCTGGCCGCTGCGGCGCTGCGCTGCGTGGGCGGCCAGATCCAGGGCCGCCTGCTGTTCCGCAACGAGGACGAGCGCAGCCGGGCGCGCAAGTGGGGCATCAAGGATCTCGACAAGATCTACACCCTCAGCGACCTGGCCAAGGGTGACTGCATCTTCGCCGCCACCGGCGTGACCGACGGCTCGCTGCTCTCCGGCGTCAAGCGTCTCAAGGGCGGCAAGATGACCACCGAAAGCGTCGTCATGCGCGCCAGTTCCGGCACGGTGCGCTGGATCAAGGGCGAGCACCGGGACCGGTGACGTGCCGCGGCGCATGCGCGTCCCGCAGCGGGACTCGTGTTTGTGCTCAGATGGTTAGTCCATCGAACCGCCGGTTCCGGAACCTCCGGAGCCGGCGTTTTCACATCCGGGTCACGGTGACAGGCTGACGCTTTCTGTTGCAATCCGATGACTCATGGCTAGAGGCGACCGCGTCCAGCCACCCATCACCTCAAGCCGTCTCGGGGATTCGCAATGAAGATCATGTCCGGCAACAGCAACCTTCCGCTCGCACGCGCGATCGCGGGGTATCTTGAACTGCCGCTCACCGATGCGGCTGTGCGTCGCTTTGCCGACGAGGAAATCTTCGTCGAAATCCACGAGAACGTCCGCGGCGAGGACGTCTTCATCGTGCAGCCCACCAGCTACCCGGTGAACGACAACCTGATGGAACTGCTGATCGGCATCGACGCCCTGCGCCGCGCCTCGGCCAAGCGCATCACCGCCGTGGTGCCCTACTTCGGTTATGCCCGCCAGGACCGCAAGCCCGGCCCGCGCACACCGATCTCGGCCAAGCTCGTGGCCAACCTGATCACCGAAGCCGGCGCCGACCGCGTCCTCTGCGTCGACCTGCACGCAGGGCAGATCCAGGGCTTCTTCGACATCCCGACCGACAACCTCTTCGCCGCGCCGGTGATGGCGGCCGATATCCAGGCCCGCTACGGCGACCAGTCGCTGATGGTGGTTTCGCCCGACGTCGGCGGCGTGGTCCGCGCCCGCGCGCTAGCCAAGCGCCTCGACAACGCCCCGCTGGCGATCGTCGACAAGCGTCGTGACCGTCCCGGCCAGTCGGAAGTCATGAACATCATCGGCGACGTCAAGGGCCGCGCCTGCATCCTGATCGACGACATCATCGATTCGGGCGGCACGCTCTGCAACGCCGCGCAGGCCCTGATGGACGAGGGCGCCACCAGCGTCACCGCCTACATCACTCACGGCGTGCTGTCGGGCGCGGCGGTTTCGCGCGTGACCAACTCGGCGCTGAAGGAACTGGTCATCACCGATTCGATCCAGGCCACCGAAGCGGCCCAGCAGTCGGACAAGATCCGCATCCTGACGATCGCGCCGCTGATCGGCGAGGCCATCCGCCGCATTGCCGACGAAAGCTCGGTTTCCAGCCTGTTCGATTGATCGGCCTCCCGGACCAGCGCCGGGCCGCCAGCCAGCAAAAAGGCGCGTCCTCCTGGGAGGGCGCGCCTTTTTGTTTCATGTGGAACGTTTTACGGCCCGCGCTCTTTCCGGGCCGGGACGGTTATTCCCAGGGCCGCGTCTGGCCGGGCTCCAGCCGGTGCAGCGCTTCCAGCCGCCGGGCCTGGCGCGATTCCAGCGACAGGGTGAGGATCGGCTGCGGAGTCTGTGCGAACTGGCGGGGCGAGATGCCGAACAGTTCGGTGAACTCGTGGATCAGGTGGCTCTCGTCATAATAGCGCAGGGCCATCTCGTCGGCTTCGTCCTTGTCGGCCACGCCGCGCAGGAAGCTGGCCATGTCCAGAGCGCGGGCGCGGCGCAGCACCTGCTTGGGGGCCAGGCCGAAGTCGCGATTGACCACCCGCTCCAGCTTGCGCCGCTCCACCCCGCAGGCCGCCGCGGCATCGGCGATCGACATGGCGGGATCGCGGTAGCTGATGTCCTCGAACCGGGCGCTGATCGGGTCGGGCAGGGGCGCGCCCATATGTTCGATCCGCTTGCGCATCATCGCTTCCAGGGCGTGGAGCCATTCCTCCGGCTCGGCATCCGGTTCGAGCATGGCCAGGATCCGGTCGGAGGGGATCCCGACGAGATCGGTGGAGGCCAGACGGTCGAGATGCTCGCCCACGCGCGGCCCGCGCAGCGCGGTGCAGGCGCCGGGCCGAAAGGCCAGGCCCACGCTGATGAAGCTGCCGGTGACGCGGATCGGCATGCGATGCGATTGCGGGCCGCAGAACATCGCGGCATTGCCTGCCTCTATCCGGCCACCGGCGGTCTCGGCCTCCCAGAGACCGGCCAATTGGATGCGCAGGAAGGCGGTGTCGTTGAACAGGCCGCACTGCAGCGTGTAGTCCGCCGGTGCCGCCACCTTGGTGACATAGAGCCGCCCGATCCAGGGCGCGAGGTCCGGGGCGGGTGCTCTGTTGTAGCTGAGCGGTTGTCCGCCCTTGGTCGTTCCCTGTTCCGGCACGATCGCACTGTCGATGGCCGGCCGCACTTTATGGTACATGTACCCTGCTTCCGTTCTTCTGCATTCGCTGCGGCCCCAGCCATGGAATAAGTGCGTGTCCGGAGCGCTGCAATGTGGGAAAAACCCATAGAGTTTCTCCACAGGCCCGGATTGCGGCCAATCTGGCGGTTTTTCCGATGGTCCCTTGACCTGCCATCGCCGTGGCGGGCAGAGCAGGGGGCATGAAACTCGACAACGACATCGCCCTCGCCCTGCGCCTTGCCGACGCCGCCGGGGACGCGATTCGCCCGCACTTCCGCTCCGGCGTCGGGGTGGAGCGCAAGGGCGACGCCTCGCCGGTCACTGTCGCGGACCGCGCCGCCGAGGAAGCGATGCGCCGGATCCTCAAGGCCGAAGTCCCGCGCGACGGTATCATCGGCGAGGAGTTCGGCAGCGAGGAAGGCACTTCGGGCCGGACCTGGGTGCTCGATCCGATCGACGGCACCGTCTCCTTCATCGCCGGCCGCCCGATCTTCGGCACGCTGATCGCGCTGCTGGTCGATGGCTGGCCGGTGCTGGGCGTGATCGACCAGCCGATCCTGGGCGAACGCTGGGTCGGCGCGAGCGGCTTCCCCACCACGTTCAACGGCAAGGAAGTGCGCACCCGCCCCTGCCGCGAACTCTCCGACGCCATGCTGGCAACCACCGGCCCCCACTATTTCGACGACCACCAGGGCGAGCACTTCATGACCCTGGCGGCCAAGACCGATCACAAGCGGATGGTCATGGGGGGCGACTGCTACAACTACGGATTGCTGGCGAGCGGCCATCTCGACGTCGTTTGCGAGGCCGGTCTGAAGCTGCACGACTGGGCCGCCCTGGTTCCCGTGGTCGAAGGTGCGGGCGGGACGATGTGCGACTGGAACGGCGAACCGCTCCATGCGCAGTCGGATGGGCATGTTCTGGCCATTGGCGACCCGGCACGGCTGGAAGACGTCGTGGAAGCGCTGGACTGCCACCACTGACCCCGGCGCAGAGGCCCGCGATGCGCAAGGTCCGGCTGTTCGTCTATGGAACGCTCCAGCCCCACGCCGGAACCCGCATGGGGCGTTGGGTCGCGGCGCGGATGGTTTCGGCCGAGCCGGCCAGCGTTCCGGGGAGAATCCGGGCGATTCGCGGCGGGGACGGCTGGTTTCCCGCGCTCGTGCCGGCCAAGTCCGGAGCGTGGGTGCAGGGAACGCTTTGCGAACTGGCGCTCCATCCGGGCGACCTTGCCAAGCTCGACCGCTACGAGGGGCGCGAGTACCGGCGCCGGACCATGCCGGTGCGCGGCGCCAACGGCCGGCGGCGGCAGGCGGAAATCTATCTCTGGCGCATTGCCTTGCCCAAGGGCTCTCCACCGATCCTGACCGGCGACTATCTCGCCTGGCTGGAACTGACGGGGCGCCAGGCCTTTACCACTCCGCGCAATGGCGCCTGAGAGGGCGCCCGAGGAGATGGACATGACGGACAGGACGGCAATCGTGACGGGCGGCGGGGCGGGCATCGGCCGCGGGCTGGTCCTGCACTTCGCGGGCGTCGGCTGGCGGGTCGCGGCGCTGGACCGCGATGAAGAGGCGCTTGGCGAACTGGCGGCGCTGCTGCCGGAAGATCGTTTCCTGCCGCTGACGTGCGACGTCGGACAAGAGAAGCCGGTCCGCGCCGCCTTCGCCCGGATCGGCAAGTGGACCGAGGCTGCTCACCTGCTGGTCAACAATGCCGGAATCGCCGATCCCTATGCCGGCCCGCTGGAGGACCTTACGCTGGAGGCGTGGCAGGGCTGGATCGATGCTAGCCTCACTTCTGCTTTCCTCTGCACCCGCGAGGCGCTGGGCCTGCTTCGCAGCGGCGCCCCGGCAAGCGTGGTGCATATCGCCTCCACCCGGGCCTTGCAGTCGGAGCCTCATACATATGCCTATGCCGCCTCGAAGGGTGGGCTCTGCGCGCTGACCCACGCCATGGCCGTGGGACTGGGGCCGGAGATCCGGGTGAATGCGATCCTGCCCGGCTGGATCGAGACGGGTCCCTGGCAGAAAGCGGCAAGGCGGGAAGAGCCGCGGCACTCGGCCGAAGACCGCGCGCAGCACCCGGTGGGACGCGTGGGGGTGGTGGAGGACATCGCCGCCACCGTCGAGTGGCTGGCGGGAGAAGGCGCCGGTTTCGTGACCGGCCAGCAGATCGTCGTGGACGGGGGCATGACCCGCAAGATGATCTACGCGGGGGACTAGGCCGGGTCGGGCGCATGTGTGCCCGTGCCGGGCTGGCGCTGGCGCCGCCCGGAACGCCCGGCGGCCGTTTTTGCAGACCACCGCGTCTGGCAACGCGCTCACCCCTTGCCTTCCGCCGATTCTCTCACTAAAGGCGCCCCCTTCAATCGACACGGTTGAGTCTTTAACCAAAGAGATTCGCGCGTCCGCCTGGCGAAAAGGGCTGCCATGGCTGACCGGACGTGTCCCTGTGAAAGGAGACGAAAATGCCCAAGCTGAAGACCAAGAGCGGTGTGAAGAAGCGCTTCAAGCTCACCGCCACCGGCAAGGTGAAGCACGGCGTAGCCGGCAAGCGCCACCGCCTGATGAGCCATAACGGCAAGTACATCCGCCAGAATCGCGGCACCGAAGTCATTTCCGACGCCGATGCCAAGACGATCAAGAAGTGGGCGCCCTACGGGCTCAACTGAGGAGTACTGACCTATGAGCCGTATCAAGAGGGGTGTTACCACCCGCGCCAAGCACAAGCGTCTTCTGGAACAGGCCAAGGGTTACCGCGGCCGTCGTAAGAACACGATCCGCGTTGCCCGCCAGGCCGTCGAAAAGGCCGGCCAGTACGCGTACCGCGACCGCAAGATCAAGAAGCGCACCTTCCGCGCTCTCTGGATCCAGCGCATCAACGCTGCCGTCCGCGCCGAAGGCCTGACCTACTCGCAGTTCATGCACGGCGTTAAGCTCGCCGGCATCGAACTCGATCGCAAGTCGATGGCCGACCTCGCCATGAACGAAGGTTCGGTGTTCTCGGCCGTGGTCGCTCAGGCGAAGGCTGCCATTCCGGCAGCCTGAACCGTCGAAGCCGGGGCCTAGGCGCCGGTCTTCGCGGATCACGCGAAACACATTCGGGGCGCGGGTGCTTAAGGCATCCGCGCCCCGAATTGTTTGTGCGGTAAATTATCCACGCCTTCGAAAAGTTTGCACTCCCCTGCAAGTCCTCGTACCAAAAGGACAGGGGTAAGGCGTGGCACGAAGAATAGACAGGGAATGACAGCTAGGCGGGTCGTCATACAGTATTGTCCCGTACCGGCGGGCCTCGATCGCTACCTGTCGGTGCTGTTTTACTGTGAAATCGAACTGGGCGAGAACGAGCGTCTCCATGACGTCCTGTTTCCCGACTGGGCCAGTCTGCGCTTCCATTTCGGGTCGACAGGCGATGGCGAGATTCGCGCCGGATCTCGACTGGAAAGCTGCCGGTTCTCGGTCACCGGCCCGCGCTCGCAGGAAGTGCGCTTCTCCATGGCCACGGCGCGGGAGTGGGGCTTCGGCCTGACCCCGCTCGGTTGGGCGACGTTCCTGGGCGTGCCGGCCGACCGCTATGCCAATGTGCTGGTCGATGGCGACGCGGATCCGGTCTTCGCCCATTTCAAGCCGCTTCACGATGCCTTGGCGGCTGAGGATAGCCCGGGCGATCAGCTCGACCGGTTGACCGCTTTCGTCGCCGCCATGCCGCGCCGCCCGGTGGTCCACGAAGACCTCATCCTGGCCATCTGCGAGGCGCTCGCCAATCCGGAAGTGCGCTCCGCCACCGACCTGGCCGCCCGCGTCCGCGCGCATCCGCGCATGGTGGAGCGCGTCTGCCGCGCCGCTTTCGGTTTCCCGCCCAAGCTCCTGCTGCGCCGCCAGCGGTTCCTGCGCAGCATCGAGCAGTTCACGCTGGAGCCCAAGCGCAAGTGGATCGGCGCGATCGATTCCGCCTATCACGACCAGGCCCAGTTCGTCCGCGATTTCCGGGCCTTCATGGGCATGACCCCGCGGCAATATGCCAAGCTGGACAAGCCGGTGACCGGGCCGCTCATGCGCGAAAGGGCGCGCCACGCCCGTCTCGCCTTGCGCTAGTCGGGGCCGGCGGCATGCCGTCCGGATAAGTGCCATCGCGATTGCCGCCGTTGCGATTTGCCGGCCGTCCCCTTAAGGACCGCGCTTCCAGATATCAGCAACAGTCAGGCAGACCACCAGTGGACTACGCAGCAACCGGCCAGGAGGCGCTCTCGCGGATTGCGGAAGCATCCGATCTCGATACGCTGGAGGCGCTGCGTGTCGAGTTTCTGGGCAAGCAGGGTTCGATCTCCGGCCTGCTGAAGACGCTGGGCAAGCTCGATCCCGAAGAGCGCAAGGTCGAAGGGCCCAAGATCCACGCGCTGCGTGAAAGCGTGAGCGACGCGCTCGCCGCCCGCAAGGACGCGCTGGAGACGGCGGCGCTGAACGCCCGCCTCGCCGCCGAGACGATCGACCTATCGCTGCCCGCACCCGAAGCGCCGCGCGGCACCGTCCACCCGATCTCGCAAGTGATGGACGAGATTGCCGAGATCTTCGCCGATCTCGGCTTCTCCGTCGCCACCGGGCCGGAGATCGAGGACGACTGGCACAACTTCACCGCCCTCAACATGCCGGAAAGCCACCCGGCCCGCGCGATGCACGATACGTTCTACTTCCCGGACCGCGACGCCCAGAACCGTGAGATGCTGCTGCGCACGCACACTTCGCCGGTGCAGATGCGCACGATGCTGGCGCAGGGCGCCCCGCTGCGCATCATCGCGCCGGGCCGCGTCTACCGTTCGGACAGCGACGCCACCCACACGCCGATGTTCCATCAGGTCGAGGGCCTGGTGATCGACAAGGATGTCCACCTCGGCCACCTGAAGTGGACGCTGGAGACTTTCCTGAAGGCGTTCTTCGAGCGTGAGGACATCGTCCTGCGCCTGCGCCCCAGCTACTTCCCCTTTACCGAACCCTCGGTAGAAGCGGACATCGGCTTCACCCTGATCGACGGCAAGCGCGTGATCGGCGGCGATCCGTCGAAGGGCGAGGGCGGCTGGATGGAGGTGCTCGGCTCGGGCATGGTCAATCGCCGCGTCATCGAATTCGCCGGGCTCGACCCCGACGAATGGCAGGGTTTCGCCTTCGGCATCGGCATCGATCGCCTGGCCATGCTGAAGTACGGCATGGACGACCTGCGCGCCTTCTTCGACGGCGATGTGCGCTGGCTCTCCCACTACGGTTTCTCCGCCCTCGACGTGCCGACCCTTTCGGGCGGCGTTGGCACTCCGGCCTGAGCGCGGGAAGGATCTAGAAAATGAAGTTCTCGCTTTCCTGGCTCAAGCAGTACCTTGAGACCGACGCCTCGCTTGAGGAAATCGCCCTGAAGCTCAACGCCATCGGGCTTGAGGTCGAAGGCATCGAAGACCCCGCCGCCAAGCTGGCCGGCTTCCGCGTGGCCAAGGTGCTGACGGCGGACAAGCATCCGCAGGCGGACAAGCTGCAGGTCCTCACCGTCGATACGGGTGAGGGCGTGCTCCAGGTCGTCTGCGGCGCGCCCAACGCGCGTGCGGGCCTTGTCGGCGTGCTCGGCCTTGCCGGTGCCACGGTGCCCGCCAACGGCATGGTGCTGAAGGTCGCCGCCGTGCGCGGCGTCGAATCGAACGGCATGATGTGCTCCACGCGCGAGCTGGAGCTGGGCGAAGATCACGACGGCATCATCGAACTGCCCGCGGACGCGCCGGTCGGCACGCCTTTCGCGGACTACCACGGCGCCGATCCGGTGATCGAGGTGGCCATCACCCCGAACCGTCCGGACTGCATGGGCGTCTACGGCATCGCGCGCGATCTTGCCGCTGTCGGCATCGGCACGCTGAAGCCGATCGAGGTGCTGGACATCCCCGGCAGCTTCCCCTGCCCGGTGGACGTGCGCACCGACGATGCAGAGGGTTGCCCGGCGTTCTATGGCCGCGTGATCAAGGGCGTGAAGAACGGCCCTTCACCGCAGTGGCTGCAGGATCGCCTGAAGGCGGCCGGTCAGCGTCCGATCTCGGCGCTGGTCGATGCCACCAATTACCTGATGCTGGCCTATGGCCGCCCGGCGCATGCCTATGACCTTGCCAAGTTGAACGGCGCCGTTGTCGCGCGCCGGGCGACGGACGGCGAGACGGTCGTCGCGCTGAACGAAAAGACCTACACGCTCGACGCAGAGATGACCGTGATCGCCGACGATTCGGGCGTGCACGACATTGCCGGCATCATGGGCGGCGAGCATTCGGGCTGCGGTGACGAAACCACCGACGTCCTGCTCGAAATCGCCTACTTCGATCCCGAGCGCATCGCCAAGACGGGCCGCAAGCTCAACCTCACCTCGGACGCGCGCAGCCGTTTCGAGCGTGGGATCGATCCCAACTTCCTCGACACCGGCCTCGACCACCTCACCCAGCTGATCCAGACGCTCTGCGGCGGTGAAGCCTCGCAGGCGGTGCGCAGCGGCGCGGCCCCGGCGACGCCGAAGATCGTCCACTTCGATCCGGCGCTGACCGAGAAGCTGGGCGGCGTGGCGATCGAGCCCGGCGAACAGCAACGCATCCTGGAGAGCCTGGGCTTCTCGGTCGTCGCCGAGCAGGCAAACTTCGACAAGTCGTGGGCCATCACCGTTCCCGGCTGGCGTCCGGACGTGGACGGCGCGCCCGACATCGTCGAGGAAGTGGTCCGCATCAACGGTCTCGACAAGGTAACCAGCGTCGCCCTGCCGCGTGCTGACGGCGTTGCCCGTCCCACCGCCACGCCGACCCAGGCGCTGGAACGCCGCGTTCGCCGCGCCGCCGCTGCGCGGGGGCTGCACGAGGCGGTCACCTGGTCGTTCCTGCCCACCGCCGAGGCCGATGCCTTTGCGGACGGCCATGCCTTGTGGTCGCTCGCCAACCCGATCAGCGAGGATATGAAGGTCATGCGGCCTTCGCTGCTGCCGGGCCTGCTGATGGCGGCCAAGCGCAACCTCGATCGCGGTGCTTCGTCGCTGCGCCTGTTCGAACTCGGCCGTCGCTATCTGCGCGGCGCGGGCGGTGCGAGCGATGAACGCCTTGCGCTCGGCTTCGTGCTGGCTGGCGAGAAGGTCTCGCGCGGCTGGGCGACGGGCAAGGCGACTGCGTTCGACGCCTACGACGCCAAGGCCGAAGTCACCGCGCTGCTGGCCGAGGCCGGCGCGCCGGTCGAGAAGCTGCAAGTGATGGGCGTTGACGACTCTGGGCATGGCCCGCAGTTCCACCCCGGCCAGTCGGCCACGCTGCGCCTCGGCCCCAAGAACGTGCTGGCGCGCTTCGGCATGCTGCACCCTACGGTCGCCAGGCAGTTCGACATCGAAGGCCCGGTGGCCGTGGCCGAGATCTACCTCGACGCGATCCCCGGCAAGAAGGGCGCCGCCACCTTCGCCCGCACCCGCTATGCGCCTCCGGCGCTCCAGGCGGTGACGCGCGACTTCGCGTTCCTCGTGCCGGTCGAACTGGCCGCGGGCGATCTCGTCCGCATGGTCGCGGGCGCGGACAAGGCGAACATCGTCGCGGTCCGCCTGTTCGACGACTTCCGGGGGCAGGGCGTGCCCGAGGGCCAGAAGTCGCTGGCGCTCGAAGTCACGCTCCAGCCTCTGGACAAGAGCTACAAGGAAGAAGACCTCAAGGCGATCAGCGACAAGGTGACCGCCGCCGCCGCCAAGCTGGGCGCGGTTCTGCGGGGTTGATGCCATACGTCGTCCCGGACTTGGTCCGGGGCGACGAATCCTTTCGGAGATAGCCGGTGACCGACATGGACTTCGTGACGATTTCTTCCGGCGACCTCACGGCGCGAATCGCGCTGTTCGGGGCCGAACTCTGGTCGCTTACCGACCATGCCGGCCTCGAATACATGACCGATGCCGACCCGGCGTTCTGGACCGGCCATGCTCCGATCCTGTTCCCCATCGTTGGCGCGCTGAACGGCAATCGCTATCGGCTGGGTGACCGCGAATACGAATTGCCCAAGCATGGTTTCGCGCGCCATTCGCTGTTCGAACTCGTGGAGATTGCGGGCGATCACGTCCGCCTCCGCCTTCGCGACAGCGACGAGACGCGCAAGGTCTATCCCTTCGCGTTCACGCTGGACCTGGACTTCCGCCTGGAAGGCATGAGCCTTCACACCCAGGCCACGGTGACCAATGCGGGCGGCGAGGTCATGCCGTTCAGCTTCGGGTATCATCCCGCCTTCGCCTGGCCGCTGCCGGGCGGCGCGGCCAAGGCCGATCACACGATCGCTTTCGAGCAGCCGGAACCCCAGCCGATTCGCCGCATCGACATGCCGACCGGCCTCGTTCTGCCCGAACCGGTGGCGACGCCGGTCGAGGGACATCTGCTGACGCCCGAGCCCGCGCAGTTCGAGACCGACGCGCTGATCTGGGACCGGCTCGCCAGCCGGGCGCTCACGTTCGGCGCACCCGGCGGCGGGCAGCTTGCCGTCGCTTTCCCGGACACGCCGATGCTCGGGATCTGGCAGAAGCCGGGGGCGAACTATCTCTGCATCGAACCGTGGCAGGGCATCGCCGATCCCCTGGGCTATACCGGCGAATTCCGCGCCAAGCCCGGCGTGCTTTCGCTCGACCCCGGTGCAAACCGCAGCTTTCGCATGGACGTTACCGTCCTGACCGCCGACTAGGAGACCTTTCCCGATGAAGACCGCACTCGTAACCGGCGCCACGTCCGGAATCGGCGAAGCCTGTGCCCGCGCGTTCATCGCTGCCGGCTGGCGCGTGGTCGGCACCGGCCGCCGGGCCGAACGTCTGGACGCGCTGAAAGCCGAACTGGGCGCGGACACGTTCCACGCCGCCGTCTTCGACGTGCGCGACGAAGCCGCGCGCGACGCTGCCCTTGCCGCGCTCCCGGCCGAATTCGCAGGCATCGATTGCCTGGTGAACAATGCCGGTCTCGCCCTCGGCACCGAGCCGGCCCAGAGCGCCTCGCTGGAAAGCTGGAAGACCATGATCGACACCAATGTCACCGCGCTGGTCTCGCTCACGCACAAGCTCCTGCCCGCGCTGGTGGAGCGCAAGGGCGCGATCGTCAACTTGTCCTCGGTGGCGGCGACTTATCCCTATACCGGCGGCAACGTCTACGGCGGCACCAAGGCCTTCGTGCACCAGTTCTCGCTCGGCCTGCGCTCGGACCTTGCGGGTACGGGCGTGCGCGTCACCTCGATCGAGCCGGGCATGGTGGAGACCGAGTTCACCCTCGTGCGCACGGGCGGCAACCAGCAGGCCTCGGACAACCTTTATGGCGGCGCCAATCCGATGACGGCCGAGGATATCGCCGGAACCGTGCTCTGGGTGGCGACCTTGCCGGCGCACCTCAACATCAACACCCTGGAACTGATGCCGGTCAGCCAGTCCTTCGCGGGCTTCCAGGTCGCGCGGGAGGGCTGAGCGCGGCTTCTCTCCCGCGGCCCAACCTTCGTCATCCACGAGGAGGCGGAGTCGACGAAGCAATCCATAGCGGCGTAAGACGGCCCCTGGATTGCTTCGCTCCGCTCGCAATGACGAAGGTGGGCTGGGTAGCGGCGGTGGGCCGTGTCCCCTTTCCGCCCTTTCCATCTTGCCCCGCGCCCACTAATAGCGCGCCGATGAGCAACGTCCCCCACCAGTCCCGGCGCACTTTCGCGATCATCTCGCATCCTGACGCCGGTAAGACCACCCTCACCGAGAAGCTGCTGCTGCAAGGCGGCGCGATCCATCTGGCGGGGCAGGTCAAGGCACGCGGCGCCGCGCGGCGCGCGCGGTCGGACTGGATGAAGATCGAGCAGCAGCGCGGCATTTCCGTGACCAGCTCGGTCATGACCTTCGAGCGGGACGGAATTACTTTCAACCTGCTCGACACGCCGGGCCACGAGGACTTCTCGGAAGACACGTACCGCACGCTCACCGCCGTCGATTCGGCGATCATGGTGATCGACGCGGCCAAGGGCATCGAGCCGCAGACCCGCAAGCTCTTCGAGGTCTGCCGCCTGCGCTCGGTGCCGATCATCACTTTCATCAACAAGGTCGACCGCGAAGGCCGCGCCTGCTTCGACCTGATGGACGAAGTGGCCGACATGCTGGCGCTGGATGTCTGCCCGATGTCCTGGCCGGTCGGCATGGGGGGCCTGTTCGAAGGCATTCTCGACATCGCCACGGGCAAGGTCAGCCGTCCGGAAGGGCCGAGCAAGGAGTTCCTCGGCAAAGTCGACGAGAACGTGACCCTGCCCGAAGCCGTGGCCGAGGAACTGGAACTGGCCCAGGCCGGCTATCCCGAATTCGACGTCGACGCCTATCGCGGCGGCGACCTCACCCCGGTCTACTTCGGCTCGGCGCTCAAGAACTTCGGCGTCACCGAACTGATCGACGCGATCGAGAAGTTCGCACCGCCGCCGCGCCCGCAGCCTTCGAACGAGGGCACGATCGAGCCGGAGAACAAGGAAGTCACCGGCTTCATCTTCAAGGTCCAGGCCAATATGGACCCCATGCACCGCGACCGCATCGCCTTCATGCGGCTGGTCTCGGGCACCTTCAAGCGCGGCATGAAGCTGACGCCCTCGGGCCTGGGAAAGCCGATCGCGGTGCACTCCCCGATCCTGTTCTTCGCGCAGGACCGCGAGATCGCGGACAATGCCGAGCCGGGCGACATCATCGGCATTCCCAACCACGGCACCTTGCGCGTGGGCGACACGCTGTCCGAGAAGAACCAGGTGCGCTTCACCGGCCTGCCGAACTTCGCGCCCGAAATCCTGCGCCGCGTCGCCCTGAAGGATCCGACCAAGACCAAGCAGCTCCGCAAGGCGCTGGACGACCTTTCGGAAGAGGGCGTGATCCAGGTGTTCTACCCGGAGATCGGTTCGCAATGGATCGTCGGCGTGGTCGGCCAGCTCCAGCTCGACGTGCTGATCAGCCGCCTCGAAGCCGAGTACAAGGTCGAGGCTGTGCTGGAAGGCTCGCCGTTCGACACCGCCCGCTGGATCAAGGGCGACGACAAGACGCTGCGCGACTTCGCCGAATTCAACAAGATGAACCTCGCCAAGGACCGCGACGGCGACCCCGTGTTCATGGCGCGCTCGGCTTGGGACGTCAGCTATCAGCAGGAACGCAACCCGGACCTGACCTTCAGCGCCACCAAGGAGCGTTGAGGATCTCGTCGTCCCGGATCAGGTCCGGGACGACGAACCGGGAACCTCATGCTATTCCGGCGGATTGCTACGCTATCCCCTTGGCCGGAAAGTCGTTCGTTGCAGATCAAGTTCGCCAGCTACAACATTCACAAGGCCGTCGGTCTCGACCGGCGGCGAGACCCTGAGCGCATCCTGACCGTCCTGCGCGAGATCGATGCGGATGTGGTGGCCCTGCAGGAAGTGGACCGCCGTTTCGGCCGCCGGATGAGCGCGCTTCCCCTCGATGCGATCCATACCACCACCGATTATGTGCCGGTGCCGCTGTCGATGAAGCCGGACAGCCTGGGCTGGCACGGGAACGCCATTCTGGTCCGCAAGGGGATCGAGCTGCTCGCGGCGGAGCCCGTCCCGCTCCCGGTGCTGGAGCCGCGCGGGGCGATCCGGGCCGATCTCTCGCTGGAGGGGCATCGTTTCCGGGTCGTGGGCATGCATCTCGACCTTTCCGGACTGCGCCGCCGGTTGCAGGTGCGAAGCGTCCTCGACCATTGCGCTCGCTGCGATAGCGCCGTGCCCACCGTGATGATGGGCGATCTCAACGAATGGTCCGCCAATGGCGGCTGTTTCCGGGAGTTTCACGCACCCTGGCATGTTCTGGTGCCGGGCCGCAGCTTCCCCTCCCGCAGGCCGATGGCAAGGCTGGACCGCATCATTGTGTCCGAGCAGTGGTCTGTCCTCGGAACAAATGTGCACCACAGTGCGCTCTCGGCGATAGGATCCGATCATCTGCCTGTGTTCGCCTCGCTGGAGTTGCCTAAAAAATAGGCAAGTGCTCACGAATCGAGCGACGCATCATGCTGCACTTGCGTTCGGCTGATTAAATTCAGGCCGAATTGAGCCAATCGAAGAATTGGCACGCCCTTTGCATATCCTGTTTTCAGCCGGCGCGGGGCCGGTAACAAACAGGGGATAGGCATGAAGTTCATCATAGCCATCATCAAACCCTTCAAGCTCGACGAAGTTCGGGAAGCGTTGGGCGCAATCGGTGTCGCCGGAATGACCGTGTCCGAAGTGAAGGGCTTCGGGCGCCAGAAGGGTCAGACCGAAATCTATCGTGGGGCCGAGTATTCGACCAACATGCTCCCGAAAGTGAAGATCGAAGTGGCCGCGCCGGACGATCTGGCGCCGAAGATCGTGGAAACGATCCAGCAGGTCGCCAGCACCGAAGCCATCGGCGACGGCAAGATCTTCGTCCTCGATCTGGCTGCAGCCGTGCGCATCCGCACCGGCGAGTCCGGGGATACCGCGCTTTGACCGGCGCTTTCGACAGGAGGGAAACCACGATGAACCGCAAGATTCTTTGCGGCGCCGGCGCACTGGGTGCGTCGTTGTTCGCCGCCATGCCTGCCTGGGCGCAGGACGCCGCCGCCACGCCGACAATCGACAAGGGCGATACCGCCTGGATGCTGACGTCGACGTTGCTCGTCTTCCTGATGATCCTGCCCGGCCTCGCCTTGTTCTACGGCGGCCTGACCCGCTCGAAGAACATGCTCTCCACCATGACGCAGATCGGCGCAGCGGCCAGCTTCGCCATGCTGATCTGGGTCATGTACGGCTACACCATGGCCTTCGGTGATGGCGGCAACGCTTTCGTCGCCGGCTTCGGCAAGGCCTTCCTCAAGGGCATCACCCCCGATTCGGTTTCGGGCACCATTCCCGAATACGTCTTCGTCTGCTTCCAGATGACTTTCGCGGCGATCACCATCGCGCTGGTCCTGGGCTCGACGGTCGAACGCATCAAGTTCTCGGCAGTCATGGTTTTCGCAGCCATCTGGCTGACGATCGTCTACTTCCCGATCGCGCACATGGTATGGGCACCGACCGGCTACTTCTTCGGTCTCGGCGCGCTCGACTATGCTGGCGGCACCGTGGTCCACATCAATGCCGGCGTTTCGGCACTGGTGGCCGCGCTGATCCTGGGCAAGCGCAAGGGCTACCCCAACGAACCGATGCCGCCGCACTCGCTGACGCTGACTTTCGTCGGCACCGGCCTGCTGTGGGTGGGCTGGTTCGGCTTCAACGCCGGCTCGGCTCTCTCGGCCAACGGCGCCGCCAGCCTTGCCATGATCAACACTTTCGTCGCCACCGCCTCTGCCGGCCTGTTCTGGATGCTCGCCGAGCGTCTGGCCGGTCACAAGGGTTCGGCCCTGGGCTTCTGCTCGGGCGTCGTCGCCGGCCTCGTCGCCGTCACCCCTGCTGCTGGCAATTCGGGTCCCTTCGGCGCCATCGTTCTCGGCGCGGTCGCTTCGATCATCTGCTTCTTCGCTGTCAGCAAGCTCAAGCCCATGCTCGGCTATGACGACGCGCTGGATGCCTTCGGCGTCCACGGCATCGGCGGCATCGTCGGCGCCATCGGCACCGGCATCGTCTGTTCGCCGGCGCTCGGCGGCCCGGGCAAGGCGGACTTCTCGATCGGCTCGCAGCTCGTGATCCAGTTCGAAGCGGTTCTCGCCACGATCGTGATCTCCACGATCGGCACCGTCGTCGCGATCTATGTCGCCAAGGCAGTCACCGGCCTGCGCGTCGCTCCCGAAGTCGAACTGGAAGGTCTCGACATCGGCGAGCACGGCGAGCGCGCCTACAACTAAGCTTCAAGTTTGGCGGCGGCGGGTACTTCCTCCTCTCCTCTCACCCGTCGCCGCCTACAGATGTTCCTCCTGCGAACACAAACTCAAGGGCCGGAGCCAGCCGCTCCGGCCCATTTTTCGTGCCAAATCGCTTTGTGGTCGCGCCCGGATGTGGGATGCTCGCCCTGCAGCTTCCGCGCAGGAGCCCTCGGGTACTTGAACCGGCCTTTCGAGGCTTGAACCGGCCAGGAGAACGGGCGTGAAGTACATCATCGCGATCATCAAGCCGTTCAAGTTCGCCGAAGTGAGGGAGGCGCTGTCCGCCGCCGGAATTTCGGGCCTGACAGTCTCGGAAGTCAGCGGCTTCGGCCGGCAGAAGGGGCAGAGCGAGATCTATCGCGGCGCGGAATACGCCTCGAGCATGGTGCCCAAGCTGAAGCTGGAAATCGCCGTTTCGGATGCTTTTGCCGGCACGGTGATAGAGATCATCCGCAACACGGCCAGCACCGAGGAAATCGGGGACGGGAAGATCTTCGTCTTCGACCTGGCCGATGTGCTGCGCGTCCGCACCGGCGAACAGGGCGAAATCGCGCTCTAGCGCGCGAAAGCCCCGAAGCGCCGTGCAGCCGGCAGGCTCAATTGCCGGCGGCGAACATATCGATAAGCTGGCGGATCGGCGAGACGTCGTAGCCCGCTGCGGCGGCCTTCGATGCGATCACGGAAGGGTTGTCCCCCGCCTTGGCACGGGCCAGCGCCCAGAGCAGGGTCGATCGCGTTCCCGAACGGCAATAGGCCAGAACCGGACCATCGGCAGTATCCAGGGCCTTGGCCATGGCATCGACCTGGGCCTGGCTGAAACCGCCGTGGCCCACGGGAATGGCCACATAGTCGATCCCTGCGGCGCGCGCTTCCGCCTCGATCGCATCGCCCGGCGTCTGATCGTCGCTCTCGCCCTCGGGGCGGTTGTTGACGATCCGCACGATTCCCATTTCCTTCGCTTCGGCGATGGCTTCGGTGCCGATTTGCGGGCTGGCGAAGACGGAGTCGGTGATCTGGCGGAACATGAAAGCGAGTCTCCGGTATGAAACGGGCTGTTTGCGCCCCGGTTCGGCCTGAAATTCGTCCACGTCAAGCGCCCTGTTCCCGCTAAAAGCAAGCCGGAACGTCGTGAAAATGCGTTATTTCGTCGATTGGACGGGATTCTGGACCGTAATTGTGTTCGCCATGTGGCAGAACCTCGTGTATGACTGGAGATCGCAGGTAGGATCCGGCTTGTCCCGGCTGTCTTGCTTGCCGCCCGGCGCGGTTCGTCCACGTGACCGGGTTTATGCTTTTTGGGGCGCAGCGAAGGTACGTTCGTAGACATGGGTTTTGACAGAGGTCGTCGCGGAAGGGGACGCGACAAGCGCGATGGTGGTTTTGGTGAGAACGAGTTCGATCCGTTCTTCGCCGGCCAGGATCGTTTCGGTGGCGGTGACCGTTTCGGTGGCGGCGGCGATCGCTTCGGCGGTGGCGGTGGTGACCGCGGTGGTTTCGGCGGCGGTGACCGCTTCGGCGGCGGCGGCGGTGATCGCGGCGGCTTCGGCGGCCCGCGCGGCGGCGGCGGTGGCGGCTTCGGCGGACCCCGCGGTGGCGGCGGTGGCGGCGGAATGCCTGCCCAGGTCGTCGGCCAGGGCAAGGGCGTCGTAAAGTTCTTCAACGGCGCCAAGGGCTTCGGTTTCATTCAGCGCGATGAAGGCGGCGAAGACGTCTTCGTGCACATCAGCGCAGTGGAACGTGCCGGCCTCGAAGGCTTGGCTGAAGGCCAGCAGCTCGAATTCCAGCTCGTCGATCGCGGCGGCAAGATTTCGGCCAGCGAACTCGTCGTCGTCGGCGACGTGATCCCCGTCGAAAAGCGCGAGCCTGCGCCGCAGCGTCAGCTGACCGGCGAAAAGGCCACCGGCACCGTGAAGTTCTTCAATTCCATGAAGGGCTTCGGCTTCATCACCCGTGATGACGGCCAGCCGGACGCATTCGTTCACATCAGCGCTGTCGAGCGTTCGGGCCTTGGCGCCCTGAACGAAGGCGATCGCGTGGAGTTCGACATCGAGGTCGATCGACGAGGCAAGTACTCGGCGGTCAACCTGGCGCCGCTCCAGGGCTGATCAGCCTGCAACGCTTCCGGTGTTTGACCGGGAGCCTGCAAACACCTAAAAGCGCGCAAATGGCGGTCCGGATAGGGCCGCCATTTGTCGTTTGCGATTCCCGTTTTCACTTCACTGTTTCGTTATCGAGGAATTCCGTCATGTCGATCACTCCGCTGATGCCCGTGTACCCCCGGTGCGGCGTTCGGCCCGTTCGCGGCGAACACTGCCACCTCATCAGTGAAGACGGTCGCCGATTCCTCGATTTCGCCAGCGGCATTGCCGTCAATCTGCTGGGTCATTCGCATCCCGGCCTGATCGGCGCGATCCAGAAGCAGGCCGAGACGCTGATGCACGTCTCCAATCTTTACGGCAGCCCGCAGGGCGAGGCGATTGCCCAGCGCATCATCGACCTGACTTTTGCCGATACCGTGTTCTTCACCAATTCCGGCGCGGAAGCGGTGGAATGCGCGATCAAGACTGCGCGCGCTTATCACCAGCACGTCGGCAACGACCACAAGTACGAGCTGATCACGTTCAACAACGCCTTCCACGGCCGGACCATGGCGACGATCAGCGCCTCCAACCAGGAAAAGATGCACAAGGGCTTCTTGCCGCTGCTGCCTGGCTTCAAGTATCTGGACTTCAATGACCTGGAAGCGGCCAAGGCTGCGATCGGCCCCAACACGGCCGGTTTCCTGGTCGAGCCGATCCAGGGCGAAGGCGGCGTACGCATCGCCTCCGACGAATTCCTCCAGGGCCTGCGCCAGCTTTGCGACGAGCATGACCTCATGCTCGTCCTCGACGAAGTGCAGAGCGGCGTCGGCCGCGCCGGCACGCTCTATGCTTACGAGCAGTTCGGCGTGGTGCCGGATATCATGTCCACCGCCAAGGGCATCGGCGGCGGCTTCCCCGTTGGCGCCTGCCTCGCCACCGAGAAGGCCGCGCGCGGCATGGTAATCGGCGCGCATGGCTCGACTTATGGCGGCAATCCCTTCGCCATGGCCGCGATCGGCGCGGTGCTCGACGTGGTTTCGGACGAGGCCTTCCTCGCCGATGTCCGCGCCAAGGGCGAACGCCTGCGCGCCCGGCTGGAACAGTTCATCGGCAATTACCCCGAGCTGTTCGAATCGGTCCACGGGCGCGGCCTGTTCATCGGCATCAAGCTGAAGAGCGAACCGCGCGCCTTCGTGGCCCACATGCGCGACAATCATCAGGTGCTGACCGTTTCGGCGGGCGACAACGTCGTGCGCGTGCTGCCGCCGCTGGTGATCGACGACAGCCACATCGACGAGTTCATGGACCGGCTTTCCGCGGCTGCGGCAAGCTACCAGCCTGAAGGGGTGGCCTGATGAGCCGGGATTTCGTAGACCTGAGTGACGCCGGCGGCCCCGTCCTGGCCGCGATGATCAACGATGCCATAGACCGCAAGGCGGCACGCAAGGGTTGGCCCAAGGGCAAGCCCGATGCCGACGCTCCGCTGGACGGTCATGTGCTGGCGATGATCTTCGAGAAGAACTCGACTCGCACCCGCGTCTCTTTCGACATGGCCATGCGCCAGCTCGGCGGCAGTGCACTGATCCTCGAATCGGGTTCGACGCAGCTCGGCCGCGGCGAAACGGTGGCGGATACCGCCCGCGTGCTCAGCCGCATGGTCGATGCGATCATGATCCGCACTGACGATCACGCCAAGATCGAGGAACTGGCGCGCCATGCCGACGTGCCGGTCATCAACGGACTGACCGACCTTTCGCACCCCTGCCAGATCGTGGCCGATCTGCTGACCATCGTCGAGCGTGGCTTCTCGCTGCCCGGGCTTCAGCTCGCGTGGCTGGGCGACGGCAACAACGTGGCCAATTCGCTGATCGAGGCGGCAGGGCTGATGAAGTTCACCATCCGTATCGGCGGTCCGGCAGGTTATGAGCCCGATGCCGGCTTCGTCGAGCGCGCCCGCGCAGCGGGCGGCGAAGTGATCTTCACGCAGGATCCGGTCGAGGCCGTTCGCGGCGCGCAAGTGGTCGTCACCGATACCTGGGTCTCGATGGGCCAGGCCGGCGGCGAGGTGCATGTCGCGGCGATGCAGCCCTACCAGGTCAACCCGGCGCTCATGGGCGCTGCGGCCGACAATGCCATGTTCCTGCACTGCCTGCCCGCGCACCGCGGAGAGGAAGTGACGGACGATGTGATCGACGGACCGCAGTCCGGCGCCTGGGACGAGGCCGAGAACCGCATCCATGCCCAGAAATCCGTCTTGCTCTGGGCGCTGGGCAAGCTGTGATCGACGATACGCTGCGCAGCGACGACACCGGGTTCGATCGCGTCCTGGCCTTCACGGTTCCCGCGCGCCACGCGCGCGGGCGTGTCGTGCGGCTGGGGCCGGTGCTGGAAACGGTGCTTTCCGCGCATAGCTATCCCAAGGTCGTCAAGCACGTCCTGGCCGAGGCGCTGGTGCTGACCGCGTTGATGGGCTCTCTGCTCAAGGAGGACGGCGCGCAGCTGACTTTCCAGGCCCAGGCCGAGGGCGGCGCGGTGGATCTGCTCGTCTGCGATTATCGTAACGGGGAACTGCGTGGCTACTTGCGCCACGATCCGGACCTGGTCGAGCGGCTTGAGGAAGATTGCTCGCTGGAGGCGATCTTCGGCGCCGGTTACCTGGCGATCACTTTCGATCTGGAAGCCTCGAACCAGCGCTATCAGGGCGTGGTGCCGCTGGAAGGCGCCTCGCTGGCGGAAGCCTGCGAGAACTATTTCGCGCAGTCCGAGCAGTTGCCTACCGTCATCCGCGTTTCGGTTCGCTCCAATGAACTGCGCTGCGTGGCCGGCGGACTGCTGGTGCAGCACCTGCCGGACGGCGAGGAAGGCAAGGAGCGGCTCCATGCCAAGGAGACGCATCCGGATTGGGAGCATGTCTCGATCATGACCCAGAGCGTCCAGCCGGCCGAACTGGTGGATCCGGTGCTGAATCTGGAGCAGCTCGTCTGGCGGCTTTTCCACGAGGAAGACGAAGTCCGGGTCGAGCCGCTGGAGCCGCTGGAGCGCGGCTGCCGCTGTTCGGTGGAATACTATCGGAACATCCTCGAACGCTTCCCCGAAAGCGAAAAGGCCGACATGCGAGACGAAACGGGTATGGTTCCCGTGGATTGTGCTTTCTGTTCCAAGATCTTGCACGTCCCCGTGTAGTAATTTTCATCCCGCCGACCGGCTTGTCTTGTCGGCGGGGAATGACGATATGGGGCCCATGACCAAGCCCCAGGCACGAAATACCTCCCGTTCGGCCCGCAAGGGCTCCCCTGTTTTACAACTGCGGATGCGGACGGCCCTTATCGTCCTGACTGTCGGCGCGGCGCTTGGCGCCGGGTCGGGGGTGATGGGACAGAAGCGGTCTCTGGACATGCTGGACCAGCTGGAGTCGGGCTCCTGGGAGCTGCGCGAGCGGGGGC
This sequence comes from Novosphingobium sp. YAF33, assembly GCF_052113265.1. Classification (NCBI taxonomy): domain Bacteria; kingdom Pseudomonadati; phylum Pseudomonadota; class Alphaproteobacteria; order Sphingomonadales; family Sphingomonadaceae; genus Novosphingobium; species Novosphingobium sp. YAF33. The sequence goes on from NZ_JBFRCW010000009.1 coordinate 187,294, forward strand.
AGGGTGGCTCCGTCAACGATGTCTGCGTTCGCAGCGGGCGCCAGTTGATCCAGCTCCGCCATGCCGGGCTGGCTTGCAATTCCGTGGTCGTCGAAGATTCGCCCGCCGAAGTCGTGGTGCAATATACCTGCGCGGGCCAAGGTTACGGCCGCACGCGCATTCGCCGCGAGACCGATGCCCTGGTGCAGATCGACACCCAGGGCATCGTCAATGGCCTGCCCTTCGCTTATGCGGGTGAAGGTCGCCGGCTGGGTGCCTGCCGCAACTAGGGTAAGCACATGGTTGTCATCGCTCCGGCGAAAGCCTAGCGCAGGGCCATGCAGCTTTCTCAAAATACCGAAGGCCGGAAGGCGGTCGTGCTTCTTTCCGGCGGTCTCGACTCCATGGTGGCGGCCGGCATAGCCCGCGAAACGGGTTTCGCCGTGAACGCGCTGACCATCGACTACAACCAGCGCCACCGCTGCGAGATCGACTCCGCGCGGACGATTGCCGCGTTCGTCGGGGCAGAGCGCCATGTCATCCTACCGCTCGACTTGCGGCAGTTCGGCGGCTCCGCGCTGACGGACGATATCGATGTGCCCAAGGATGGCGTGGGCACTGACGTGCCGGTGACTTACGTTCCGGCGCGCAACCTGGTGTTCCTTTCACTGACCCTGGCATGGGCGGAAGCGATCGGGGCCTCGGATATCTTCATCGGGGTGAACGCGCTGGATTACTCGGGTTATCCCGATTGCCGGCCCGAGTTCATCGCCGCGTTCGAGGACATCGCGAAGCTGGCGACCAAGGAAGGCGACCAGGGCACGAACTTCCGCATTCACGCGCCGCTGCAGTACATGGGCAAGGCGGACATCGCGCGCGAGGCGGCGCGGCTGGGCATGGATGCCGGAATGAGCTGGTCCTGCTACGATCCGCAGCCGGGTGACCTGGCCTGCGGTGCGTGTGACAGCTGCCGCTTGCGCAAGGCCGGTTTTGCCGATGCCGGGCTCATCGATCCGACGCCTTACGCGGTCTGATCCCTCTCTTTCCGGAACACACGAACGCCCCGCGCAAGCGGGGCGTTTTTTTGTGCCCTCAATAGAGGGCTTCATCCGGACCAGCCGTCTGAAGCAGGCAAAAGAAAAGGGGGCCGGATTGCTCCGACCCCCCAATCTGTAACCGTTGCCGGTTCGCTTACATGCCCGAACCCGGACCGTAAGTGATTTCGACGCGACGGTTCTGCAGCTCGCGCACGCCGTCAGCAGTCGGAACGCGCGGGTTGGCTTCACCGAAGGCCTGGCTCGAGATCGAGCCGTCCGGAATGCCGTGGCTGGTCAGGTATGCACGAACCGAGTCGTTACGACGCGACGACAGACCCATGTTGTACTTCGGGCTACCCGAACGGTCGGTGTAACCGGCCAGCATGATCGGAACGCTGTTGCAGTTGCCATAGGCACTGACGGCGCTGTCGAGGATGGTGGCGGCTTCCGGCGTGATGTCCGACTTATCCCAGTCGAAGAACACGATGTACGGACCCTTGTTGCATTCCACAACCGGCGGCGGCGGCGGCGGGGGCGGCGGGGGCGGCGGGGGCGGCGGCGGCGGCGGCGGCGGCGGAGCTGCCGGTTCGCCGAAGTTGTAGCCCAGGGTCGCCATCAGCG
>NZ_JBFRCW010000010.1:0-159389 GCF_052113265.1 Novosphingobium sp. YAF33
CGATCATCACCGCACGCCGGACCTTCTGATGATAAAGCTCCACTCTCTTCATCCTTCTCCTCCGCCCAAAAACGGAGGTTAGCAGGACTGGCCCCTTTTTATCCCGGTGCTCTCAGCCGACGGATGGCCCCTTTTATTACCGGTGTTCTCAGGATAAACCGTGCCGCCGCGAATGGCTCCGGGCAATGAACATTTGGTATAGGCGGCGGGGCCGCGCCTTTCAGGGCGCGGCACCGCCGCAAAAATTTCGAGCCCTCGCAAGGGGATCGGGCGGAAGCGGTAAATCCGCCTCCGCCCGATTATTTCACGCAGGTTCCCGGTCCTCGCCAGTCCCTACTTCGCAGCCTTCATCGGCAACGAAATCGTCGTCCGGCGATTCCGCTTCGGCCCCTTCCCCTTCACCGTAATCCTCGTCAGGCCCCGGCGCGCGCATGGCGCGCACATGCGCCTCGACGGTGCCCACCCCGCCCCGCGCCGTATAGGCGGAAGGCGGGAAGGTCATCCAGCGCGGCACCCAGCCCTCGCGCTTTTCCCGACCTCCGTTTCCGGCCAGATGATCGCGGACGATCCCCTTGAGCGTCTTGCCCTTTTGCCCGGCATTGGCGTCGGCCACGACATCACCGGCGATTTCACGAACCATTGCCAGAAGCACCTCGCGGTCGCGCAGCGTTTCGAGAAAAGCGGCGTCCGCTTCCCACCAATCGGCCATGGAAACTCCCATCTCGACACCGAGCGTCTCCACCGCAGGACTGCCAGCGGCCAGCGCCTCTCCCATGACGATGGTCAAAACTTCCATGACAACGCCATCGGGAAGTTCGACGAGGCGGGCGAACAGCCTGCACAATTCCCGCCCGGAACCACGCATGCCGTAGCCGGTTCCACCAATCACCGTGGGTTCGTCGTCGGGCAAGTTCAGCAGCGCCAGAACCGCGCGTCGCCGCTCGTCGAACACAGCCTCGGCGCGGCAATTCTCGACGCTTTCCTTGACGGCATCGTTCCTGACGCTCTGTGGCTCGGGCACGATGCGCCACAGCGGGGACCCGGCAATCGCATGCGCGACCATCATGCGCAGCGCGAGGCCGGAATGCCCGATAAGCGCCGCGCGCACGGCGGCATGGCGGTGCAAATCCACATAGGTCCCGGTAATGGCCGTTGCTTCTGGTCGCACGGGTTTCTGCCCTGCTCCCGCGGCCTCGCTGCGGGCCAGTTTGGCGGCTTCCTTGCGTGAGAGGTAGCCTTCATGGATCACGACCTCGCCGTTCGCGCGCACATCGAGATAGACACGGCCGCCCTTGCGCTTGGGCGTCTTCTCGTATTCCCACGAGTGGAAGTTGGCCTCGGGTCCGATCACGACTGCATCAACCCAGCCTTTCTCCAGATATTGCCGAGAGCGCGCCTCGATGGCGGCATTCTGGAGCGGCCAGAATGTCTTGCCGCAGGCAAAATAGGCCTCGCTGCCGAACAAGTCCGATACCGTGGAAAGGCCACTGCCTTCGACCGGGAACAGCGCGTGGCTTACGGCGATCGATTGACCGCCGAACAGCCATGCCTTTAGCTGATATCCGCAGGGAGCATAGGAATTGGGGTCGTCGCGCAGCGCGAGCCAATCACGCTGCTGGCTCTTAGAGGCGAGGGTCAATTGCCGGACGGTCGCAACGTCGATTTCCTCGCGGCGATAGAGATCGCGGATGCGCGGCAGCAGATTACCGAGCGCCAGTACGCGCCTGACTGCAAGGTCCGGCAGCCCGAATGTAATCGCGATTTCCTCGACCTTGCGGCCTTCGCGGATCAGGCGAGTGAAGCATTCCCACTGCGTCATTTCGTCGGATCGAGCCGGGCGATGTTCTCGATCAGCGATGCCTCGATGGCATCGGCGTCGTCGCCCTCATCGAGAATGGCGCAGGGAAGCATCATCGCCTCGGCCTCGTCGCCGCCATCGTCCGGTCGTGCCCCCTCCCCTTTCGCGGCGTTCGCTCGGGTATCGTCGGCAACGATCCGCGCGGCATGGAAGCGGCGCGCGCCCGCAACGATCTCGTAGTGCCCCGGCTGGCAGTTCGGCCGGACGAGGATCGGCTGGATTACGCCGCGCGCCCGGACGGTCGGAAGAATGTCGGACACGTCGGGGGCCTTACGGGCGTAACGCATATTGGATTTGCTGACGGCAAGGTTGCCCAAGGCAATGAATTCGAGTTTCATGGAAAGCACTCCTGATTGCGAGTGCCGGTCCACCGAGTTCGTGATGGGATAAGGTGGACCGGCTTAGGTTGAGGCGCCCGAGCGGGATTGCACCGACCGCCTGCGTCATCGGCCCCTCAGCGGGGCAGAAGTCTGATTGCGCCCGGATCCTCGCGGGTAAGGCGGCTCAGGAGGTCGGCGGCGTCGGGTATGGACCCTGCGAGGCGCGCCGCCTCGGCCCAGATCGACAGACGATGCCGGGTGGCAAATCCGAGGTCGCGGGCGATCCGGATGCCGAGCGGAAGGCGGATGGCCTCGATCTCGCGAAGCGAGAAGATGCCAAGTTCCGGCGTCCCGAGCCCGATATCGGCAAGGCCGTAGAGCGTGTCGTCGTCGGCATAGAGTTCGGTTGCAAGCCAGACCGCGCGGCCCATCGGATTGAACAGGCGGACCAGCGGCAGCGGATCGAACTTGGGATTCTTGATGCTATGCTCGAAGTTGGCGCTCAGCATCGCGCGGGTGGATTGGGAAATGATCGTCATGCCCCGGCCCTCCCCTCATCTGCGGGCACGACATCGGTTCGGCGCGCGCATGCTGGCGCGCCGGTTCGCGCAGCCCCGATTTCCTCAGCGAGATCGGCCGCCACTTCCGCATCTGCGGCGGCATGGCGCGCGAGCAGCCAATCCGCTGCCTTGCTCGCCATGCTGGCGGCCCGGAAGATTGCGCGATTGTCTTCGCGCAGGACTTCAAGCCACGCCCCCAGATAGTCGGCGTGGCGCACCGTCGGCACGATCCCGAGCGCCGCGCAAAGGAACGCCGAACCCAATTCCGCAATCAATTCCTCCCGTGCGTAGTCTTTCGAACCGAATGCGCCGGTCAGGTTCCGATTGAGCCGCGAACTATGGCCGACGCCGTGCGTCAATTCGTGCAGCGCCGTCCGATAGAAGTTCACCTGATCGTGGAAGGCCTGCTGCGGGGGCACCTGCACGAAGTCCCGCCCCGGCGAATAGAACGCCTTGTCGCCGCCTATACGAAAATCGATCCCGCTTGCGGCGATGACCGCTTCACCCACCGGAACGATCTCGCGTTCGGGCAAGGCGACCGGCGGGGGAACGAGATCATCCGGCAATCCATCGCACTGCGCCACATTGAAAACGGTGAAGCGCTTGAGGAAGGCAACGGACTTGGCCTCGTCACCGCTCGCCCGCGCGCGTTCTTTTTCGGCTTCGGGCGTGAAGCGATCGGCATAGACGACCTGCGTCCCCTGCTCGCCCTTGCGCACATTCCCGCCCGCCGCGAGCGCCTGCCGAAAGGTCAGCCAGCCGGGGCGCTCCCAGCCGTGGGCAAGCGCCGATGCCCAGAGCAGGAGAATGTTGATGCCCGAGTATGTTCGCAAGGTCAGCGCATTGCGCGGCAGGCAGGGCACCCCGCCGCCCCCGAGATCGCTTCCGCAAGCTGCACTACTCCACGGCTGCACCCAAGGGAAACGTCCCTCCTCCAGTTCCGCCACGATCCGCGCAGTGACCTCGTCGTAAAGCGAGGATCGGGATTTTGCCTCACTTTCCTGCCCGGACTGCCGATCCCGGGAACGGCTGACAGCAGAGTTACCCCCAAGCTTGTGCCGGCAGTTATGAACCGGCTTGTCCACATCGTCGGGCCGCCCGCGCTCCGATGTCCCCGACCGTTTTGGCCGGGCACGTCCGGTTGAGCTGCCTTGGCCGGAACCGGTTTCACAGAGAACCCGAACTTGCGACCTCGCGCATTGCGAGGCCTTGCGATTGCTGCGCATGTCTCACCTCCAAGCCTGCCCAAAAACCACCATGGCCTCCCCGGAAAAGACGGGGGTGGGCGGCCCGGACGACCGACGAGGCCCGCGTCCAGGCGGCGCCTGCACCCGCAGCCGGGGCCCCGATCCGCTGGATCGGGGTGGCAAGGGCCGTAACGCAGTGGAGGAGCCCGCGAGGAACGAGCGGCTTGCAGGAGCCGGCGGCGGGCCTAGACGGGCGTCGAGCCCACCCCCGGCTTTGCCCGGGAGAGGCTCACAAACGGCGCCGCGCGCGGGCGAAGCACGTGAGGGTCCATATGAGGGCGAGCATGCTCGCCCTCATCCGCGCCAGCGATCCTAACCGGCAGGCCGAGACCCGGAGAGGGGCTCGGTGCCTGCGCGCGGGCTAAGGGCGGCCAGCCCGCCCGGGCGCGGCATGGAGCGCGGTCGCGCCGGCGGGCGCGAGGCGCCTCGTCGTAAATCCAAACAACAGAGGACGCGGCCAAGCGATCAGTAGATGATCAAGTCCACGATGGAGATCGAGTAATTTTGTCGCATTCCGCCACGCGAATTCAAAAACCATATTTAAGTTGATCGTAACAACAAACCATCTTTCGGCAATTATTCTTAAAGAACTCGTTTCCATCGGCCTCAGCGTTTTCAACCAAGAATTCGCGAAGAACATCCAAATCAACCTCTTCAGCCGGTTGAAAAGGCAACATTAGCACAGCTTCAGAGACCGAGCACTTTTCTATTATTTCAGCCGTCGACAGTCCTGCGAAGCCTTTATCGAAGCGAGCCCTGTACGCAGGCAACGTATAACTTGCCGAGCGTAACTTTTGCACGACCTTCTTGGCGCCCTCCAGTTTCGAATCGTTAAGATCTTCGTTGCTCGAAATTCCCGCAAGGCTCAAATAACGGAAAATAGGCGTGAAGGTTCTATTTGATCTCGCAAAGACAGGAAAAGCTGTCGCAAGCAAATGCGCAGGATCAAAGCGCGTCTTGTCTGCCAGACAATCTGAGAACAGCTCATTTGCCGTGATCCCTGCGTACCCCTTTTTCGCTAAGGCTTCCTCGACCTTTGCTCCGAATTCCTTCTGCCTCTTCGCAACACCGACCCCGACCACAAATTCGACCTCATCGGCAGAGCCGATTTCCTCGTAATCCACCACCGCCAGTTTCTTCTCGATTTCGTCCGGAGTGTGAACCAGCTCGTAGAGCTGCTCCTTGAAGAACCGCAATACGCGGGCGGGTATTTTGCGCCTGGCAGTGGTCAGGGTTCCATAGAGTTCCTGGAAGTCGGCGATCTTCGCGACAGTCATGGTCACGCTGAAAGTGTCCGACTGAAGTGTAGCCTTTTCGACCGACGGCACTTCGCCATCGCTCACCCGCTGCACAAAGATCAAATTTTCCTGGAACGCCGCAATCTTATCTTGCGTCAAGCACTGGGCGATAGATGTAATTATCGCCCGAATGTGAGGATCGGTGATAGAATATCCGATAAAGATGATCGGATGCTCGACAAAAATTGTTACCAGCTTTGCAGCGAGGTATGGATTTTTCGACGTAAATTCGGCATAATCTTCGCTAGTGAGCACCAGACTATTAGGATCACCAGCAGATCCATGTATCTTATATATTTCACCAATCGCCTGAGGATTGGAGAATAAAAGCTCCGACTGCCCCACGAACACCTTGAAGTCGGGAAACAGTTCCTCCAGGAGGAAATCCCAGTTCGTCGTTATGATACCGTCAACGGCCGCGCTCGCTAACGTCGCGAGCTCATCACCGTTTTCAGAGGATCGACCGTCGTCTAGGGAGAAGTTACCAATGTAATTGGATATTTCCACTTTAAGCGCGTCAGAATCCGATCTTACAATTTTCTCAGATTCCTGGCGGCTGGCCTCCATTTCGGGAGCATTCCACCACCACTCGTTATAGTCGAGCGCCATGTAGGACGCGGCCTGCGAGAGATCGCCATTGGCCCGCGAGCTGTAATATCCGAATGCCTTGATCGGCGCGCAGAAGCGCTCCAACAGGCCTGCCCAAGCTTCCGTCCCTAGATAGCGTCGCGAAAATCCCGAACCGACAAAGAGAAATGGGGCCGCCGGATGACGGTCGAGTATTTCTTTCAGGACTTCTGCAGGATCGGACATGTGTTGCCTCTTTGGGAGCTACGAAGCGCAGTTAAGGTCATACACCCGCAATCGCAATGTATTTGCCCACTTCAACGGCATGACCCCGGCTTGGCGATCGATTCACACCTCCGTGGTGACTAATCACCGCGCCACTGGAACCTGATCGATCCGTGTAGTCCAGGAGGGGCTCTTCAAGGCACGCTTGGTATCATAGGCCTTCACGCCCATCCCTTCAGAACCCAGCCGCAAGGTCTGGCGCCCGAACCTTGTATTGATCTCGTCGAGCGCGGCCAGCAGCTTCGGCGATCTGGGATCCGGGGCGGAGAACATGTCGAGCTGCCCACGCGCCTCCTGTTCCAGACCCTCGAGCATCACGCCGCACTTGGTGTAGACTGCGCCGACCTCAAACATGGCCTCGGCCATCCTGCCGGCCACGCCGGCAATGACGCGCGGATCGTTGCTGGCAGGCGAAAGCCGCCCGACGCGCGAGGCCGAGGGCGCGTTCGGCTTGAAGCGGCTGCCATGTGCGAAGGCAATCAGGCGGCTCGCTTGCAACCGCTGGTGACGGATTTTCTCGGCCGCGCGTACTGCGCGCCGCACCATGGCTTCGCGCAACGCCTCGACGTCCCGAACAGGTTCGCCAAAGTTGCGCGTGACCGCCGTGGACTTGAGCGCAGCCGGCTCCGGCTCGAAATCGGTGCATTCGATGCCGTTGAGTTCGCGCACCAACCGCTCGAGCACGACCGTTCCCACGTCGCGCGCCACTTCTGCGGGCAGTGCAGCAAGCTCGGCAGTCGTCCGGACGCCGAGCGGCCGCAGGCGCTTCGCCAATGCAGGTCCGATGCCCCAGACTTCCTCGACCGGCCAGGCCGCCAAGAGCCGCCGCCGCAGGCCTTCGTCATGCAGATCGACAACCCCGCCCCAAACTTTTTCGGACGCCTTGGCGAGGGCGTTTGCCACTTTGCTGAGTGTCCGCGTCGGCCCGAGGCCAATGCGGGTGGGGAGACCCACCGAGCGCTTGACCGCAGCGCGGACACGGTGCGCCATCTCGACGTCGCCGAGGCCGCTCGGCAATACCGGCAGACGAAAGAAGGATTCGTCGATCGAGTAGATTTCGACCGTATCGGTGAACTCAGCAATTACCGCATTGAAGCGCCGGTTCATGTCCGCGTAGAGCTCGTAGGAGGAGGAACGGCACTGGATGCCATGCCTCGCCACCACATCGCGGATCTGGAACATGGGCGCGCCCATGCGAATGTGGAGCGCCTTGGCTTCGGCCGAGCGCGCGATGGCGCAGCCGTCACCGTTCGACAACACGAGAAGCGGCACACCGCGCAGCGAAGGATCGAAGACGCGCTCAGCGCTGCAGTAGAAGTTCTCGATGTCGAGAATGGCCCAGGTCATGGGCTAGCCCTGAAGGTTGCGCACGCTCGCGCGCACGACGCCCCAGACTTCCACTGTCTCGTCCGCCACGACCGGCTCGTAGTGCATGCGGCTATTGCGCGCCTCGAGCATCGGGACACCATGGCGAAAGCAGAGTTGGCGAACGACAAAACCGCCATCGACCACGGCAATGACGATGCGCCCGTTCACGGGCTTGGCATCCCTGTCGACCACAACGACATCGGAATCGAACAGCCCCGCATCGACCATGGACTGCCCGCTCACCCGGAATACGAAGCTGGCAGCGCGATCGAGCCGGAGCAGCTCTACGAGATTGATCGCGGATTCTTCCCAGTCCTGGGCCGGCGAGGGAAAGCCGGCGCCGGCTGCGCCGATAACGCGAAGGCACCACTCGCGCGGCAGTTCGCCAAGCGGCAGAGGAATCGAAGGGGGCAAGGCAAAGCCGGAAGACATGCCATCCCAATAACGCGATTCGGAACATATTGGGAACATAAGAAAACGACGACGGAGCGATTTCGACGGATAAACCGTTCAACCCGCTGTCAAATCACGCTTTTCAGATTTCCGCTTGGGGTTGCCGCGTCGGGAATACCGGCCCTCTCACGACCATCTTTGCTGGATCGTAGGGCCGCTGCAGCGAAACGATCTCGTCGTAGCTGCCGCGCAGCCAGGTCGTCACGTCACCTGGATCGAGGATGGTCACCATGGCCTTCGGGTGGATAGGCGCGACCAGTGCATTGGCATCGCAGGTCACCATGGTGAAGCCGTTGCCGGTCTCGGTCCTTTGCCAGAAGCCTCCAACGACAAAGGTTGGCTGGTCGGTGACTGCAAACCACATCTCGCCCTTAAGCGGGGGCTTCCCATCATCGAGATCGTGCTTTTCCGGCGTAAACTCGCAGAATTCGGTGAGCGGCACGATGCAGCGGTTTTCCGGCTTCTCCGCGAGCCGGCGCCATTGCGGCAGCGAGAGCTGGCGCACATTGGTCATCGGCCAGGCCGCCTTTCCGCCGAGCACGTCCCAGGTCATGATATCCCATCCGCGCATCTCGCCCTCTTCGCGGATCACATAGCTGCGTCCTTTCGGCCGCAATTCCTGCGGATCGAAGCGATTGTCACGCGGACGCTCGGTGAACAGGTGGGCGGCCGAGCCGAACAGGGTTTCCGGCTCACCGCGCATTCTGGCTCGATTGCACATGGCGGCCCTCTCCTCTGCCGTGGCTGTTGCCCGTACCGACCAAGCCTGCCCAATGACCCGCCCGGCACTCGAACCTATCATGCCTGCGGCAGTACCGTATATGGGCGGCGGCGCCGAAGACGCCGGTCACCGCCCGTAGTCCCTGACCCAATTCGTAACGCTTGCCTGCACGCCGCCAAAAAGGACGAGGAGGCCAGGGGTACGCGTTATGGAGGCGGGCGGCGGGTGATCGATATCGTGGCCTCACTCCCGGAAGCGGCAGCGGCGTATTGGCGGCCGTCTGGACTTCGGGAGAAGCACTGTCCGATCACACCGCTTTCAATGCCGGGCGACATGAGCGGTTTGGGAAACGGTCCGGAAAGGGATCACGGCGAGGGAAAGAATTGATCCGCATTGCCTGCAATCCCGCTTGCGCCCGCGATGACAATGAACGAAACGAAACGCCCACAAAAAGAAATTCGGGCACGTAAATACATCATGGCAGACCAAGCTCTACTTACGCTGGCGGCTGACATCGTCAGCGCGCATGTCAGCAATAATTCGATTCCCTCAGCGCAGCTTCCCCAGTTGATCGAGGCGGTTTACGGATCGCTGGCGTCGCTTGGACAAGCTCCTGCGCCGCAACCGGAAGTGCTTACACCCGCGGTCTCCGTGCGTGCTTCGGTAAAGCCGGATGGCATCGTCTGCCTCGAGTGCGGTAGCAAGTTCAAGACGATCAAGCGGCACCTCACCACCGACCACCAGCTTTCGGTCGAGGATTACCGGGCGCGCTGGAATCTGCCTGCGAGCTATCCGTTCGTCGCGGCGGAATATGCCGAGCGCCGGCGGGCGCTTGCAAAGGAGATCGGCCTCGGGCGCAAGAAGGGCGCCAAAACCAAGAGCAAGAAGGCGCATTCCGCAGTTGCCGATGCAGTAGCCGAACCCTCCGCTGTTCCCGGCGACACCCCTGCAGCCGCTACTGCGCCTTCCGCGAGCGCTCCGGCCGATAAGGCTCCGACCAAGAAAGCCCCCGCGAAAAAGGCGGCCACCGGCGGCAAGACTGCGAGAAAGCCGAAGTCGGCAACCAATGCGGCGCCGTCCGAATAACAGCGCGTACCTCGTCTGGAGTGCGGGCCGCAGTACTTTGCTCCCGCACTTCAGGCGCCAGCCGGAACCGAACTGCGCCGACCGGTGGCCACATCCGTCGGTGGGTAAATTTTTCCTATTGCATCAAAGGCATGACTTTCCAGAAGCGGTGCGCACCAACTGCACCAAAACCGGAAGCTACAGATGTCTGCCCCCACAACACCCGCTCCGAGCGACACAAAAGCGCCGTTCTCCCTGACCAGTCTTCTGGGACTTCAAGAGCTGACACTCACGGCCCTGGTCCTAGGCGCGATCCACCTCCTCCTGGGTAGTACGGGCTATGCGTGGCTGAGTTATCTCGGCGTGCAGTACTACGACAGCTACGGACAGGGGTTCGGGCTTCCCGAAGGAACATTCAGCCTGCCAAGTACGAGATTGGCGACAAAAGGGCTGGAAATCGTGCTTGCATCGGCCGAGAGCACCAAGTTCTACGCTCTGGCGGTCCCTGCGATCTTGCTGGTGCTGATCGTGTATGGCTTCATCAAGCATCTCGTCGAAAAGTACAGCTCGGATCCGGAACGCGCGCGCAAGTTCTTCCACATCGAGCCCTCGCTGCGGGAGGTCTACGCCATGACCTTTCTCCTCGTCGCCATCATCACCGTTGGTATCGCGCTGAAAGCGGCGATGTTCACTTTCCCTGCGGCCGCTCGGGAACTTGGCGCCCAGCGCGCAAAGAATGAACGGAAGACTCTGAAATCCGACAACTGCCTTTGCGCGCTCTATGGTCCGGACGCCATCGAAGGCATCACGCTCGTCACCGACAGCAAGGCGGCTTTCATAGCGAGGCGCTCGGGCGGCGTCCTGCAGATCCCCCGCGCAGATTACCGGTATAGTCTCCCTGCGGCGTCCGGCACCTCCGGGAACGGGATCAACGGCTCCAAAAACTGAAGCGACCATGCACAAATTGCGCGGAAAGTCTCCCAACCCGGGAAGCGCCGGGACCGAGAGGGATTATCGAGACGTCGCTGAATAGAGGACAGGAGCGTCCGCGAAGCGGTCGCATTTGTCAGCTTACGGACGATGACAATTCCTGAGAGATCGTTCCTATGGCCAAATCAACCCGGACCCTCGCCCGCGAGCAGGTCATCCAGGCGGCGGAGGCAGCGCAGGACGCATTGTCGGCCGGCGGCATTGCCTTCACGCCGCTCGATATCGTCAAGATTGCTGCCGATTATGCCGCCAAGCACGCCGTCCTCAGCACGCAGTTCGGGTCCTCCGAGTCCCAGCGGGACCTCGCCAAACAGTTACGAAGTGAGTTCGTCCGGCGCATCACCTACTGGGAGGACATCTACTTAAACGGCGGCGAGCCGGTGCAGATTTCGAAAGATCCGCCGATCGCGGTACGCAGCATCGAGCTCGTCGACCTGATGCTTGCCCCTCCCGCGAAGAAGCGGGGGCGTCCGCGTCGGACTTGATCGGTTCAATTTTGTTCTATATATGTTCCACCCTCAAGGACGGAGCATATGGACAGCATCGATCAGATCCGCGACGCAGTCGCAAGCGAACTTGAAAGCCGGGGTCTCGACAACCGCAAGTTTCTAAGGGAAATCCGCAGCGGCAAGCGTGACGATGGTCCGTACATGATCGGCGCTCTCGCAGCCGCGCGTCTGGTCCCCGGACTGGCCAAGTCCCGCTAAGAGCCGCGCTCATTTCCTGCGCATCTTTCGGCGGGGTCTCATTTGCGAAGCAGGAGTTCCTTGTATCCCCCCAGCGCCATCTCGCGTGCTTGCCGCGCGAGCCGGCGAATGCGCGAGCGCAGGGAATCGGAGGGACCACCCCAATCCTGTTCGACGACATCCCCGCCGACCATGGCGCAGGCGAGATCGCGAAGGCTCGCACCATCGCTCAATGCGTCATGGACGCGCAGCAACACGACACCTCGCGCGATAGCAGGGTCGCGGGGGTAGAGCATCTTTCCAAACCGACCGTGGCGATGGAGTGCCAGGAGCCGCTGGAGCGAGAGCACGCCTGGTTCGGCCCGGGTCACGCCATCGAAGCAAAAGCGCAACCGGACGGTGGAATGCCGGCTCAGGGATCCCGCGATCACGTCCAGCCTGATATGATGACTCCCGTCGGACAATACCGCGTGTTCGCCGCCTGAAGCGGTTGGAATCGCAGTCAGCCAAGGTCTGATCCTCTCGACATCGAGGCATCCGGCATCGCCGGGCGTTCCTGGCCCCGCCTCGACGCTCAGTGTCGATGGATCGTGAAGGGCATGCCAGATTATCCGGGCCGAGAGACAATCCCGGTCCGGCTCTTCCGCGAAAGTGAAGCCCCCAATTCAACGGCTCTGACGAATGTCCGCCGGTGAGGAGAGACGCTTTGGCGTGCCATGCAAGATAAGCTGGATCCCTGCGGAGCCATTCCCACATCAAACCCGTACGATCAGCCTTCTTTAGATATGCATAGGACTCAGCGTCTTGCCAATTGGCAGAAACACCCACCCTCATTTGAACAAGGCATCCGAGATGAATTTAGAAACGTGTTCGCAGGCAATTAACAAATTTTCACCGATATACGGACATTCTGTCCGAATTAGACCATTCCAGAGTGCGCACATGGAATGATATGACACTTTTGCGACACAACCTGCCCGATGGCGGATTGAGAACCCGCTGGACGGCCACGAAGCAGGAAGGGCGATCGCCGGACCGACGGTGACAAGCAACGCCGCCGACGATCGCGAAGTCGAACATTGGGCACACGAATTTTGGCGCTCATGACGCACCTCGTGAGCATCTTCGAGACTATCGGCAGCATCGACGATCTGACCGAAGCTATGAGCGAAGCGACAGAGGAACTCGGTTTTCAGCGCTTTGCGCTCTCGCACCATGGGGGATTTCTGGATCCCGCGGGCGAGACTTTTCGGATTCACAATTATCCCGATCAGTGGGCGGAGTTCTACGACCAATTCGGTCTTGGTCTCAATGACCCCGTCCACCGGGCGAGCAACGTCACGAACCTGGGTTTCCGCTGGGAACGTATTCCCCATCTGATCCCGATGACGGAAGGGGATCGGCGCGTTCTTACGATGGCGCGCGAACAGGGAATAGTCCACGGCTACACGGTTCCGGGCTATGTTCCGGGCGAATGGCGCGGATCGCTTTCCTTCGTGAACTCGGTCTCCGTTCCGATCTACGATCCAATTCTGCCGATCGTCCAGTCGATCGCCCTCTTCGCGTTCGATGCGGCGAGAGGACTGTGGCTCGGACGCGGGGCAAGCCGCCTGATCGAACCCGCAAGGCTCACTGATCGGCAGCGCGAGATCCTGGTCCTTGTCGCCTGGGGCATGAACGATCGCGAGATCGCGAAATATCTCGGCCGTAGCGAGGAAACGATCGCGCTTCATGTCAGGAATGTTTGCGGACGATATGGAGTGAACAAGCGGACATTGGCGGTTATCCGGGCTCTGCTCGATGGAAACCTGACCTTCACCGATATCCTGCGGCGGTAACATACCCCTTTTCCGGTATGGCCTGGAACGGCCGTTCCGGATGACCCTTGGCACGTGACCGCGAATGGTCACGGCCAGGGAATGACCCCATGCTCAACGTCCAAAGCTACGAAAATCGCGAGGCTCCCGACGAGGCGCTGCGCGCCATGTGGGCGGCTCGCAAATCCGTCTTCGTCGACCTTTTGAAATGGGACCTGCCGGTACTTGCCGAACGGTATGAACTCGATCAGTTCGACGATCCCTACGCCCGTTACGTCATTCTGGCCGGGCCCGATTGCGAACATTATGCTTCGGCCAGGCTATTGCCGACGACACGGCCGCATATCCTCGACAGTTTCTACGCCGAGTTTTGCGAGAACGAAGTGCCGCGCGGCGCTGCGATCAAGGAGATTACGCGCTTCTGCCTTGATCGGCGTCTGTGCGCAACCGAACGCCGCGAAGCGCGCGATGCGCTGATCTGCGCTCTCGTCGACCACGCGCTCATCAACGGGATCACCACTTACACCGCAATCGCGTCCGCCGGCTGGTTCAAACAGGTGCTGCAGTTCGGATGGGACTGCCGTCCGCTCGGCCCTCCCCGTTTCAGTGGAAGTGAAATGCTCGCAGCGATCCGCATCGATATCGACCGCGACACACCTCACAAACTGGCGGCAGCCGGCATCACCACGAACCACCGCGGCTCCGACCGCGGGGCGAATTGAGGAGACCGCGATCATGGATCTTTTCTCCGAAGTCGCCCGCTACACCGCCGATCTCAGCGAGCACGGCTATTGCGTGATCGAGAACGCGCTTCCCGCCGAGACCATTGCCGCGCTCGATGATGACATCGCGCCTCGCTTCCATCGCACGCCGTTCTGTGAGGGAGGATTCTACGGCGCCACGACCAAGCGGTTCGGCCGGCTCCTCGCCCGCTCGCCGCACGCCGAAACGCTAGTGCGCCACAGCCTCATCGTCTCGATCGTCGAGCAGATCCTGCTCCCCTGGTGTGATTGCATTCAGCTCAATACGACGCAGGCGATCGCCGTCCACGGCGGTGCGCCCGCACAACTGCCGCACCGTGACCAGGACATGTGGTCCGCAGCCAAGGGCACGGCCGAGTACCTTGTCAATGTGATGTGGCCCCTCACCCCATTCACCTCCGAGAACGGCGCGACACTCGTCTGGCCGCAAAGCCATGGCAGCGCCGCTCTCGATCCGGAACCGAGCGGCCGCCCGGTTGCCGTCGAAATCCCGCCCGGCTCCGCGCTCCTATTCCTCGGCTCGACCCTGCACGGGGCCGGCAGCAACCGTACCAGCCAGGTTCGTCGCGGTATCGTCGTCGGCTATTCGCTCGGCTGGCTCAAACCGTACGAAGCGCAGTGGCTCGCCTATCCACCTGGGATTGCGCGCAAGTTCGATCCCGAACTTGCCGCATTGGTGGGCTACCGCCAGCACCGGCCCAACCTCGGCAACTACGAAGGCCAGTGTCCCTCGATCCTGCTGGATGAGGACTACGATCCCGGCCTGCCGCTCGCCGCGATCGACGCGCTCCGGCCCGATCAGCAAGCGCTTATCGAGAATCGCATCGCCGTGCAGGGAGGTGTGTCATGAACGCAGGCGCGACATCGGACCGGATCTACGAGCACATCCGGCTTCTCATAACCCGCCGCGATATGCGGCCCGGTTTTCGCCTCGACCCCAAGGCGATCGCCAAGGATCTGGAAGCCAGCGCCACACCGGTTCGCGAGGCGCTCAATCGCCTTGTCGGCGAGGGCATGGTGGAAACATTGGTCCCCGGCGGTTTCTTCGTTATCACCCTCGATGAGCCGGCGTTGCGCGATCTCTATACCTGGTCACGCACGCTCATCGGTCTTTCGCTGCGATCCGGAACGCTCGCGGGACGCGATCCCGCCAGGCTCGGACGGGGCGACGATTATCCCGATCGCGTGGCAAGCCTTCTCACGG
Organism: Novosphingobium sp. YAF33; assembly: GCF_052113265.1. Classification (NCBI taxonomy): domain Bacteria; kingdom Pseudomonadati; phylum Pseudomonadota; class Alphaproteobacteria; order Sphingomonadales; family Sphingomonadaceae; genus Novosphingobium; species Novosphingobium sp. YAF33. The sequence goes on from NZ_JBFRCW010000010.1 coordinate 15,201, forward strand.
ACCTCGTCTACAGCTCGAACAACACGCAATACCGCATCGCCATGCGGCGCCTCAATGCGAACCTTCATGCGATTCGTCATATCGAGTCCGACCTGCTGGAAGACGTCGACGGGGAATTCGAAGAACTCAAAATTGCGCTTACCGAGGTTCCGGGAAACTCGATCGGCAAAATTTTGAAGTCTTATCATCAACGCCGCCATCGCTCGGCTTTTGAGCTCATTCGTCGATGGCGACGCTTTAGACCATACGAATAGCAACCCTTTTTTTCACGAAGATCGATATAACGACAGTCAATAAAATCAATTAACGCGCAAGAGCCGATATATTCTCGATATAGAGTCACTATATATTCCGTATATCGCCAGCTCATTCGTAAGCTTCTTCTGCTGCCAATTCCGGCAGCATGTTGAAGGAGCAAAGACGATGGACCGTGAAAACACGCCGATCGAACTCGGCACCGCCAGCACCGAAACCAAGGGCGTGCAGCCCAACGATCTCGATGTCGGCATCGGCAGCCCGCAGGCGGGCCTGTCGGACGACTGAGCCCAGGGTGGCGCGCAGCTCGGGCTGCGCGCCACTCCTCTGAGATCATCGGGAAACGTGTCTGGAGACGATCATGTCGGGTCACGGACTTCGCCGCGGCGTGAGCTTCTGCGCTATTGGCGAGCGATACATCTTCCTCGATCTCGAGGCGGATCGCTACTTCTGCCTGCCCCAGCCTCTCGACCGCCAGTTTCACCGGCTCGCCGAAACCGGCGAGGTGGAGGCCCAAGCCCAGCAGGCGCTGCAACGCATCGGCGTTCTGTCGATGGGGCATGGCTACCCGCTAACGGCCTGCACGCGCCGCGCCGCCATCACTGCAAGTGCGCAGGCGCAGGATGGAGCGTCTGCATCCGTTTCGCGCCTTGCGCCGCTGGGCACCGCGCGGGCGCTTGCAAACAGGTCCCTGTGGAACCGGCGGGTCCGTACGAGAGCCCTTGCCGCAAACATCGCCGACGTCATCCGCAGGCGCGAAAACCTGCAGCCCGCGCGTGATCTGGCCGCCGCGCTGCAAGCTGTTGCCAGCGCTTATCGCCACGCCGGCCTCATCCGATCGACCCGAGGGCGCTGCCTTCCGACTTCGATGGCCCTGATGAGCGATCTTGCCAAAGCCGGCGTTTGCGCCCGGATGGTCATGGGTGTGCAATTGGGGCCATTCAGCGCGCATTGCTGGGTGGAAGTGGGTTCCGGCCTCGTGTGCGAGGATGCCGGAACCGTCGCTCCCTATGTCCCGATCCTGGTTGTATGATGGGACGCTATCTCGCTGTGATTGGCACGCCGGATCGGCCGACCCCCAATCGCGAGGCGATTGCCGAACGGTCGCGTACAGCCGGTCTGGAAATCTGCCACAGCGACGCGCGCCTCTTTGTTGCGGTCTCGCCGGCACTGGCTCATCATCATCTTGGCGAGGACCGCGGCATGGTGATTGGCGAGGTCTTCTCGCGCGGCACCAACCTCGCCAGCTCGGCAGAAAGCATCGGTCGTATGCTGGCGGAGCGGCCGGTCGATGCGGACCGCCTCGTCACCCGGTTCTGGGGCAACTACGTCGCATTGCTGCGCGCGCCAGGAAGCGGCGAGATCACGGTCCTTCGCGCGCCGTTCGGCAAACTGCCTTGCCTCTATGGCTTCAAGGACGGGATGACGATCGCGGCATCGGATGTCGCTGCGCTCGGAGTTGCCGGCGTAGCCATGGGCAATCCTGACGCCCGCGCACTTGCCGAGCGGCTGGCGTTCCCCGGTCTCCCTGGACAGGGCACGTGCCTGACGGGGATCGGCAACCTACCGGGCGGCGCAACACTGCTAATCGGGCCCGGTGGAGCATCCACGGCAGAAGCCTGGTCGCCCTGGCCCCATGCTGAGCGCGCCCAGTGGTACGAGACGACGGAGCAGGCACAGCATGAAGTTCGCAGCGCGATTTATCAGGCGCTCCGCGCCCTCAGGGGAGATGCGGCGAAGACGCTGCTCATGCTCTCGGGCGGTATCGACTCCTCGATCCTCGCCGCTTGCCTGTCGTCGCTTGGAGGCGAATATCGCTGCGTCAACTTCGTCCACGCGGACAGCTCCGGCGACGAGCGCAACTGGGCACGGATGGTCGCGCGCCGCCTCGGCTGCCAGCTCGAAGAACGCGATTTTCCGCTGAGCGCTGTCGACGTCACGCGGTCCGAAAGCGCGGAGCTGCCATCCCCCGGCTCGCGGGTCTTCATGCAGGGAACGAATGCAGCGCTTGCCAGCGCAGCCAACGCACTCGGCGCCGATCTCACTCTCGACGGCGGGGGCGGCGACAACGTGTTCCTTGCTCTCAATTCGGTTGCACCTGTCACCGATGCCTTGCGATACGCCGATACGTACGAGACGGTGTGGTCGTGCGCGAGAACAGTTGCCGCGCTCGGACAGGCCAGCGCGCTCGAAGTGCTGTGGCGCGCAGCCCGCCGCCGGTTCCGGCGATCGGCCACGTTTCGGTGGCGGCCGGACCTTGCCCTTCTTGCCCCCGATGCAATCGCCAATCTCGCATCGCAGGCACCGCACGCATGGCTCAGCGCGCCGAGTAAGACTGAGCATGGCGCGGCCGCCCACGTGGCGGTCATCGCCGCCGCCCAAGGATGGGCAGAAGACTGCGACCTGCTCAGCCCGGTCCGGCATATCAGTCCGCTCGCCAGCCAGCCGGTCGTCGAGGCATGCCTTCGGGTTCCAAGCTGGTGGTGGTTCCGCGATGTCCGCAGCCGGATCATCGCCCGGGACGCTTTCGCCGAGCGCTTACCGAGGGAGATCGTCATGCGGCAGTCGAAGGGATCGCCCGAAAGCTTCGTCGCCGACGTCTACTGCAAGAACCGCGAAACCGTACGATCGATGCTCCTCGACGGTCAGTTGCGGCGGCTCGGCCTCATCGATAGCGATGCGGTCGAACGCGCCACAAGCGACACGGGGCCAATCAGGGACACCGCCCACAGGCGTCTGCTCCAACTCTCACAGGTCGAGGCCTGGCTTGCAGCCCGGCACCCTCAATCCTGAGGGCGCTGGGCTGCCTCCCTCTCCTTGGCGAGTTCCTGCCAGTGCGCATATTGCCCGGCCTTGGCAGGATCGGCATCGATCCTGCCCTGGAGCCAGAATGCAAACCAGTCGAGATTGCGCCGATAGACGGCCAGCCGCTGCGCCGGTTGATACTTGAAGTGATAGGCGTCCGGGAAAACGAACATGTCGGCCGCCTTGTGCTGCTCCCGGAGCGCGGCAAAGACATCGATCCCGCCAAGATATTCACGATCGGCCACCTGCATCAGTAGCGGAGTGTCGGTACTGGCCGCGCTCTGCACGATCGAGCCCGGTGCCCAGAACGTGCGGTCGTCAGCAGTGAGCGCCCCCCAGCCCTGCTCCTGCATATGCGCCGCAAATGCCGGTCCGTAACCCACATTGACCGCCCACGGCTCGAGGCAGCACGTGCTCATCGAAGCGGCGGCGAACTGACGGCTGTTGATCATCGCAAACTGCACGGTACTCGACCCGTCGCTTAGCCCACTGATGCCGATCCGCTTCGGATCGGCGATGCCCATGGCGATCACCTTGTCGACGCCGCGGTCGATGGCCGACTGGACCTCGCGCCGCCAGGCCCAGTTCCGTATCCCGTCACCCTGTACTTTCTTGATTGTATCGAGGCCCGGATTGTCGTCGGCGACGGCGCGCGGCTTGTTGAAGCTCAGCACCGCAAACCCCGCCGCCGCGAAGGCATGGATGGGATATTCGTCGCCCATGGCGCCGCGCAGGAAGCCGTTGCTCATATAGGTGGTGACGATGAGCGGCAGCCGCGTTCCGGGGCGATAATCGGGCGGCAACACGAGGTCGCCGCGCACCTCGGCGCCCTGGTCGTTGCGCCATTCGAGACGCTGGACCTGTCCGAACCGGATGCCCAGGAACTCCGGGTTCGAATCGAAAATGTCGCGCATCGCGCCGGTTGCAGGATCGATCCGCACAACCCTTTGCGGTGCGGTCGCCCGCTCGTAGAGGCAGACAAGTCCATCCGGCGCCATCGCACAGTTGCTGACAAGATCCTTCGTTCTGAGCAGCTGATGCGGCGCGCGTTTGCCCGGCACCCACCGATAGAGCGCACTGTCGCCGCGCGCCCAGCCTTCGCGCCGAAGGTAGATCAGGGCCCTCCCATCCCCAGTCCACCACATGCTGTCGATCGAACCGCGACAGGCCTCGGCGTTGCAATCTATCGGGGCGCCGCCGGGCGCGTGGACCGAGAGAAGCAGCGGACTGACCGGATTGGCAGAACTCCGGTGGGTCTCTGCGAGCCGGCCATCGGCGTTTGCGGCCCGAGGCGGCGGCTCGACCTTGCCGATCATGTCGGGCGGAAGGAGCGCCGCTTCATCCTGACTGGCCGGATGCTCCTCGCCTGTTAGCGGATCGACGACATAAGCGGTCCAGGGAATGGCCGCGTCGGGCATCGGCTTGTTCGACATGATCGGCACATAGCGGGTATCGTAGTGAAATCCGGACAGTCCCTCCTTCGCAAAGGCCGCCCTCTCCTCCACTTGCCCTCGGCGGCCGGCGTAGACGATCGTCTTGCCGTCACTGCGCCATGCCAGCGCTTCGACATCCACCGGCGAATGCGTGACCTGCCGTGCCTGTCCCGAAGCGGCATCGACGATCCAGACTTGCGTGACGTCATTGTCCCGGCGAAGCCAGGCAATAGACTTGCCGTCGGGCGACCAATGCGGCGTGATCGTCAGCGGATATCCGATACCCCAGATCCGCTTTCGATACTCGTTGGAAACAAGCGCGAGCTGGCCTCCCTGATCGAGAAGCCGCGGCGCACTTCGACCCGCCACATCCACGACCGCAAGCCCGACACAATGGCTGTTGGTTGCGGGATCGGCGCGGGTGATGACGAAAGCCAGCTGGCGACCGTCTGGCGAGACGGCAAGTGCCGACGGGGCTGGAACTACGGCCTCGAGCGGGCCGATCTGCCGGAGCCGGACCAGGTCCTCGGGCGTGATGTCGCGCTTGGGCCCAACCGGGCGCACAACCGAAGGCAGCAGATCCGAACAGCGGTCCGCCGCGGCAGCCGGGGTGGCGATCGAAAGCCCGAGCATAGCGCTCGCCAACGCGAGCACGGAAGAAGTCGTCGTTACCATTTCTTGACGACCTCGAGAGCCAGAAAGCGCCCTACGGGCGAATAGTTGGTCGAATCGTAGGGCGTATCGGCCCAGGTCGTGGTGGTGATTTGGGCAGGCATCGCGTTGAAGAGGTTGTTCGCCGACACCCCGACTTCGAGACCATCGAGCACGCTGCCTTCGCGAATGAAGCGATAGCGCGCCGAGAGGTCGAGCGTGGTCATACCGTGCACCCTGTCCGGCGGACTTGCGCGCGTATCGACGACCCCGCCGATATAGCTGAGCGTTCCCGTCAGGCGCCACGAACCGTCATCCCAGCTTGCCGCCGCGCGTCCGCGCCAGTGCGGCGGATTGTAGAGATAGCCTGCGAGCGTCTCTATCGGCTGCCCGTCCGAGAGTTGTCGCTCACTGACGAGATAGGTTGCGTTGAGATCGAACGAGGCTGTGCCTCCGGCCAGCTTGGCCGAATACTGCGCCAGCGCGTCAATGCCGTGAACGGTCTGGCGGCCCGCGTTGACCTTGCGGTTGTCGATGATGGCAACAACCTGCGATGGATCGTACGCCCCCGTAGTGAAGTTGTAGAACTGGTCGACACCGGAAATGATGCCCGCCTGCTGGGAAGCGCTCGGGTTCAAGCTGACCTGCTGCGCGTAGATCGGATTGGACAGCGATTGCGCCGTCAGTGTGATCGGGGTGACGACGCGGTTCACGTAGTTCGTGGAGAAGTAGGTCACTTCGAAGGTCGCGCCTTCGAGAACGGCGGGATGGAACGACGCCGTCGCCGACCAGCTTCTCGCCCGTTCGGGCTTCAGGTCCTGATTGCCGCCACCGAGCAGGATAGCCGTCGCACTCGCCGGATAGCCGATCCCGCCCAGGCGCGAGGCTGCGTAAAGACTGGCGGTCTGGGCACCGTACTGGTCATAGAAGCTCGGTGCGCGGAACGAGCGCCCCCATGTAGCCTTAAGCTCGAGCGCGTCCACCGGCGCATAGATGAGCCCCAGCTTGGGCGTCGTGATCTGGCCGACCGTATCGTAATCCTCGTGACGCAGCGCTCCGCTCAGTGACAGCTTGCGAACCAGGGGAACGGCAAGATCGGGACTGATGAGCGGCAGGTTGAGCTCGCCGAAGACATAGTGGGCCGTCTCGCTCGGTTTCGCGTTCTGGTAACTGCCCGGTCCTGCATATATCTCGAAACCGTTGTCGCGGATGCCCAGCCCCGCCGCGATCCGGGCATCGCCGCCGGGTAGGCGGAACACCGGACCAGAGGCCGCAAGTTCGCCAGTGGTCGAACGGTTGCGGTAGCGCTTTGCGGACGTGAGCCCCGTGACATCGCTGTAGACGTATTCGGCCAGAAGGTCGTTGCGCCCCTTGCCGTATGTTCCTGCTGCCGTGACTTCCCAGTGGCCGAGCTGGTAGTGAAGCGCACCGGCAAGCGCGAGCGAGTAGGAATTGTAGGACTGGTCGACGCGGCTGACATGCGGATCGGAAGCCGCATTGAGCGGATAAGTCAGCGAACCGGTCCGTTCGTTGTAGAGGATATCCCCTTCGAAAGTGAGACCGGTCACCAGATCCTGATGCACATGCGCCGCTACGGCGTGGCGCTGGCTCGCGGGGAGCAGCGTCATGTTGGGGTGCGATACCGTACTGTCGCGCTGGTTCGAATTGAGCTCCGTGTTGCGGTTGTATTCGTAAGTCACGAACATGCCGCCGCCGTTCCAGCGATGTCCTGCAAGCACCCCGTAAAGCTGCTGGAAATCACCGCCCTCGGTTGCGCCGCCAATGCGGGCGCGGGTCTGCAGGCCTTCGTAGTCCTGCCTCAGGATCACGTTCACCACGCCGCCGACAGCATCAGACCCGTAGATCGCCGAAGATCCATCGGCGACGACTTCGATACGGTCGACTGCGGCAAGCGGAATCGCCGAGATATCAACGCCCTGTAGCGCCGTGTCGTAGGGAAGCCGCCTGCCGTTGAGTATGGTCAGCGTCGCGTCGCTGCCGAGCCCTCTCAAGTTGACGGTCGAACCGCCACCGGCATTTGCGCCCGCCGAAGCCGGGACGTTGAGGCCGATCCCGGGATTTTGCCCGCCGCCGAAGCTCTGCGGAATATTGCGTGCAGCATCGCCAAGGTCGCCGAAGCCGGAATCCTGAAGCGTCTGGTTGCCAAGGACGATGACCTGGGAAGCCACCTCGGTGCCGCGCAGTCTCGTACCGGTCACGACGATATCGTCGCCCCCAGCAGCACTCTGCTTGCCGCCGCGCGCCGCGCCGCGGACGACATAACCGTTGCCCGCAGCCTCCGCTTTCAGACCTGAACCTGCGAGAAGACGGTCAAGAGCTTGCTCGAGCGTGAAGGTTCCATGCAGAGCGGGAGCGCGCCTCGCGGCAACGCTCCCGTCATCCGCAAGGACCGTCCGGCCCGAGAGCAGCGCAAGAGCCCTAAGCGAATCCGCCAGGCGCTGCTCTGGCAAATCGACGGATAGTTGCACAGTTTGCTGCGCTATTGCGACCGAAGGGCAGGCTAAAAATGCGACAAGTGACGTCGACGCCAGCCAAAGCGTGACCGAATATGCTCTCTTTTCCATTTTTTTGTTTCCCCTCCGCCACGAATTGGCTGGTCATGAGGGGAACGATGGGACGAGACTTTGCCCTACGCTTTTTTCAGCGCATTTCCTGGAAACTAATTCTTACTGTTTCGAGAGGACAATCTGAGCAGGATTTGACAAGTCAACATGCAGATCCAGCATCTTGCCGACCGCCTCGGCAAACCCCTCGGGATCGCCTACCGGAAAAGCGCCGCTGAGCTTGCGCGATCCCAGCTCTTGGGCGCCCAGGCGGATCTTGGCGCGATTGTAACGGTTGATCGCCTCCACAGCCTGATCAAGCCGGGTACCATTGAGCGCGAGCATCCCGGAAACCCATTCAACGTCGGGCCCCGGAACGGAGGAAGTGCTTGCCGGCGATCCGATCTCGATCTGCGAACCGGCAGCGATCTGCCGCGGCGCGCCGGTTGGCGGCTCGGCCGCGTTCAGTTCGACCGCCCCATGCGGAGCGGCAATTCGCAGCACTGCACCTGTCAGGAAGGCATCGAAGACACCGCCCTGGACCGTCGCGCTGTTTGTGCCCGCGCTCACCGCATAACTGCCTGAACCCGGCGCGCTTTCCACCCTGATCCGGCCCTTCGCAATAACGATGTCACGAATCCCTCCGGAAAGTGAAACCGAAATTCGGGTATCGGTATCGAGGGTGATCGCGCTCGCATCGGCGAGGCGGAACGTCCTGATTTCCCCGATTCCAGTCTCGTACGTCGCCGCCTCGGCCGGGGTCACCAATTGGGGCAAGAGATGATGGCCGCTGGCCCAGACGGTCGCTAAACCGACAAGGAAGACCGCCGCCGCAGTCCCTAGCGCGATGTGGGTACTTTGGCGTGCGTAGAACGGAGCCTTCGTCAGGTTTCCGTCAAAACCACCGAGACCTTTGGGGACGATCCGCGCTTCGCCCAGCAAGGCCCTGCTTTCCTCATAGGCCTGACGGTGGCGTGGATCGGAGGCGAGCCAGGCCGCGAGGCTTTCCGTTACGCCAGGCTCACCCGCATCGCAGCGCTCAGCCCATCGGTTCGCTTCTTCGTAAAGCCGCTCCGGGAGCGAGTACGGAGGCCGGTCAGTCATGGCTACACAAGTGCTGGCCGAGCTTCTTGATCGCAATGCCCATGTGCCTTTCGACCCCCTTTTGACTCAGACCCGTCTGCTTCGAGATTTCGGCGAGACTATAACCATAGACCCTTCGCGCCAGAAATATCTGCCGTGTCAGAGGCTTGAGCTTGCCCACCGCGGCTTCGATGCGGCGAAGACGGTCACGGGCCTCGAGTGCCGCCACAGGATCGCAATCGGGAATTTCCGCAACGTCCATGACCTCGGAACACGGCGCCGGATTGCGCATTGCCAGCCGGGCGTTGTCACGCAGCAGGTTGACCGCCGATTGCCGCAGATAGCCTCCCGGGTTCTCAATCTGATGCACATTACCACGTGCCGCAAATCGCGCGAAGGCTTGCTGGACGACATCTTCCGCAATTTCCCGACGCGATCGGCGCATCACGAAACGCAGCAACCCCGAGCGCTCGACGCGGTAAATTCGGTCGAGCGTCTCGCTAGCCGCGCAAACCCGGTCGTCATCAGGGGGAAGAGGTTCATCGTCACCGAGCGGGACGCTACCAAACCCTAAGGCAAATCGCATGACTTGCTGCCAGGTAAACCAAGATCAGTCATGGAAAACATCTACCGGCTCCGCTCGACTAGCGAGGCGGAGCCGGTAGGAACCGGATGTTGAGAACATGCAAGCACATGCGCCGACGCGTTTAGACCGCAAAGGGTCCTGGACATATGCATCAGCCATCCGGTCTATTCCCGCAAGGCGAGACTATCCCTATTCACTTGTGAGGTTCTCACGCCTCGGCATCGAACAAAAGAACGATGCTTGCAAAAGGTACTATATGCGAGACGATCTTCAAGAACGAAATTACAACTTTGTCATATGTGGCATGATCGACACAATTCACACACTGCCTAAAACACCAGATTGGCCGTATCCCGCCACCTTCCAGACGCCATCCAATTGATGCCTAACTTGGAATGGATAGAAAAATTATTCGGCCGCCGAAAAATCAGTAGGGCAAAGCGCCTACGTATCGTTCAATCACCCTCCACATTACGCAATGCAGCAAATCCCCAGCGACGGGCTCGTCAGCGCTATTGATGATGCCATTAGAGCGCGCGAATAAATTTCGATGCCTCACATCTCTACCGAACATGCCCGGCCTGCATTCCATGGCTTGAGACGATGTCTCATCCACCTGCCCCGCAAGGCACTTCCTTCAACGCGCTCACTCATGGGGTTTTATCGCCACCGCCAGCCGGACAGCGGCGAAGTTCATTGCCCATCAAAGTTCCCACTGCGATACGATCGACACCGACAGCCTATACGGAACTTAGCGCGTGAAGGGGAGCGCCGCCCAGCCACACGGACTATTGCAAGTGGGTGCGTACGACGCGTAAGCTCGCGGCAAATCCGGCCGCTCAAGCGACGTCAGAACGAAATCGGATCGTTCAGCACAAGTCGAATTTGGAATAACGGTCAAAAAACTTAAACTGACACTTAAGCGAACCATCAACATACAAATCCTTTCCCGCACTTTTTTAATTTTTATCGAAGTTTTATTTTTCTATCCGGCGATTTTTCAATTTAGTGGCTGCAATACGATCATATTGAGACCGTAATTCATCAATGCCGCACAATGCCGTTATTCCCTAGGGACGGGGCCGATAACGGGCGTCAGATGAACAAGATGTCCGGCCCGGATTCTGGATCAAGCCAGGAACAAGACGACGAGCGCCACGCCGAGGACCGCAACCCATATTTGAAACGGCCAGAGGAGATACTTCGGTGCGTGCCTGAGCTCCATGAACTCACGCCCGACCAGAGTCACCTTGGCGAACGCGACGATAAGGATCACGCAGCGGGCGGCTCCATCACGCCCCACGACCATCGTTTCGAACGAAAGGAGGGTCGCAGCGACCAAGATCGTCCAGACAATGATTGCGCGATTTTGCAGAACTGAAGGCATCAGGGCTCCCCTCACAACAAGTAGAGCAACGCGAAGAGAATGATCCACAGGAGATCGACCATGTGCCAAAACACGCCGCTCCCCTCAATGAGGGCCACGCTCCCGCGCATCTGACCGGACGATTCGATCTGCGATGCGGCAAAACACAGTACACCGATGCCAATCACGACGTGGACCAGATGAATACCGGTAAACATGTAATAATATATCGAAAATGCGTTGGTATTGAGCGTAAAGCCCTCAGCGATTTTTGCCGAGTACTCGACAGCCTTCACCGCGACAAAACCCATACCGAGTGCAATCGCGCCAAGCAGGAAGTGGCGCGCGCGCCGATCGCCTTTTCGGACAGCCGTGACGGCTTGCGCTACGCAAAGACTGCTGGTCAGCAGCAGTAGCGTGTTGAGCAAGCCGAGGTGGCGATCAAGCAATCGCTGGGATGTCTCGAAGAGGGCCGATTCTTGCCGGTGTGCGACAGCGTAGGTTATAAAAAATACTGCGAAGACTATGAGGTCGCCGCCAATGAAGACCCACACGCCTTCCTCCCCCGGTATACGACCGGCGGGAGTCTTGATCGCAGGTGTTGTTTGTTGCTTGTCCGTCATTCGCCGGCCAATGCACCGCGCTTGATCGCCGCCAGCATGGCGAAGATCATCACATTGAACCATATGCCGAAAACGACAGCTGGAAGCCAAAAAGCAAGAACGCCGTTCCACGCAAAAGGACCCGACTTGAACAAGCCGACCGCGAGGCCGGGGAGAAACAGGACACCAGTCCACAGGTTCAGGTAACCCAGCCATCGCGGAAGCGTCGGGGCCGTCTTCCGATCCTGAAGGATCACGATACCGGTGACAATGTTCTGCACGAACGCCGGGACGGCGGGCATGACGAACAGAAAGAACGCAATGTCGCTCAGCATGACGATTTCGGTGTCTGGTCGATCCAGCCGATAGGCCGCGACGGTGAAGAAAAGCCCCGCGAAAAACAGTGTTACAAACCCATAAGCAACGATCATCACGAACGACCAGGTCAACGGAGACACTGGACCCTCAATTTTCTTCATGAATGTCGCCAAGGCGCCGAGAAATGGGAAAAACAGGACCGATGCCGAGGTTATAAGAATGCCACCGACCAATATCCCGACCTGATGCTCGCGATAGTATTGGGCTACTTGAGCATATGGCATTGAAGGCGCGAGCGGCGGAAAGAGGTGTGCAACCGGCCAGATTCCCAGGAACATCATTGTTCCTGCAATCGCGCCCATGTAAGTGCACAGCTTCATTGTCGTGCTCTGGCTACCCATCACCCCTCCGCGGATTTGTTCTCCTGGATCGTGAGTAGCGCCCATGCGAAGAGCACCCACCCGAGGATAGGGTTTGCCGGATGAGACGGCTTTCACCTGCGGAAGGCGGTGCTTCTGAAGGACCATTTGCTAAATGCCATCGGAGCATCGATCCGCCATATTGCACCCGAGGTGTTTTCAACCATTCGTATGAGAGAGACCGCTTCGACACATTTGTCCGGCGTGCTCACGCACGGCCCGTGATCGCCTTGCGACTGAAAGACTAGCACGCCGGAAACAGCGAAAATGTGCCCCGCGCTTCGGATTCCCAAACACATTGCGGCAGTCTAGTGACACCTCACCTATTGCGTATTTTCAGGTCGGAGATCTTGCGCAACCTAAATGGAAACAGGACCGCCCCACCCTTCGATAGGTAGCCCTGCGGCGGACCACCAGTAGACTGCAAGAAAATCGGAGTCGGCAGGGAGATGGAAATGAAAAAGGGCATTTGTAGGGTATTGCTCGGCTCGAGCGCCCTGATGATCTGTTCGGGCCAGGCCTGGGCGGAAGAAGACAATGCTCCGGCAAACACCGCCGGCGCACAAAGTACCGGGGAAATTATCGTTACGGCTCGGCGAACCGCCGAGCGATTGCAGGATGTTCCGGTTGCGGTCGCCGCATTTGACAGCAGCGCTCTCCAGCGCTCGACTGTACAGGAACTCTCGGATGTCAGGACAATCGCCTCCGGCCTGAACTTCAATTCGGAGGGCGGGAAAAGCACGACGAATGTGAGCTTGCGCGGCGTAGGCCAGCTTCCCGTCGGTCTTACGACCCCAGGTGTTGTAACCTATTTCAACAACATCGCGATTCCCAGCCTTGGGTCGAGCATTCCTACCTACGACATCGCGAATGTGCAGGTTCTCAAGGGACCGCAGGGCACTCTGTTCGGTAAATCGACGCTCGGCGGCGCGATCCTCGTCAATACCGTTCAACCGGACCTGTACGATTTCGGAGGCTACGTGAAAGGCACGTATGGCCGCTGGAWCTACTGGGCGATCGAAGGGGCGGTCAACGTCCCGATCGTGTCGGAAAAGATCGCGTTGCGCATTGCCGGCCAGATACGGCRCCAGGACCCCAGGATCCGCTCTCTGGACGCAGACTTCTTCGCGCTGCCTGAAGTGAAGGCCCTGGGCGCTACGGATCCGAAAGCCAACAGCTATCCCGGCTTCGAGAACATCAAGAACGACAGCGTTCGTGTGTCGCTTACAATCGCCCCGACCGAGGGGATCACGAACACGACGGTCGCCGAATATTTCAAGGCCGACGAACTGGCATCCGGTCTCTACCTTTACAAGGCAGATTTCGCGCCGCTCCAGTCGGCCGTTTTCCTGCCGCTCCTTGGTAGCGCCAGTCGGGCTGCCACCGCCGTCCAGCTTGCAAGCCTCGTCGAGGCTTACGCGCAGGCGCATCCTCGCGGCGCGTTCGACGGCGGGATCGACGGAGGCCGGGCTTATCGAAAGTCGATCGCGGTCGTCAACACGACCGACGTTGAGCTGAGCGACAGCTTCTCTCTCCGGAACATTTTCGGCTATCGCAAGAATACGAATGACCAGTCGATCAACACTGCTGCCGTGCCGGTGCTGGATCAGGGAGGCGTAGCGAATCCGTTCCTGGGCGGCCTTGTTACCCAGCCTTTCATTACCTACTACGCCGAACAACGCTATGTTCGCGACTATATCGACAACGACTTCCAGTTCATCTACAAGGGTTCGGGCGGACTGAACGGTATTCTTGGCGTCTACTACAGTGTGGATGGCCCGGCCGGCCCCTCCGGCGACCAGTTTACCGTGTTCTCGTCGCTTGGCCGCGTTCCGCCCACCACCACTCATGTGAAAAATCAAAGCCTCGCGGTATACGGGCAATTTGGCATTCCGCTCACGGATAAGCTGAATTTCAACATCGGCGGTCGCTACAGCTGGGACAAGTCGGAATTCTGCTACAATCCTGGCAATACGGCCACGTTCGCATCTGTTGACTTCTCACAGTGCAAGCAGAATATCGCCGATCGGGTGGGGACGCCGACCGAATTCAGCGACGGTTTCGGACAGGCATCGGTCAAAGACAACTATCCGACATGGACCGTTGGGTTTGACTACAAGATCAGCCGGGATTTCATGGTCTATATCACGAGCCGCCGCGGCGTTCGCCCCAAGAACCTCAATTTCCCGCTGTTCGAATCTCCTCCGGTGACCTGCCCATCCCAGGCGTACTCGATGTCCTGCGTGGATCTGCGTGGGTACCAGACAATCAAGCAGGAACGGGTAACCGATGTCGAGATCGGCGAGAAACTGAGCTTCAATGTGGCCGGTGCACAAGGACGGCTCAATGTCGCGGCCTTCTATTCGCGCTACGACAACGCCACGCAGTTCCTGTCGAATTCCGGCAACTTCCTGTTTCCTCGCGGAACCCTGGACGCGCCGCCCTCCTCGATCATCATCAATGCAGCCGATCTCAACATCTACGGTGTGGAAATCGATGCCAGTGTGTCGCCTGATCGCAACCTGACTCTGGGCTTTAATGGCGCCATCACAAAAACGGACGTGGCAAAGCTGCTTCCCATCAATACGAATGGCGAACTCGGACCAAATGTCGGATCCTTCGGCGCAGATCAGATCAACAGGCTGACACCGACATTCTCCGGTACCGTCACGGCCAGCTGGATTACGCCAGTCCATCCGGCAAATGCAGATGTCATCATCAGCGGCGATCTTTACATGACGGCCGACTACGGCGGCCAGCAAGGCTACCAGCTGAAGGGCTATTCCCTCGCCAACGGGCGTATCGACGTCAAGGGAATTGCCGGCACGGGGCTGGACCTGGGCTTCTACGTCAAGAACCTGTTTGACGTTCAATATCAGGCGGGCGTTTCGGTCATTTTGCCGAATGCCCCATATAACAGCCTCTATCTCGGCCCTCCGCGCACCTGGGGCGTCGAGGCGACCTACAGGTTCTGATAGCCGGAACAACCATGAAGGGGCGGACGCGATCCGCCCCTTTTTGACTTTGAATTATCCTGGAAGCGTCGAGCCCCCCTCGGCAGCACCAGTGTTTTTCCGATACAGGAGAATAGTGATGAAGACCGGCGGCGTTATCGGTTTGGGATCGATTGGCGGAGGCGTCGCCATATGCCTTCAGCGATCCGGCCAGCTTGCAGCAATCTATGACGTTCAGGCGGCAGCCGCGGATCGCGTTAAGGGTGCACCTCCAATTTCCTCTAGCCCCCGTGCCTTGGCCGAGGCTTCGGACTGCGTGCTGATCGCGGTCCTCAACGGGGAGCAGACCCTTGCAGTCCTCTCCGGACCGGACGGAGTGCTCGCGGCAAACAAACCCGGCCAGACCGTCATTCTGTTGTCGACGATCAATATGGCAGATCTCGCCGGAGCGCAGGCGATGTGCAAGGATGCCGGCGTTATCCTCATCGACTGCGGGGTCACGAACGGACCGAAATCTGCCGAAAACGGCCTCATTTGTATGGCCGGCGGCGAAGACGGTGATCTGGCGGCCGCCAAACCCGTATTCGACGGATTCGCGCAGCAGGTCCTTCACATGGGCGGCCCGGGAGCCGGCATGGCCGCCAAGATCGCTCGCAACACCACGTACTTCGGCTGCATGAGAGCGGGTTACGAGGGGGCAGTTATTGCGCGCAACTATGGCGTCAGCCTCGATCAGCTCACTCTCGCGTTGTCAGGCGACCCGACCGCCGGCGGCGGGCTTGAGGGCGCCCTTGCCATGGCGAGACGTCCCGAAGCGGCTGGGAATGCCGACGAGACGAAGCTACGCGAATATTTCCAGATGCTCATGGTGAAGGATCTGGAGGTCGCGATTGCCGAGGCGGCTCGCTTCGGCGTCCGTCTTCCCATGGTAGAACTGATCCGGGAGAACGCCGCTTCCACATCAGGACTGGAATATCCGCTCGGCCAACCAATCGGCGCCTGAGTGCCCCTAACCAGGCCGCGGGCGACCAATCGGATATGGCTCAGCCCATTCGCCATAGTCGTCGCGCGGTCTGATAGGGGTAGCCGAAGTGCCGACACGCAAGGCGCCGGAAGCAGTGAAGCGAGATGCTTTCGCAGATTTCGTCCGGCGCCGCCGCGCAGGTACTCCCGGCCACCAGGGGCGCGGCCAATGTCTTTCATCGACGCCCCCTGTGAATGCGAGCCAGCGGTATTACCTCAACAACCGGCCAAACCGCTCTGACGTGACTGCGACGCGACAGGGCGCCGGTTCGCAGCGAACGGCGGCCCGGCGCCTATCTTATGGAAGGTTGCGCAGGCCACGCGTTGACGCATTTCCCATCGTCTGATCGCAGCGCGAAACAGGACTAGACGCTTCGGTAAACCAGAATGGCAGCGCACAGGCGARCGGTCTGGCCAGCGGGGCAAAGAGGATTCGGAGAAGATTTGATGGCGAGCGCACCCACACAGGAAATTCCTCCCCACGTACCGGCCGAGATGRCAAAGTGGTTGCCCTATTTCGCTCGTGAGGAAGTGAAGGAGTGCCCTCAGGAAACGCTCATTCCCGAGATGCACCGCACCCTGGGACCCATTACGTATGTCACCAACATCTTCCCCGGAGACAAGCCCGGCTGGCTGCTCACCGGCTATGATGACACCATGGCCATGCTGCGCGATCCCGACAATTTCACCAAGAACGGCATGGGCCAATGGTCGCAGAGCATCGGCGCAGACTGGTTGGTCGTGCCCACGGAGGTGGATCCTCCGATGCACAGTTTCTACCGCAAGGCCCTGAACCCCCAATTCTCGCCGCAGAAGATGGCCGCGATGAAAGACGAGCTGCGGCGACGCGCAAGCGATCTCATCGGGGCATTCAAAGACCGCGGCCACTGCGATTTCGTGAACGAATTTTCCGAACGCTACCCGATCTTCATCGTTCTCGACCTCCTGGGACTTCCGCAGGAACGGATGGCCGAATTCCTGGTCTGGGAAAAGGAGATGTTGCACACCAATGACTGGCAGGTGCGCAGCAACGCGGTGCGCCAGGTCGTGGCATATCTGCAGTCCGAGATCGATGCTCGCCGCCGTACTCCTCAGGACGACTACATCACCAAGATATTCGACTTCGAAGCCGAAGACGGCCGCAAGTGGAATAACGAAGAGGTCCTCGGCCATTGCTTCAATCTTTTTCTCGGCGGCCTCGACACGGTCACGACCATGCTGGGCAATATCTTCGCACATCTCGCACGCCATCCTGATCAGCAGCAGGAACTGCGCGACAATCCGGATCGAATGGTCCTGGCGGTCGAGGAGTTTCTTCGGGTCTACGGGCCGGTTACGGCATTCCGTATCGCTTCGCGCGAAATCGAGATTCACGGGCAGAAGATCATGCCGGGCGAATATGTTTCGGTCAGCACGCCCGTCGTGAACCAGGATCCGAAGATCCATGAAGACCCAGCGGAGGTCCGTTTCGATCGCAAGGCCGCGCATGTGGCGCTCGGCGGGGGTATCCACAAGTGCCTCGGCATGCATCTCGCCCGGCTCGAACTGCAGACTGCCCTGGAACTGTTTCTGAAAGAAATTCCGCAATTTCGATTCAAAGACGGTTTCGAACCGAAATATTTCGTGGGCAATATCACTTTCGTGCCCCGCCTCGAACTTCAGTGGAACTAAGAGACGCTGTGCGTTCTTGACGCACTATCGGCGCGTGGAACCCGTTCCAGTTACGAAGCCAGCCTCAAGCTGACGCAACGCATGCGAACTGCAGCAAACCGGAATGGCATATTGTGCCATTCCGGTCAGTGTTTGATAGCCGGTTTAAACCAGCCACTTGGGCCGTTCAGACCGTGACCTGCGCACCGGCGCAGGGAATCGGTGTGCACCCCATTTCGTCAGATTTCCCGCGAATGCCAACGCAGGATCGTGGCCTGGAACATGTTGCCCGGCCCAGCCCTCTCCACTTTGGCGGCGGGAGGCGGCTTACGCCAATGTAGACGCCCCGATATGGCGACTGCCAGGAAATTAGCCCGCAAACGTTCAGCTTCTTGGACAGAAGGTGCGCCGACCTTCCTTCAGACAGGTGGGCGTAGCGTGCCAGCATGTTCACTCCGCGGCATGCAGCAAAAAATCTATGATTACATCATTGTCGGCGCCGGATCCTCCGGCTGCGTTCTGGCAAACAGGCTGTCTGCCGATCCCGACGTTTCGGTGCTGCTGGTCGAGGCGGGCCCTGACGACAAGAGTCCTCTGATCAGGATGCCGCGCGGCATCGGCAAACTGCTTGCCCCGGGAAACCCGCATGTCTGGGACTATCAAGTATCCCCGGGCGGGAACGCGTCACACGAAGTGTGGCTCAAGGGCCGAGCGGTTGGCGGTTCAAGTTCCGTCAACGGTATGGTCTATGTCCGGGGCGCTCCGGCCGACTACGACGCGTGGGAACGGGCGGGCTGTCATGGCTGGGGCTGGACGGAAATGGGCCGGCATTTCGTCGAACTCGAGGACCACGCGCTTGGTGCCAATGAATGGCGCGGCACCGGCGGTCCACTGAAAGTCAGTGTTCATCCCGCGGGCGATCCGCTTTGCGAAGCGTTCCTGGAGGCCAGTGAGCAAGCCGGAATTCCTCGGGTCGCAGACATGAACGACATCCCTTCGGTCACCGACGGCGGTATGGGCTATCAGCCGACCACGACGCATAATGGCAAACGCTTTTCGGCTGCGCGCGCATTTCTGAAACCCGTGCGTGGGAGATCCAATCTCGACGTTACGCCCGGCACCGATGTCCTGCGCATCCTGTTCGAAGGCAAACGGGCCTGCGGTATTGTCGCGCGCAAGGCCGGTCAAACTTTCGAGGTGCAAGCACGGCGCGAAGTAATCGTATGTGCGGGTGCGATCCAGAGTCCGAAACTTCTGCAGCTCTCGGGTATCGGCCCACGCCGCCTGTTGGAGGGGCTGGGTATTCCGGTCGTAGTCGATGCACCCGGGGTGGGCGCCAACCTGCAGGAGCACCGATATCTGGGTTTCACTTTCCGGGTTCGCGGCCAAAGTCTGAACCAGCGACTGTCGGGCGCTGGTCTGGTCGCATCGTTCCTTCGCTACCTGTTTGCCTCGAGCGGTCCCCTCACCCATTCGGCGCACGAAGTTGGCGGCTTCATCAAGACAGAAGCGCAGCTCGAGCGACCCGACGCACAAGTGGGCATGGGTCTCTATTCGTTTCATACCGATGAAAAGGGCGCGGTCGTTCTCGACCCATTCCCCGGCCTGACGGTGATCGCCTACTACATGAGGCCCGACAGTCTGGGCGAAGTGAGGATTACCTCGGCAGATCCCGATGCTGCGCCTGCCATCGATGCCAATCACCTTGCGAGCGCCAACGATCGTGAGCGGTTCCTGGCTCTGTTCAGGTGGCTGCGCAACCTTGCCCGGCAGCCGGCCTTGCGGGACTGGATTATCGAGGAAACCGGCGCCACGGCGGGCCTCGAAACCGACGAGGACATCCTCGCGAATGCCATCGGGCTTGGCGGCACATCGTTCCACATCTGCGGGACCTGCCGGATGGGAAGCGATACGGGTGCGGTGCTCGACCCGCAGCTGCGCGTTCGCGGCGTCACCGGTCTACGGGTCGTGGACACATCGATCATGCCGACCATTGTGTCGGGCAATACCAACGCGCCGGCCATGGCGATCGCTCTCAACGCCGCGGAAATGATTTTGCGGCCCCAGCAGGATGATGGACTTTGACTATTCCCTTCACCAGTTTCGATGGTCTTTACATCGACGGCGCCTGGGCCGAAGCCGCCGGCGATCGGGACGACATCCTCAATCCGGCAACCGAGGCGGTAATCGGCCGGGCACCCGTGGGCGATAGCATCGCGGCACACGCAGCCATCGCCGCGGCGCGAGATGCATTCGATAACGGTGTATGGCCCCGCATGGCGATGGCCGAGCGCGCGGAATACCTTCGCAAGATGCATGCCGCATTGGATGGTCGGCGAGCCCAGATCGCGACGCTAATCGTGGCAGAGGTCGGCTGTTCGCAACGCGTCACCCATACGATGCAGGTCGGCAACCCGCTCGACCATCTGCTTGCTGCGCTGAACCACTCGGCACGGGACGACAGTGTCCGGTTACCGATCGACGTGACTCCCGATCCATTTGATCCCCAGGGCCCAAAGAAAATCGGCGGCACGACGGTAGTCCGCGAACCGGTTGGCGTCGTTGCAGGGATTACCGGCTACAATTTCCCTTTTCTGCTCAACCTGGCGAAAATCGTACCTGCCTTGCTGGCAGGCAACACGCTGGTGCTCAAGCCGTCCCCATTTACGCCCTTTTCCGCTCTGCTGTTCGGCGAGATCGCGCAAGAAATCGGGTTGCCCAAGGGCGTGCTGAATATCGTTACCGGCGGACCAGACGTGGGGTCGCTGTTGACTACCGACCCGCGCGTCGATCTTGTCAGTTTCACGGGATCAGAAACCGTGGGCGCTGCGATCATGGCGCAGGCGGCCCCGACCTTGAAGCGCGTTCATCTAGAACTAGGCGGCAAGTCGGCGCTGATCGTCAGGCACGATGCCGATATTGCCCGAACCGCGGCAATGGCCGCCGCTGTCTTGTCGGTCAATGCTGGACAAGGATGCGCTCTGCTCACGCGGCTTCTGGTGCACAACAGTGTGCGGGCCAAATTCGTCGAGGCCGTCTGCGCTGTCGCCCGCCAGTTCAGGATCGGCGACCCCAGCGATTCAACGGTGACGATGGGCCCGCTGATCCGCGAGAGCCAGCGTAGCAAGGTCGAACGCATGATCGCCCAGGCCCGCGATCAAGGCGCAAGGCTCGTTCACGGCGGCGGACGGCCGGCGGGGCTCGACAAGGGCTATTTTACGGAGATCACGATCTTCGACGATGTCGACAACCAGATGAACATCGCGCAGGAGGAAGTCTTCGGGCCCGTCGGCTGCGTGATCGGTTTCGACAGTGATGACGAGGCCATCCGCATCRCCAACGATTCCAGATACGGTCTCAACGGCGGCATCGAGACGGCTGACGCTGCCAAAGGGTATGAGATGGCAATGCAGATTCGCGCAGGCAGCGTCATGCTGAATGGCGGGACCGGGCGGATGACCTATGCGCCGATCGGGGGTTACAAAAGGTCAGGTATCGGCCGCGAGTATGGTCCGGATTGGCTTCACGAATATCAGAACCAGAAATCCGTGTTCTACCCAATCGGTCGCTAGAGCGTTTTCTAATCAGGTGGAACCACCTGATGACTCGGAAAACGCGCCAAACCAGAAGTTTAAAGCGGTTGATCCGATGCAGTCGGATCAACCGCTCTAGGCTGGAAAATTCGCTATCGGCACGCGCAGAGTATTAGGCTGGATGGCTGATACTCCTGAGCGTCCGGGAGGCCCAACAAGGCTTCCCGGACGCTCAGCTGTCAGGCCGATGCGCTATCCCATTGAAGATGAAGATCGGGCACGTGCAAGATGTTGCCGACGTAATAGGGAACTTTGAAGCCGTCCTTGATTCTGAATTCGGGCAGCGTCGTCACAAACTCCTCCACTGCTATCTGCAACTCCAGCCGGGCGAGATGCATGCCCAGGCATTTGTGGATGCCGCTTCCCAATGACATGTGCGCCGCCTTGCGGTCGAACCGGATTTCCTGCGGTTCATCGTAAAATACCGGATCGCGACCCACAACCGGCGAACTGAAGGCCACATAGTCTCCAGGCATGATCTTTTGGCCGTGAATTTCGATCTCCTTGGTCGCGATGCGAAACACGGTGACAGGTGCGAAGGCGCGCAGGAACTCCTCAACAGCCAAAACGATGAGCGAAGGATCGGCTCGGAGTTCGTTCTGCTTTTCCGGATGCGATGCCAGATAGTTGAAGATGTTGCCCAGCAGGGACGTGACCGTATCGAGGCCGCCGATGTAGAGATTGAAGCAGTGCCCCAAGACCTCGTCATCATTCCAGGGCCGCCCGTCTACTTCGAAGTCGAGCACCTTGGTGATGTAATCGTCGCGTGGCTGCTCGCGCCTCGCTGCGATTTCCTCGAGCAGGTAGGCCTTTACCTTTCGCACGGCATTTCCGCGCACTTCCCAGTCGTTGGAATGGAGCAGTTCCTTTTCCCATTTCAGGAACTCGGTCATTCGTCCCTGCGGCAGGCCCAAAAGGTCGAGGACGATGTAGATGGGAAACTTCTCCGAGAAGTCGGCAATGAAGTCGCATTGTCCCCGCTCTCGCAAGGCGCCGATGAGAGACCGCGCGCGTTCACGGACCTGTTCCTTCATTGCAAACATCTTCTGCGGCGCGAAATGGCCGTTCAGCGCCTTGCGGTACTGGGTATGGATCGGCGGATCGGCCTCCGTTGGGATCACGAGCCAGTCTTCACCAATATTCTGAGCCCATTTTCCCATGCCGTTTTTGGTAAAGTTGTCCGGATCGCGGAGCATCGCCTGAACATCTTCGGCGTTTTTCAGCAGCCAGCCGGGTTGATCCCCCGGAAAAATGTTAGTGACGTAAGAGACGGGTGGAAGCTCGGCGTGCATTGCCGGGATCAGAACTTCCTGCGGATTTTCATAGACGACCTTGCGCGCAAAGAGAGGCAGCGTGAACGCCAATTCGGCCGGAACATGGGCGGGGAGCGAGGATTTGGCGAGTGAAGTCATGGTATTCTCCAGAGCTCAACGGAAAGTGGCAACCCTTGCCAAAGATGGGTGCGTCGCCCGCTGCACGGATGCGAATGCGGCGGGGCGGAATATCCGCAGCCAATGGAGGCCACGAAAATGGGCGACGCAATCACTCCGGATCTCGAGCAGGCGATCAGGGACAACTACCGGTTGTGGAACGAAGGCAAGCGCGAAGAGCTCGATGCGCTTTTTCGCTCGCTCGGGCCCCAAGGTTTCACGATCGAATATGTCGG
This sequence comes from Novosphingobium sp. YAF33, assembly GCF_052113265.1. Classification (NCBI taxonomy): domain Bacteria; kingdom Pseudomonadati; phylum Pseudomonadota; class Alphaproteobacteria; order Sphingomonadales; family Sphingomonadaceae; genus Novosphingobium; species Novosphingobium sp. YAF33. The sequence continues at coordinate 38,169 of NZ_JBFRCW010000010.1, forward strand.
ATCCTCCGCAGTCGACGGCCCCACCGCGATGGCCGCCATGTGGAAGGAATACGGGGGCAAATGCACCACCGAACTTCTTGATGTGATAGTCAATGGAACGGAAGGCGCCGCCTATGTCGCCAATCACCTTCAGACCGATAGCGGCACGGTCAGATTGACCAGCCTCGAGACCTACAAAGTTGCCGGCGGCCGGTTGGCTATTAGATACTTCCATCGGACTGCCCGGTAGAAGCTTCCTGGTCCGAATGCGGGTTTTGGGCATCGATCAGTCCGCTGCCTGCATGAAGGCAAGCAGATCCGCATAATGCGGCTGATGGACAAGGCCGCCGCCAGAAATGGAGATGTTCTCACCGGTAATGTAGCGAGCCTCGTCGGACGCCAGGAACGCCACAAGCGCAGCGATGTCTTCAGGTGTTCCGAAATTGGGCGTCAATATATGCCGCTGGATGATCTCCTTGAGACCCGGCACCGTCTTTTCCAGCGCTTCGGTCAGCACGACACCGGGGGCCACGCTGTTGCAGCGAATGTTGTCGCGTCCGTGCTGCGTCGCGATGTACCGCGTCAGCCCAATGATACCGGCTTTGGATGAACCGTAGGCGATACGGGCCAGATCTCCTGCCGAGCCTGAATTCGAGGCGGTATTGATGATCGAGCCGCCGCCACCAGCCACCATGTGCGGAATCGCGTATTTGCATCCGAGCAGGTAGCCAGTGAGATTGATGTCGAGGATCTCGCGCCATATCTCGATCGGGATATCGACTGCGGTCGTATCCTGCGGGCTTTTGACCGGATCCGTCATGGCCGCATTATTGTGAAGTATGTCCAACTTGCCAAAGTGCGCGACTGTCTTGTCGACCATGGCCTTGACCGACTTCGGCGCGGCCGCGTCGAACTGTACGGCGAGCGCCCTTTCTCCCAAAGATGCAGCAGTGCGCGCCGCGGCCTCTTCGGAAACATCTGCGACGACGACCAGCGCGCCTTCCTCAACGAACCGCCGCGCAACACCCGTACCGATGCCGCCGCCGCCGCCAGTCACAATTGCGACCTTGTTTTCTAGCCGTTTCATCTCTCACAATTCTCCCGGACGTGTACGAGGGGACCAAGTTGTCCCCTCGCTTACTCAATAGTTCGCCTCGACGCGGCCGATCAGTAGTTGAACGTCAATTCCACCCCATAGGTCGCCGGTTGCCCGACATAGGCTGCGACAATTCCAAGGGTTCGATAGAGATCCGGGAATCTTCGCAGCAGATACTTGTTGTTGGTGATGTTCCGTCCGTAGACGGCTATTTCGATGTCGGGGTTGTCGAACTGGTAGGCGATCCGGCCGTTGAAGACACCATATCCCGGCACGCGTCCGAGGCTGTTCTCAGTGTCGTAGGCGGCCTTGGTCGCAGCGGATGCCTGATCGGCCGCCCTCACCGCGTCGAAATGCTGAGCCCCAATATAGGAATAGGCGCCCGTAACAGCGAAGCTGCCCGCACCCAGCGGAACCTTCTGGGTCGCGCTGACGTTGAGCTGCTCCTTGGGCAGCTGCAGCAGCGGCAATCCGCTCAGGTCGACAACACAGCCGTTTGTCACGCCCGATCCGTTGGTACAGCCACTGCCCGGGACCACCTGAATTTCGTTAAATGTGCCCTTGACGTACTTGCCGTCCTGAAGCGACCCGTTGAGGCTGACGGTCATACCCTTCCAGGGAACCGCAGTTGCTTCGGCCTCGACACCCCAGATCCGCACCTTGCCGTTGTTCTGGATATACTGCGTAACGCCAATCCCGGGAACGAAGCTGTTGACGATCGCCTGGTTGTCGCTCTTCCAAGTATGGAAGACCGCCGTATTGAAGCGCAGATGCCGATCGAAGAGATCCACCTTCAGACCTCCTTCGACATCCTTCACTTTTTCCGGCGAGAATGCCGGTAGCCCGCCTGCCCGCAGGTTCCAGCCGCCGGCCTTCGCCGCGCCGCGTGTCGCGACATACAGGAAGAGATCGTCCGTTGCCTGCCAGTCGAGACCGAGGTTCCATGCAGGATAGTGGAACTTGGCATTCTGGTCCTGATTACAGGTCGTGGCCGTGACCGGTTCGGTGGGAGTGACCGTGCAATTGATGCCGGTGGGCGTGCCTGCGACCGGCACGTCATAGGGCAGGCCATATATCTGGGCATTGTGCAAAACACTGTCCCTGGTGTCCCACGTGTAGCGGAAGCCACCGACGGCGCGCAGGCTCGAGGTCAGCTCCAGGTAGGCTTGCGCAAACAAGCCGAACGTCTTGTTGGTAACGTCCGCATTGGAATCGCGAATGAGGCCGCCGAAGATCTGGGATCGACTGAACTCGTAGCCGCTTTCTTTCCCGGCGTAGGCACCGGCGATGAAGCTGAGCCCGTCCGTTACGTTACCCGAAACCTGGAGTTCCTGGGAAAGGTAATAGGACCCCGATCCAGCGAAGGTCCCGAGCAAGGGAACCGCGGTACCATCGGTATCGCTCAGGCCGTAGTTCATCGAATGACGATAGCCAGTAATGGACTTCAGATTGAGTTGGCCCAGTTCGACATTAACGGTGCCGGAAAAACCGTATACTTCCAGAGTGTTGAACGGCTGCACCCCATAGAGAGCCTGCGCCTGCGGCGTGAGTCTGCCAATACCTGCCGGCACCGAGGTACCGGTAGCGGTATTGTCCCACCAGTTGTCCTTGGTCAGCAGACCTGCGGTGAGACCCGGTTGAAAGGGAGCAGGGACAATTGCGGGATTGAAGGTCCAAAGAGCAATCTGCTGCCCGCTGTTTCGCTGGCGGTTCCAGTCGCCGGAAAGAGTGACGTCCCAGCCATTGCCAATGTACTTGAGTTTACCGCGCAGGAATTTGCTGTTGTTGTCAGCAAAATCCCGACCTGTAAGTGGATTGTTCCCGTAGCCATCGCGATCGTTGATCGCGCCGCTGACGCGGATCGCCAGCCCTTCGGCCAAGGGGAGGTTGATCGTGGACTGAACACCGAGGTTGTTGTAGTTCCCAAACTCCGCCTTGAATCTGCCTTCGCGTTGGTCGGTTGGATCCTTGGTGATGATGTTGATAGCCCCGCCGGTCGTGTTCCGCCCGAAGAGCGTGCCCTGAGGTCCACGCAGCACCTCAAGGCGCTCGACATCCTGGATGTCGGTCATGCCGGTCGAAGGGCGCGGAATGTAGACACCGTCGACGTATGTCGCCACTGCCGGATCGTTGGCGAGGATCGGTTGAAGGTTTCCTTGTCCGCGAATGGCCACGAACACGATGCCATCGCCGCCCGCCGAACCGCGGCCGATCACCAGGCCGGGCGCCGTACGTTGAAGATCCACGACGTTTTCGACTTTGGCAGTCGTCAGTGCCTGGGAACTGAGCGCCGTTACCGCAATCGGCGTGGTCTGAAGACTCTCCTCGATCCGGCGAGCCGTAACGATGATGTCCTGGATCCCGGTAGTTTCGTTTGATTGTGTTTGCTGCGCGTGTGCGGGTTGCCCCCACGCAGCAATCAACGCGCCTGTCGCTATAGTCGCCAGTATGACAGCCTTGGTCATCCGTTCCTCCCACGTCGTTTTTGTTTTGCTCCGTGCCTGTTTCGGCACGTTGACGCGGGGGGGAGCCTAAGCGCGGGGGATTTTCCTCCATAGTGGTTGCGGAGTTAATGACTGCGGCGCGACATGTTTTGGCCGTCGCTCGATATGTTCAGGCGTCTGTCAGTGAACCTGCCGCGGCTGGCAGCGAAAGTCCTTGGGCGTTTGGCCGGTCGCCACACGGAACGCGGCCGAAAAAGCCGAGGTGCTGCTGAAGCCGCAGCGCCAGCTGATCTCCTTGATCCGCGTGCCGTCGCCGCGCAGCAGTTCCTTGGCGAGAGCAATCCGGCTGCGCGCAACGAATTCCCCCAGACTTACGCCAGTACCGTCCTTGAACACGCGCGCCACGTGCCGCACGCTCATATTGCAACCACGAGCGATGTCAGCAACTCCGAGCGGCGCCGCCAGATTATCCATCACATAGTCGACGATATGGCGCACTTGCCGTGTACTACGTGGGCTGCCGGCGCCGAATTCCTGTGTACTCACATGCCGAACGAGTTCCACGGCAAGTCCCATGAGCATGGATTCGATCAAGGCCTGGCTTGCGAATCCGGGTACACGAAGCTCTGCCGCCAGCCCCTCGAAAAAGCGCCTCATCGCGATATTTTGAACATCGGCACAAGGTTCCAGCCCGTGGAAGGGGCGTTCGCCATCGAAAAGTTCTTCGAGGAAGGCCTCGCCGAGCGCGACGCAAACGAGATGACGTTCCTGCAGGGCCGGCTCACCCACGTACTGACGGTGAGGCGGCATGTAGAGCATGTCGCCACTCGCCACGAACCCGTCCGAACGCCCCATCGAAAGCATGCTGCGACGAGGCTGGGTATTGAGGGAATAGTCGAGGTAATGCTTTTCAGGGCTGAACACGCCGCTGCAGGGCCGCACCCAATTGAAGTGCCGGATATCGACGCGGGCATCGTTCACCGATGCCAACGCTTCGATGTAGAAATCATCGACGCCGAACCTGTCCTGGCCGGTCCAATCGCTCTCCGGACGAAACATCGTTACCTCTGCCTCTTCTCTTTTTTTATGAGGGCATCAGATACCTGTGCCGCCTCCAGTTCCTCTATCTTCGGGTAGGTCGTCAAGATGCCCGAAAGTGCTGTCGGCAATTTATCCGTTGGCCCATGCGCGACACGATCTGGCCGAGTGACGGCATTGGCCGTGGATGGCGGAACGTTTCCCGGGGACTAGGCTGTTCTCGTCACAACGGGGAGACCTATGCATAACCTTTCGGTCAAAACCGGGTCCGTGCGATGAGAGCTCCGGACCCAGTCAAATCCGCCGATCGCTACCCTTGGTATGTGCTTGGCATCTTGACACTATCGCAGACTTGCCATGGGATCGACCGCGCGATCATCGGTCTGGTGCTCGCACCGGTAGGCAAGGAATTCTCACTCACCGACGGTCAGCTTGGCATTCTGGCCGGGTTTGCATACGGGATATTCTTCGCATTGGCCGCGCTGCCTTTCGGCATCGCGGTGGACAGCCTGAACCGGCGCAACCTGATGGCGATCGCACTCGCGCTTTGGAGCGGCGCAACAGCGCTATGCGGTCTGGCATCCGGTTTCTGGACGCTCCTACTCGGCAGGGCCGCGGTCGGCACCGCAGAAGCTGCCGGCTCTCCCACCGGAATGTCACTCCTTAGCGACTATTTCGGCGAGGAACGGCGGGCGACGGCTATCGGCATATGGTACCTGAGTTCGGGCATCGGTCTTGCCCTCGCCTTCCTGATTGGAGGGGCCATCGTTCAGGTCGGTGGGTGGCGATGGGCTTTTGCCGCAGCTGGACTGCCCGGCCTTGTTTTGGCGCCGATCCTGTTCCTGACCGTTCGTGAGCCGCAGCGAGGCGCCTACGACGATCCGGTGCCTGCACGGCCAGCCGAGGGCCAGCCCGGTCTTGCCGCACGCATCCTTCAACTCGCCGCGCGGCCGGGACTGTTCTTGTGCATAGCCGCCATCATTCTGATTGCGGCCGGCATCTACGGGATGAGCACCTGGCTTACGACGTTCCTCATTCGCGTTCATGGTATGCCGATCTCGCGCGCGGGCGTCACCATCGCCATTGCTTACGGCGGCCTCGGCTCGGTGGGCGGTTTCCTTGCCGGGTGGGCAATCGATCAGATAAATCGCCAGCGCGGCGGCTTCGATCCGGCAAGAACCGCCCTCTTTGGCGCGGTGATCCCCATTCTTACTGCCCTGACCGGGATCGGCACGGTGGTCGTTTCACAAACTGGTCCCATGCAAGCGCTCCTCATGGCCTGCGGCTTCCTGAGCGCCTCCTACAACGGCCCGATCTATGCGGTGATCGTCACGATAGCCGGCCCGCGCCTGCGCGGTCTTGCCGTATCGCTTGTGCAACTTGGCGCAAATCTGATCGGTGTTGGCGCCGGGACCTATCTGATCGGAGCTGTCAGCGACTTCGTGGGCGGGACCGAGGGAGTCGCATGGGGCATCGGGACGGCTATGCTGTTCACGTTTGCCGGTGGACTGGTGCTGTTGCTGGCATCGCGGTCCATTCGCCGCGCGCAGAAGAAACAAATCGCCTAAAGAATTATGGCCCGGCTCGTGCGAGCCGGGCCATTCCCGAAAACTTGAAATCTCTGTTCCCTATTGGGCCGCTTCGACGCGATCGCGGCGCCGGGCCTTGGCGGCCTCGATCCCCCTAAAGAGCGCCGTGGTATTGCCTGCGCCGGCATAGAACAGCGTGAAAAGGGGAATGAAATCGAGCTCTTCGTCAGTGAACTCCCCGTTGATCAAGGCGCCGTTCATCTGAATTTCCACGAGATCAGTGCGGCCGAGCATGGCTGTTGCACCGAGCACGAGCAGACGCTTCTCGCGCATCGACAGGACATCGCTTGCCCAAAGGTTGGCGAACTGATTACCGACGATCTCCTGGTTGAACGATGAGTTCCGGAATGGCAGCACCATGTCCGAGGAACCCGGCCCATAGACCTGATCAAAGGTTTCGAGACCCTTTTGCCACTGTGTTTCGTCGATACTCATGCCTTTTCTCCCAATACTGCTTCAAGGCCGACAACCGCCAGGTCGGTGCGGCGGGTCAGTTCGATAAGCGGAAGCGAAATCCCGTAGCTCTGCGCAAGGTCGATCGCGGCGTCGAGATCCTTTACCATCAGTGAGCGGGTATATTCGCGCACCGCCGCTTCGCTCTTGCTCGACGACGGGTCGTCGCGAATGGCCAGCATCAGCGGCCCCCCTACACTGTCGGAACTGGCCTCGATCACCTCGTTGAGCTGACGGATGTCGACGCCGGCGTTGCGGCACAATATCGACGCTTCGTATCCTGCGCGAAGTCCCCCAAAGACAATGACGTTTCGTGCAATCTTTGCAGCCATGCCGGAACCTGGACCGCCCATATGGGCAACGTGCTTGGCAAAGCCGTCAAGCACCGGCCGAACCCGGTCAATCACTTGATCGCTGCCGCCCACCAGACAGACGAGCCCGTGTTCGCGCGATTTCGGGCCGCCGGTCACGCCGCAATCCACCAACTCCACTCCGGCTTGCTCCGTAAGCCTGCGGATGGCGTTCAAGTCCTCGATCGAGACGGTCGCCACGAGAACGACGGTCATGCCCGGACGCGCCCGCGCAAGCACTCCATCGGGGCCGGTGAGCACGCTGATCGTCTGCTTTGCATCGACGACAGCGATGACGATCACGTCGGCCTGCTCGGCAACAGCGGCAGGGGAGCTCTCTACCGCGGGCACGCCGTCCAGCGTATCGGATGCATCCGGCCGGATGTCGTAGACTGCCGCGAGTTGCTTAGATCGTGCCAGGCATATGGCAACGCCGGCACCGATCTGACCCAACCCGATGACTCCTGCTTTTCCCATTTTCTACCTCTCATGCGCGGCGCCTCGGCCACTTGATCGACATGTTTCAAATCGTGGCATAGCTGGGCCGTCGACGTCATCCTGACAGCTGCCCGTTGGCCGAAACGCGACAAATTTACAGCTTCTCACGATGCATTTGCTTCGGCGGGGAGGTTTGTTGCGGCGCGTAAATATAGAAAGACCGCCAAAACCAGCACAAATGCTGTTGCCGCCATGCTGAGCTGCAACCCGCCGGCCGCAGCCTGAAGGCAGGCTCGAGTCATCGAACCTCCCGCGGCGCCCACGCAATCGCTCGCGTAACCGGCCCCATAGCGCCAGGCGGCAAGGTGATCGCTGAGATAGCCCAGGAGCACTGACCCCAGTCCAAGCCCCGCCACGGTCTGGCCGAAGGAATGAAGTGCCGCTGCCGAAGCGCGCATCCTGGGTTCGACGAGGGATTGGGTTATTGTCATTATTGCGGGCGTGAAGGCATAAAGCAGGGCCGTCGCACCAAACAGGAAGCCCACGAGCCAGCGCCAGTCGTCCTGGTAGATAGCGAGCAGATAGAGTGGAAAGGCTAGAGCAACGGCCGCCGCCGGTGCCCAGCCTCCCCAACGCAGGTCGCGGCGAAGAAGGCTCGCGATGACATATCCGCCGCTTGCCTGTCCCACCATCGTGGCAAGGCTGAACGACAATGCAAAGACGAGCCCGGCTTGCGACAAGGACAATTCATATCGCCGTACAAGCAGCGGAATCAGGAAGAGGTTGGTACCGAAGCCGACCATTCCTACAAATCCGCTCCCGGCGGTAAGGAAGAGGAAAGCGGGCGAACGGCCCAGCCTGCGCAGAACAGCGCCGAATTTTGGCGTATCGGCGCTCTTGCCGGCATCGATCCGAGCGGGCTCAGGGATCGTCGTTATCAGCATGCCCGCCAGAAGAATCCCGGGCAATCCAACGCAGACCAGGGCAAGGCGCCAGCCAAATGTCTGGGCGACCGCCCCTCCCGCAATTGCGGCAACCGCGCCGCCGATAGGGACCCCCAGCGCAATGAGCGAGAACACGACCGCCCTGCGGCTGGCCTCAAACCTGTCGGAAATCATGGAAACGAGGGCCGGCGTGAATCCTGCCTCTCCCACCCCTACTCCCATGCGGCAGATCAGGAGCTGAACGTAGCTCCCCGCCATGCCGGAAAGAGCCGTCATCAGCGACCAGATGACAGTGACGGCCGCGATGATCTTCACTCTGCTATACCGCTCGGCAAGACGGGCAAGTGGAATTCCAAGGACTGCGTAGAAGAGCGAGAAGGCCAATCCTCCAAGCATTCCAAGCTGGAGATCGGTGAGCTTGAGATCGCGGCGGATCGCCTCGCCAACCACCGCGATAATGGTGCGATCGATGAAATTGAGCATGTAGATTCCGCCCAGAAGCAGCAGAAACCAACGGTCACGCATCGTGAAACTGGACATAGGTTTGGCAGCTCTCCCTAGGCGGACTTTTTGCCTCGCATGAGACAGGTAGAACACTTTTTCTCTCAAGTGTATCATTTTTCACTTGATCGACGGCAAGACCTGCGCCACCACGCCGCCAACCTTGATTGAGGGGATCTTATTGCATGAAGAAGATAATCATCGCACTCATGGCACTTGGCCTGTCCGTTCCTGCGCTTGCCGACGGAGCAGCGGTAAAGCGGAACGACGCGGTCTATTCCGCGAACGGCACACGGATCGGCAAAGTTGAGCGGGTCCTGACGGATAGCGACGGTACCGCGACCGCTGTGCGCATCATCTTCCGCGGCAAGTTCATCACGATCCCTGTCGCCACGCTGACCGCCGGTGAAAAGGGCGTCACAACGAGCATGTCGACCGACGACATCAAGAAGCTCTAGGCGGATTTACCGGTCGGTCTCGCCGCGAGCCATGACTTTTTGAGGCGAACGGGCCGAGGCTCTTGCCAGCAGGTTCACGCAAGATCGGCGATGGCGCGAATGGGCCGGCTGATGCCGTCCCATTCGAGATGGGCTGCATGCATCCTCTGAAGCGATGCTTCCATGGCTCCCGACAGTTCCATCAATTCGATGAACCCCCCGTTGGCGGCCAGGGTATCGAACAATGCAAAGCGCTCACCCGAAGGCATCGTGCCGCTGAAAGCGATTTCATGACCTTCGGCCGAGAGCCGCTGAACGCCCTCCTCGTAGGGAATCCGCAGCATGACGTGATGGTAGCCCTCTCCGCTGCGATCCAGCATCTCGGTGAAGACGGATGGTCTCTCGTTCGTCTGCTGAAGAAGTTCGATCAGCAGGCCGCCGGAAAACCCGAAGGCGACCTTCAGTGCAACTTGCGTTGGCTCGCCTCGATAGATCTGGCCCGGTAACACCGGCACGTCGAAGACAAAAAAAGGTCCTGCCTTGATGACCCTCGTCCAGTGGTCGAGCGCACGGTCCATGTCGCGTACGACCTGGCATAGTTCGAGAATCGAGCCATTGGGTTGCATCAGCCCTTACTCCACTTCGCTGCGGCGGTCCGCAGCCCGTGACTGCGGGCCCGGTCAACCAATTGCCTGCGCCGCAGCGCGATATCCGAGGGCGGCAGCCGTCCTTCACCATCCCCAAGCGTCGCAAGATCGACGACGCGCACGTCGCGGATGAATGCCGCAGGATCGCTTCCCTCCGGCACGCCTTGCCAGCGCAGCAATACCCAGCCTTCCCCAAGCCCTGCGGTGTCGATCCAGTTGGCGATACCGGCATCCACGCCGGCGAGGACATAAGTGATCGTGCCGTCGGCGGAGGGCGCAACCTGTGAGCTAGCAAGACTTACCGTGCGCAGCATTGGATCGGGCGATATTGTCCAGGGGTCGGCAACCTGGATACCCGTGTAACGGCTTCCTGCTGGATCAATGGTGATGAGCAGCCCCTCGCCGTCCCCGAGCGCGAAACGACCTCCTGCAAGATAACCCCAGTCACCATCCCGCCCCTGAGGTCCGACTAGCCGATTGGGCTGCGGATACCCGAGAAAGTCGTCCTTGAAGCGCGACCAGAATGTCACCCAGGCTGGCATGTCGGCAATGATGGCGCGGGCGATATCCTCCTCGCTGCGTGGCATCGATGCATGCAATTGGTCGAGACGACTGACCCTGACTTCGGCGGGTACCTGTTCCCAGCCGCATTGGCTGTCGCGCGTGTAGACCTGAATGCGCGCACCACTCTCGGTTTTCAGATGGGCCGGCCCGCCGTCCCCAGGGCCCACCGTGACCGTCACGCGCCGACTTGAATCGCAGAGCGGCAACAGGTCTTGAAGAGTGAGCGCACCGAGATTTCGACCGAGGCCGGCATGGTGTTCGGGCTCGACCTCCGCAACGATGCTGAATTGGGGCGGATCGGCGGAGAAGCGGATTTGGACCGCGTACCCGCCATCGCCGTCGATCGGAATCTCGCGATTGATATTATCCGGATTATCGATCGCGACGGCGGCGCCGGGAAATATGTGACCGAACCAATCCCGAGGCGCATTGCTGATATTCCACACGACCTTGGGATCGGCGGGATCGCCGTTAGCTTCCCGCATAGCAAGGCCGAGGACCCATTGATCCAGCGCACGATCGAGGCCAATTCGCCCATCGAGCGTCTTTGATAGCGGATCGCCAAGCAGAATCTGCCGTGCGCTTTCGCGCGCAGCGCGAACGTCAGGCCGTTCGATGAGGCGCAGGGCCAGCCGCTCGGCTGAAGCCTGATCTTCCGTCCATAGCGGATTGACCGTCATGATATCGTTCCCACCCTACCGCCTTCAGCGAAGATCGTGCTTCCCGTAGTGTAGCTGGAGGCATCGCTAGCAAGCAGGATGGCCGCCCCGACAGCTTCGTCCGCGGCACCGAAGCGCTTGATGGCGTTCCGCTCTGCCAGCCCCAGACCCTTGTGGATTTCCGCTTCCTGCCCATCGGGGCTCATGGAACCGACGCACAGACAGTTCACGCGCGTGTGCGGGGCCTGCGACTTGGCAAGTTCCCTCACCAGAAAGTGGAGCGCTGCTTTCGATACTCCATAGGCGACAGCCGGCGGGATGGGCGTGAAACCGCCGCAGCTTTGCACCGAGATGATACTACCCTTCCCATGTGCCTTCATGTCGGCTTCGGTCAGTTCGGCCAGCCACCAGGTCGCCATGACGTTGACGTCGAACGCGGTGCGCCACACTTCGTCGGTGTTCGCCCAAAGCCCGCCATCGGCGGCATATACGACCCCGGCTGCAGCATTGTTGAAGATGATGTGGATCGGACCGAAGGCTTCGCGTGCGCAGGCCACGAGCCGCTCAAGATCACTCCTTTTCCCGGCGTCCGCGACAATGGCGGCAGCGCGGCCGCCGCCGGCCGCATTGATCTCTCCTGCCAGCCGTTCGAGACGATCCCCCGAACGGGCGGAGATCACCACATTCGCCCCCAGTTCGGCGTAAGCCCGCGCAACATGTTCCCCCACTCCCGGACCAACGCCGGTCAGGATTGCAGTGCGCCCGTCAAGGCGGAAACGGTCGAGAATGCCCATGGTCTCGTTCCCCAGGTCAGGCCTATGAATGGTCGAAAAGATGGCCGTAGCGCGTGTAGTATCCGGCAAGGCGCGCGTGTACCTCGGCCGGATCAATCCCGAACTGCTCCGGACTGTGCCGATGCCTCCCCAACCGGTTCGCTGCAGGATTCTCGGCAAGAAAGCGGGCGATGCGATCGCGGTGCTGCACCGAAAATGGCAGATCGAACCGGCTGTAGATGTGTTCGATTGCAGCCATTGGATCGCTGACGACATCGCGGTGAGCAAGGTCAACGATGCGACCTTCCAACGCCGGATCGCCCGACCGTGCTTCTGTCGCGCGCGCCATCGCCGCACACCAGGTGTCGACGACCGATCGCCCGATTGCCGCCAGGTCGTTCGCGCCGCCCACAGCAGCAAGGAAACCTGCAATCATGCTCGAGAGCGAGGAGAAGGTGAGAACCGGATCGCGGTGGGTCCAGACCAGCATCGCGCCGGGATAGGCCTGCAGCAGGCCTGGCAGGTCCATCAGATGCTGCGGCGACTTCAGCGTCCACCGTCCCTTCGGACCTTTCCACTGGAATTGCTGCAGCATTCTCCGATGCGTGCGATATTGCCCGTCGGGCACGGTTTCCTGCAGCCAGCGCGCAAAATCGGGAACACCGAGTTCGGCCGGAAAATTGGTGCTGGCGAAATGCAGCATCATCCCGTGATTGCATTCACCGGGCTGGGTACAATCCATCCGTTGGATGTCGGCCAGCTGCGGGGCATGCTTAAGCCAATTCTCGTAGATCGCCTGGACCTGGCCGATGCGCGGATCACTCTCGAAATTTGCTTCTTCAGGAGCGGGCCAGGGAATATACCATTCCCACTCGCGCGGCGCCCTCGCGGACGGATCGAGACAGAGCAGATCGTAGGTGATCGTTGTCCCTGTGCGCGGCAGACCGCAGACTATGAGAGGGTCGCCGAGATCCTGCTGCGTAATCTCCGGGTGGCGTTTCTCATCCTCGATGTAGCGCAGCCGGGTCGCCAGCAGGCCGACAATCTTCTCACTTACTGTCTGGCGCAGTTGCGGCGGCGGATCCATCGTCTCCACCGCCTCGACCAGACGTTGAAAGCCGGCCATGAACGAAAGGTCATTTCCGAAATCCGTAAGGCCCGTGAGATCGCGCGCGCGCGCGATCAGGGTTTGCGGTTCCAAAACCGCCGCTTCACAAGAGCCCGCGTTCATGCAGGCCGCTTTTCACGGTGCTGCGCCATTGCCGTACTTCTCCCAGGTGCCGCGATCCGGTATGGAATCCGGTCGCTCAGGCCTTGTCTTCGACCGGTGTCAGGTTCTTCATGAAAGCAACGAAATCCGGACCCAATTCAGGGATTGGCAAACCCAGACGTTCCGCGAGGTAGAGCGTCATGAAGTTGTCATTCAGCGACTTGTTGGTCTCAGGAATATTGCCGATACCAACCTGGCGGTCGAACGCGCCGATCGCCACCAGCGCCATGCGCAGTGCGACGACGATATCGTAGTATTCAAGGTTTCTCGCCGTCTGCCGGGTGGTCTCCTCCCAGATCGCGATCGTTTCTTGCTTGCTGGGCAGCCCTTCAAGCCGGGTAATGCCGAACCGGCGACCGAACAGGTCGTCGAAGTAAAGCCACCATGCGAGGTCGAGCTCGGCCGGTCCTAACGCTGCCAGTTCCCAGTCGATCAGCGCGTTGACGCGGCCATCGGGCGCGAACATGACGTTGGACGGTGTGGGATCGCCCCACAGTACGTTGACGGCCGCATCTTGCGGCATGTTGGCGCGCACATAAGCCATTGCCGTATCGACAATGGGCATTGCCCGCCCGCGTCCTGCGGCCTTGTGCCACGCTTCCAATGCACCGACGTATTGATCGAGGCCCGGCTCACCGTTTTCGGGTTGTGCGAGGAATTCGAACCCGTCGCGCCAGTCAATACTCGCCAGGCTGGCAAACGCCGATATGGCATTGGTAAAGGCCGCGCGCCGCTGCTCCGGCGCCATGTCGACCAGCCAGCCTTCAAGATTGTAGTTCGGCGTCTGCTTGGCGCATTCACCCGCCACTTTGCCCATCACGAGGAAAGGCAGGCCGAGAATCTCGGGATCGAGGTGCATCCCGATCCATGGCGGAACGGGGAGATCTCCGCGCGCATCGAGCGCGGCCATCATTTTCCCCTGAAGGGCCAGACTGCTGCCGAAGACGACTTCCAGGTCCATCGGCTGGCGGCGCACCACAAGTGTCTGCGCCTGGGGGCCTGCCTCGTCGACATAGTCGACCTCCACGAAGAAGATGTCGGCAGAGAAGCCCGCCCCCAATGTCACGTCGAGGGGGCGAACATGGATCTGGCGCCATTGCGGTTTCTGCCCGGCCAGCCAATCCTGCAACTGGACGGTAATGCGATCGGGGGTCAGCACGTCCATGATCACAGTCCCTTTGCAGCCAATGCGCGCTTCAGTTCGCTCGTGAGAGGACCCATGTCCTTGGGGGAGGAGCCGTGCAGTAGGATTTCGTCGGCGCCTGCATCAAGGAAGGACATCAGCTGATCGGCGCACTGCGCTGCCGTTCCCACTGCAGCCCCCTCGTCCAGCCACTGCTGGGGTATGAGACGGCTTACATCGACGAGTTCCTGACGCGTATAGGCCTGGTCGGCGGGCTTTCCGTTGAGCCCTGCAATCTTGGGGTGGGCGCGGATGTCGTCGAGCACCTTCTTGTCCCAGCCGTTGATGTCGACGATCAGGTCGCCAAAACCGGGGAGTTCGAAATAGGTGATCGCGCGCCCGCCGACGACGGCCTCTTCCTCGTCCTTGGGCAGATCGGGAGCGACAATGATATTATGGTAGATGCGCACTGACATCGGGTCGCGCCCTGCCTTTTCCGCGGCCTCGCGGACGATTCTGGCGCTGTTCTTCACGCCCTGCGCCGAAACGAAGGGGTGAAGCAGCACGCCGTCGCAGTGCTCGCCTGCAAATTCGAGGCTTTTTGGCCCGATCGCCGTGAAAATGATCGGCGGGGGCGTTCCTCCGTGGCGATCGGTCAGGTTGATGGCCGGAAACTTGCCGAGTATGCCGTCGTAATCGACCTTTTCACCGGCCCAGAGCCGGCGACAGATCGTGATCAGATCGGCAAGCCGCTCCATCGTGATGGGCGGGGATCCGAGCATCTTCATATAGGCCGGTACCGCGCGGGCGAACATGAGGCGGAAGCGTTCCCCGCTCATCGCTTGCATCATGTCCGCAACGCTTGCAGTCACCAGCGGATGGCGCATCGTCGCATACATGGTTCCCGTTATGCGGATCTTCGATGTGGCCTCAGCCACAGCGCCCGAGAGCACAGCCGGTTCCTTGAGCGCATAGCGTTCGGAGATCCACACGCACCCCAGGCCGATCCGCTCGGCTTCCCGGGCTTCTTCGATGCCGCGCCGCGGGTCGTTGACACGCCCCGGCAGAATATACGTGCCGAACCTGTCGAAAAGCGCCTGTGCTCCCGGTTCCACCGCCAGCGTCATTGAAATCCTCTCAGTTCGTTATGCGCCGCAGATTTGCGGCCGCGACTTTGATTGCAACCTGTCAAAAGACAGGCTCGGGATGAACCTCGACATAAAGACGTGTCAGCTTGAGCGAGGCGATCCTCCATGTCCCGGCCTGGCGGACGTAACGCTCCGTGTAATGACCAAATCCGGTGATGGATTGCGCGCCGGGTATTGGGCTCTTGCCCGGCGCCCAGACGACGCGGTCCTGCATAGCAGTCACGACGTTCGCCTCATCCCCTTTGAGATCGATCTCAGAGGAATGAACCTGATGGGCCGACCGGGCATCCGCCACTGCAAACCGCACCTGGTCGAGTATCGCCTCATGGCCGGTGATCGGCGCGTGTCCGGTATCCTCCTGTACGTCCATCACCGCGTCGCTGGTAAAAAGGTCGATGAACCCCTCCCAGTCCTTGGTATCGAGCATGCGGCAGTAGCGCGCCTTGACGTTGCGGATCGCCTCGTAATCGAGCAGCATCGAAAGTGCATCGTTCATCGCATCCGTCCTTCACCAGATGATGCGGGTATGCGCTCGCAGCGCCCGCTCGCGGATTGCCTCGGCGCGTTCGCGCGGTGCCACCAAAACGGTGCCTGCCGGCAAATACTGGCGGACCTCGTTCAATTTCACCTTCTTCATGCTGGGGGTTGGACGCTCGTCAGTGTTGAACCACCGTCCCTGCACCGCGCCGCTGGAATAGCCCGAGGTATCGAGCCAGTTGTGCACGCCCGGGTCGCGCGCGGAAATAACAGCCCGAAAGACGCCGTCGACGTCGACCACGGCCTGCGCAGCATTGAGGCTGGACTGATTGTGATACCAGTCAGTCGTTTCGTAGAGCTCGTTGGTCAGGATCAAGGACCAGTACCCGACCTCCTTCGGGATCCGCACTTCGGTTATGAGGGCCTCGTCCTCGGCGAGTTCGTAGGCGCCTTCATAGTACGACTGCCGAGCAAGACCCGTCATCTGCGAGAAATCAGCCACTTTCAGAGTGTTGATCAACCCTTCGTCCCGCAGCTTCTGGACCTTGTCGGGAAATGCCATCGCACATACCGCCGCCGTCATGGGAATCTCCGCGAACCGGTGCGCGAGCTGGGCGAGGCTTGGTCTTCCCTTGGCGGCATGTTCGGCATCCAGGCGGACGATGCCGAAGCGAGGCTCGCGCTCACAACCCCAGTCGCAGGCCACGATCCTCACCATCAACTTTTCCGTCTCGGGCTTGAGCTCCCACCAGTCGCCGTCATAATCGGCGGGACGCTGCGGCGAGAGGATAACGTCGAAACTGCCGTCAGGCGCAATCCGCAGGTCATCGAAATCATTCGCATCCTGGGCGGGATGATGCTTCCCCGTGCGGAGCGTGTCGGGACCGAGCTGGGCCAGG
Source organism: Novosphingobium sp. YAF33 (assembly GCF_052113265.1). Lineage (NCBI taxonomy): Bacteria > Pseudomonadati > Pseudomonadota > Alphaproteobacteria > Sphingomonadales > Sphingomonadaceae > Novosphingobium > Novosphingobium sp. YAF33. Next base: position 54,998 of record NZ_JBFRCW010000010.1, read on the forward strand.
ATCATCATTCGCGTGGTGCCGCGATCGCCGCGAATGCGGTAAGTGCCGCCCTTCTCGATCAGCGCCGCCTTGTAAATGGTGTCTGCGTTGGGCTGGAAGATGTTCTGGCAGATATTGAGTTCGGGGACGAAGATCGGATGACTACGATCGTGCATGATCGCATCGTTCGCGGTCCTGAGCACTCCGGAGAGCAAGAGCCGCATCGATTCCTGCATGACATGCGGATCGCTGCGGAGACGCTCGGGAATGCGATCGCGCATCTGCTGACCCAGCGGACGAAGCTGGTCGAGAAGGTCTTCCCATTCGAATACGCCGTTATCGCTCATATCGCTCTCCACCTTTCTGCGACCGATCCATGCTGCACCTTGGGTCGCTCCGCTTTCCGGCATCGTCGTCAAGGCCGCGATTGTCGTCATCCCCGCACGAACCTCGCGCCTAGTCAGTGACAAGCAGCGCGCGCAGCGCCGCGCGCTGTTCCTCATCGATTCCGGCAGCGGCAAAATAACCGTCGACGCCGCCCCACCGGCTCTCCATCTCGTCAAAGGCGCGCGCGAGGAAACTGTCCTGAACGCCGATCAGCACCGCGACCATTTCGTCGGGCGGCACGAAGCCGAACGTCTTTTCAAGGTCACGCTTGAGATGATCCGACATGCGCAGATTTTCCCCGAAGACATCGGACTTGCGGTAATCTTCGGCAATCACCGCTCGCGGAACGCCCAGAAGTTCCAAGAGTAGTCCCACGACGACCCCGGTCCTGTCCTTGCCGGCCGTACAATGAACCAGCATCGGTGTTTCGCGGGAAAGAAGTGCCTCAACCATTGTCGGCAAATGGCGCAGGAAAGCCTGGGGCATCAGGCCATAGTTATGCGCCATTACTTCCGACGCGCGCGAGGCACTCGGCTCCTGCCCGAGCGATGCCCACATATCCTCCCCTTGCGCGCGCAGGTCGGTATTCATGTCGAGATTGAGAAGCCTGCAATCCGGTCCGCACCAATCGTGTGGTGCCGATTGACGTTCAATGTCCGAGCGCAGATCCGCAACGCTGCGAAAACCAAGCCTCACCAGTTCTTCGCGGTGATCTTCCACGAAACTGGCCGGCCCCTCGGACCGGAAAAGAATGCCGTGCCGAACCCTTCGGCCGTCTGAGGTAGGCGTTCCGCCGATATCGCGAAAGTTCAGGCGGGATAGCGCGAGGGTCATCGTCTCAGCCCTCCACCGGGGGGAAGCTCGGGATCAGCGTTCGCATTTGTGCAAGCAATTCTGGAGACATCCAGACATGTTCAACGAAATGCCCGAGCGTTGGGCGCTCGTCGGTATAGACATAGCGCAGCATGTCTCCGACCGCGCCTTCGAACACCACCGGGTGGCGCTCCTGATCGATCGAGCCCAGATGCGCTTCCCAATTCGCCATTGGCCCGCCGATCCGGGTCGCGATATGATGGAAGCGGATAGCAAGCTCATCCCCTTGCGGCAGGAAATCCCTGAACAGCGGCGCAGTGTCGCCCACCGGCTCGATCAGTTCGATTTCGACGCCCCCCACGACCGCAATGGCGATCTTGAGCACCGGCTTGCCTGTGGGATCTTCCCCTGGCTGGATGTTGCACATCTCGAAGAAGCCGGGCGTACCGTATTCCTGCTTGAGCCTCGCCATGGCAGTGGGCAGGTCATTGGTGACGTAGGCGACCTGACTGTGCAGGCTGTTTGGCCGGGCGAACATGCAATCCTCCTGATGTTAGGCTCCAGACTGGCGGCGAAATACCCTCTCGCACCTGCCGTCCGGTCAGTTGGCCGACATCTTCCCGCCATCGACGACGAGCGTGTCACCGGTGTGGTATGCTGCCATGTCGCTCGCCAGATAGACCACAGCGCCTTCCAGGTCGGCCGGGGTTCCTGCCCTTCCCAGCGGCGCTTTCGATGCGACGATATCGGCGATCTTTCGGCCGATCTCCGGGTCCGCGAACGTCATTTCCGTCTCGATGAAGCCGGGCGCTATGACATTGCAGCGCACACCGAAGTGGCCGAGCTCCGCTGCCAGCGCCTTGGCAAGCGCATTGAGCGCCCCCTTGGCGATACCGTAATGCGCCATTGTCGGCACACCCTGGAAGATCGAGCCGCTGCCGCAAATGATCAGGGAGCCCCCCGGATCGCCAGCCTCGGCGCGGGCCTTCATGTGGCGTGCACCTTCGCGCAGCGTGAAGACCGCGCCGTCGAGATTGACGTCGATCAGCTGACGATACCGTGTAACGTCCATTTCGGTGAAGGGCACCTGGCTTGCGATGCCTGCGTTTGCAACGAGCGTGTCGATCCGCCCCATGGCTTCGAGCGCGCGTGAGAACCCGGCGACGATGGCCGGCTCACTGGCCACATCCACACTGTCAGCAAAGACCCGGACTCCATAGGCGCGCAGGGCCGCAGCAGCCTCCTCGTTCTTCTCCCGCCGGCGTCCCCAGATCACGATGTCGCTGCCTGCACGGGCAAGCCCCCGCGCGAAGCCGAAGCCAAGCCCGGAATTTGCCCCTGTGACCAGTGCCACTTTGCCGCTGAGGTCGAACAGGTTCTCCGGCACGCTCTATCTCCCTGTGACCGCTTTGAAGTCTGGCCCGCTCGGCGAAAGATTGCCCGTTGCGGCCTTCACATCAACAATCGGAACGTTCGCAGCCCTGCCAAAGCCATCGCCAAACGGCCTTAGTGCATCAGGGCATCCCGGAACTGCCGCGGGGTCACTCCGGTCGCCTTGCGAAATGCGGCGGAGAACGCCGCGGGACTATCGAAACCGCATTCCCACGCGATGACCTTGATAGCCATCTCGGTCTGGCTGAGCCTCTCCTTGGCTCTGAAGATTTTGCGCTCGGTGACGTAGCTGGTGAGCGTTTCGCCGGTGGCAGCTCGGAACGATCGGAAAAAATGACGCGTGGAAAGACCGCAATCTTTTGCCATTTCGGCAATTGAGGGCGGCTTTCCAGGCATTTCGATCCGCTCGTTAATTCGCTCCATTTGACGGCGCGAGAGTGCGCTGCGCGCGCTTCGATCCCCCGTATTCAGCCGCAAATACCGCTGCAACTCTATAGCCGCCTCGAGCCACATTGCCTGCACCAGCAATTCGCTGCAAAACCCGGGCTGTGCAATTTCGCCCGCAATACGCCTCAGAGCTGCACGCACCGCCGCGCTGCGAACGTCGAGCAATGCCAAACCCAAATCGGCTGTTGGACGGCGCGCGTCCGCGAGATCGAAACCGACTCCGTCAAATCCGCAACAGATGGATTTCTGCTCACCGTCACCCCAGCGCGTATGCAACCTGCTTCCCTCAGGAACGAAGATAATTTCGCCCAGCGCTCCCTCCCCGCCGCTTTCAAAGCCGCCACGCGGACGGCCTGGCCGCGGCGACAAGGCAAGATCCAGAAACCCACGATGCGAAGTGAAGATGCCTTCCTGCCGCCCGAAAAAACGGTAGCGATGGAGTTCCATCACCACGCCAGGAAGTTCGATGCGCCCTTCGACCCTGCACTCCATCTCCGGAGTGGCTGGCAGGTCGTAGATTTGTGAAACAGTGTCCATCAAACTCTCCCAGGCGCCCTTTCCCGAAATCCGCCGCGCACGGCGACTGGCGTTATGAAGCAGGATTTGGCAGAGCTGCGATGCCCGATCACCTTGCCTAGGACAGGGTCCATCTCCTTAAATGCGGCAAAGGCCAAGGGAGAGTGACATGGTCGATTCCGCTCAGAAGGGGGCAACGCACCCCAACGTTATAGATATCACCGACCTTCATCACCCCGTGCTCGACGAAATCCAGAAGCAGGTGCTCGCCGGCGCCGAAGCTGCCGCTGCGCATATTGTGTTCGAGCCGCAGGTCATTCTGACAGCCGCCATGGCGCAGACGGGCCTTTCGGATTTCGGCGCCCAGGACTTTCAGGAACGTCTGGCGGTCTGGTGCCAGTCCATCGACGAGGACGAAAACGCCTCTGCCGTGACACGGGCAAATCTGTTCCAGATGATGATCCGCTATGCAGCAACACGTTTGCGCGTCGAGGATATCGTGAAGCGACACCCCGAGATTCTCGAAATACCGATCGAGAGGCCGATCATTGTTGCCGGCCTTCCAAGGTCCGGTACGACGCACTTGCTGGGGCTGCTTGCGGCAGACAGCCGGTTTCGTTCCTTGCCCTGGTGGGAGGCAATCGCGCCGGTAGCGGCGCCCGATGAAACGCCTACGACCCAAGATTCCAACCCGCGCTGGACAAAGGCCGAACAAGGCTGGCGAACGATGGAATCCATCCTGCCTTACATGGCTATCATGCACGAGTTCTCGCCCGATCACATCAGCGAGGACATCGAGCTGCAGGCTGTCGATTTCTCCTCCTACCTCATAGAATGGCTTGCCCTCGTGCCGCGCTGGCGGGACTACTATCTCAGTCACGATCAATCCGGAACATACGCTTATTTGCGCAAATGCCTCCAAGTCTTGACGTTCCTTAAGGGGCCCAATCGGTGGGTCATCAAGTGCCCGCAGCACATGGAACAGCTACCGGCCCTCTACAAGACATTCCCGGATGCGACTTTCGTGCTGACCCATCGCGATCCCGTCGGCTCAATCCGCTCGCAGCTTACGATGTACACTTACGCTGCCCGGATGCTGCGCAAGACCGTCGATATCGCGGAACCGCTCGGCTACTGGCCCGATCGGTATCAGAGGTTGCTGCGTGCCTGCGTCAGGGACCGCGATGTCCTGCCAGCGGACCAGACAATCGATGTCTATTTCGATGAATGGACGCAAGCCCCGGACCGGATACTGAGAGAGATTTATCGCATCGCAGGCGTTGAGCTGACGGACGAAGCGTTGGCTGAACTCCATCGCTATCTCGCCGAGCACGGCGAACAATCGAAAGGAAAGATCGTCTACGACCTGGAACGAGATTTCCTTGTCACAGCGGAAGAGCTGCGCCGGCCGTTCGGGTTCTATTTCGACCGCTTCGATGTCGAGGTTGAAGTGACGTAACTTCCTTCCCCGACCTGTCTTTCGGCAGGTCGTGAGCCGAGGCGCGCTCGCTAACAGCCATGCATCGACCAGACTCCAGCAGAGGAATGCCATGCCTGAATTGAATGTCATTACCCGTGACGGCTCGCAGCAGACGATCGCGGCTTCCGCGAATGCATCGGTAATGGAAGCCATTCGCGATTCCGGCCTCGACGAACTTCTGGCTCTTTGCGGCGGCTGCTGCTCCTGTGCGACATGCCATGTCTACGTCGATCCCTCGTTTGCAGCGACGCTGCCTCCGGTGACGGAGGATGAAAGCGACTTGCTGGATGGGTCGCCTCACCGCGGCGACAGGTCACGACTGTCGTGTCAGCTGATGATGACGGATGCGTTGTCCGGTCTTACCGTGACTATCGCGCCCGAGGATTGATAATACCAATAGACTGAACAGAGAAAGAGAGAGAGGACAAACGTGGCCTGGAAAGAATCAATTCGCGAACAACTGGACGTGTCCGCTTCCCCGTTGCTCACCGATGCCCAGAAGAAGATGGTCAAGCACTGGACCGACCTTCAGGAAACCCTGAACGCGGGTGACTTCGATGGCATGGACCGCTTTTTCCATTCCGACTTTCGGTATGGAAACCCCAACCGGCCGGATCTTGGCACTTACGATCAGTGGAAGACCTCGCCGGTTGCGCTGTACAAGACCTTCTTCCCCGCCGCCTACAAGACCATCGACGCGGTAGGCAAGGGCGACGACGAGATCTGGATCTATGCGACCCACTACTGCAAGCACGTAGGCGGCCCGTACATGGGCGTGCAACCGACCGGCAACGAGTTCCAGGTGAACTGGTTCTCGATCGTCAAGTTCAAGGACGAAAAGATCGTCAGCATCTTCAGCATTTCGGACGTTCTCTCGATGCTCAAGGACATCGGTGTGATCGACGTGGCGCAGCCCGTCGACCCCTACAAGTGATTTGCACTTGCTCCCGCCGCGTTGTTCACTCGACAGGCGGGAGCAAGGCCGCCAGCAGAAAAGTGGCCAAATGGGCTGCCTGCTGGTCGGCGTGGTCCGCGTCGACCTCATGCCCGGCGCCCAGTCGTTGCTGCATCGGGACCGCGCAGAAATAGTATCCAACGCCCTGCACAAGCAGGGCCATCAGGGCAGCCGTCGAAAGGCCGTGGACGGGCCGCTGGCGCCTAACCGCATCGAGAAGATCGTCCAGCCTTCGCTGGAATGGCCGCACGAAGTGCTCGACGATGTGATCCAGTCGCCAGGTCGAACGGCAACCTTCGACGTTGGTAAGCGCGACTATGTCGCCGTTTCTCGCCGCCCACAGACAGAACCGCTCCACCAGGTGCCGCAGACGCACTTCGGCGTCAGCCTGCTCGTCGAAAGCAATTTCAACGAAGGGAGAGGCCTGGGCCATCCGCCAATCGACCGCACGGACCCACAGATCCTCCTTTCGTCCGAAACGTACATTCAGGAGATTGTGGCTGACGCCCAGCCGCTTCGAGAGGTCGCGCAAGGTCGTTGCCTCGTATCCGCGCTCTGCAAATGTGGCGAACGCAAGGCCCAGAAGCTTGTCCTCATCCAGCGCCAGGTCGGCATTCTGGGCAGGACGGCCGCGGGCGCGCTGAGGTCTATCGAGCATCTGGAAGGCCATATTCAAAAGTCATTGACTTATAAATTGTCACGCGTCAATTTAATCAAAAGGGAGAGTGGATAGACGTTATGAGTCTCGAGAATGATCTCTGGTGGGCGGTAGCCCGTTCCGAGGAAGTGACCTCCCAGAAGCCCCTGTCGGTCGATATTGGCGATCAGCCGCTCGTGCTGTGGCGGGATAACCAGGGCATTGCGCGCGCGCTCGAGGATCGCTGCCCGCACCGCAGGGCTCCTCTCTCGCTCGGCTGCATCCGCGACAATGGCTGGATTCAGTGCGGCTATCACGGATGGAGCTATGACGGCGAGACCGGGCGCCTGAAGGAAATCCCGAACATGAAGGACCAGCAGAAGTTTCCGCCGGTCTACAAGGCCAACGCGTTCGGCGTGTTCGAACAAGGCGGCTTTGTACGTGTGTGCCTGGACCCGAAGGCGAAAGTTCCACTAATAGCCGAGGACAAGTATAACTACTGCGGCACTGCAAACGTGAGTTGCAGCCATCAGGAGTATCTCAATGCGCTCTATGACGATCCCAGCCTGATCCTCAAGATCAGGGGAGTCCGCTTCACGCCATATCTCATGTCTGAACTTCATGAAGAAGATGGCATGCTGGTGATGGAGCGCAATTGTCAGTGGAGCACGCCGCACTGGCCATCGCACTTTGTGTCGGAATTTCCGCTGACGTTGCTGACGCGAACGCACCCGCAGACCGGTCAAACCACGCTCATCCTGCGGGACGATCAATTCAACGAGCTAATGCGAGCGATGCTGTGTCCCGTTCCCTCGGCGCGGGGCGTCACGGCTGTGCGTTGGAGATCTGCACTGGGCGTGCGCCAACCCGGCCTGCACGGCGCAATTCTGCGGGGAATCAATCCGCTTTCGGTACTGTCATCGGTAGACGGATCCAGGCTGCGTGCCACGAAACCCACCGTCTCACTGCACGGCGAGGACCTGCGCAGCGCAATGCTCGAACAGACACCGCTCGTGCGCGACAAGACCGAAGCGGCCTGAAGGAGAAACTAGAGATGCTTGAAGTCGCTGATCGTTCCGCCGAACACGACGGAAGTCCCCCTTCCGGCACCGGCACCGGCACCGGCTCCGGTCAGATCGCGCTGAATGCGATCAATCGCTGGGTGCCCCACAATATCGTCATGCGCGATACGTGGTTTCCAGTCGCGCACAATTATTCTGTGACGGCCAAGCCCGTCCGACGTGCGGTCTATTCCTATCCGGTTTTTCTCTGGCGCGAGAACGGCACCGTGATCGCCAGTGAATTCCATCCGAACGAACGGATAGCGCGCGACAAGAGCGAATATACCGACGCCCGCGGGTGCTATCCGGTGATGGAGCACTACGGCGTCGTGTGGGTCTGGTTCGGCAATCCGCTCGCAGCAGATCCGGTACACCTTCCGAGCCTGCCGTTCCTGCCGCCGGACGGCGGACTTCCGCGGCACATGACCGCGACGGTACGCTTTGAGAGCGCTGCACCGATCAGCCTCGAAAACCTGATCGACCTTACGCACGCCGATTTCCTTCATGCCGATGTCGTGGGGGATGAGCGATCGGACAGCGAGACAGTGGAAACCTTCTACGACAGCGAAACAGTCACTATGGTTCGCACCTGCGTGAACAAGTCGGTCGCGCCGGTAATGAAGTTCTTCAGCGGCATCAGGCAGCCCACGCAAAACGTGCGCCAGGTCATTCGCATCTACCTCCGCTCGCACTGCGCGATCGCCTATGGCCGGTTCAGCCCAGGGGACGACGTCCCTCTTTTCCATCCGTGCACGCCCGAAACGCGGGATCGCACGCGCATGGAAATGGTGATGAACACGACCAATGCCGGGCTCATGTTCCGTCATGTCATGCCCAAAGCTGGCTACAAGGTCTCGCGCCAGGACAGCTACATGACCTCCCCGCAAAGCCCGCGCTACATGCGTCATACCGACCGCAAGGACCTCCACAGCAAGTTCGACCAGGCTGGTCAGCGTTACCGCATGGCGATGATGGAGTTAGCCGATCGGCAAGCCAACGGCGATTTCGCCTATCGCGACAACGTCAGCGCAGATTGCAGCGAGATCATCGGACTTCGCAACGAACTCTTCCGGTTCTGACCTGACCTCTCCCCTTGGGCGGACATTAGTGTCCGCCCTTTTTTTATCTTCGGAGTACTCATGCCCGAGCTTGTCAATGCCGTTGGCGCGGAGCGCCGCTGGTGGGGCGTCATGCCCACTCTTTCCGCCCCGATCATGGCCGGCATTGGCCAGCAAATGGAGCAGGTCGGATTCGAAGGCTGCTTCTCTCTGCAGATTTACGGCCCTCCGTTCATTCCGATGACGGCGACTGCCGCACTGACCCGTAGCCTCAAGGTCGGCACTGGCGTGGCTATCGTCGGCACGCGCAGTCCTCTCGAAACGGCCTATGCGGCGATAGAAGTTGACCGAATCTCCGAAGGGCGCTTCGTGCTGGGCCTTGGCTCCAGCATCAAGAGCTGCGTGACCGGCATGTACGGAGAGCCGGAACGCAAGCTGTTGACGCACCTGCGGGAGAGCGTCGGCGTCATCCGTTACGTGATCGCCAATGCGCATAAGGGCCTCGATCCGATCAAGGGCGAATACTTCACCGCCGATTTCGAGGAAATGATGCTGACCCCGCCGCCGGTTCGCGAGCGCGTTCCGATCTGGATCGCGGCGCTCCAGGACAAGATGACCGCGCTGGCGCTCGAAATCGGCGACGGGCTCATGGTGCACGCCCTTTGGTCTGCGGCCTATACCAGGAGCAAATTGCCCTTCATAAATGAGACACTGGCAAAGCACGGCCGCAGACGTCAGGATATCGAGATTAATGCGTGGCCCTGGATCGCGGTCAACGACGACAAACAGCAGGCGATCAACGACAGCCGGGCTACGGTTGCCGCCTATTCCGGCTACAAGGAATATGAGCCATTCTTCGAGGCGATCGGCTTTGGAGATCAGGCACGGGCCTGCCAACTGAGCCTCGGCGAACATGGAGACATTGCAAAAGTGATCGGCAATGTCTCCGACGAGATGGTGGAGGCGTTCGTCACCTGCGGACCGGTCGATGAGGTGCTTGAGAAGATCGAACCCTTCTGGGAGGTGGTCGATTCGCTTTGCCCGATGACGCCTTACCGCGATCTAACGCTGGAACAGTTGACCCAGTACAATTCAGGCCTCTTCCAATTGGTCGCTGCCGCTAAGACACGAGCAGGCACGGCAATTCCGGCGCCGGCCTGATCAGCGTAGCCTATTGCACCATTTGTCGAGAAAGAATGCCACGGGCCGGCGTCGGGGATTAAGATTGCCCCCGCGCATGCCCGTGCAGGCGAAACGCGAAATTGGTTCCACCGGGCCATGGTACGCAGCGGATGTGTGCGCTGCCCACCTTGTCATCGCTGCCTGCTGCGGAATCCGGACCATCAGATTGGCAGGCTTTGGTGCGATGAAGGCTCGATTGCGGTTTGCTGGCGGCGACGGAGCGACCGGATTTTGGCGACGCAAAGCGTACTCTCAACGCGAAAATACTGAATGGATGTGCGGCTCGCCAACGCCTGGTTCAAGAACGGCCGACGGCGATCGAATAAGGCAGATCACCCATGTGCGATCGAACTTGACCACCAGTCCAACTCGGTTGCCTCCTGGAAAATGCGAAACCGTACTTGCTCGCATGCGAGAGCCACTACGTCGGGGGCTGCCGCCAGCCCGCAGAATGTGCATCGGATCATCTCGTCCATATAGTCATGCGGATCGCTTATTCCGCGAACGAGGCGCCGCCGAGCTTCGACAGTCATTCCCACGATGAGGTCTACGGCGGCGTCCGCCGATGTGAACATTATCTGGCCACCATCCCTGGCACCCTCCAGCGCATCGCGAACCATGAGGTCAAACGCTCGCTCGCGCGCAAAATAATCCACAAAGTCGATGCGGCAGGTAAAGCCTCCCCACCGCGGATCGTGTAGCGCGCGCAGCATCACCATCATCGCACCGCCCACGGCCCGCACCAGTGGATCAGAAATATCCTCGAACAAGCGGCGATAATCGGCGATCATGCCCACCGTCATCGCCTCTGCCAACTCCTCGACTACCGCATCGATGGATTCGAAATACTTGTAGAAACTCCCACGCGAGACGTCCGCCAGCTTGATCACGTCGTCGATGAGGACATGCTGCGCGGCCTGGCCTGGCTGGTAGAGTTCAAGTACCGCCTCAATCAGCCTCTGCCGCATCCGCTCGCGCCGCAGCGCTGCTGCCTTGCTGCGCGGATCCGGCTCTTGAAGGTGGGAGGCAACCGAGGACATGCTGTCCTATTGCACGGGATGGAAATAGCGCGCAAGCAGGCTGCCATCATCGCTGAACACATACTGTTCGATGCTATACGCAGTGATGGCTTGCCCCTGATATTCCCCTTCGTTGCGGACGTAGATTACGGCTTCGTTGCCGCTGACTTTCACATCTTCCACGAAAAGCTTCCAGCCCGCATATTCACGGCATAGTGCCTCCAGCTTGTCCCACCCTTCCTGGATCGGACCTGTTGCTGGATCCTGCACCCTAAACCCTCCAGGCGCGATAGCCCTGAACGCCGCCAGAAAATCGTCGAGCCGCCCGGCGGTGAACATCTCGGCTTGCTCTTTGAGGAAGGTCGCGATTGCCTGAGGTGTTGGAATGGGCATCATTTTCTCTCCTGTGGTGAAAGGGTTATCGGTCGTTTGAAAGGACAGGCACCGGCCCGATGTCGGGAATGAGGCGGATGTTCGATGCACGGCCCGTGATTGCCCGCCCGTAAAGCTCCAGGGACAAATGGCTATTGAGCGCGTTGTGGCGCGTGCCCACGCTGAGGTCGCGCCAGAAGCGCTGCAAGGGATTGGACAACGCGAAGGCACCAGGTCCGGCCACGTCCATCAGCCGCTCGCCTGCCCCACGCAGTAGTTCCATGGCATAACCACAGTCCGCCTGGATCCGCGCCTTGTCGTATCCAGTCAAGACCCGTTGCTGTGCCGCCTCGTCCAGCATCGCGGCAGCTTGACGGACGTGCAGCCAGGCCGAGTCGATTTCCATTGCCGCGCGTCCTGTCATTCCGATCAAGGCTTCGGAGGCAGTCTGAGTGGTAAAAGTCCAGCCTACGACCGGCCGCCGGTCCATCACCTCTACTACGTGCTCCAGCATCGCCATTGCTGCGCCGAGCATCGGCGCCAACACGCCCAGCGGGAACAACGGCTCCATCGGCCAGCGGTCCCGCGCCTCGAGACCTTCCATCTCGAGGAGCACTTCTGGTGGAGGTGTATCACTGGGTTTCAGGATCAACTCTTCCGGCACGAACACGTTTTCGGCAACGATCATGTTGCTCCCCGAGCCGGCCATACCTGCAACATGCCAGTTGTCCTCGATGGAACATGCCGGATCATGAAGGTCCAAGAATGCCATGGCTGGCTGCGCGCCAACCGCTGTATCAAGCATGATGCCGTTCAGCGCCCAATCGGCATGAAGGCATCCGGAACCGTATCCCCACCGTCCCGAGACGAGGTAACCGCCGGGTACTCCCGTCGCGTTGCCGCTGGGCGCCGATGCGCTGCAGAACAGTTCACCCCCATGACGAAAAAGCAGCTCTGTCATCGACGGCCCTAATCCAAGAGCAGTACCGGTTATTCCGCTCAGCAAACCGTAGGCCCATCCGGTGCCCGGGCAGGCACGAGCGAGTTCCGCCACCGTTTCAATATGGGTGATCAGTTTATGCCCCGGCCCTCCAGCGCGCCGGGGTGCAGTAATGTGAAACAAGCCGGAGTTGCGCAAAGCCTCTATCACCGGCGCGACGATGCGGCGTTCCTTTTCGCATCTGTCGGCATTTGCTGCGAGCAATGGGCGTAATGCGCGAGCCGCGTTCACAGGATTCTCGACGCAGGCGACAGTCAATTTGCCAGTGTCAAACTTGCCGATTTGCATCCCTGTCTCCTATAATGACAAATTCGTCATTATTCAATTTCAGGCGATTTGCAAACAGCGTTGTCAAGAACGGGCTAAGAATTCTCGCCGCGCATAACCTCGACGGGGAAGAATGCCGATATTCCGTGAAGCGCGAAGTGCCGAGACTGAGCGAAAGCCAGCAAAGCGACGTTCTGCTCAATGTTCGTCACCGACCAGAATCTGCTTGTTTCGAAGGCAGATCCTTGCGCCAGAAAAACCGAAACCAATTTGGGCCTCGCCCCCTCCGAAGATAGGAATCGAAACGAGATAGATCTCTATAGCTCCCGCCGTCTGCCCGTTCTTTAGCAGCGGGGAATATCTACGCGCGGCGCAAGAAGCCGGACGCAAGTGGGAGGCGATACATGAAAACTAAATTCGTCCGCATCGTAGCGGGGACCGGGCTCTGTGCAATGAGCGTGCTTCCTGTTCAGGCATGGGCCGCCGATGGCCCGCCCACGCCCGACCAGACCGCTGAAGCGCAGTCCTCCGCCGCCCCGTCCCTGACCGGCGAGATCGTCGTCACAGCGCGGCGGCGTGAGGAGCGGCTTCAGGACGTGCCTGTATCGGTCGTAGCATTCTCCGATACCGCCCTTGAACGTAGCAGCGTCCAGACGATTGCCGATATTCGGACTATCTCGCCCGGTCTTACATTCAGTTCGGAGGGCGGCAAGGACAACACCTCGGTTTCACTTCGCGGGATCGGGCAGATACCGACTGGCGAAGTCACGCCCGGTGTAGTTACCTATTTCGCGAACGTGCCCCTTGCCTCGCTCGGCTCGAACGTGCCGACGTTCGATATCGGCAACATCCAGGTCCTCAAGGGCCCGCAGGGCACTTTGTTCGGCCGCAACACCCTTGGCGGTGCAGTTCTGATATCCCCGCAATCACCTGGCCAGGACTTTGGCGGCTATCTGCAGGGGACTTACGGCAATTACGACTATCGCGAAGTTCAGGGCGCCCTCAATGTCCCGGTCATCGCGGACGTTCTGGCCATCCGCGTTGCAGGACAGATCAGACGGCGCGATCCGATGACATATTCGATCAACGGCGGCGATGGGTTCAATGACGTCCGTCAGGACAGCGCACGAGCCTCGGTACTCTTCACGCCCGCCGACTGGCTGAAGAGCACGACCATTTTCGACTACTTCAAAGCCAGGGAATCTGCTTCAGGGTATTATCTGCTTCGCCAGAACTTCAGCTTTACGGACCTGTTCGCCCCGTCGGTCGGCGCGGCTGCGGGGTCACTGATCGGCGCTTCCCTTGATGCTCAGACAGCGCAGTATCTCGCGTTGCAGAAGCAGAATTTCTACGGTGCTTTCACGGACGATTCGGGATCCGGCCGGGCCAATCGTCGCAACTGGGGCATTTCGAACGACACATCCGCAAGTTTCGGCCAATTCACGCTGCGAAACATTTTCGGTTATCGCAAGAATCGCAGCGACCAATTGATCAACACTTCTGCTCTCGGCCCAATGTACCTGCCGGGCGCCGCACTGGGCAGTCCGGTGGATGTTCCCTTCACAGTATTCCATGCGGCTGCGCTGATTCAGCGCCAGTATCTGACCGACGAAGTGCAGTTCCTTGGCAGCTTCGACCGATTCAATTTCATTGTCGGCGGCTTCTATAGCCATGACACACCCGATGGTCCCTCCGGTTCGACATTCTCCGCATTCACCACGCCCGGAACACCTGCCGCAGTCGTCACCGCCAATGTCAGGAACACCAACTACGCTGCGTTCGGACAGATCTCCTACAAGGTGACGGACGCCGTCACGCTCAACGCCGGCCTGCGCTACAGCTGGGACCGTGTGTCGGCTTGCGGCGGCGCCATCGGAACTTCCTATGCCGAGGATTCGACCTGCCGGTCGCTTGCAGAGCTCAATCTTCCCGACGGCATCGGCGTGGTATCCAATCGCGGCTCCGCGCCCAGTTGGACGATTGGTGCGGATTGGAAGGCCGCGCCTGACCTCCTGCTTTATGTGGTAAGCCGTCGCGGCTACCGCGGTGTCAATGTAAACACGCCGCTGTTCGAAACGCGTTTTACGACCGGGGGAACCGACCCCGCCTGCGGATCCGGCTCGGGTCAATGCGTTGATTTGCGGCCATTCCAGAAAACCGGGAAAGAGACGCTTACCGATATCGAGATCGGCGAGAAATGGACGTTCAACATCGCCGGTGCCCACGGTCACATCAACACAGCAGCCTATTACAGCAAGTATAAAAACGCGTTGCAATTTCTGAACGCGCAAACATTGATTCCCGCTTCCGCCCCGGACAGTCCCACCAACGGTTCGTTCGGCGTGAACGCCGCAGACCTGTCGATCTATGGCGTGGAACTGGATGCCGCCGTCAGCCCCAGCAGAAACCTGACGGTCTCCTTCAACGGCGCTTATACGCACATGAGGGTAGACAAGCTCACGCTGCCCGACGTGGAGGGAATTTCCTTCACCTCTTCCGACGTAAACAAATACGCGCCGACCTTTTCCGGCACTTTCAGCGCGAACTGGACTTTGCCTGTCCGTCCGGCGGATGGTGATCTGGTGCTGAGCGGTGACCTGTTCATGACTGCGGACTTCGGTGGTCAATATGGTGAAAAGCTGCCAGGCTACAATCTCGTCAACATGCGCCTGGACTGGGAGAACATCGCTCATACTGGCGTCGATCTCAGCTTCTTCGTCCGCAATCTGACCAAGGAGCGATATTTCGCGGCTGCGGATGTCCTGCTCAAGAGCTTCCCGGTCAATTCGGTAGCTGTAGGCGATCCGCGCACTTACGGGGTCGTTGCCAAGGTCCAGTTCTGAAATCAATTCGGCTCCGCGTTATCCGCGGAGCCGATCAGGTAATCTTGTGGGGAGCGGTCAGTCTGCGACTGACCGCTCCGTTTTCATTAGTGTGCGGCCGCTTGCATATCCATGACATCGCCGAAATATGGAGTGTGGTGGCAAATACCGCCATCGACCGAGAAGACTTGGCCCGTGACGAATGCCGAAAGATCCGAGGCAAGGAACAGCACGGCCCCGGCGATATCGTCAGGCACGCTTTCTCGTGGCAACAGGACATGCCGCTGGATCATGCGCAGTTGTTCTGCAGGCATCATTTCGCGCGCCTGCGGTGTAAGAACCAAACCGGGCATCACTGCGTTGCAGCGGATGTTCTGGCGGCCCAACTGGGCGGCAGTGTTGCGCGTAAGACTGTTCACCGCTCCTTTCGAGGAAGAATAGGCCGGGTTGAAGACATCCCCGAGGATCGAAACGCCCGTGCTTGTATTGATGATCGACCCACCGCCCGCGGCGATCATGTGGGGAGCGACGTGTTTGATCATCAGCATCGTGCCGCGCGTGTTGATACGAAACGCTGCATCCCAAACCGCTGCGTCCATATCGACCAGAGCACCGTCAGCGGCCATTTGGTTGACGGCGGTGTTGGCGGCATTGTTGTGCAGGACATCAATCCGGCCATGAGCCGTGATCACTGCGTAGACCAATGCAGCGATACTCGCCTCTTCTGCAAGATCGAGCGGACATGCCATCGCCTCCCCACCGGCGGCGCGGATGCTCTTCGCCACGCGCTCTGCTCCCGCCAGATTAATGTCTGCCAGAACCACTTTAGCGCCCTCGCAAGCGAGCTTGCGAGCGCATGCTTCCCCGATGTTGGATCCCGATCCCGTGACGACGGCGATTTTTCCCTGAACCAGTCCCATCCTCACTCTCCCAGCAGTATCTTCCAGGTCCCCAGTTCCTCGCCCGCGACGAAGAACCGCTCGTTCATAGGCAACCCGTTCTGCCCCCAGGAGTCGTGGTTGGCGACCCACGCCTGAATTCCGTACATCACCCACAAGCGCGTCTGCTCCCAGACCTCCTCGAAACTGGGAATTCCGGGAACGCCCGTCGCGGTCAGGTAAGACAGATACTGCTTGAGCAGATCCTTGTGATGGGCGCGCCGCTCTTCGATGGTCAGCGATCCGACTAGGAAATAAGTAAGATCACGCCACGGACGTCCACGTCGCACCAGTTGCCAATCCAACCAAAGCCTTTCCCCGCCAGGCAGGATATAGGTGTTCCCCTGGTGGCAATCACCCAGTGCGATGCAATAGGGCGCGTCATAGGCACGCTCAAGTTCGCCCAGCCGGTCGAATGCGCGCTCGACGCGGCGCGGATCGTCAAGATAGTGCTTTGGCGCGATCGCGCGGAAATTCGGATCCTTCAGATTGTCGTCGATCCACTGCCACATGATGCGGACCTGGTCGCTGTCGACCGGAGTATCCATCTGCGTCTGCAGCCACGGGGCATTGGCCTTGGAGATTTTTTCGCTTCCCCAGAGACTGGCGTGAAGACCAGCCAGTCCCTCGAGGTTGGAGGCGATCATGTCGATGCCGGAGTGCTGCGTACTGTGACCAAAGTGTCCACCGCGATCATTGAGGTCTTCCAGCACGAGCAGGCCGTGAGCGCTGCCATCGTCGTCCCAGTCGGCGTAATAGCACTGCGCGGTGGGAACCTTCATTTCCTTGGCGAGGAAATGA
The DNA here is from genome assembly GCF_052113265.1 of Novosphingobium sp. YAF33. Lineage (NCBI taxonomy): Bacteria > Pseudomonadati > Pseudomonadota > Alphaproteobacteria > Sphingomonadales > Sphingomonadaceae > Novosphingobium > Novosphingobium sp. YAF33. The sequence goes on from NZ_JBFRCW010000010.1 coordinate 72,124, forward strand.
TAGAACCGGGCCTCGACGGCATGGATATCGACATTGTCGAAGCTGCCCGACCAGTTGGCCTTCAGGCACAGGTTCGCGGGGAGCCCGGCGGCAAGGCCCGCTTCGTTCCAATCCACTTTGACGCGCCACTTGGTCGTGTGGCTGTTCAGCAGCTGGACCGTTTCCATGCTGCGTGCCGCGACGCCGGGATACTTGTGGGCCATAATCGATCCCAACCACGCGGCATCGATCCCCTCCATCGAGGTCGGCAGATGACCAGTTCGGGTAGGATAAGGACGAGGCACACAATCAGGATCGACCGTCGCATTGCGGTATTGCGGTTGGGCTTGTGGGTCCATCGAACTCTCCTGATGTGTTCTTGTGTTACAGCGTCGTCCGTCCCGGCGAAGGCCCTCGAACCTGGGCCGAGGGAGCTTGCCGGCTTTGCGGACCGATTTTACGCTGCATCCGGGATACCGAGCATCGCAGGCGCGACCGAAGCGCAACCTGCCCGAAGAGAGGGACCACCCCGACCTTCGACGGAGACCTGGGATACGGCTTTTTGCAGGTTTTGGCGCTCATCCATGGTCCCCATCTCGACCTAAGCCAATTGCGCGTGGCGCTTGCCACCGAGGGCCAACTATCAATCGGCCCTTCCAGTCGCCCCGCTGCGCCAGGGTGCCGATCCGATCTGCCGAGAGCTGGCGCGACGAAGTGAGCTGTACGATGAGTGTTACTGCGTGGTCCGGGAAATCACGACGCCGGCCCCGTCTCTACGGAATGGTTAGGCACAGCGCGCCGGCTTTGGGATTGACGGCGCTCGGCAGCGCTCGTCGCGGCGGTGTTCGATCTGGACTTCGATGGGCGGGTCTGGTTCTGGCGTGGGTATTGGGACGCGTCCGACGGCACGAGGCTGGGGAGCGTTCACGGTGCGGCGATGCGGCCCAAATTCTGTGCCGAATGAACCGGCGTTGCCGCATAGCGCGCTAGCCGTCGACCTTCGTCACGTTCCTTGCTGCGCGCTCCGCCCCGGATGGCGGCGATTATGGTCAATCAACCGATGCGTCGCGGGGGCCGCCTCGGCAGCCTTATTGCCGCTGCCCTCCGGCAATGCACAGCACAGGGCGCTTCCCGCCGGGACGAGAAGCGCCGTGTATGTGACTTGAGAGCTAGTTTGCGAGTGTCAGGGCCTGCGCCATCGAATTGCCCGCAATAAAGCCGGTGACCATGGCAGGACCTACGTTGCACCCATGCGCAGGCGATTTGCCTCGCCAGATCGAATTGGCATCCAACCCGGCAGCATAAAGACCGGGAACAGGTGTGCCGTCTCCCCCTACCACGCGAAACTGCGCGTCGACCTTGAGGCCCACGGTCGTCGAGCCATCGCCGGGGTAGATCTTGATCGCATAGAATGGAGCCCGCTCGACGCGCCCCAGGCAGGGATTGGGCTTGTTCCGGGGATCGCCGATCTCGATGTCGATCTGTGTCTCTCCCTTTCCGAAGTCGGCGTCATGCCCGATCTCCGCATAGCGGTTGATCTTGGCCACGCTGGCGACAAGGCCGTCCGGTTCTACGCCGATTTTCTCTGCGAGTTCGCGAAGACTGCGCCCCTCGGTCACATAGCCTGCTGCGATAAGCTTCTTGAGACCGCCGCCGCCGGGATAGACCATGCCCATGCCGTACTTCTTGATGAAATCGGCATCGCAGATGATGTGGGCCGGAACAGCTCCGTCACGGTGCATCGCTTCAACGAAATGCACAGATGCTTCATTACCGAAGCGCTCGCCCTTGGCGTTGACCGCTATGCATCCGGGCTTCGACATATCGATGAGATGGGCATAGCGTGCCACGTATCCGTCGGGCCGCGTGAGCTTGGAGACCACCGCCCATACCGCGTTGACCAGATTTTCCTCGGCAAGCGCGCCGCCTGCCTCCAATCCCATGTTCATGCCGTCGCCCGTGTTTTCGTAGGGGAGGATCGAGACATGGTTTTCGGCAAAAGGGATATAAGCCTTGCGAAGCTGCTCGCTGGCGGAAAATCCACCCGATGCCAGCAGGACGCCCAGCCTTGCACCGATATCTTCGTCACCTACCCGAATGCCGGTCACCCGGCCGGACTGCACCAGCAAATGATCGACCGGCGCATTGGTGCGCAGCGTAATCCCCGCGTCGAGCGCGGAGCGAAGGAGACGGGCCGCCAGTGCATTTCCCATCGTGAGACGCGTGCCGCGAGGATAGCGGCGAAGCTTGTCGAACCCGAATTTGGCAGCCAGCTTGCCGAAGTGCACGAGCGATTTTGCCGAGGGCATTTGCGCAAGATATGGCAGATCGAACAGGTCGATCATGAAGCCTCCCGGCGCGTTGAACTCTTCCCGCGCGGGCCTCAGCTGCGCGAAGTGTTCGCCCAGCTTCTTGCCATCGTACTCCTTAGGGGCGAGCAAACGACCGTGATCGGCTGCGCCGTCAACTTCGGGATACCAATCGCTGCTCGGCGGCGAGAGCAGGAATTCGACCCGGCTGTTTTTTTCCAGCCACTCCACCATCCGGGGCCCTGCATCGAGGTAGGCATCAATGAGCGCCGGCTCGGCCGAGGGACCTATGACATCCAGGACGTATTGCCGCGCCCTGTCCTTGCTGTCGTCGACCCCGGCGGCCCGCGCCTGCGGGCTTACCGGAACCCAGATACCGCCGCCCGAGATCGAGGTCGTTCCCCCAAAATGCGATGCCTTCTCGAGAACGATCACCGACTTCCCCGCCGCCGCCGCGCGCAGCGCGGCAGTCATGCCTGCCGCGCCCGAACCCACCACGACCACATCATACTGGGTCATTGCTACCTCCCGTTTTTCGATTTGGATGGAACGGCGCTCACCAAACCCGTCGTTCCGACGGCCCAGTTCAGATTTTCGGCATGATCTCTTGCGCGACCCACTGCAGCCGCTCGACGTATTCATCCATTCCACCAATCCCTGGCGGCAGAGGGACGATCGTCTCGTTGACACCCAGGTCGCGAAGCCATCCGATCTGGTCGATGATCTTCTGCGCGTCGCGAGTTCCTGGCGCGCGCGGGTCGTCCATGATTTCGTGATGCGCACCGACATTGAGCATTTCGAGCGCGAAGAACAAGTCGATGGGGCGCCCGTCATATTCGGGCTGGGACCGGATGAAATCCAGGCACTCCGGGAATTTTTCGGGCGGTGTCCTGAACGGAGACCAACCGTCGCCAAACTTTGCCACGCGCTTGAGAACAGCTTCCGCGTCGCCGCCGAACCAGATCGGCAGGCCCGGCTTTTGGACCGGCTTCGGTGCGAACCCGACATTGCTGAATTTCACGAACTCGCCGTCGAATTCCGGATTGTCAGCGGTCCACAGCTCGATGATCGCAGCCACGTACTCGTCGGCCATTCGTCCCCGGTTATGGAAATCCACTCCCAGCATGTCGAACTCTTCCTTGAGCCATCCCACGCCGAACAGCGCGGTCGCCCGCCCACCGCTCAACCAGTCGAGCGTAGACCATGCCTTGGCCTGGACGATCGGGTTTTGGAGGGGCAGGATCGTGACCGAAGAGCTGACTTTCATCCTGGAGGTTCGGCCGGCAAGGAATGCGAGAGCCACTGTTCCATGAACGTAATGGTCGCCTGACAGTTCGATGTGCTCACGGGGAATTATGAAATGCTCGCCCAGCATGCACTTGTTGAAGCCGAGATCGTCTGCAATTTTCAGCGCATGCCCAATATCGTCGCCCGTCAGGGCATGCTCCCAGGGCTGGGTCATCGCAGCCACGTGCATGCTGTTGGGCACACTGACGTTCAGTTTCATCTGCTGTCCTCTCACGATGTCGGGCGGATAGTGAAGCGCGGCGGCGTGCTCGCACCTTTCCTTAGGAAGGGGAGCGAGCGGCGAAGGCTCATGCGGCTTGCCTGATCAGGCGTCGGGAAACTGCGTGTTCGAGATCGGCCGGAGTATCGAGATCGAAACCCAGGCCCGCCCTTTCGACAATGGCGGCAGCAGGCGACTGCGCCCGGTGATGTGCTAGACTGCCAGGACCGAATGCGAAGGTGAAAGAGCCCGAGTCCGCAAGAGCGATTGCATTGGTGCCTTTGCCATGCCGGTCGGGGGCGAATGCGCGTCCTGTCCCCCGCGCCGCGGCAAGCAGGGCCTCCACGTCTTCACCGACCAACGCAGGCAGGTCGGCATGGATAACAAGGAGCGGCCGACTGCCGAAATGTTCGCGGATCCTGTTCAGTTCGCCGTTGAGACCAAAGCCGCTGTCGCGCAGCCATTGCACCGGCCAACCTTCCACGCTGGCAGGCGCCAGGACGAAAGTCGATTCGATTGCCTCGATCCCGGAAAGGCAGCCCACGACGTGCGCCGCCATCGTGCAGGCCAACGCCTGCCGCTTTCTCGCACTCAGGCTCGGGGCCAGTCGCGACTTCGTTTCCCTCCCCTGTTTCCAGGGAACCACAGCGATCCAGTTTCTCATCGTGCAAGTCCTGCGGCGGAGCTAATTGCAAATACGAAGGCGCGCGCAGGCGCCCCGTTCATGCAAACAGGTCTTCGCGCCTCGGGCGTACCAGTTCGGCGGCTTTGCGCGGCATCCCCTCAAGGCGGCATCCGCGGACGAGAACGGCCGGTATGCCTTCTGCGCCTTCACCCGTCACCAACCCTGCCGCGCTGGCTATCATGTCGGCCAGCGCCACCTGAGTGACTTCCAGAGGGCGATCGTCGCGATCGAGTTCGCCGCGGCGATCGTGGAGAGCCGGCAGGCCCGCTGCGCCGATGGCAACACAGACCACACCAAGGCGCCAGGGCCTTCCAAAGCTGTCCGAGATCACTACCGGCACTCCAAGCGCGCTATGCAAATTCGCCGCTGTTGCGTCAGGATCCAGGGGGAGCAGCAGTGCACGAGCGCCCAGTGATGGACCGATGTTGGAACGATCGATCCCCGCGTTGGCCATGACGTGACCCAATTTGTGCCGCGTGATCAGCACTTCGGGAACCGCTCGCACAATCTCACTCGATTCGTCGAGCACCAGTTGAACCATGCGCGGATCCTTGCGCGTCAATTGGGACAGTTCGCGGGCCGGCTCACCCGGTTCGACTTGCTCAAGATCGACCTGCCGTCCTTCGGCCTTCGAGACAATCTTCTGGGTTACCACGAGTACATCCCCATCGCGAAGCGGCGATCCACACCGTTGGAGGGCATCTCGAAGTATCGCTGCGAGGTCGTCGCCGGGCGCGATTTCGCCGATGCCGCTCAGTTCGACTATTTCGATCATCGCCGCTGCCTATTGCTGATCTGGCGGGATAAGCTCGCCCGTGATCCGAATGCCGGCGCCGTCGACACGGTACGTCTTGTTCATGAAAATGAGGATGGAGGTCAGCGCCTCGGCTGCGGCGGAATTGACAAGCGCGCCGCCGTGAAGACCCCGAAGCCCCATGGCATCGGCAAGGTCCACAATCCGTCCGCGCGCTTCCTTGTCGTCTCCGAATACGAGGACATCGCAGCCGACATCGACGTCCTGAGCGAGCTTGTGCGCAGCGACGTTATGGAACGCCGACACGACCACGGCACTGGGGCCAAGAGCCGCTTGCGCTCTCATGGCTGCCGATCCCTCATCGGGCAGTTGCACGCGCATGACCTTGGGAGGAACTAGGGGAACGGTAGTATCCACCACCAGCTTTCCTGCGACATGCGGCGCAATATCAGCAAGCGTCGATTGCTGCGCGGCGAAGGGAACCGTGACGATCACGATATCGGCTCCTGCCACCGCGTCGACATTACTCGCGCCGCGAAGTCCGTGCCCCAACCCCGATGCCGCGTCCTGCGCACTTTGGGCATTTCGCGATCCGATTACGACCTCATAACCTGCTCGGGCAAGCCGCCAGGCAATAGCCGCACCAAGGTTTCCCGTGCCGCCAACGACGGCAATAGAAGGTTGCGTCATGCCTTGGCTCCGGTATCCATCGCTGCAAAGCGCAGCATGTCCGCATAGACGGCCGAGTGCGAAGTGAAGCCGCCGTCAGCGACGATCGCTGCTCCCGTGATGTAGCGGGATTGCTCGGAAGCTAGAAATGCGACCACTTCGGCAATGTCCTCGGGCCTGCCGAGGTGGTCGACCAGATTGTGCTCGGTCATCAGCTTCTGCGCCGCCTCGGGCATGTTCCTGTCAAGCGCCTCGGTCATGGCTAGGCCCACGACAACGACATTGGAGCGAATGCCCTGCTTCCCGTACTGGGTCGCGATGTAGCGCGAAAGTCCCAGCAAGGCCGCCTTTGACGTGCCGTAAGCCGGGTAATCAAGATCGCCGGCGAGACCCTTGCCGGAGCCGGTGAAAATGATCGAGCCCCCCCCGCTCGTCAGCAAGAGCGGAATGGCGTGCTTGGCGCAAAGCATGGATCCGCGCAGGTTGATCGAGAACGTGCGGTCCCAAAAGTCCGCGTCCATTGCATCGATGAGGCCATCCTCCTGCAGTTCGCCGGTCTGCGCCGCATTGCTGTGAAGAATATCCAGCCTGCCGAAGCGATCCGCGAGGCGCGCAACGCCCCCTGCGATCGCGTCTTCGCTCGTCACGTCCATGACAATCGGCAATGCCTGCCCGCCGGCGGCGACAATTTCCTCGGCAACCAGAAGCAGCGGCGCCTCGTCGAGGCCGGCGACGGCGACCATGGCGCCGCGCTGCGCGAACATGCGGGCGGTAGCGCGCCCGATGCCGCTGCCGCCTCCGGTGACGAGAGCCACCTTGTCGCGCAACGGAAAGGATAGATCGATCATAACGTCTCCATGCAATGGCCGTGACGAACCGGCGGATCTTCATACAAAGTGGTGCGCTGGCGCACGGGCCGGTTGACGGAAGCGGCGAGCGCCCGCATTTGCGTCGGCCCAAATTCTTGCCCGTTGACGCCGCCGGCGGCACGGGTGATCGACTCGTCCATCAGGGTGCCGCCCATGTCGTTTGCACCTGCCTGCAGGATCGCCGCTGCGCCCTCAGGCCCCATCTTGACCCACGAGACCTGGATATTGGCGATCACGGGATGCAGCACGATACGGGCGACGGCATGCATCAGCACCGCCTCGCGGTAGCTCGGACCCGACCGTGCCAGGCCTTTTTGCCAGATCGGCGCTTCCATATGGACGAAAGGCAGCGGGACGAATTCGGTAAACCCACCTGTCTCGTCCTGAAGCAATCGGATCGACAGGAGATGACGTGCCCAGTGACGATATCCCTCGACGTGGCCGAACATGATCGTGGCGGTGCTGCGCAGTCCAACGCCATGGGCGACACGCATGACCTCGATCCACTCGTCCGCTGTAACCTTGTCCGGGCAGATGATGTCGCGGATTTCGGGATCGAGGATTTCGGCGGCCGTGCCGGGCAGCGTCGACAACCCGGCTGCTTTCAGACGGGCCAGAAAGTCTTCGAGCGGTAGCCCCAATGTTCTCGCGCCGTGCGTCACCTCAAGCGGGGAGAAGGCATGGATATGGATATCCGGCGCCGCCTGACGCACTGCGCGAAGTATATCCAGATAGGTGTTACCGTCGTAATCGGGGTGGATACCGCCTTGCAGGCAGACTTCGGTGGCCCCGCGATCCCAGGCTTCGGCGGACCGGCGGCCAATCTCGGCGAAATCGAGCCGATATGCCGGCCCGCGCATGGCCTTGGTACTACCCTTGGAAAACGCGCAGAAGCCGCATTTGTAGAGGCAGATATTGGTGTAATTGATGTTTCGGTTGACCGCAAAAGTCAGCGTTTCGCCCACTACGTCCCTGCGAAGGCGATCGGCGAAGTTCACGATCGCTGTGAAGTCGGCTCCTTCGGCATCGAACATCGACACGATATCCGCTTCGCCCAGCACGTGGCCGGCTTTCACGCTGTCAAGTATCGACGATATGCGCGGGGATACCGCAAATCCACCCGCCGAGATCTGCTGCGGCGCAGCATCGCCTCTGCCCGCGGCCCAATCGTCGATTTTTGGCAGTCCGCGAGCATCGATTGCCCGAAGAACGGTTGCCGCGACAGGCGGCGCGGCCCATTGCCTTGCGGCCGTTGCATAGCGGGGGCCGATCGCAAGGCGCTGGTGCAATGTGCGCCCGGCGGCATTGGTGGCGCGTTCGAGCATGTCGAGGTGCGGCCAAGGCGCTTCCGGATTGACATGGTCAGGCGTTACCGGAGAGACTCCTCCCCAGTCATTGACGCCAGCGCGAAGCAGCGGAGCGAAATTATGGCTTTCCTGAAGATTTGGCGGAGCCTGAATCGTCATCTCGGGGCCGAGGATGATACGAGCAGCCGCGATGGCCCAGAGATGGTCATCCAATGCCGGCTCTGGGAAATCTACCATCTGCGTGCCGGGCTTGGCGCGGAAGTTCTGGATTATGACTTCCTGTATGTGCCCGTATTGGCGATGCAGGTCGCGGATGGCGACAAGTGCATCAACCTGCTCGCGGCACGTTTCGCCGATGCCGATCAGCAGGCCGGTAGTGAAAGGAACCTTGGCAAGCCCTGCCTGAGCAATCGACTCAAGCCGCCGCGCCGGCTCCTTGTCGGGCGATCCAAAGTGCGGCCCTCCTCTCTCGCACAGGCGCTGCGAGCTACTTTCAAGCATCAGGCCCATCGAGGCCGCATGCGGACGCAGTGAGGCATAGTCGGCAGCACCCATCAGCCCCGGATTGAGGTGCGGAAGCAGCCCGGTTTCGTTCAAGACGAGCGCTGCCATTTCGCCGAGATAGGAAAGGGTCGTTTCGTGCCCCAATCTGGCCAAGGCGTCGCGTGCGGCTCCGTAGCGAAGTTCAGGTCGATCCCCGAGTGTGAAAAGCGCCTCGCGGCATCCTGCCGCCACACCGGCGCGCGCTATCGCCAGTACATCCTCCGCGGCCAGGTAGGCTTTGTCGATCCGACCGGGCGTGGTGGCGAAAGTGCAATAGTGGCAGACGTCGCGGCACAGTTTGGTCAGCGGGATGAAGACCTTGCGCGAATATGTCATGCGCGGACCATGGGCGGCGAGCGTCATCGCCTCCGCCGTGGCCATCATTTCGTTGAGGGAAATCGAAGTGAGAGCGCTGTAAATGCGATTTGCATCATCGTGGCTCAGGTGCAGTTGGTCGAGCATCACAACATTCTCCGTGATAGTTCGAGGCCGATTTTCATACCGGTCGCTCCGGCCGCTCTAGAACGTGTACTTTGCCGACACGCCCCAAATCCTGGGGTCGCCGGCATAAACGGAACTCGTCGGGAAGGACGGGAGAAGCACGCTCGCGGCCGAGAAATACTTTTCGTTGAAAACGTTCTTCACAAAGATTCCGAGATCGATCCCGGTATCCGCAATTCCCCGCCAGTCCAGGCGCGCATTCGCCAATTCGTAGCCGGGCAGCTTCTCGCCGTTCTGGCCACCGTAATCGGCGGTCATGAATACGTCGGCATTGAAGCTGACTTCGCCATTCGCGGGCCGCACCGGGAGGATCCAGTTGAAGCTGGCCGTACCGGAAAAGCTCGGTGAATACTTGTTGATCTGATCCTTTCCGAGCACGATCGTCGGCGGCAAATCAGCGGGAAGGGTAAGGCTTTCGACCGTCACGTTCGTATAGGCCGCGTTAAAGCCGACGGTTACACTGCGTGCCGGGCTTATCGAGGCCTCGAGTTCGACGCCCCAGATCCGCAAGTTCGCCGCATTGACCGCGAGCGAACCATTCGAAGGAGAATCCGGCGTTCCGTTGGGAACGGTCGTCTGCGTATTCAGGAACTGGAGGGCATTCTTGTATTTGCTATAGTAAGCTGCAATATTGAGGTGGCCCCGCGCGGTTCCCACGCGATAGTCATACTTGGAACCGACTTCGAGATCGGTAATCGTCTCTTCGTTGGTCTTCTGGAATGGCCGGAGATCGGGGCAAACACCTCCGGTTGCGACACAAGCAGGATCGGTTCCACCAGTCGTATAGACGGTTTCGAATTTCGGCGTGTTGACGTTGGCACCACGATAGCCGCGACGCGATACGATATAGAGCAGCCAATCGGGCGTCGCCTTGTAGTCGAGGCCGACCGTCCAACTGGGCTCCTGCCCCTTGTTCGATACTGTGCCCACGCCATCAATTGCCCCGGTGTTCGCGGTTGCCAGGCAAGTCGCTTCGTCCACATAGCTGGTCCCGATAGTGCCGCCGCACGCTGAAACCTTGTCCCAGCTGTAGCGTCCCCCCAGGTTCAATTTCAGCTTGTCGGTTATGTCGTACCCGATCTGCCCATAAATAGCCCAGTTTCGGTTACGGACATGGGACGTGACCGCAGGAGCGGGAACCCCGCCCACCGAGAACGCGGTGAACTGCGATCCGGTGGGCCCGTGGGGCTTGTCGTTGTTGTAGAAGACGCCCGCTATAAAATTGAACGCGCCGAAGTTGCCGAGCAGCTGTGTCTCGTTGGTGAGATATTGGCGGTCAATTACCGACGACGCCGTAAACAGCGTGAATGGCACCGATGCCGGCAGCGGGGCGGAGAGGCCGGTGGGAATCTGGAGTATCGGCAGGCCGCCCGTATTGATCAGCTGGTAACTGTAGTTCTTCCGATAACCAAAGATGTTCCGAACCGTCATGTCGCCGAAACTGTAAGACGTGTCGTTGGTGATCGCAGTTGCCTTGCGATACGAGGCACCTCCGTCGATTCCCCCGTCGAACGATCCGCGCCGATTGGAAGCCTGGGTTGCCAACGCGGCTTCGACTTGAGGATCGACGGCCGCGAGGCCCAGCGCCGCGAAAGGAAAATTCTGACGCAAAAGATAGAGCCCGCCAGCCAGCTCGTCGCCCTTGAAATACTCATATACGGTGGTGCTGGTGAACCCATCGAAGGGTTCAATCAGCAGCGAAAGCCGGAAGGCGTCCTGATGGATATTGTCGAACCCGGGGCCCTCGTCAAAGGCGATCGTTCGCGGGTCCTGACGGCGAATCTGACCCGCGGCGCGAAACGCGACCTTGTCCTCGACGATGGGGATGTTGATCGCGCCTTGCAGCTCCCGATAGTCGAAGCGGCCGTATGTGCCTTCGCCAAAGCCCTCGAAACGGTATGTCGGCTTTTGCGTGCCGATCACCACCGCACCGCCGAGCGTATTGCGCCCGAACAGCGTGCCTTGGGGGCCTTTCAGAACCTGAATGCTGCTTATATCGTAAGTCGGCACGTTCGATCCCACAGCCGGGAGCGGCGTATCGTTCACGTAGATCACGACGCCCGGGGTTACTTCACCCAGTGGGAGCTGGCCAATGCCGCGAAGCGTCAGCGCCACGTTGTCCTTACCGCCTTCAGCCGAGAACGTGAACCCTGGCGTAATTGTCCTCAAATCACTCACTGTCTGGACCGTGCTGCGCTCGAGCGCTTCAGCGGAAAACGCTGAAATGGAGACGGAAACATCCTGCAGTCGCTCCTCGCGCCGGCGAGCGGTGACAATAATGTCACCCGTCGCCGCGCTTTCCATCTGAGGGGCAGAAGCGTTCTCATCCTGCGCCCACGCCGGGACGGCCAAGGTCGTTCCTGCCGACAACAGCGCAAGTCTCAGCAAACGCGATTTCATCAACTCTCTCTCCCGCCGCCTGTCTCTTCGCAGGCTTTTCAAAGCACTCTGAATGGCCGCTATTCACGGTCTTTCACCACCTATCTTCGGAGAGGAAATGATACAAAAGAGGGCAAAACTGTTCAGTTTTATGGACTGGGCAGCCGGGGCTCCGCCGATACTTACCACCGCCACCTGCGAGGCGTATGGTCACTGCGAGTTTCAATAACGCGGCTGCGCCCAAGCCCGAATGAGGTCCGCGATGGTGGCCTCAGTCCCGGCGGTGATTGCCGGGACAGTCCCCGTGAGACGGGGCGATGGCGCCGGCTGCGTTACGCCGCCCAGGGTGACGAAAGTATCTCGGGCGTTGTTGTGAGGGCTCGCCGGAGCCTCGGCCATGCTTAGGACCGGCGTCACGCAGGCATCGGTCGACGCAAAGGTCTCGCCCCATTCGTCGCGCGTACGCGTCCGGAAGACCGCTTCGAAATCGGCTTCCATCCCAGGCCACCCCGCCCGCTCATGTTGATCGTAACCGCGACCTGCAAGGCCCAGACCCTCGAGCATCTGCGCAAAGAACTTGGGTTCCAGACAGCCCACGGCCACGAATTTGCCGTCGGCACAGGCGTAGCATCGATAGAACGGCGCACCGCCGTCAAGAAGATTGGATGCGGGTGCATCATTCCAAAGGCCCTTCGGCTGCCAAGCGTAGAACAGGCTCATGAGCGACGCGACGCCGTCCGTGATGCAGGCATCAACCACTTGGCCCGCCCCCGTCCGCCGTGCCGAAAGCAAGGCGCTCAACATTCCGAATATGAGGAACATCGCGCCGCCGCCGTAATCACCGACGAGATTGAGAGGGACTGGCGGCGGCTCCCCGGTCTTGCCCATGGCATGCAGCGCCCCTGTGATTGCGAGATAGTTGATGTCATGTCCCGCGCGCATGGCCATCGGCCCGCTCTGTCCCCAGCCGGTCATCCTCCCGAACACAAGGCTGGGATTACGGGCAAGACAGACATCCGGACCGACACCCAGCCGCTCCATCACTCCTGGCCGATAGCCTTCGATCAGACCGTCTGCATGCTCGATCAGGTCGAGCAGACTGCTGCGGTCCCTCTCGTTTTTGAGATCGAGATAAGTGACCATTCGGCTGCGATGAAGGATATCACCGCCCACGTCCTCCCAGTCACCGGGTCCAGCGGAGGGAGGCCGCGCGACCCGAACGATGTCCGCCCCCATGTCGGCCAGCAGCATCGCTGCCAGCGGCACCGGGCCGATCGCATCGATCTCGATGATACGCACGCCGACCAGCGGCCCTGACCGTTCCGGCATCAGATATTTGTCCGGTCCGCGCCCTTCAGGTCGAGAATGGCACGAGCTTCGTCCGGACTTGCCACTTCCAGCCCCATGCCCTCGATGATCTGGCGCGCGTTGCGCACCTGCTCAGCATTGGTCTCGGCCAGACGCCCGGGGCCGCCCCACAAAGAATCTTCCAATCCGACGCGCACGTTTCCTCCCATGGACGCAGCCATCGCGACGACACTCATCTGGCGGGCACCCGCGCCGAGCACCGACCACTGATACTGATCGCCGAACAGCCGATCTGCTGTGCGTTTCATGTGCATGATATCATCGGGATGGCTGCCGATCCCGCCCAGAATGCCAAAGCATGTCTGTATGAAGAGCGGTGCCTTTACCAAGCCCCGGTCCAGGAAGTACTTCAGGTTATAGAGGTGACTGGTGTCGTAGCACTCGAACTCGAAACGCGTGCCGAGAGGCGAAAGCGTGCCGAGCAGATGCTCGATATCCGCGTAGGTATTCTTGAATACCAAGTCCCGCGATGCTTCCAGCGCCGCTGGCTCCCAGGCGTGTTTGAATTCCTTGAAGCGGTCCAGCATCGGGAACAATCCAAAACCCATCGTGCCCATGTTGAGACTGGCGACTTCCGGCGCGAAAGTCTGGGCGGGACGGATGCGTTCCTGGACGGTCATCGAGGGATGTCCCCCGGTCGTCAGGTTCAGCACAGCATCGCTGCGCTGGCGGATGACCTTGAGGAACGGTTCGAAAAGCTTGGGATCCTGGTCGGGCCGGCCGTCAGTGGGGTTGCGGGCGTGAAGGTGGATGATCGCTGCGCCCGCTTCGGCCGCGCCAACCGCAGATTCCGCGATCTCGTCAGCTGTCACCGGAAGATGGGGTGACATCGAGGGTGTATGGATCGCTCCGGTGATTGCGCAACTGATGATGACTTTTCGTTTGGCCATGATGTTTCCTTTCCCGCAGCCGCTCGATGGCAGCCGCCTCGCCGCCCGCAATCTATCCTTCGATAGGCAGTGAGGTGGCTCGTCAGGGAAGGATTCCGAGTTGGCGGGCGCGCAGAACCGCCTGAGGGCGACGGCGAACACCGAGCTTGTCGTATATCTGCTGCATGTACCACTTGACCGTTCCCTCGGTCAGTCCCAGCCGATCGCCGATTTCCCGGTTGCGCAGACCGCCACTCACCATGGTAAGAATGTCCACCTCCCGGTTGGCCAGGCGACCGGTCAGTCCGAAATCGTCGTCCTCGTCCTCGTCTGTCTCGATCTGCGGGCCATTTCGCATCAGGGAGACCAAGTGAACCGCGAACCGGTCGGCAGGTGTTTCGAGTTCAGGACCGTGGGAATAGGCCTCGGTAAGAAGAGCGGAAATGACTTCGCCCTCGTCGATAAACGTGCGCATCCAGCCGGCAGGTTCCGCCATTTCCACCGCCGCACGCACAGCGCGGCGAGCCTCGGAGCGATTGCCCTGGAGCACCGCGATTTCGGCAAGGAGCAATTCGAAGGTTACGGCCGAGCGAATGGCCCCGGCGCGCTTTACGAACTCCAGCCAGCGATGGGCCACCTTGCGCGCCCGGGTCAATCGGTGATGCTGCATTTCGATGCGCAACCAGGCGATCGCATTGCACTCGTTACGACGCGTCGGCCGCAGCGTCGGTATGGGCTCGCCGTCGATCTGCGGATCGCCGGCCAGGAAGTGCCGCTCAGCCTCCTCGATTTGGCCCGCCTTGACGAGCAGACGGACCTCTTCGGCAACAATGAAGGCGCGCATGCGATCAAGACCGCATTCTATCGCAACGAGATGCGCGTCATTGAGAGTGACAAGCGCGCCGGGAAGGTCGCCGCGCGCCGCGCGAAGGCGAGCATCGACGAGATAACCGGATGCCATCTGGTCGGCGAATCCCCACTGTCGCACGACGGGCAAGTGCCGTTCGACCAGGTCAGCCGCGCGATCTAGATCGCCGGCGTCGTAAAGCAGCTCCGCAAGCGGGAGCGCTGGCAAGGCAGCCAGTCCCGAGCCCTCGCCATGTAACCCTTTCGCAAGCGTAAAGGCTTCTTCGAGGAAGCGCTCGGCAAGGGGCGTTTTGCCTTGTGCCATCAATGTCGGGGCAACGGAGGCCTTGAGCGCAATCGAGGCAAAATCCGAACCCGGCCTGGACAGCGCCCGCCGAGTTTCCGCTTCCAGCTTGAGCATGTCCTGAAAGTGGTAGAGTTCGCGCCGTGCCGACATGAGCTGGGCAAGCAACGTACAGCTGAGATAGGCATGGCTTTCGGCCATCTCGACCAAAAGCGGCTCCGCGTCCGCTTCAACCTTGACCATGTCGTCGCGCGCGGCGGCCAGCATGACCAGGCGATGGCGGATCATCAGATCGATCTGATCCGCATCGTGCGCAGCGACCCTTCCTTCGGAGACCTTGGTCTCGAGGATAGCGCGCGCTGCGTCGATAAAGCGCTGGGCGGCGGTGAAAGACAATTGGCGAATGCGCCGCCATGCCAGAGCCAACAACAGATAAGGGTGCTGGGCCAGTTCCGCCCAGGGCAAGGCGGAGCCCAACTCGTCGATGCGATAGAGATAGCCGGTATAGGTCAGCTGTTCCGCCAATTGGTCGAGCTGGCGGGCCAGAAATGCTTGATCGCCGCTCAGTCGGGCATGCTCGATGGCCAGGACTGCCTGATCGTTGGCGGCGAAGTAGTCGCTGGCACGGCAATGCATCAGGCCCGCCCGTGCGGGCGCCCTGTCCATCAGGCGTCCAAGGACCATCTCACGAAACAGGCGGTGATACGCGTATCGACTGTGTTCCTGATCGATCGCGTTCAGGAAGAGCCCCTGGCGGAACACATGGTCAAGCATCGCGCGAGAATCTTCGTCGCCGGTGACCGCCGCGCAGGCAGAAGGGGTCAGTTCATCCAGGATCGACGTATCGACAAGGAAGCGGCGAACGTCCTCTGGCTGACGGCTGAGCACCTCTTCATGGAAGTACTCTGCAAATTCCGGACGCAAGCCCGTCAACCTGGGACTGCCGGCCCCCTGTTTGCCGCGGCGGTACAAGTCGCAGGCGATCACAACGCCGGATACCCAACCTTGCGTGTCCCGCACGATATCCTGAAGATCCTTGGAGTCGATCGGCGTTCCGATGCTCTGGGTTACCAGCTGAGCCGCTTCCGCGATCGTGAGTGAGAGATCGGCATTTCCCACTTCATTGAGGAAACCCAATGCGCGCATACGCGCCAGCGGAAGCCCAATCGCGCCGCGGGCAGAAACGATCATGCACAGGGCATCCCGAGCTGTCGCCGATAGCTGTGCGATAAAATCGAGAGCGGCTTGATCGAGCAGATGGGCATCGTCGATGACAAGGACGGGCCGCGGGTCGATCGTTATCGACAACGCTTCGAGCCAGGGCGCATCGTCGCCATCCAGGGAAAGTTGCTCCCAAGGAAGGCCGGCCGCAACGCCTGCTGCCTTGAGGGCAGAGAGGAAAGATGCCTTGTTGAAGATCCCCGCACGTGTCGCCACCCAGAGGAGCGGGTGGCCTTGCGCGCGTAGCAGGTCCGCCCAGTAGAGCATCGAGGTGGTCTTTCCGCTTCCAGCGGGCGCTGACACCATCGTCAATCGGGAATCGCGGACCTTGGCCGTCAGGTCTCTCATGGCAGCGCGCTCAATCAATGTCGGCGTTATCCGATGCGGCAAAGCGCTCGTCGGAATGACTTTCATGGCTCTCTCCTGGACATGCCTTGTGGCAATTTGTTTTTTGATCCGAAATATATTCTGACGTGTGAAATCCTAAACGCAATCCTTTTTCCTATCCGCAGATAGGTCCTCGCGAGCCGGAGATATTGTCCTGCTCCGGATGGCCGGGAATTTTCGTAAATTGCCGTCTTTACGCCCGAAACAAGCAGGCCGCCCGAAGCTGCCGGGGCCAAAAGCTAGGAAAGGTTGACCATGAAGGCCCTGTATCTCGAAAACGCCGAGGGACCTGAATCCACCCGCGTTGCCGACGTCGAAACGCCGGAACCCGGTCCCGGGGAAGTGCGAGTCGCACTCAAAGCCGCCTCGATCAACCACCGAGAACTGTTCATTTCTCATGGACAATATCCCGGCATGGTGGTGCCGGTAACGCTGGGTTGCGACGGCGCAGGCATTGTCGACAAGGTCGGCGCCGACGTTAGCGGCGTGGACGTGGGCTCAGAAGTCGTTCTCTATCCGGCCCGCAATTGGGGCCCCAATCGCCATGCGCCCGCTGCAGACTTCGGTTTGCTGGGCATGCCATTTGCCGGGACGATCGCCGAATACATCTGTATCCCTGCCGAGAACCTGGCTCCCAAACCTTCCTTCATGAGCTTTGAGGAAGCCGGCGCAATGCCGCTCACAGCGCTGACATCGTGGCGGGCTCTGATGTTCAAGGGCCGGCTTCAGGCCGGAGAAACTGTGCTGATCAGCGGGGTCGGCGGCGGAGTCGCCACGTTCGGCCTCGCATTCGCCGTCGCCAAGGGCGCGAACGTCTATGTGACCGGTGAGAGCCAGGAAGTCCTCGACCGGGCGATCGAGATGGGTGCCAAGGGCGGCCTGCTCTATACCGACCCGGATTGGCGAAAGCAGGTTGGCAAGCTGACCGGCGGGATTGACGTGGTCCTGGATGGTGCACCGTCACCCAGCTTTGCCAACTATGTCCGCGCCATCAACCCGGGTGCGCGCATAGTCATCTACGGGTCGACCGCCGGGAACGAGGTCAAGTTCAATGCGACGGATATTTTCCTCAAGAGCGCCAGCATCGTCGGCAGTCAGGTCGGCGATCCGCAGGACTTCCGGGAAATGCTAGCGTTCGCCGGCGAGCATCGGATCAAGCCGGTCATCGAGGCTACTTACCCTCTGGCGAAGGCAAAGGAAGCTCTTCTTCACCTTCGCGACCAGCACAAGTTCGGCAAAGTCGTGGTGACGATGTGAGCGATCTGTTCAGCCTGCACGGCAAGAAAGCCCTCGTCACCGGCGGCGCACAGGGGTTGGGGCGGATGATCGCTGAAGGTCTTCTGCGCGCAGGCGCTAGCGTGGCAATCACATCGCGCAAGGCCGATGTGTGTGAGACCGCCGCGGCGGAAATGTCGGGTCTCGGGCCATGCCTGCCGCTTGCCGCAGACCTGTCTACTCCGGAAGCCGCGGTGGAGCTTGCCGCACTGTATCGCAGCGCGCTGGGCCAATGCGACATCCTGATCAACAACGCCGGCAAGACCTGGGGCGGCCCTATCGATACCTTTCCCGACAAGGCCTGGCCAAGCGTGATGGCAGTCAATGTCCAGACGCCTTTCACTCTTGTGCGCGAACTCCTTCCCGAACTGGTCGCGGCGGGCACGGCCGATGATCCATCGCGGGTCATCAACATCGGTTCGGTGGCGGGCATGAAGGCCGAACGGCTCAATGCCTACAGTTACGCTGCCAGCAAGGCGGCGGTCCACATGATGACGCGGGATCTCGCCGGCGACCTTGCCGACCGGAACATCACGGTCAATGCCGTGATACCGGGCTTCTTCCCTACCAAAATGACCGCTCACATGCGTGACGAGGATGCAGTCGACCCGAAATTGCTCAGCCATATTCCGCTGCGCAGGCTGGGCCGCGCCGACGACATCGCCGGAATTGTCGTCTTCCTTTGCTCGCGAGCAGGAGCCTATGTCACCGGCGCGCAAATTCCGGTCGATGGCGGCGTAGTCGGCTGCGGGTGATCTTGATGCCGGCAGAGGGACGAGCGTCCAGCCAGGCTCATCCCTGATGCCGTATCCTCCGAGGACCGCATTCCTCCGGCAGCGAAAAGACTTGAGCGAGGGAGGACATAGTTCCTCCCTCGCTCCACAGGTCAGAGCTGCCAGCCGCCCCCCGCGACTATGACCTGACCTGTGATGTAATCGGCCTCCGGCATGCAAAGGAGATAGACGGCTCCTGCTGCTTCTTCCGGAGTGCCTGCGCGCCCGAGGGGAATTCCTTTCTCCATGGCCTCAAGGATCTCGTCGCTGACCCCGGCCTTGATCTTCTTGCCCTTGATATCGATGGTTGAACTGCCAGCCTCGCCAGCCGTCATACGCGTCATGATCGCGCCGAAGGCGACGGCATTGACCGTGGTGTTGTATCTCCCCCACTCTTTCATCACAGTCTTGGTGAGGCCGACAATCCCTGCCTTGCCGGCAGCATAACCGGCCTGCCCCGGGTTTCCGCCAAGACCCGAAACTGACGAAATGTTTACGACTGTCCGTCGCTTGGCACGCCCGTACTGTTCGATCTCGGCCTTGGCTGCGGACGAAATGATCGGCTGCGCGGCGCGAAGAATCCGGAAAGGCGCGCTCAGGTGTACATCGAGCATCGCGATCCACTGTTCGTCGCTGGTCTTTTGAAGCACCGAATCCCAGGCATAGCCGGCATTATTGATGATGATATCGATCGTGCCGAAAGCCGCGACTGCTGCGGACACGAAGGTATCGCCAAAAGTCGGATCAGTAACGTCGCCGACGCAAACGACGGCGCGAACGCCAAGTCCTTCGATCTCGGCCGCGGTGGCGCGGGCCACGTCTTCGTCAAGGTCATTGACCACGACATTTGCGCCCGCGCTAGCCAATTTGAGCGCGATCGCCTTGCCGATGCCCCGCCCCGATCCCGAAACGAGCGCGACCTTTCCATCCAGTATTTTCACGTGACCTCTTCCTGTTCTTTCACAAATCCTTGAACGCAGGCACTGCCCCCGTCGATCACCACCACGCCGCGTTCTCTCGCAGACGCGCGAAAGCGAATGTCATCTCCATCGCGCCAGATCTCGGTCCGAATGGTTTCGCCTGGGAACACAGGCGCGGTGAAACGGACATGCATGCGCGTCAGCAACGACGCGTCTCCGCCGCAGCACAAATGGATCAATGCGCGGCTAACGAGGCCCATCGTCGCCAGTCCGTGGAGGATCGGGCGCTCGAACCCCGCCGCCGCCGCCGTTCCGGCATCGATGTGCAACGGATTGCGGTCGCCGGTCAGCCGGTATAGCATCGCCTGGTTAGCCGCCGTAGGCAGGTCAAGCACTGCATCCGGCGGAAAATCGGGACATTGTCCATCCGCAAGCGGAACGAGAGATCGGTCTCCCCCGAAACCACCTTCGCCCCGTAGGACCCAGATTTCCTCTGCCTCCGCAATCAGCTGGTCTGTCGGCGTCGTCAGTATCCGCTTCGCCCGAACGAGAGCGGGCTTGCCCGGTCCCTTGTCGGCGACCTCTCCGATCTCGATCCGGCCATGAATGACCTGGCCCAGTTGCAGCGGTCGATGAAGACGCAAGCTCTGCTCGCCATGCAGAATTCGCGGCCAGTCCCACCCGAGTTCCGCAGCCATCGGCCAGAACCCCGGCGTGCCAAGCACAAGCGCCATGGTTGGCAAAACGGTGAGGTCACGCTCAAAGAGGAAGCGGCTCTCATCGATGGCGGCGAGCCCCGCTCCCACGCCCAGGGCGTAGAGGATGGCGGAACGCGGATCGCAAACGTCCTGCGCGATCGGGACCCGGTAACCGCGCATGCGCTCAAGGTTCAGCATAGCGAGTTTCCCTTCGGTCAGGTCAGCTTGCGCTCGTCGAGCCCGAGCCCGCGCCCGATTATCTCGCGCATGATCTCGCTCGTGCCGGCGAATATGCGGCTGACGCGGGCATCGGTGTACATCCGGCTGATCCGGTACTCGTCCATGTACCCGGCCCCGCCGTGGAGCTGGACGCATTCGTCCATCACCCGGCCCTCCAGTTCGCTCGTGAGCAACTTGGCAGCGGAGGCATCTTCGGCAGTGAGTTCGCCTGCGTTGAGCAGGATCACGCATTGATCCACGTACGTCTGGATCGCATCGAGCTCCGCGCGCATGGAAGCCATCTTGAAGCGCGTATTCTGAAACGCGCCGATCGGCTTTCCGAAGGCCTTGCGCTCTTTCACGTAGTCCAGCGTAAGGTCGAAGGCAGTCTGGGCAGTGGCCATGAAACCGATCGCTGCCACAAGGCGCTCCTGTGCCAGGAAGCGCGCAAGATACTTGAAGCCCTGCGTCGGATCGCCCAGCACGTTTTGCTTGGGCACTTTGACATCGCTGAAGAACAGCTCGGCGGTATCCTGCGCCTTCATACCCATCTTGGCGAGCTTGCGCCCGCGCTCGAAGCCTTCGAAGCCGCGCTCCACCACAAACAGGCCAAGCCCATGGCGGCTGGCCGGATCGGTCCGTGCCGCGACAACAACCAGATCGCCCAAAATGCCGTTGGAAATGTATGTCTTGGCGCCGTTGAGCACCCAGTGATCGTCATGCTCGACCGCGCTCGTGCGCATTCCTGCAAGGTCGCTGCCCGTAGATGGCTCGGTCATCGCCACGGCAAGAATAGTCTCGCCGCTGACGATGCCGGGCATCCAGCGCTCCTTTTGCTCCTGTGTGCCGAGCTTGGCGATGTAGGGCGCGACCAAATCGTTATGGAGATTGATGTAGAAGCCTATGTCGCCGTGGCGCATATTCTCCTCGATGATAATCTGCTCGAAACGAAAATCGTCGATTCCCGCACCCCCGTACCGTTCCTCGGCCCAGGTGCAGAGCAATCCCTGCTCGCCTGCCTTGAGGTAAAGATCGCGATCGACCATGCCCTGTTCGCGAAAGCGTTCGGCATGGGCGCCGACATTGGCGCTCATGAACTTGACGACGCTGTCGCGAAACTGCTCGTGCTCCGGCTCGAAGATCAGGCGCTTCATGCTGGCATGGGCTCCTTGGCCTCGTCGGCGCTTTCGGCAGTGTAGAAGGTCTCGCCGCGCGATGCCTTCTCACGCAGCCACGCGGAAGGCAGGAAACGGGGCCCATATCGCTGGGCAAGGATATCCGCTTCCCCGACGAACGAGCCGATGCCGATCGTATCGATGTAGCTGATCGTTCCGCCGGTCCACGTCGGGAAACCCCACCCATAGATCGCGCCGAGATCGGCGTCCTGCGGTGTTTCCAACACGCCCTCTTCCAGGCAGCGCGCCGTCTCCATCGCCTGGGCAAATAGAAAGCGCTTCTTGAGTTCCTCGATGTCCCAACTGTCATTGACAGGGAAGTGCTCGACGAGCCCCTTCCACAAGTGCTTCTTGCCGCCTTCAGGGTAGTCGTAGAAGGCTCCTCCGGTCTTGCGGCTGGAGCGTCCGATCTCGTCCTTCATCTTGCGCATGACGGCAACGCCGGCCGGCGGAGTATAGGCCTCGCCCTCTTCCGCGATCGCCTGGTCGACGATCTTGAGCGGCAGATCCAGCGTGAGTTCGTCCAGCAGCGCGAGCGGACCGACCGGCATGCCAACTGCCTTGGCGGCATTCTCGATCACTGCCGGTGGCACGCCTTCCGCCAGCATGGCCGCTCCTTCGTGGATCAGCATCTGGAACACGCGGCTGGTATAAAAGCCGCGGCTGTCATTGACGACAATCGGCGTCTTGCGGAGCTGCGCGATGAAATCGAGACCCTTGGCCAGCGTTTCCTTGCTGGTCTGCTTGCCCATGATGACCTCGACCAGACCCATGCGATCGACCGGCGAGAAGAAATGCAGACCGATGAACTGATCCGGGCTTCTCGAAGCCAGCGCCAACTGCGAAATCGGAAGAGTCGAGGTGTTAGAAGCAAAAATGGCTTCGGGCGGCAGCACTGCCTCTGCCTTCTTCGTGGTCTCCGCCTTGATCGCGGTATCCTCGAACACGGCTTCGACGACCAGATCGCAGCCCTGGAGCATGCCGAAATCGTCGGTCGGGACAATGCGGGCAAGAACCGCATCGGCCTTGTCCCGCGTCACCTTGCCTTTTTCGACCAGCTTGTCGAGTACCTTGGCTGAATAGTCCTTGCCCCTTTGCGCCGTCGGCACATCGCGGTCGATCAAGACGACGTCGATGCCGGCATTGGCCGCAACGTAGGCAATTCCCGCACCCATCATCCCCGCGCCCAGCACGCCGACCTTTCGCGCTTCGAACCTGGGATAGCCTGCGGGGCGGCGAGCGCCCTTTTCTGCTGCCAGCTTCGAGATGAAGGTCGTGCGAATGATGTTGCGGGCGACCGGATCGGTTAGCAGCTTAGCAAAGTATTTGCCCTCTACTGCGAGCGCCTTGTCGAACGGCAACTGCAATGCCTGAAACAGCGAATTGAGAATTGCGAGCGGAGCCGGCTGATTATAGCCGCTCTTCGCAAGGCCTCCCGTCGCCATCATGTACGCGGCGGAATCTTCCGGTACCGTGAGCCCTTTCTTCTGAGGCGGAACCCAGCCCTTGACGTCCCACGGCTTGACAGGGTCGGGCCCGCTCGCCAGCCACGTCCGGGCGGTATCGAGAAGTTCCGCTTCGGGAACCACCTGATCCACGATGCCCAGTTTGAGCGCTTCGGCAGGCGCGACGGCGCGGCCGGTCAGAAGCAGGTCGAGCGCCGTTTTCATGCCGGCGATGATACCGAGCCGAACCGTGCCTCCAGATCCGGGAAGGAGACCGACAGTAACTTCGGGCAGGCCGACAGTGGCCTTTGCATCATCGACGAGGATGCGATGATGGCAGGCCAGCGCGAGTTCGAAACCTCCGCCCAGCGCCAAACCATTGATCGCTGCAACCCACGGCTTACCCGACTGCTCGATCGCGCGGTGCATGTCGGTCGCCCGCTTCGAGAACGCATAGGCCTCGAGCGGTGTGAGCGTATCGAAGCCATTGACCAGCTGCTTGAGATCCGCGCCGGCCATGAACGACTTCTTGCCCGAGGTCAGGATAACGCCCTTGATGGCGTCGTCCTGTGCGATCTGCCTGGTGGCCTGCGTCATGTCCGCAATGAAGCCGTCGTTGACGACGTTCATCGAACCTTCGGCATCGAGAGTCAGGATCGCGAAGCCGTCTTCGGCCTTCTCCAGTCGCATTGTCTTCATGGGTGTGTCCCGATCTTTTTCTAGGAATGGAGCAGCGTTCAGACGCGCTCGATGATAGCGGCGGTCCCAAGACCATTGGCCGCGCACAGCGTGATGAGGCCGGTTTCGGCGTCGCGGCGTTCCAATTCGTCGAGCACGGTGCCGAGGATCATCGCGCCGGTGGCGCCGAGCGGATGTCCCATGGCGATCGCGCCGCCGTTCACGTTGATCCGGTCGTCGGGAATGTCCATGTCGCGCTGGAAGCGCATAACTACGCTGGCGAAGGCCTCGTTGAGCTCCCAGAGGTCGATGTCCTTGGGCATCATTCCTCCGGCCCGCAAAGCCTTGCGCGAGACCTCCGCAGGGGCCGTCAGCATGATCGTCGGTTCAGAACCGATATTGGCATAGGAACGGACGCGCCCGCGGGGCTTGAGCCCCGCTTTCTCGCCGAACGCCCGTGAGCCGACCAGGACGAGCCCGGAACCGTCGACAATACCGGAGCTGTTGCCGCCGTGATGGACGTAGTCGAGGTCCTCGATCTCGGGGTACCGCGCTTTTGCGACAGCTTCGAAACCGGCTTTCCCGAAGCCTTCGAATGCGGGCTTGAGCTTTGCCAGGCTCTCCAGCGTGGTGCCCGGACGCATGTGCTCATCATGATCGAGCACGACCTCGCCCAGCACGTCCTTCACTGGCACGATGGAATTTCGAAAATAGCCGTTTTCCCAGGCACGGGCCGCCTTGCGCTGGCTCTCGACCGCGAAACGGTCGACATCCTCGCGGGTGTAGCCGTCGAGCGTCGCGATGATGTCCGCGCCGATGCCCTGCGGCGCATAATAGTTGCCGAATGCAACAGCCGGGTCCGACGTCCAGGCACCGGAATCATAGCCCATGACCGTCCGGCTCATGGATTCAACGCCGCCCCCGATGCCGGCCTGGATCATGCCGGAATGGACCTGGGCCGCGATGAGACTGACAGCATCGAGGCCAGTCGCGCAAAATCGGTGAATCTGCTGGCCAGCCACCGATTGCGCATAGCCGGCTTGAAGAACTGCCGCGCGCGCCAGGACACCGCCCTGTTCGCCGACCGGCTGCGCCATGCCAATGATAACGTCATCGAGCAAGGCGGTGTCGAGTGCGTTGCGCTCCTGCAAGGCCTTGAGCAGCTGTGTCGCCATTTCGACCGAAGTGATCTCATGCAGCGCGCCATCGGGCCGGCCCTTGCCGCGCGGCGTGCGAACATGATCGTAGATATAGGCTTCCATCGTCATTTCCCGGCCAGTGATCGGTGTTTTCGTGATCCTGCTCTTGGGTCTGGCCAGCCTGTCCGCACCTATCCAACGAAAGGCGCAGGATCGCGGGTTCGCTGCAATCTCGCACTCATCGCGCAGGGACGAACTTTGAGGACGAGCTTTTGTGAGCATGACGGGTGAAGACGACGCCGCAATTCGCATCACCGCGACGACGTTGGGTGATCACCTCTTGGCGGGGTGGGACAAGGGCAAGGACAGGGAGGCCCTGGTTTTTCCGGGCGAACGCAAGACTTATGACGAAGTCGTGGCCAGTGTTCTGCGCCGCGCGAGGGGGCTAAGGGCGCTCGGGATTCGGCGGGGCGACCATGTCGGCATCTTGCTGCCGTCCAGCATCGAATTCGTCGAAACGCTTTTCGCAAATGCGATGTGCGGTGCCGTCTCGGTTCTCATGAATGCCCGCTACAAGGCACCAGAGATGGCGTACGTGTCGGAGAACGCCGACCTTGCAGCCATCGTCACAAACGATCTTGTCTCTGAACACGTCGACTTCGGTGCCCGGCTTTACGAGGCGTTTGCAGACCTGGCGAGTGCCGACAATCCTGCTCGCCTGTCACTTGCCGCGGCACCGAAGCTTTCCCGCATCATCATGCTTGGCGGTCGTTCGGTTCCCGGCTTCATCGACCAGGCGATGTTCGATGAAGCCGCCGAACAGGTCAGCGAAGACGAAATCCATGCGGCGCGCCTCACTGTTCGCGTACGTGATACCGCGATGATTCTGTACACCTCCGGCACTTCGGCCAATCCCAAGGGCTGTCTACTAAGCCATGAAGCCGTGACGCGCGAGGCGAACAACCTGGCGCACTATCGCTGGGCCTTCCAGCCCGGCGAGCGAGCATGGTCGCCGCTGCCGCTTTTCCATATCGCCGCAATGCTCTGCATGCTCGGCGCGATGGAGGTAGGTGGTACCTTCATCGGACAGCCGCATTTCGACGCCGGAGAAAGCCTGCGCCAGATCGAGCAGGAGCGCGTGACGATGATGTTCCTCCCCTTCGTCACATTTCATCAGGCAATGATCGCGCATCCCGATTGGGAAACGTCAGATCTTTCCTCGGTCAGGCTCCAGAACAGCTGCTTTGCCTTCATGCCCGACCGGGTCGGTCAGGCATACCGGGAGAAGGCTCCCGGTATGTTGCAGGTGGGGACCATGGGCATGACGGAGGCTACAGGAATCGTGACCACCGGCGGCTACGGGATGGAGCCGGAAATGGGCTTCAGAAAGCTCGGTTATCCTCTTGCCGGCATCGAAATGAAAATCATCGACCCTGAAACAGGCTTGGAGAAAGCCGTCGACGAACGGGGCGAGATATTGATCCGCGGTTACAATCTGTTCGACGGATACTACAAAGATCCTGAGAAGACGGCCCAGGCGCTCGACAGCGAGGGCTGGTATCACAGCGCCGACATCGGCTCGATCGATGCGCACGGGCATGTGATGTTTCACGGCAGGTTCAAGGACATGCTCAAGGTGGGCGGCGAGAACGTCGCGGCGGCAGAAGTCGAAGCGGTCCTGGCCGCGCATCCGGCTGTTCGTCTTGCCCAGGTCGTTGGCCTGCCGGACGAGCGGCTGGCCGAAATCCCTGCAGCCTACATCGAGCGAGACGGCGACGTGATTGTCGAGCCGGAGGAATTGATCGCCTTTACCAAGGCGCGCCTTGCCTCGTTCAAGGTGCCCCGGCACATCCGGTTCATCGACGAATGGCCGATGTCGGCATCGAAGATACAGAAGTTCAAGCTGCGCAGCGCGTTGATGGACGAGCTTGGTCTCAAGGACTGATCAGGCGCTGCGCGCAAAGGGAGAATGGAATGCGTGTGGTCATTACTGGTGCAGCCAGCGGCATCGGCCGCGCCTGCGCTGAACTGCTGGCGGCGGGACAAGTGTTGCCCGGCCTGCACTCAATGCTCCTCGCCGACAGGGACGAGGCCAATCTTGGAGCAGTGACGGGCAAAATTGGGCCGGCGGCAGGGGGCTGCGTCGTCGATCTTGCCGAGCCCGACTGCGGCGATCGCATCGTCGAGGCTGCACTCGCCCACATGGGCGGTATCGATGCAGTCATCAGCAATGCGGGCATCATCATGGGTGGCGCTCTTGTCGACCAGCCACTTGCCGACTTCGACCGGATCTTCGCGGTAAACACTCGCTCCACCTGGCTGCTAGCAAAGGCCGCGCATCCGCACCTGCGAGCCAGCAAGGGTGCCTTCATTGCTACAGGTTCGATGTCGGGCACCCAGCCCACGCCGGGGCTCGGATTTTATTCGTGCAGCAAGGCGGCGCTTCTGATGCTGATCCGGCAACTCTGCATTGAGTGGGGTCCCGATGGCATCCGCTGCAATACCGTCTCTCCCGGTCCTACCTACACGCCGATGACGGCCGCCGGCTACGGTGACAAGACGCGCCGGGAAGAGCGGGAAGCCAGTATACCTTTGCGTAAACTCGGCCTGGCCGAGGATGTCGCCAACGCCATCCTGTTCCTCGCCAGTTCGCAGGCCAGCCACATCAGCGGTATCGATGTGCTTGTCGACGGCGGCATGAGCAACATGCTGATGCCGGCCAGCGGGGGCGGCACGGGCCAGCAAAGGCAACGCTGAAAATGGTGTCAGGCGGCCTTGTCATCCAGGAAACGCAGGTTCGCCTCACCCGCCGGGTCGGTCTGTCCATCGATCAGAAGCCTGGCTGTTGCCTCGAGATGGCTTCTGAGGAGAGCGACGGCCCGATCCGCATCCCTGGCAAGCGTGGCTTCGACGATTTCGGCATGCTCATGCACCAGATCCCGCTCGCCGGTTGCGAGCGGAACCGTGAGGTAGCGATATCGTTCGGATTGAGCGTAGAGCCATTCGCGCATGCGCAGCAACCATGGGCTGTCGCAAGCATCGACGAGGGCATGATGGAAGTCACCATGGGCCTCGGCGTAGTCCTCATTGAGCCGCTCCGGCATGTCGGGATCGCGTGTCGGCGTCTTGCTGAGACGGTGGGCAGCACTCACGATCGTCGATTCCCAATCGAGGCCGCCGCGTTCGATGGCGCGGCGAAGACACTGTCCCTCGATGTCACTCCTCACCATGACGAGGTCAGTCAGATCGGCGATGGAAATCGGCGCTGCCCGAAAGCCTCGCGCATCGTCAAGGACGACGAACCCTTCAGACGTCAGGCGCGACAAGGCCTCTCGGACTGCACCGAGACTGAACCCCAGGTTGTCCGACACGTCTTTGATGTTGATCCGCTCCCCCGGCACAAGGCGGCAGGTCAGGAGATTGTCCCGCAGCCGGCGATAGGCCTGCTCGGTGAGGCTGAGCTTTTTTGTCATCCCAGTCTCCATAGCAGCAACGAAATGCAAGGTAAACGCTAGAGGTATATTTGAGTACTTAGAATATATTTCAGATTGACGAGCCGACCGAGCCACCCCACGGTGCCCGAGTTTGGAAAAGGATCGAATCATGCGCTTGGCAAAAGTTTCGAAGGACGGTCGCATCGGCGTTGCGGTGGACACTGGCTCCGGCATCAAGGCGATTTTCGGCGACGCGGCACTCTACGATCTGGACGACCTTGTCGCTCAGGGCGGCGAAGCGCTCGCAAAGGCGGGCGGCAAAGTCCTGGCCCAGGGAGAGAGCGTCGCGCAAGACGACCTTGAATTTCTGCCTCCGCTCATCAAGGCGCCGAAAATCCTGTGCCTTGGTCTCAACTACAAGGATCACGCTGCCGAAGGCGGCTTTCAGGTTCCCGAATTCCCGACAGTTTTCGGACGGTTCAATTCGAGCCTGATCGGCCACGGCGCACC
This sequence comes from Novosphingobium sp. YAF33, assembly GCF_052113265.1. Classification (NCBI taxonomy): domain Bacteria; kingdom Pseudomonadati; phylum Pseudomonadota; class Alphaproteobacteria; order Sphingomonadales; family Sphingomonadaceae; genus Novosphingobium; species Novosphingobium sp. YAF33. The sequence goes on from NZ_JBFRCW010000010.1 coordinate 100,887, forward strand.
GATCATCAAGCCGGCCACATCGGACCAGCTCGATTACGAGGCTGAAATGGTCGCAATCGTCGGCAAGGGCGGAAAGAACATCGGAAAGGAAGACGCGCTGTCCCACATCGTCGCTTACTCGGTGTTCAATGACGGCTCCGTGCGCGACTATCAGCTCAAGACGCCGCAATGGACCGTGGGCAAGAATTTCGACGATACCGGTGCCTTCGGTCCATGGCTGGTCACGGCCGATGAACTGCCCGCGGGCGGCGCTGGGCTCAAGATCGAGACCAGGCTGAACGGGCAGGTGGTTCAGAGCGCCAATACCTCTGACATGGTCTTCGATGTTGTCGATACGGTGTCCTTGCTTTCCACATGCTTCACGCTGGAAGCAGGCGACGTGCTGGTCATGGGCACGCCGTCGGGCATCGGACTTGCCCGCAATCCTCCGCTCTTCATGAAGGACGGGGATGTGTGCGAAGTGGAGATCGAAAAAATCGGCTTGCTGGTCAATCCCATCAAGGCAGCGTGATTTCGGGCCGAGCGATGCGCCAGAACATCGCTCGGCCGCCATGGAGGACAGGATGAACGAGAAAAGCATCGCCAGTCGCCGCGCCAATGTACTTGGTGTCCATTCCATCGATCACTTTGCGGTGGAAGTGCCCGACCTCGACGAGGCACGACGCTTCTACACGCTCTTCGGTCTGGACGTGCGCGAGGCGGATGGCCGGCTCGAACTCTATGCGCAGGGTCATCCGCACAGGTGGGCAGTCCTCAGCCAGGCAGGCGATGCCAAGCGGCTGCGTTATCTCAGCTTCGGGATATTCGCGGATGAGGAGGAGACGTTTCGCGGCCACCTCAAGCGCGCCGGTGTGGAATTCATCCCGGCACCTGACAACGCAGAAGCCAAGGGTATCTGGTTCAGAGGGTTCGACGGCCTTCCCATCAACGTCCGCGTTGCGGAAAAGGCGACGCCCGCCGAAAAGAGCCGCTTCAGCTTCACGAGTTCAGAACCCGGCAAGTCCGGCGCGATTCCCAACAGCAAGGCACCCAAGGTCCACCCCCGGCGTCTTTCGCACTTTGCGATTTTCACCACCGACGTGAACGCCGCGATCGACTTTTATGAGCGGACGCTTGGCCTGCGGCTCTCCGACAAGAGCGAGCCCGCTGTTGCCTTTCTCCATGGTGTCCATGGGAGCGATCACCACTTGCTCGCACTCGTGCTCTCCGACCGCCGCGGTATGCATCACAACAGCTGGGACGTGGGTTCCGTCATGGAAGTGGGTCTCGGCGGCGCAAGCATGGCGCGCGCCGGCTACGGACCCAACTGGGGCCTCGGCCAGCACGTGCTGGGTGCGAACTACTTCTACTACGTACGCGATCCTTGGGGCAGCTTCAGCGAGTATTCCGCCGACATCGATTTCATTCCTGCGGATGTGGACTGGCCCTCGGCCAACCACGCCCCTGACGACAGCATGTTCCTTTGGGGGCCGGACCCATTCCCCGAATTTATCCAGAACACCGAACCAGCGGAGGCCTGATTGCCATGACCACATTCGTTCTTCTTCACGGCGGCGGCATGGGCGGCTGGACCTGGAAATACGTCCGGGAGATTCTCGAAGCGCACGGGCACAAGGTCTACACACCGACCTTTACCGGCTTTGGCGAGCGCAGCCATCTCATCGGCCGCGATGTGGGCAACGAGACCCACGTGCGCGACATCGTCAACGTCTTCAAATTCGAAGATCTGCATGACGTCGTGCTGGTAGCGCACAGCTATGCAGGCACCGTGGCGCCGGGTATCATAGCAGAGGTGGGCGACCGCATCGCCAGCATCATCTACCTCGACGCCATTATCGCCCATTCGGGCGAGCGCATCGCCTCGCTGATGGGTTATGTACCCGAGGAACAAGTCGCACAGCTCGATGCATTGCTTGAAGCCGGCGAGGGACCGATCGGTTCGGGCGTCGACGAGATGCAGCGTGCGGCTGCCAAGGAGCATCCGCACCTCATGGATCCCGCACGGGAAAAGTGGCTGCTCGACAACCTTTCTGACCAGCCAATGAAGGCGACAGCGGGCGCCATCGCCAAGGGCAGCGAAACCATCGCAAGACCGGTGGACTATATCGCCGCCGCCGTGACCGTAATGACGGCGATGCACGAGCGCGCGCGCGCGCTCGGCTGGAACATTCACGAACATCCCGGCGACCATGCTCTGCTGGTGGGCGATCCCGAAGGCACCACCGGCCTGATCCTTAAAATCGCCGGATTGAAGGTAGACGCATGAACCCCGCAGAACTGTTCTCGGTGAAGGACCGCATCGCCGTCGTGACGGGCGGCTCCGGCGGCATTGGGCGCCATATAGCGACCGGCTTCGCGGCCGCCGGCGCCAAGGTCTATATCTGCGCGCGGACCGAGGCCAAAGTGCTCGATGCCGCCCGGGAAATCAGCACCTCGACCGGGGGTCAATGCATCGGGCTAACCGCTGATGTCTCATCCCTGGAGGGAGTGGACGCTCTCGTCGCCCGCGTGAGTGAAGCCGAGAATGCGCTTCATATCCTGGTCAACAATGCCGGTGCGATGGCCGAGGCGCCTATCGACGATTACAGCGAGCAGGACTGGGACCAGGTCATGGATCTCAACCTGAAGGCACCGTTCTTCCTGCTTCAGAAATTTCTCCCTCTACTGCGCGCCGGCGGGACAAAGGAACGGCCGGCATCCCTCATCAACATCGGCTCGGTAGGCGCTCTCAAGGTCGGTCCCAAGGAGAACTACGCCTACCAGGCATCCAAAGGTGCGATCCACTGGCTGGCGAAGGGTCTCGCCAAACGACTGGGCCGCGATAACATCACGGCCAATGTCATCGCGCCCGGCTTCTTCGAGACGGAGATGACCGTCATCACGTCCGACGAGATGAGAAAAATGGTCGAAGGCATGGTGCCGCGCGGGCGCACCGGTACTGCGGAAGACCTGGCGGGCGCCGCCATCTATCTGGCCTCTCGCGCCGGAGCCTACGTGACAGGATCGGTCATTCCGGTCGAAGGTGGATTGTCGATCTGATATGACTCAGCCCCATTTCATCGCCATCGGCGGCACCATGCGCGCCATGTCATCGACCGAACGCGCCCTGCGTAAAGCGCTAGCAATCGCGCAGGAGCGCGGCGCACGCACTACCATCCTTTCGGGCGAAGACATCAATTTCCCCCCGTATGCACCGGAAAATCAGGAGCGCTCCGACGCAGCACGGCGTTATATTGAACTGCTTCGGACCGCCGATGGCATCATCATCGGTTCGCCGGGCTATCACGGTGCGATATCGGGCTTCGTCAAGAACGCGCTCGATTATGTCGAGGATACGAACCGGGACAGTCGCTGCTACTTCGACGGCCTGCCGGTCGGCGCAATCGCCACGGCTGCTGGCTGGCAGGCTGCGGTTGGAACGCTCCAGCAGCTTCGCAGCATAACCCATGCCCTGCGCGGTTGGCCCACACCTCTCGGGGTTGCGATCAACACGGTCGGAACCGAGGGCGATCCCATCGAACAGGCGCCCGTCACCAGCCAGCTTACCATGATGGTAGACCAGATGTTTCGCTTCCACGCAGGGCCGACCCTATAGGACGATAGGTTCTGAGCGCACCGGATGGGTGCCAATTGGGAGCGCAAGAGAACAGGAAGTACAATGGATTTTTCGCTCACCGACGAGCAGCAGGCCTTTCGTGACGTGGTGCGCCGCTGGGTCGACGCAGAAGCCCCGAAGGACTGGATGCGCACGCTCGAAGCCGACGAGGAAAACTACCCTTACGCGCTTTGGGACAAGCTGGCAGAGCAAGGCTTTTTCGGCATCGGCATCCCGGAAGAATATGACGGGCTTGGCGGCGACGTCATGATGCAGATGATCTTCGCCCGCGAGTTCGCCCGCACGGCAGGGGGGTTGCTCTGGGTGTGGGGCCTTACCTCGTTCGGAGGCGCCAAGACGATCGGTGCGGTGGGAACCGAAGAGCAGAAGAATCGCTGGCTGAGGCCGATGGCGCAGGGCAAGCTTCGCGTCTCGCTGTCGATGACCGAACCCGATGGCGGGACCGATGTCCTGGGCGCGATGAAGACTTACGCGGACAAGGTCGAGGGCGGCTGGAGGTTGAAGGGGGCCAAGATGTGGACGACGGCCGCCAAGGCGGCTGACCGGCTTCTTGTCCTCGCCCGGACGGATCGCAATGTCGAAAAGAAGCATCACGGCCTCACGATGTTCTTCGTCGATGCCAAATCTCCCGGCATTACCTGCTCGCTACTGCCCAAGCTTGGCATGCGGGCGATGGGTTCGTGCGAAGTCCATTACGACGATGTCTTCGTCCCGGATGAGGACGTGCTCGGGGAACCGGGGCAGGCGTGGTACGCAATGCTGCCGACGCTCAACAACGAGCGTATCATGGTCGGCGCGCAGTGCCTCGGTGCGATAGACGGCGTACTTGAAGACGCGCTCGACTACATGAAGCAGCGCAAGGCGTTCGGGGGCATCATCGGCCGCTTTCAGATCCTTCAACACTACGTTGCGGATATCGCCACCTGGCAAAAAACGACCGAATTGCTGCTCAACAACGTCGCATGGATGCAAGCCAACGGCATGCCCTGCGGTGTCGAGGCGAACATGCTCAAGATGGTCGCCACTGAAAATGCAGTAAAAGCGGCCGATCTAGGCATCCAGATCCTGGGCGGCATGGGCTATTCCGCAGAGACGGACATGCAACGCTACTGGCGGGATCATCGGATCCTGAGAATGACGCCAATCAGCAACGAGATGGTTCGCAACACCATTGCCGAAAGCCTCGGGCTGCCCCGCTCTTTCTGAAGGAAATGGCCATGAGCGATCTCGACGATCTGCCCCCTGCCCCGAACGCTGCCGGCACGTCTCTGGACGGCAGGGCGATCTTCACGATCAGTGCCGAGAAAAACGCTGCGCTGTGCCGGTCGACCGGCATCGAGCCGGCGCCTGACGGCACTGCGCATCCGATCTACTACTACATCGCGACCCAGGTCGCGATGGGCAAGACGGTGGCCGGCGTATGCGAGGCCTGCGAATTCGACGTCGAGGACGGTCCGATGATGGGCTCGAGCGGCGTAACGTTCGACGCCCCTCTGAAGGTGGGCGAAAGCTACAGGGTCACCGGCGAAATCCTCGATCTCGTCCGCAAGCGCAGCCGCAAGCTCGGCGTCATGGACGTACTGACCTACCGGCTCCGTTTGCACCTGCTGGACGGCACCAAAGTGCTTGAAACCGACAACGTGTGGGTACTGCCCCGCAAGGAGTTTGCGGCATGACATACGACGTTGGAGACGAACTGCCTTCCTTCACCATCGAACGCGTCAGCTCCGATGCAATGAAGCAGTGGGCGGTCTTTCTCGCGGATCCCAATCCGATCCATCTCGACGTCGAAGTCGTAAAGGCGAAGGGCCTGGGCAACCGCGTCATCAACCAGGGGCCAATCAACGTGGCCTACATGATGAACATGCTCATGCGTGCCTTCCCCAACGGCCGGATTTCGAAGATGGATTCGCGCTTTCTGGACAATGTCTATGGCGAGGATCGCGCTGTCGTCACCGGCAAGGTCACGGCGATCGATGGAAGCACGGTCACTTGCGAATTCAAGCTCGACGTGGACGGGCGCGGTACCGTCAATTCCGGCACAGCAACAATAGAAATCTGAAGATTCTCCAGGAGAGAGATTATGCCTAGCGGACCTTTTGCCCACGTTTGCATGGTCGTACGCGACCTCGACACCGCCATCGAGAACTGGACCAAGATCCTGCGCGTTCTCGACCCTGCATCGCTGGAAGAGCGTATCGTCAAGTACGACGAATTCTCGAGCGGTGCGGATGCAGGCATGCGGTGGGCCACTTTCGTCAACAATGGCGGAACCGAAATCCAGTTCATCCAGCCCTCTCCGGGAACGCCAATGGGCGACCGCCTCGAAAAGGTCGGCGAGCACGTGCATCACTTCTGCTTTGCTACGGACGACGTACCGGACGCGATGGAGAAGTTGGCCGCAGAAGGCATTCAGGTGCTTGGCGGCGGCAAGACCTACAACGACCCGGACATGACCTGGCAGAAATGGAGCTGGGTGGGCCCGAAAAGCACCCATGGCTGCCTTATCGAGGTCGCCTCGCCCTACGAGAGCAGGAACGACGGCAAGTGGCACCATGCGCCGGGCAAGTTCGCGTACCGCGGGCCAGGCGAACATCCTTCCTTTGCAGAACTGGTACCCCCGGTCGCGGCAGCGTGATCGGCAGACTTGCGCATGATCACCGCTTCCCAAACTACGTGGCCCGGTGACCATCTCGACATGGTAGCCGATGCCTTCGGCGACCCTGTTGCTCCTGCAGTGTGCTTCTTCCATGGCGGCGGCCAAAGCCGGCGCTCATGGACGCGTTCGGCACGGCGGACAGCGGAGGCCGGCTACTATGCACTTACGTTCGATTTGCGCGGGCATGGCGAGAGCGGCTGGGCGGCCGATGGCGACTATGAGCTGGAAGCCTACGGGCGCGATGTGGAAGCCATCGTCACCCGTCTCTCCAGGCCCGTTGCGCTGGTCGGCGCATCGCGAGGCGGCCAATCGGCACTGGTCGGCGGTTCGCGTCATCCCGATCTCGTCAGGCTCATCATGCTGGCGGACGTGGCGCCGCTGATCGTCGATGACGGCGTGGATGGCATTCGCGATTTCTTTCGCAGCAGCGACGCCGGCTTTGCGACGCTGGATGACGCAGCCGATGCTCTGCATCGCCATTTGGGCCAACCGCGCGTTGCCAATGTATCCGGGCTGGCCAAGTCGATGCGGAAGCAAGACGGCCGGCTGTTCTGGCATTGGGATCCGCGCACAACCGCACCCGAATTCCTGCATCCGCCTTCCGAACGCGCATCCCTGTTCGCAGCGGCCGGCAGGGTGAAATCACCCGTCGTGCTGGTGAAGGCGCAGCTCAGCGAACTTGTCTCGGACGAGAGCGTTCGCCATTTCAAAAGCCTCACACCGCAATTGGAGGTCGAAATCGCCGAGGGTGTCGGTCACATGTTCACCGGCGACCAGAACGATGCCTTCGCAGTTCGACTGCTGCGCCATCTGGCCGAGCATCTGCCTTTATGAACCGGGGAGCCGCAATAGTCATTGGCGGAACCGGCGGCCTCGGAAGCGAGATATGCAGGCAGCTTGCCTCTGACTGGAACGGAGTCGCCATTGGATATCGTTCCAGCCAGGAGCGAGCCCTCGCAGTCGCCGAAACAATGGGCGGAAACGGCGGCACCCTCGCGGTCCGCTGCGACCTTTCTGACAATGCTTCGATCCAGGAGGCCATGCGCAGCACCGTGGAGCGGTTCGGAGCAATCGGGACCGTCGTTTACGCCAGCGGCGTCGAAATTCCGCAGCCATTCGTCAGTCAGATCGTCGAACAGCAATGGCGCGAAGTCATCGAGATTGAACTGATGGGTTTCACCCGCGTGGTTGCCCATGCCCTGCCGCACTTCCGGACGCAGGGCTTCGGCAATTTCGTCGCGGTCGTATCGGTTGCCAATTACTGCTTCCCCCCTGGCGATGCGCTTTCATCGGTTCCCAAAGCCGGTATCGAGGCTCTTTGCCGGGCTGTTGCGAAAGAAGAAGGGCGATACGGCATCAGGGCGAACATGGTCGCACCAGGCATCATCGACGCAGGGCTTGGCGCCGAATTTCTTTCAACTCTCTACACACCGGACATCTGGGAATCCCAGCGCAAGCGGATCGCGCTCCAGAGCTTTGGCAGCGCAGGCGATATCGCCAACGCCGTGGCCTTCCTTGCGTCAGCGCGTGCAGGTTACGTGACGGGTCAGACCCTCATCGTCGACGGTGGCTTCAGCCTCTGAAACAGGATAGCAACCGTGTCCAAATTAACGCTGTCGATACCCGTTGCACCCGCGATCGAATTCGCGCAGCCACTCACGGTTGCCGCTACGCTGGCCCTGCCCGAAACCGTGCCTTCAGATGCTCTCGACCTGCTCGTCTGCCTACATGGCGCATCGTACAGTCGCTGGTACTGGGATGCATGGATTGACGGTCACCCCGGCTACAGCTTCATCGATTACTTCCTCTCCCAGGGAAAGGCCGTCCTCACCCTCGACGCACTGGGAATGGGGGATAGTTCCAAGCCACTCGATGAAGGACTGCTAAATCCCCTGCTCGGCGCGCAGGCGCACCATCAGGCGCTTGCAAACATCCTGTGCCGGATCGACGCTGGAGATTTCGGCGCCGAACTTGCAGCGAAGCGCAAACGGATCAGCGGCATCGGTCACTCCATGGGCGGAATGCTCACGATCATTCAGCAGGCCTCGTTTCGCAGCTTCGATCAGGTTGCGATCCTTGGGTTCACCAATATCAGCCTCGATCTGCCGGACGAAGTGCGTGCAGATCTCGAAAAGCGGGTCGAAGGCAGTGGTTACAGTCAAGCGGATCGGGGTTCGATGCGCGCGAGTTTCCACGCCCCTGACGTGCCTGAAGCCGTCATTGCCGCCGACGATTCCCGCGCCTCGGTCACGCCCAACAGCTACGGCCGCCTTGCGATAGTGCCCGGCGGCGTGGCGGATGAGGCAGCCGCGATCGATGTTCCCGTCTATCTGCATTTCGGGGACATTGACGTCAGTCCGGATCCGCTTCTTGAGCCGTCGTTCTACGGCAAGTCGCGCCGTATCAGCCTGATGCCGCTCGCTGGTTCTGCGCATTGCCATAACTTCGCCTCGACGCGCAGCGACAGCTGGGCGAAACTCAACGGCTGGATCGATGAGATGGCCAAGACGGGCGAATGAGACGCCAGCCGCTACTGGGAAACTCTCAGCGTTAAGGACGCCGATACCCCGAGGCACCCGAGAGCCCCACGTCAAACCCTTGGCGAGCTATGCCGCAAGTCCCGCTCTAAGATTGGGCCTTTTCACACCCCGACCGCCCGACAACGCAGGCGGCCGGGGCGTGCTCGATCACTTGTAGGGATCGACTGGCTGAGGCACATCGATCACTTCGAGGTCCTTCAGCATCGAGAGCACGTCGGAGATCGAATAGATGTGGTCGATCTTGTCGCCGCGGAAACGCAGCCAGGAGAACCACAGGACGTTGAGTTCGTTTCCTGTCGGCTGAACACCCATCTAGGGACCGCCAGTGTGCTTGCCGTAGTGATGGCAGAGCACGCAGACCTCATCGTCGCCGCGACCCCATGCCTTCAAAGTCCGGTAAGTGCTGGGCGGGAACGTCTTGTAGAGGCCCTGCGGCGAGGTCTTCCAGATATGGTAGGTGCCAAGATCCGGCCGGTTCGGATTGTCATACGTCATGGTGTCGGTGTTGAAGAAGTCATCCATGCCGTCCCAATCGCCCCGATTGATGACTTCGTGCAGGTCCATCCATTGCGTGACCATGAAAGCCTGCCGCTCAGTCAGTCCGGCTGTGATTTCGGCCCGCTTCTCCTTGGACAGGACGAAATCGGCTTCAGTGAACGGGGCCAGGCCCATCAGTATTCTCCTTGCTTGATATCTGGCCCGCCCATCGCGCAGGCCGTAGCCCGTCATCCCGATCCCCGCACCTGCTGCCACCTACCCAACGAAAGGCGGCCAGGACGAACGCCCGTGCGATCGCACCATATCGAACGGAGGAGAGGCCATGACCCTGAGCATGCAGGAAATGTCCGACAGGTTTGAACTGCAGGACCTGATCGTGGGATATTGTTATGCCGTGGACAATCGCGATTGGGACGCGCTTGACGAGTTCTTCACGCAAGACGCGCTGATAGACTATTCAGAAATGGTGGGCGTGCGCGGCGGACTGACCGAGATCAAGCAATTCCTCGTGGAGGGGCTATCTCCCATTCTCGCCTACCAGCACGCAGTGTCGACCACAAAATACGCTATCGATGGCGATACCGCCCGGACCAAGACGGTATGCTACAATCCGATGACCGTCTCGCAGGGGCAATCGAGCGACACGCTCGTATTTGGCCTCTGGTATATTCACGATTTTATCCGGACCGAGCAGGGCTGGAAGATCAGCCGCCTTTACGAACAGAAATGCTACCGGATCAATGTCCCGGACTGGCTGGCTGAACAACTGCCGTCCTGAGTTCGCGCTCACTTTCCATCCTGAGACCCAAGGCGGTGACATGCGACGCCTATTCAATCATGCTTTCCTGGTGCTGCTGGGCGCAACAGGCGGTACCCTGACAGTCCTTGGCGCCCAGCTCGCCTTGCTGGGTGGATCGCCCTGGTATGTGCTGAGCGGCCTTGTCATGCTTGTCTGCGCAGTTCTGGGATGGCGGAGGGAAGCAAAGTCTGCGCTGCTCTATTGGGTATTTCTCTGTGTGAACTTATGCTGGGCGCTGTGGGAGTGCGGCCTCGATGGCTGGGCACTGGCGCCGCGGATCGCAATGCCGACTGTCATGGGTCTCTACATGCTGACAGGTTGGTACCGCCGGCATGTGGGCCAGCAGGCAGCCCTGCCCGGCGGCCGCCTACTTTGGCCTGGCCTCGCGGTAATCGGGATAGCCGGGATCGGGGCGGCGTTCTGGGCTGACCGCACACCTGCTGCCACAAGCACAGCTTGGGGACCGGCACCAGCAGCTTCGGAAGAAGGTGACTGGATTGCCTACGGCAACGACCGCGGAGGCTCGCGCTATTCACCGCTTGGTCAGATCACACCAGCAAACGTCGGCAATCTGAAACCCGTCTGGAGTTACCATACGGGCAAACTGACAAGCGGCAAGCAGGGCACGGCCTTTCAAACCAATCCCCTCAAGATCGGTGATCGCTTGTTCATTTGCGCGGGCAACAATGATGTAATCGCACTCGACCCTGAAACCGGCCGCCAGCTCTGGCGCCACTCGCCAAGGACAAACCTCGAAGGCGTTTACGGCCTTGTATGCCGCGGCGTGACATATTACCGCGTGCCCGGCGCGACGGGCACCTGCTCAGAACGTATCTATACCGCTACGCTGGATGCTCGGCTTTTGGCGCTCGATGCTGCCACGGGACAGTCCTGCGGCGCCTTCGGACAGAACGGCCAGGTGGATCTCACCAAGGGCCTTGGGTCCGTCGAAAAGGGCTATTACTTCGTCACTTCGCCCCCGGCGCTGGTTCGCGGACGGCTGGTCGTCGGCGGCTGGATCATCGACGGTCAGCGAACGCAGGAGCCTTCGGGCGTCATCCGCGCGTTCGATGCTGTTTCGGGCGAGTTTTCGTGGGCATTCGATATTGGCCGCCCGGACGATCACGGTTCACCGGAACCAGGCGCGACATTCACAAGAGGCACGCCGAATAGCTGGGCTCCGATGAGTTCCGATGAAGCTCTGGGGCTCGTCTATGTGCCAACCGGAAACGCAACGCCTGACTACTTCGGCGGCCACCGCACGGCGCTGGACGATCGCTACTCCAGCGCTGTTGTCGCACTTGACGCCCAGACAGGAGCAGTCCGCTGGTCGTTCCAGACGACACATCACGATCTTTGGGATTACGATGTTGCGGCGCAGCCTACTCTCTTCGACCTGCCCGGCGGCATCCATGGACTTGTACAACCCACAAAACGTGGGCAGATCTTCGTCCTGGACCGCATGACGGGTAAACCCCTACTGCCTGTAATGGAACGCGCTGTTCCCCGCGGAGCGGTCGCCGGTGAGCGACTATCTCCCACCCAGCCCTTTTCCGCCGCGATGCCAAGTTTCGGCGGCCCGGCTCCCACGGAAAAGAGCATGTGGGGGCTCACGCCGATCGATCAGGCATTGTGCCGCATCCGCTTTCGGCAAGCCCGTTTCGAAGGCGAAATGACACCCCTCTCGACAGACCGCTTCACGATTACGTGGCCTGGCTACCTTGGGGGGATCGACTGGGGCGGTGTCTCCGTCGATGTGAGACGCGGCCTCATGATCGTCAACAACAACCAGGTCGCCAACTACAACCGCCTCATTTCCCGAGCGGAGGCGGACCGGCGCGGCATCAAGCCGATGAATGCAGCGCACATGAGCAATGTGGGAGGTCCAGCGGCTCAACAGGGCGTGCCTTACGCCGCGCAAATCGCACCCTTTCTTTCGCCGCTCGCGATCCCGTGTCAGCAGCCGCCCTATGGCAGCATCAACGCCGTCGATCTCAGAACCGGCAAGCTGGTATGGTCCCGTACCTTGGGCTCATCGCGCGACAGCGGGCCGCTGGCTCTGCCTTCGCTCGTACCGATACCTATGGGGGTGCCGAACATTGGCGGGTCTCTAACGACTTCGAGCGGCCTCACCTTCATCGGCGCGACTCAGGAGCACGTATTTCGCGCCCTTGCGACGGAAAGTGGGCAGGTGTTGTGGAAAGCACGGTTGCCAGCCGGCGGCAATGCATCGCCGACCACGTATTGGTCCCGGCCCAGCGGACGCCAATTTGTCGTCATCGCGGCCGGCGGCCATGCAGCCATGCTGTCTGGAACGAGTGACGAATTGATCGCCTATGCTCTGCCGACGAAATGATGGGCCAGATAAATCGTAAAAAATAGGGGCGTGTCCCCGCAAGCTCCTATCCTTGGACGGGCAAGTCGCCCCGATTACGCACTATCGTCGCAAGTAACAAAAACGGGAGGATGGAGCATGCCGACATCAGGCAGCCTGACGAGAACATCGCCTGTCGCGGCCGATGACGAGCGCGCAATCCGCAATCTGCTGCTGCGCTACGCGACCGGCATCGATACCCGGGACTGGCCCTTGTTTCGCTCCTGCTTCGCGAATGACTGCGAAGTGGATTACGGCAGCTTCGGTCAATGGCGCGGACCGCGCGAGATCACCGAGTACATGGAATCCGCGCATCGCAATCTAGGCGCGACGCTTCACCGCATAACCAATATCGTGGTCGAGAGCCGCAATAGCGAGATTCTGGCCCGCAGTTATGTGGACGCTGTGCTGACCGACCCGGCACCGGGAGGCAGCGCGACCAGAGCGGCCGGATTCTATGACGACTGCCTGATCCGCACGGCAGAAGGCTGGCGGATATCCCGCCGGAAATTCACGATGGTCAGAGCGGGTTTTTGATGGCGACGAACCGGCAGGTCAGGTTGCGCTCTCGTCCGGCAGGCATTGCCCAGGCCGAGCATTTCGAAATCCGCAGCGCTCCGGTGGACCGTCCCGGTCCGGGCCAGATACTTGTACAAAATCACTATCTCTCGGTCGAGCCCGCCATGCGCGGCTGGATCGCCGACGTCGGTAACTACGGAGACCAGGTGGCCCTGGGCTCGGTCATGCGCAGCCTCGCCTCAGGCCGTATCATCGAATCGAACCACGAACATTTCCAAGTTGGCGAATACGTCGCAGGATGGTTCGGGTGGCAGGATTTCGCTTGCGTAGCGGCCGATCAAATCCTTCAGAAGACCAGCGAAAAAGAACTTCGCGCATCGCTTGGCATTTTGGGAATAAACGGCGTCACGGCCTATCTGGCCCTCACGCTTGTCGGGCAGCCGCGCGCCGGTGAAACCGTGCTGGTATCCACGGCCGCAGGCGCGGTTGGGTCCGCCGCGGGCCAGATTGCCAATATCCTTGGATGCCGCACGGTGGGTATTGCCGGGGGAGCAGACAAAGTGCGGCGCTGTGTCGAGGAGTTTGGATTCGAGGCTGCGATCGACTACCGCGGCCAGGACGTGGCCGCCACTTTGAGCCGCGTCGCGCCCCAGGGGATCCACGTCTATTTCGACAACGTCGCCGGCCCGATCAGCGACGCGGTAATGCCCCACCTCGCGCTCGGCGGCCGTGTCATCGTCTGCGGAACAGCGTCGCAGGACCGCTGGGCTCCCTGGCCCGATGGTCCGCGCGTGGAACGCCACCTTCTGGTCAAGCGGGCACGAATGGAAGGCTTCGTCGTCTTCGATCACATGGCCCGTTACGCCGCCGCAGTTGCGCAGCTGCGCGAGTGGACCGAGCAGGGCCGCCTGACGTGGCGCGAGGAAATACTCGACGGGATTGAGAGCTGTCCGGATGCCCTTGCGGGCCTTTACCGTGGGGAAAACCACGGCAAGCGGTTGATCCGGCTGAAAGAGACAGGAGCGCACGAGTGACGGTAATGAACGCCCTTGAAGGTAAGGTCGCCATTATAACCGGGGCATCGTCGGGGATAGGCGCGGCCACTGCGCGAGCGCTCGCCGAGGCGGGCGCGAGGACAGTGCTGGTCGCCCGCCGCGCCGAACGCCTTGCCTCACTGGCGGGCGAACTTGGCGAGCATGCCTGTGTCCATTCAGCCGACATGGCGGATCCCGACGCCGCTCGGGCTTTGCACGACTTCGTTCTGGCTAAGTTCGGGCGAGCCGACATTCTGGTCAATAATGCGGGCATTCTTCATGCGGCACCGATCGACGATTTCGATCTCGACCAGTTGCGACCGATGATGGCGCTCAATTACGAAGCGGTCGTTCGCACCAGTACTCTGTTTGCACGGACAATGAAATCGGCAGCCAGAGGCCAGATCATCAATATTTCGAGCATCGGCGCCAACATCGTTGCACCTGGTGTCGGTGTCTACGGCGGCCTGAAGCGAGCACTGGAGGGGTTCACCGATTGTTTGCGGGTCGAATTGGCCGGCACTGGAGTGAAAGTCGGTATCGTTTCGCCGGGCACGACCAGCACGGAAATATTCGAGGACATGAAGTCACGCGGACAGCCGGCCTGGGACAGTTTCATACCGCCGATGCAACCTGAGGATGTTGCGGATGCCGTGCGGTACATGGCGGCTCAGCCCGAGCGCACCAACCTCGCCCGGATTCAAGTGTTTGCCGCCTGTGACACGCATTAAGCGTTAATCCAGCGACCCGTAAGCTTCCAGCCGGAAGGGATTGACGCTCTCTCCCTTCCGCATCTTGCAAACCCACTGCGGGTCCATCAGTAGCGCCCTTCCCACCCCCACCAGATCAAACTCACCCTTCGCCAAGCGCTCCGCCACAAGCGAAAGATTGTTGGTCATCACGGTCGGCTGGGCGAACGACGATTGCAAATCGCGCGAGAGGCCGACGCCGCCCACCGCTATCGTTGGCCGGCCCGTAAGCCGTTTTACCCATCCCGCCAAGCTGAGATCGGAGCCGTCGAATGCGGGCGCCGAGAACACCCGGGTGCTGACGTCAAATAGGTCCACGCCCGCCTCGACAATCGGTGTCAGCAAGGATTCGAGCTCATCCGGGGTTTGCGCATTTCGCGCATCGTAATCCTGCAATTTCCACTGCGAGTACCGGAACATGATCGGAAAATCGGGCGCCGTCGCGGCCCTCACTGCCCGGACCAACTCTGCCGCAAGCCTGGCGCGGTCTGGGAGTGCGCCTCCCCACCGGTCCGTTCGCAGGTTTGTCTCTCCCCAGAGAAAGCTGTCGATCAGGTAGCCATGTGCACCGTGGAGGGCGATGCCATCGAAGCCTGCGGCTCTCGCATTTGCCGCGCTTCGTGCGAACCCGACGATGATGTCGGCGATTTCGTTCTCTGTCAGCGGCGCGGTAGGCTCGCGAACCTGTTCGAGATATTCCGGGGGCACCATCGCCTTGTCGAGTGGGCCCCAGATGCCTGAGGGGCGCGCAGACGGCGCGTCGGGATGATAGCCGGTTCCCGGGACTCGGATGACGCCTTGGTGCCATAGCTGGGGAATGATCTTTCCCCCGGCCTCATGGACCCCGTCCACGACCGCGCGCCACCGCGCAAGCGCGGCCTCGCCATGCATGATCGGCGAGGCTCCGCCCCCCATTGTCTCCCTGCCGACGGCAGCAGGATGATCCACCCCGATGCCTTCCGTGACGATCAGACCTACTTCCGCTTCGGCACGGCGGCGGTAGTAGTCCGCCACACCCGCTGACGGAATCCCGTCAGGCGAGAAATTTCGCGTCATCGGCGCCATTACGAAGCGGTTGGGCAGCGCTAGCGGCCCGACTTCACATGGCCTGAAAAGAATTTCGGTGCCGCTTGCCATAGTGCCGTGGTTTCCCGTCCTGCCTGATTTCTGACACTGCTGCCTCTAGCCGCTCCGTCCTGAGACCTTCCCGGCGACAGGTTCGCCCAGAGGGCGAATCAGGATTCTTGTACCACCGACCGAGCCCTTATCAGGCGTCGACCACTGCGAGCGCGGCCTGCGGACATGCTTCGGCGCCTTCGCGTGCCAGCTCTTCCAGGCCGTCCGGCACGATTTCGTCGTCCACGTATACGATGCCGTTGGCGTCGAGTTTGTACACCGCGGGGCAGATCTCGGCGCAGACGCCGTATCCGCAGCATGCGGCCTTATCGATCACGACTTTCAGCTTCTGACTCATAGTCCTCTCCTTTTTTCGGATTATTACAGCTTGAACAGATTTCGTTCAATATGTATAACGCGATCAAACACGGATTTTCCAAGGAGAGGAAGATGCTGCACCACCCTGGGTTGACACTCAGCGACGGGACGACGCTCGACAATCTCATCGACCGCGAGATGAACGAAGTGTCGCTGCGTGTGATGAACGACAAGGAATTGTACGAGCTGGAGATGGAGCGCATCTTCGCGCGAACCTGGCTCCTGCTGGGCCATGAGTCCGAGATTCCCAAGGCCGGCGACTACGTCATGCGCGATATGGCCGAGGACAATGTCATCGTCTCGCGCGACCGTAGCGGCGAAATTCACGTCATGCTCAACGTGTGTCCGCATCGCGGAATGAAGGTCTGCACTGCCGAGGCGGGCAATGCCCATGCCCACCGCTGCATCTACCATGGCTGGGCCTTCCGACCCGATGGCAGCTTTATCGGCGCCCCGATCGAAAAGGAACAGATGCACGGCAACAAGCGCCAGAAGGAAGAACTCGGGCTCAAGAAGGCCCGCGT
Organism: Novosphingobium sp. YAF33; assembly: GCF_052113265.1. NCBI lineage: Bacteria > Pseudomonadati > Pseudomonadota > Alphaproteobacteria > Sphingomonadales > Sphingomonadaceae > Novosphingobium > Novosphingobium sp. YAF33. The sequence continues at coordinate 117,693 of NZ_JBFRCW010000010.1, forward strand.
CCATCTGTACGGCGGCCTCATCTTCGCAACGTGGAACGAGGATCTTTCGTTCGACGATTACCTCGGCGACGCGAAGTTCTATCTCGATCAGCTGTTCTGCCGTACCGATAACGGCCTTGAAATGCTCGGCCCGCCGCAGCGCTTCGTGCTGCCCTGCAATTGGAAGATCCCTGGCGAACAGTCGGGATCCGACGGCTTCCATACTCTGACGCTGCACCGCTCGCTTATGGAAGGCGGGATCATGGGCGGTACTGCCGAATCGATCTACGATACGGCGCCCGGCATGTACGGTGTCGATATCTCGGTTCCGCAAGGCCATACCCTGCGCTGTCTGGAAGCGGCCCAAACCTTCAAGATGTTTGCGGATGTCAGTTTTGAAGGGAAGTCGACCGAAGAGCGCCTTCATCTACTTTCGCCGCCCGGCATCACCAAGGACCTGATCCCTCAGCTCTTCAAGAATCTGACGGAAGATCAGGTCAACCAGTTAGCGACGATCCCCCCGCAAGTCGGCGGCATGTTCCCCAACGTGCTGATCGCATTCATCTTTGCGCCTCGCACCGATGGCGGCGCGTCAGGCGCGCTGTCGCTGCACACCTATGTTCCCAAGGGGCCGGACAGGGTCGAATTCGTGAACTTCATTTTCGCGGAGAAGGACGCACCTGAGGACGTAAAGCGCGATATGTTGCAGAACGCCATCTGGTCGACCGGCACCTCCGGAACGATCGAGCAGGACGACGCCGATACCTGGCCGCAGATCATGCGCAATGCACGCGGCCACATGAGCAAGACCATCACGCTCAAGTACCAGGCGCTTCACGGCCACGAGCGGCCGGAAGGCTGGGTGGGAGGCGGCGATCTCTATCCCGGCTTCACCAAGGACGACACGCAGTGGGCCTGGTGGATGGCTTACTACAATCTGATGGCCGAAGCCTGAGACTGGGAGGATCACGACATGGTGAACTACGCCACGGCCGCAATCGACAAGACTGGAGTGATGCGCGGTCTTGTTTCCACCAAGCGGGTACCGCTCGGTTCGGAGGTCTACAACCGCATTCTGGAAACGCTCTATGACGAAGCGGCTGCGCTCGACGAGCGGCGCTTCGACGACTGGGTCGCCTTCCTTGCGGAGGATTTGATCTATACGGCACCGCTGCGTCTCACGCGAAATGGCCCCAACAAGGACCGTGACGTCGTACGGACGATGAAGCATTTCGACGAGAATTACGGGTCGATCCTCATGCGCACTGGTCGTCTCTCGAAGAGCGCCTGGGCAGAAGACCCGCCCTCGCGCACGCGGCGGTTCGTCACTAATGTGCGGATCGCCGAGAGCGATAAGACCGGCGAATATGAAGTGGTCAGCTACCTCTTCGTCGAGCGCAGCCGCTTCGACAATCCGGAGAACGAGACGCTTACTGCCCAGCGTCGGGACGTCTGGCGTCTTGTGGATGGCAACTACAAGCTGTCCGTAAGGGAGATCATTGTCGACCAATCCACGCTGGGAATGTCCAATCTTGCGATCTTCCTCTGATCGGACGGGCACGGTGACGTCATCCCCGCACATCGTCGTCATCGGGAGCGGCCTCGCCGGCTACGGCGTCCTGCGGGAGCTACGCAAGCTCGCGCCGCACGCCCGGTTGACCCTGGTGACGCAGGACGATGGCCACTTCTATTCCAAACCGGCGCTGTCCACCGCACTGGCCAAGGGCAAAATGCCCGACGCCCTGATTACCACGCCGGGTGAGAAAATGGCGGCTCAGCTCCGAATTGATCTGCGCGCAGGACGCCTCGTCGAGGCCATAGATCGGCAGGACAAGGCTGTACTGACAACTGGCGGGCCGATCTTCTACGACAAACTGATCCTCGCGCTTGGAGCAGATCCTGTGCGCCCGCCGATCGATGGCGACGCGGCCCACCGGGCTCTTGCTGTCAACAATCTCGACAATTACCGCGAGTTTCGCGAGCGGCTGCCCGCTGGCGGGCGAGTGCTGGTCATGGGCGGCGGACTTGTCGGAACTGAGTTTGCGAACGATCTTTCTGCCGCAGGCTATTTTCCGGTAGTCGTGGACATGCTGCTCCATCCTTTGGCTCAGCTGGTACCCAGCGGGGTCGGTGATCGAATCCGTGATGCGCTGGCTACCAAGGGCGTCGAATGGCACCTAGGCAGCAAGATCACGGCCATCCACAAGTCTCCAAGCGGGGTTCGCGCGCAGCTCGACAGCGGCATGGTCATTGAAGCCGTTGCGGTGCTTTCAGCGGTGGGTCTTCGCCCTCATGTCGCGCTGGCATGTGAGGCGGGGCTGGAGACCGGCCGGGGCATTACTGTCGACCAGACCGGGCGGACCTCCGATCCCGACATCTACGCTATCGGCGACTGCGCGGAATATCCGCAAGGCCTCGCAGCCTATGTAACACCGATCATGTCGGCAGCGCGCGCCATCGCTCCCAGTGCGCTCGGAACACCTACCAATATCCACTTTCCGCCGCTCTCGGTGCAGGTCAAGACCACAGCCTACCCGGTGGTGCTGCTTCCGGCTCCGATCGGCGTTGCCGGGCGGTGGGAGGAAGCGGCCAACGACGAGCGGGGGCTCAAGTATCTGTTCCGCGACAACGGCAAGAACGTGCGGGGCTACGTTTTTACGCAGGACTATTGCCAGGAACGCATGGAAATGGACCGCGCGCTGGGCGAACAATTTGCAGGAGAAGCTGCTTGACTGGGTTGGTTCAGGGCAAGATCGCGATCGTCACGGGCGGGGCAAAAGGGCTGGGCTACGGCATCAGCCGCTGTCTGGCGCGTGAGGGCGCCGATATCCTCATTACCGGGCGCGACGGCGCGGCGGCGGAAGCGGTTGCGGCCGAGATAAGCCAGGAGTTCGGAACCCGCGCCATGGGCCTTTCGGCGGACATGGGAATCAAGGACGACGTCGAAGGCATGATCGAGCGGGTCGTCTCCGAGTTCGGAGGCCTCGACATCCTGATCAACAATGCCTCGCAGCTGTCTGCCAACGTGTTGCTGGAACAGAAGACCGATGAGATGCTCCAGCGCACTCTCGAGATCGGTACCTGGGGAACCTGGTGGGCCATGCGTGCCGCCTTCCCGCACATGAAGGCACGCGGCGGCGGCTCGATCGTCAATTTCTACTCGATCGACGCCCAGACGGGTGCATGGCTTCATGCCGACTACAACATGAACAAGGGGGCGATCCTGGGCCTGACCCGCACCGCTGCGGTTGAATGGGGCCGGTTCAACATCAGGACCAATGCGATCGCACCGACAGGGAWGGGCCAGGTGTTCGCGCAGCTGGCAGAGGACGTGCCCGGCTTCCTTGAAATGGCAACAGCAAGTAATCCGCTCAAGCGCGCGGGCGATCCCGAGAAGGACATCGGACCGGTCGTGCTCTTCCTCGCTTCGGAAATGTCGCGTTTCGTCAATGGCGAGCTGATCAATGTCGATGGCGGTCAGCATCTGCCCGGCTATGTAAGCGTTCCGCACAACCTTGCCGAAATGGAAGCCCAAACATGAAACTGACGCCGCACACCGACTGGAGCGAAGTCGTCGCCACCGACAGCACGGGCAGCGTCCAGAAGATCATGGACGGTACACTGCGCGCGATCGCAACAATCGGCACGCGGCGACTGTCGATGAGTGACATCAGCGAAAGCAGCGGGGTGTCGCGCGGGACCCTCTATCGTCATTTCGCGTCCAAGGAAGAAGTGCTCGCGGCAGTCAGCGAATACATCTGCAGCAGTTTCGAAAAGGGCATTGTCGAGGCTGGCGAAGGCATTCCCGATCCGATCGAGCGGTTCCGTGCCGTCATGAAATTCTTCGGCCGTTTTACGATCGAGCGGTCGCCGGAACGGATCTTCGAAGTTGAACCTGCCTTTCACCTGAGTTTCCTGCGCAGCCATTTCGGCCGTCACAAGGCCGCCGTGCAACGCGCTCTCGAACCCGTGCTCGACTATTTCGAAGGACTGACCGGAAATACCATAGACCGGGACACATTCTGCGACACGCTCGTTCGCCTGCAGCTTAGCACGCTGATCATTCCGGCCACTGGTGAATGGCTGGAACTCTGGAACGGTTCTCCCGATCGGCTGCACGAAATCGCAATGCAAATCGCCGGCCACCAAGCCGAAAATACGAGAGGATGATTTCATGGCAACAGTAGCAAAGCTCGAATCAGACACGCAATCCGGTTTCGCCGACAAGGCGGTGGCCGACGGCCTGGTGGAAAAGGCGCGCAGCCTGCGCGAATTCCTGCAAAAGGAAGCGCCTGAAGGGGAAAAGCGGCGCAGCCCAACCCCGGCCGTCGATCAAATGCTCAAGACGGAAGGTTTCCTGCGGCTTCTGCTGCCTCAACGCCTGGGCGGCTTCGGACTCTCGACCACCGACTTTTGCCGCGTCCAGATGGAAATCGCCAAGGGCGACCCCGCGGTCAGCTGGGTGATGCAGATCATCAACGGCACCAGCTGGATCACCAGTCTCGCGCCCGACGGTGTCCAGGACACAATTTTTGGCGAGGGCCCGCAGACCGTGTGCGGCGCCTACAACCCGCCGGGCAAGGCGCGCAAGGTGGACGGCGGCTGGATCATCAACGGTAAATGGCCCTACATGTCCGGCTCCCGCCAGTCGAAGTGGGCGCAACAGGGCGTGGTGCTTGAAGGCTACGACGGGCCGGTCGTTCCGGGCATCAGCATGTGTTATCTGCCGATGGACAGCATGACTATTGAGGACACCTGGTTCGTTTCGGGCATGCAGGGAACCGGGTCGGACACGGCGATAGCAAAGGACGTGTTCATTCCCGATGACCAGATGGTATTGATGGACGAACGCGCGGGCCAGATCGATCGTACCAAGCGTCATTTCGGCGCGCCTTCAGACCTCCTTCCTGCCGTTCCGGTGGTTCGCACGACCGGCATTGCCCAGCTCATTGGCGCAGTCGAGGGCATGCTGGAGATCGTTACGGCGGAATCGCCGAAGAAGCCCGTACTGACGACGACGATTTCGCCGCGCACCAATTCCGGTGCCTACATGCGCGACCTTGGTGAAGCGGCCGCCATGATCGACACGGCCAAGTTGATCCTGTTCAACCTCACAGCCAAGCTCGACCGAGTTGCGCAGGGTGAGGAGTTCACCCTCGCCGAGAAGGCAAAGCAGCGCTCCGGCGGTGCCCAGATGGTCGAACTCGTTCACAGTGCGAGTGAATCGCTGATGTTCCAGGCGGGTTCTTCCGGTTTTGCGCTGGACAAGCCGATCAACCGCTACTGGCGCGATATTTCGATGGCTCTCCGCCACATCCAGAATATCCCGACCATCGGCTACGAAATCTATGGCCGGAACCTTGCCGGAGCCGATCCGATCTCTCCGCCGGGTGCCTATTGATCCAAAATGCCGGGGCGATCGCGTGTTAGGCAGGCGATCGCCCCAGTGGCAGCATCCACAGCCCATTTAGAGAGGGACGGCCCATGGATGCTGCGCAGGGGTAGCAACAGAGACAACGAACGGCGATATCGTGACCGAGGCGAGCATCGGCTCTCTACCAGCTTACGTCGATCCCACAGCCCGGATCTTCGGCGACGTCATGCTGGAACAGGATTGCAGTCTGTGGCCTTACGCGGTCGTTCGGAGCGAGAGAGGTCATGTCCGCATCGGAAAATGCGCAAGTGTGCAAGATCACGCCATGATCCACATCGGCTGGAATGACCCGACCATCATCGGCGACTACTGTACAGTTGGACATCGTGCAGTCCTGCACGGATGCACATTGGAGCCCGGCTGCCTCATCGGCATCGGTGCCACGATCATGGAGCGCTGCGTCATAGGCCACGGCTCGATTGTTGCTGCTCACAGCTTCTTGCCCGCCGGCACCATTATTCCGTCAAATTCCCTGGTAATGGGCACGCCCGGCCGAGTGACGCGCGTTCTTGACAAGCTGCACGGCAACATCATCGATGCGCTCCTCTATCGCGAGAACGCCCGCGCCTATGCGACCGGAAACCACCGCGTCTGGGAGATCGCGGAGATGGCGCTTCTGGCCGAAGAGGCCGAAGCTATCCTCGCACGCGAACATCGCCAATGGATCGAGCGTGGAATTCGCGGTTCCTACTCCACTGACGAGGAATGAGGATGACTGGCGCAACCACGCTCGAACACGACACGATGCTGAACCTCCTGTTTCGGGAAGCCCGCACGCATAACACCTGGCAAGATCGTCCGCTCAGCACGGAGACCATTCGGAACCTCTACGAACTCGCGAAGTGGGGCCCGACGACCGCGAACAGCAATCCGGCCCGATTTGTCTTCATCCGCTCGGCCGATGCCAAGGTCCGGCTCTTGCCTCACGTCAACACTGGCAACCGAGACAAGGTCATGCAGGCTCCCTGCACTGTGATCGTAGCGGGTGACACACGGTTTTATGAATTCTACGGCAAGCTGTTTCCCGCAAGGGACATGCGGGCGACGTTTGAAGGCAATGACGCACTCGTCGCGCAGACTGTCGCCCGTTCCTCGACATTGCAAGGCGCCTATCTCATCATGGCCGCCCGCGCCCTGGGTCTCGACTGCGGTCCTATGTCGGGCTTCGATGCGGCCAGCCTCGATTCCGAATTCTTCCCCGATGGCCGCTGGAAAAGCAATTTCCTGTGCAACATCGGTCACGGCGATCCGGCAGGACTCCATCCCCGCAATCCCCGGCTGGACTTCGACGAAGCCTGCGTCGACCTTTAGGCTCGAAAGCCGTTTCCAAGGCGCTCTCCTGTCAGGAAGCAGCGACTGTCCTGGAAACGGCTCCGTCGCAACCTCACCAGACCAGCGGCAATTCCACTGGCTGGATCATGCCCAGATGACAACGCACCCGATGACCGGGCGCAAGGCGGAATTCCGGAATCCGCGCCAGGAACTCTTCCATCGCGATCCGCAATTCGCGGCGAGCCAGGTGCATGCCGACGCAGGTATGTATGCCGAAGCCGAAGCCGACGTGCCTCGGCCGCCGGTCCAGCTTTACCTCGCAGGGATTTTCGAACTCGTCGGGGTCCCGCCCGGCGAGCGTTGTCGACATGGCGACCTTATCTCCCGGCCTGAACTGCACACCGCCTATCACCGCTTCCTTCTTGCAGGTGCGAAACGTGGTGACCGCCCCGTATGCCCGCATCAATTCGTCGATGGCATGCGGGATCTGTGAAGGGTCGGCTCTCAAAAATGCCTGGTCTTCAACGTGTGTGCCGAGGTGGCGAAATTGTAGGCCCATGTTCGTGGAGACGGTGTCGAGCCCGCCGATAAAGAGGTTGAACATGAAGCCGAGCAGTTCGTCCTGCGTCAGAGGACGTCCCTCTATCTCGCCCCGCACGCCGAATGAAATGAGATCGTCGCGCGGATTTGCGCGCCTGTCGGCAATCTCGCCGGCCAGATAGTCAAGCACACTGCGCGTGGCATCCGCGATCTTGGACAAATCGTGGTTATGCAAGAGATTCATTTCCCATTCCATGAATTCGCTGACCCGGTCGAGCGGCAAACCCATCAGTTCCATGAAGACCTTGATCGGGAATTCGAATGCGAACTCGCCCATGAATTCACACTGCCCGCGCTTGGCGAAGGTCTCGATGTACTCCACCGCATAGTGCCGAATCCTGTCTTCCAGCGCCGCCATGGCCTTGGGCGTGAAGGCCGGGTTCACCATCTGACGGAATGGCCCATGCGCCGGAGGGTCGAGTTCCGCCGGCGAATTGATCCACGCTCCACCGACCAGCTTCGAGAAAGGCGAAAAGTCGGTGGAAGAAAAGTGCTCTGTATCGAGATAGATTTCGCGAAGATGCGCCATGCGGCGTGGCACCCATGCTCCCGTTCCTCCGGGATAGGCATGGGCCGCGTAAATGATATCGGGTCCGTCATGGATCCGCATGGCCAGATCGTCGAACGGATCTTTGTCCGTCGTCGTTCCGAAAATGAATGGAAAGTCCCGGCTCACCAAGGCTGGCGGCACGTGATCGGGGATCGCCTGCTCCGGAAACATCATCACTCCCACACTCCCTGTCGTTTGTCCCGCCCCATTTCCGGGGCCGGTCATTCCTGCACCTGTCGCTTAGAAGGATCGGGGCAACCCGAGGCTCTCGGCGATACCGTTTCGCACCATCTCGTTGGTGATCGGGCCGATCCGCCAGAGCCGGCTGTCCCGCCAGTATCGCTGCATGTCGGTCTCTGCGGAGTAGCCCATGCCGCCCAGGATCTGGATGCCGAGATCTGCGGCCGCGTTGGCATTCTCTGACGCGATGAGTTTCAGCATGTTCGCCTCAACGCCAACGTCTTCGCCTCGGCTCTGCTTGTCGGCGCAGAAATGCAGCATGAGTTCTGTGGTCTTCTGCATCGTGGCGATATCCGCCACATAGTGCTGCAGGCTCTGGAAACGGCCGATGATCCCGCCGAATGCCTTGCGCTGCTGCATGTAGGCGACAGCGTCTTCCAGTACGCCGTCGATGACGCCCAGGCAGAACGCGCCGACCATGATCCGCTCGTTGTTGAGCGTGGGCAGCAACATGTACCAGGCCTTGTCCGGCTCGCCGAGCACTTGTTCGTCTGCGACGAAAGCATCCTCGAAATGGATCGAGCAGCTCCCCATCGATCGCATGCCGAGCTTGGCGAGCGGGGTTATCGTCACTCCGGCAGTCTTGGCGGGAACCCAAAAAAGAGTCAGTCCCTGATGCTTTTTCTCCGGATTCCTGTCACTTCGTGCAATCACCAGAAGATAGTCGGCGACATGCGCAGATGAGGACCAGGTTTTCTCGCCGTTGAGCTTCCAGCCGCCATCGACGCGTTCCGCCGTTGTCGTCATCGCGCCAAGCAGGTCGGTACCGCCCCCCGGTTCCGTGAATGCGATGGCGGCCTTGAGCTGACCGGAAGCGATCAACGGCAGATACTTCTCCTTCTGCTCGGCAGATCCGTAGAGACCGATCGACTTCCCCCCAGCAAAACTGGTGATCCCCCAGATCCATGCCAGTCCACCCAGGGAACGCGCCAGTTCGCGGGCCAGCAGCATCTGCATCACCACGTCGCCGCCCTGCCCGCCGTATTCCTCGGGAATGCCGACGCCGTGAAAGCCCGCCTCAGTCAGCTTGTCCCAAAGGGCATAGGGGTAGGCATGCTCGTCCTTCTCGAGCGCTCGCGCCCACTCCTTGGGCACCTCGTTTTCGACCCAGCGATGCACGGTGTCGCGAAAGGAACGGTATTCGTCCTCGAGTTCGAAATCCATCTCAGGTATCTCTTTCGTATAGTGATATTTTCTGATTTTCAGCAACATCGTCGGACAGCTCGCACCCCTGTTCGGCCAGCGCGATCAGGCGAGTGGCGATGCGGTCGACACCAGCGAGCACTGCGGAGCGGTCGTTCGCCAGGAAGGCGGCAAGGATCGCTTCATGCTGGGAAAGCCCGAGAGGGCAAATCGTTTGAAGACCGTGCAGCAGGACAAACCTTGCAATCAGGGCTCTGCGGTCGAGCGTTGAGCGCAGCAGCTCCTGGTTGCTTGACGCCGCGATGAAGATCGTATGGAAATCCAGCCCAGCAGTGAGGGCGCCTGCGGAATCATCGCTCGCCAAACACGCTCGGTAGCGCGCAAGTGCGTGTTCGAGTTGAGCTACCTGCCCTGCGCCAACATGTGGCATGCCCCATATGTATCCAAGCCGCCACAGCTCGGACTGAACGCGAAGCAGGTCCCGCATGCTGCGAAAGTCAATGCGCGCAACCCGTTTCAGGCGGTGCACTTCAATCTCGACCAGCCCTTCGGCCTCTAGCGTGCCAAGTGCCTCGCGAACGGGCGTCGCGCTGACGTCCAGATGCGCCGCCAAACTCGTTTCGCGCAGCAGCGTACCGGGGGGCAAGGCTCCTGAAACGATGCTGCTGCGAAGGCGCTCAAGAACGGCCTGGCGGCGGGTCGGCGGCGTACTGACCGGCTCCGTGCCGAACAGGCTCGGGCCGGAAGGCACGTCTGGCGAAGGGAGGCGGCGATGCAATTCCATATTCTATAGAATTGCGGAGCCCCTGCATCTTCGCGCCTTTCCAAGGGTAGGGTGCGTCTCATGGATTAGTGTCAAGCGGCCAGCTTGGCATCTTCATGATGCGAGCAGATCAGGGCCTGGCCGGAGATGATGGCACGACGAGAATTCAGAATCGATCACGTCAATCTGAAGCAACCGCCAGACATCGCAGAGCGCCTCGCGCACATCCATTCAAGAACAGGTCAACCGCATTTTCCGCGGAAACGCGCGGATTGCTGTAGCACTCTGCGCTTGCGGGCTCCAAAATGACCACATTGGTAAAGAAGATCGTTTGCATGAATTGGCGCGCGAGAAAATCTGCATCGCCCCCTGCCAGCGTCCGCCGATCAATCATCGCTTGGAAGTAGTCGTTCAGCCGGGCGGCTTCCTCGGTCCGAAGGATATCGAGGCAGCGTCCACTGATATCTGGATGTGTGATCGAAGCGCTCAGGAGCACCCGAATAAATTCGTAGAACGGCCTGGCGCCGAAGACCGGCCGGAGCATCTGGCGAATGTGCTGCTCGGCAAACGCGACAAGTACGTCACGAACCGGTTCATCACAGCGCAGCACAGACCGGGTACCTTCCGAAGCTGTTTTCGCAGCGTCGATCATGCACTCGGCGAACAATTCCACCTTGTCACCAAAGAGCTGATAGATCGCAACTTTCCCCACACCGGCAGCCTGCGCGATGTCGTCGATCGTCGCACCGGCATAACCGCGATCAAGGAAAATTTCGGTTGCTCGCCGGAGTATCCGTATACGTCGTTGAGGCGAGGCTGTTTCCACCGGGCAAGGATAACACCATTGCCGCAAGAATCCATACCAGCGTGGGGCGGAATGGTAGTTTTCCGATGTTTTGGAACATTAACGACCTTGCAATGTCCCAGTCCTTTCAATCAACAAGGATGCTCCCTGCCTCCCGATAGGACGGAGCTTCCCCGTCAGCTTGTAACAAGCGCCATCCGCGCAATGAAACAAACTGACGCGGGTTACCCGGGCAAGGATCATTCCAGCATGCGAACAGTAGAGCTTCCCCCGCTTGATCACGCCGAATTTGCACGCCGTTACGGCCCTTGGGCGGTGATCGCCGGAGCCTCGGAAGGAACCGGTGCAAGCTATGCAGAACAACTTGCGGCGATGGGCATCAACGTGGTCCTCGTTTCCCGCCGCAAGGAGGCCCTGGATCAACTGGGCGAACGGCTCGCCGGTTTGTACGGGATTGCGTTTCGCTCGGTGGTTGCCGATCTCACGCAATCGGGAACGGGCTCCCGGCTCGTCGAAGAGACCCGTGATCTCGATATCGGACTCTTCGTTTCGAACGCCGGGGCCGACGGGGCCGGCAACAGTTTCCTTGGAGAGCCGGTTGATCGAGCGCTCAGCCTTCTGACCATGAATGCAGCCAATGTCGTCGAAGCCGTTCATGGCTTCGGCAACAGACTCGTCAAGCGGCGCAGCGGGGGGATCATGGTCATGTCTTCGGGAGCCGGTCTTGGCGGCCAGCCCTGGCTGACTATGTACTCAGCGACGAAGGCTTTCGAGTTGAATTTCGTGGAATCGCTTTGGGCAGAGCTCGACGGACAAGGCGTAGATATCCTCGGAATTGCCGCCCCGATCATGGACACTCCGACCCTGCGCCGGGCGACCGAAGGGCTCGGGATGGACTATTCGACCGCCTACGATCCCGCAAACGTCTGTGCACTGGCCCTTGCAAGCCTGGGCAAGGAGCCCCTTGTGATCGTGCCCGACGGTCCGGATGAGGCGCAGATCCCGCGCATCCAGGCAGACCGAAAGACGCGCCTTCTTGCCCTCGCCGAATGGGGCAAGGCGTACACGGCTGCGGCGAACGGCTGATTTGCTAAGGGATAGCGGGAAATGATGGACGAGGTCGACGTCGTCGTTATCGGAGCCGGCCACAACGGCATGGCGGCCGCAGGCTATCTGGCGCGTGCGGGCAAGAAAGTCGTCGTCGTCGAGCGCCTTGCGAAAGTGGGCGGGATGACGAGCTCGGGCTACATGATTCCGGAAGCGCCTGAGCACTTGGTAACGCCCTGCGCCGTGGAACTGCTGTTTGCGCGCAAATCTGGCATCATCGAGGACTTCGATCTCCATAAATACGGCCTGCGGACTGTCGATCCTGATCCCACTTACGCCTACCTCCATCCCGATGGCAGCTCTATCGCCCTCTTCTATGACTATCGCCGCACGGCGGAAGACATCGCCCGCATCAACCGCAACGACGGCAAGGCCTATCTGGATTTCATGAAGACGTTGAACGTCATGATGGATATCGGATTTCCCATGATGATGGCCGAGCCCGGACGCCCCGACGTGCGGAATATGTCGAAGGTGATCAAAAGCGCGGTCCGCAACGTCCGGCTGAAAGACGAACTGGTGGCGATGTCCAAGGCGACCGCCGACCAGATCGCCTGCGAAAGGTTTGAAGACCCCGCAACAATCGCGCTGTTGCTGGGAATCGCCGCAGGCGCCGGTCCCATCGATGACGACGGAAATGCTGCCGCGTACATGATCTTCGCCGTCACGCATAAATACGGCACCGGTAAACCCATCGGCAGCCTCCAGTCGTTTTCGGACGCGCTTGCTCGCAGTATCGAAGCATCGGGCGCCTCGATCGAGCTCAATGCGCCGGTTGCGGAAATCATCGTCGACGACGGCGCGGCCAAAGGCGTGCGGCTGGAAAATGGCCGGATCATACGCGCCAAGATGGTGATCGCGACGTGCGACCCACGAACGGCGATGCGCCTGACGACGCCGGGCGGCGTTTCGCGCACATTATTGCAACGCATCGAGCATGCCCCGTCGAACCGATCCAACGCCGCGCCGCTTCTCGCCAATATTGCGATGTCCGGGCCGCTGCGGCTCAAGCGACATCAGGACATGCGCCATGACGATGCCGATCTCGACAAGGCCGTGGGGCTCATCGGAACGCCCGACGAAGTGCGGAAGTCATTTGCCATGGCGCGACGCGGCGACATTCCCGAACGTCACGCGATGTCCCTCAGCCCGCTGTCCAATACCGATCCTTCGCAGGCTCCGGCGGGCGGTTCGCTGGCATACATCTACTTGCCCGGTGTTGCTGTGGATGCGCGCGAGGGCTGGAGCCCGGAGCTGAAGGACCGAACGATGGCCTCGATCATAAGCCATCTTGGCGAGTTCTACGACGGGCTCGACACAGAGGTCGGGCGCTTCGTGGAAACCGCGCGCGAACGGGAAAAGCGGCTCAACGTCAGCAATGGGTGCGTCACCCACATAGATTTCGGTGCCCTGCGATCGGGGGTGCACCGTCCGGCTTCCGGTTTCGGCGGCCCCCGGCCGCCATTTCCCGGCTTTCTTATCGGCGGTGCAGGCGCTCATCCCGGCGGCGGTGTGTCCGGTATTGCAGGACGGATCGCCGCTACCCGCGCGCTACGAGCGCTTAAAAAAACAAGGTAGCCGGTGGTTTGAACTGACCCAAACCCACGCTCTCCCACACTCCGCCCACCTGTGATGGTGCGCACTTTGCGTTGGCCAGCGAAACTGAAACCTTGGCAAAGACTATCTCTGATTTGTCTCCGAATTAATGACTGCTGCGAGGGATATTACGTCGACATCTGATGAGGGCGATAGTCGTGAAATCCGTCTGATGGCCACCAAACTCGGGCGATCGGCTTCACAAAACGACGCGCAAGGGCGTAACTGGCTGGGTTCTCGCCAGGCAAGCAGCGTGACGAACTGCTTCAAGCTCATCTAGATACCCGGTCAAGCGGGCCTTACCGAGCTCGACGACGTGTTTACGCCCGGTGCATTGCAGATCCCGAAAGTATTCTTCAGCCTCATGTCTGTCGAGCCTGGATAGTAGCATTGCCAGAAGGTGGCGCGTTGCGAATTGTGCTCCCTCGAACTCGAGAGCTGCGCGTTCCAAATTGTCTACTCGTTCTTCAACTTTTGAATGCATGCAAATCACCACATGACGCGTTTAATCGACGAATGATATTCGCGCGCGCCGCATCCATCTTCATGAGCCAGTGCGGCGGAGCTATTCCCCGAGGAGAATTTGACCGCTCCGCCGATGCGCTTGTATTGCCGCAAACAACTGGATTCATTTTTCCAAAACTGCTCATCAAATTTCCGGCGGAAACCAAGTATATCGCATCAGCCACGCCGTCATGCCGCCCATGGACGATATGACGGCGCAACTGATAGGTTCACCGCGACGATCGCGCAGCTTGTCGGCTTGCCCGGCTCATTCGCTATGGGGCGTGGAATAGGAGCCCAATCGCGGCTGCACCTGAAGGTCCCGCGGTACACGATCCGGACCAATCTGGCGGTCGATTTCCTCTTCGAACCAATAGAGCGCGCGCTCCTGATAACCCGTAATGATAGAAGCCAATGCGCCGTTGCGCAGCGATTGCTGTATGCTGGAGAATAGGCAAAGGTCCTCTGACAGGATGTGTTCGGTGGCCTTTCGCATTTCGCCCCAATATTCCCTGTCGGCATCGTCATCCGTTGCCCATCCCATCTGGCGCACTTCCATGATCGACTTGTTCGGCCCGGCCGGCCAGAAGCATTGCAGATTGAAACCTACGGGATCGAGCGAGAAGAACGTGTTCGGAAAAGTGGGCAATGCGACCGTGTTCTCGAGAAAGACGTCGGCAATATCGTCAGGCTGCACAGGCGGCTTTTCGAAGAGCGAAACGCCGCCTTTCTTGCGCGTGCCAAAACGCATATGGCCACCGTCGTAAAGAGCTATCACGAAACTGCGGGAATCGAGGTGCGGTGCAAGCGTCTTTGGATGAACAGTATTGACGTGATAGATTTCGAGGAAATTGTGATAGGCGATTTTCCAGTTGCAATCCATTTCGACCGTGAACCGGTCCTTCACAACCATGCGTTCGAGGGGATATCCTTCGGTCAAGGCAACAAATTCGCCAAGAAATTCGCGCAAAGGACCCGCCGCGTCATCAAAATTGATAAAGATGAAGCCGCGATAAGTTTCGCAGCGCACTTCTGCCAATCGGTGGTCCGACTTTTCGAAACAGGCAAAATCGTGTTGGCTGGGCACCGCTTTCAAGGCACCGTCCAGCGCGTAACTCCAGGAGTGGTAAGGACAGACGAACCGCGAGGCCCGTCCTTCCTCCTCAAGCAGGAGGGGCGAACCGCGGTGCCGGCAGGTGTTGTGGAATGCGCGAATCCGGTCGTCCTTTCCGCGGGAAAGGATCACGGATCGATCGAGGTGCTGAAAGAGTCGGTAAGAACCGGGCTCTGGCAGCTCCGAAGCTATGCCGGCGAGCAACCACGCACGATCCCACAGCCCTTCTTTCTCGAGGGCCGCAAACCGGGGATCGGTGTAGCGTCCAGCCGGAATGGGCGGCAAGGCAGGAAAGTCGCTCGGGTGTTCAGTCCGGGCCAACTGATCGTCCATCGTCCGCTTGAGCAATTGCAATGCAGCTTCATGCATGGGCTGTCCTCCTGGGTATTCTCGTCTCCCGATGTGGGCAGGATGGCGGGGAGGTGCGAAAGCGAACCTGCAATCCGATAGGGTTCAGTGGCGGAAATCCGATCAGCACGGATCGAAGCAATAGGCGCAGATCTTGTTACCGTCGGGATCGAGCAAATAGGCGCCATAGGCGTGGGGGACCGCATTCCGCTGTCCCGGCCCCCCTGCATCGGTTCCGCCCGCCGCCAACCCGGCCGCATGAAACTGGTCGACCGCAAGCCTGCTGGGCGCCTTGAATCCCAAGGTCGCACCATTTGACGAAGTCGCGCGGCCTTCCAGGGGATGCAGAATGAGCAATTCCGGAACAGTGCGCCCATAGCAGAGACCTTGTTCCTGAAACGGCCCCAAATTGGCAATACCGAGCGGCAGCAGCGCAGCATCATAGAAGCAGGCTGCCCGCCCCAAGTCATTGGTGCCGAGGCACGCGTGGGTAAAAATGCCCATTTTCTTTCCCAAAAAGCACCTCAAGCAGGCGCTCTCGAATTACCGTCCGATGCAGTTGGCGAGGCCGCTTGGGGGCATCAGGCCATCCCAAATACACTCTAGCTTGAGCAGCGAAATATTGACGTGCTCAAGCGCCGGACGAAAAAGCCTCAGCCACCGCGCGCGTATCCATGTACTCCTTGCCCGAAACGATCTGACCATCTCGGATGATCAGAAGGTTATGGTACTCGTTGCGATAGACCCGGTCGGGAAAAACCATCTCGCCGCTCACTTCCACGGCAACTCGCTCACCTTCAGCGGTGATTCCAACAACGTTCGCCGTGCGCCGCTCAGCCGACAGCAATCCGCCCTTCACGCTGGCGATGAAATCCGCCCGTGTCATGTCGCCATGGCCCAATATCCACCATTGGCAATCGGGGTGCTGCAAAGCCTCGATTGTCTCGAGATCTCCTTCCTCCACAGCCCGCATATAACGCCGTGCAATCGCCTTATTTTTCTCGATATCGCTCACCGCTTTTCTCCGCTGCCTTCACCAAGGTGCCGTTCGCAAATCTACACGTTCCGATATGACTTTCGTTGATCGTCCATTCCGCGTGGCTAGCTCCCTTTTCGGATCGACAGGAGCGCGAGATAGGAAACACTCTGCTGCGGATCAGCGGCCAGACGCGTGGCAAGCCTTGTTCTTAATTCTTTCATCAGGCGTTCCGGATCTCTGTCGCGGCCTATCTGGGCCAGGAAATTGGGGCCGTTCGCCGCGCACATCATCGACGCCCACTGAAAGCCGAATGCCTCCGCGTCCCCGGTTTCGCGGTAGGCATCCCAGAATGGATCTGGAGAGCGGACGCAAGACACGTGAACTACCGAGAGGTCAGGAAGGAGCCCCTGCTCGAACGGCGCCTTCAATTGCTCCAGGGAACGTCCCGCCGATGGAGAGGTCGCCATGAATGTATCGTCGTCATCGAGCAGGCCCTCGCGCCTCAAGTCGAGGAGCGTTGCCCAGAAGTGACCAGCCATCCATTCGAAGCCATGTCGGTCGCCGCCACGCCCCATGAATTGGCACACTAGACGCCCTCCGACCCTCAATTCCCGCGACCGGGCCCGCAGGAAATTGAGCAAATCCTGGGCAAGCACATCATCGACCGCTTCGCGCGCGAGCACGCTGTTGCTGTATACGGCCCAGCCGTGATCGGCGACATTGACGGGGTTGTGACTGAGCCAATGCAAGGCGTTGGACGACCACCCCAAGTCCACGCTGTCGGAGGGTAGAATCTGTTCGAAATAGGACCGGCCCACCGCCATCGGGAATACATCGCGCCGGCCCGCAAGGTAGCTGTCCGATTCGGTCGCAAGGAGCCCAAACAATGACGTGTAATCGTTGGATGGGAGATCGGTATGAATGATCTCCAGTGCTCGTTGGCCGTTGTGATCCCTCACAAGGTCGATGGCTGTGCCCATAGGAAGCAGCGAATTGCGCCCTTGCGAGGCGCCGTAGTCCACAATCCGAACCAAGCCTTGGGAATTCGCAGCGATAGTTCCCACTGCCTCCTCCCAGAGAGGAAGCGCCGAATGAAGATTGGCATGCTGCAAACCGGAATGCCGGTTGTAAGCACCTGCTCCTGCCATCGAGGCGATCGGTTGGCGCACTGGATCAGCCATAGAAAGCCTCCGCCAGCCGCGCGCTGTATGTCCTGCTCTTTTCGGGCGAGAGGCCATAGTGCGGAATTACGGGCGTAATCGCGTCTGCCGCCGCTGCCCGCCTGGCCACGCCGGCGCGCACCTCGTCTACATCGCCTACGACCGCGATGCTCTCCACCATCTCGTCCGGGCATGCGGCAGTCATTGCCGCTAGATCGCCTCGAGCAAATGCCGCCTGGATAGCGGAGGCTTCCTTGCCGAAGCCGATCTCCTCGAAATAGCGCAGATATTGCGGGGACTGGCTGTAATAGGCCACGGTCGCCCGGCAATCCTCGATGGCCTCTTTGCGATCCGGATCAATCGCCGTGAAGATCGAAAGGTTGAGCGAAAAATCTCCGCGCTCTCGTCCAGATTTGTCTAGCCCTGCCCGGATATTCGGAATGACCTCGCGTTCGATCCAGGCCTCGTTCCACAAAGGGTGGCCCAGCAGTCCATCGGCAATCTCGGCAGCCTGAAGGCAAGCCTTCTGAAATACTGCAGGAAGATAGATCGGAATCTCACTTCGCACCGGCGGCTGCAGCAGGCGAAAGTGCGAAAGGTCGAGACTATGGTAATCGCCTTTAAGCTGCGACAGTTCGCCGGTGTGACCGAGCGCCACGATCTTGCGGATCATGCCCACAACTTCGCGCATGTGTGCAAGTGGCTTTCCATAGGTCGACCCGAACGATCCTTCCGTCTGGCTTTGCGCGCTGGAGCCAAGTCCCACCACGACACGGCCGCCACTGATCAGATCGAGATCAACCGCGCTGCAAGCGGTCTCAAGCGGGCTGCGCACGAATGCCAAGGCGATGCCCGTGCCGAGTTTGATTTTCTGCGTGGCAGGCGCGGCGGCCGCGAGGGTCGAAAACGGCGCCCCAAACATTTGGGGTGCCCAAACTCCCTCTACTCCGGTGGCTTCGTAGCTCCGCGCCGCCGCGACCAGCTCCTCACCAGGCATTGGCGCGATTTGTGCCCAAACAGCTTTTCCTTTTGCCATGCTATCGCCTTTCAGAAGCCCTTGGTGTCGAAATAGTCGCGCCATGCCGTAATGTACGGCCCGTCCATCTCCAGTGCGCCCATCAGCCGCAGCGAAACGAGTTCCGCGCCGTCTGCTCCGTAAAAAATATCGCTGCGCTCCGTGAGGACGACGTTGCCATGCGCTGCGGCGTGGTGAACAACGACTTCGCAGCGCTCGAAGGGAATGCGGGCCAGGAAACCCTCAACGAAGGCCATTGCTTCCTCGATTCCGACTGTCGTCGCCACGCCAACATTTTCCCAGCGCGTGATGGGCGTGAATCGCTTCCTCATTGCCGAGATCATGTCTTGCGCGGTGCCGCCGCTTTCACCGAAAAATGCCAGCACTTCCTGCAACGGTCCCGCCATATTCGCCTCCCCGATCTGCAATCGGGGCACCATGGGGACTGATGGCAGGCAATGCCCCTGCCGAAAGATAGCCAGCCCGCGTTAGGGCCGGCGCTCTGGCCTTCATCGCATTGGGAAGATCGGAATCCCTCGTGCCTGGCATTGGCCGTTCGTTGCCGCCCAATCATTTGCCGCAACGTGACGTCGCTTCGGCGACACTATGTCCTCGTGTTGAAAGTCATCGTTGCAGCATCCTGCACAGCGCTTCCTATAGTGCTGCGGCACAAGCGAACGGGAGTGCCGCAACCATGAGCGCCGTCGACGAACTGATCGCACTTGCACGATCAGCAGACCCATTCCGYAACGCCCCGAAACAGTTGGCCGAACTGCAGCTCGAAGCCGCACGGGAACGTTTTTCGGAGCGGCGCGGGCAGATTGGTGTGCTGAACAAGCGCGCCAGAGAGGCAGGGATCGACGGCATAGACCGGCTATCCGATCTTGTGCCCCTTCTCTTCGCTCACACAAACTACAAGAGCTATCCGGAAGCCTTTGTCGACAACGGGCAATGGGCTCACATGAACCTATGGCTCGGCACCCTCGCGACCTATCCTACCGACAACATCGACGTGTCGGACGTGCGCGACATCGATGAGTGGTTGGACCGCGCACGTTTGGCCGGCCACCACGTATTTGCCTCGAGCGGAACATCTGGAAAATCCTCATTTCTGGATCAATCGGACCAGGACCGGGACGTCAGTGTCACAGCCTGTCTGCATGCCGCGGACCTGTCCACGCCCGGCTACGTCGCCGATCACTCGCGCTCGGTCTTCACAATGATGCCGGAGCGCGGCACCCATAAGATGATCGATTTCTGCAACCGCCACTTTCCTCGCTGGGCAGCGCCCGGCGAACTGCACCGATTGAGCGAGGATCCGATCCGTGCGTTCGATGCCATGAGGCCTGCGCAATTGCGGCGCTTGTTGGCAGCAGGCAAGATCGGCCCGGGCGAGATCGCAGCCTACGAAGCCGAACTTGAGGTCCGCCGCATCAAGCGTGCAGCCGAGTTCGAGACCTGGATCGACCTATTGGAAGACCGCCGGCACAGTCCCCTTTACATCGGCGTAATGTACGGCGTTGCCTGGCAGATCGTAGAAACGCTACGAAAGCGCGGGATAAAGAACGGAGATTTCCACCCCGACACTCTGATGAGTTTCGGGGGAGGCACGAAGGGCGCTGCGGTCCCGGCAGATTACCGGGATCAGATCCAGCAATTCTTCGGCGTCACGGCCGACCGGATTACCAGTTCTTACGCAATGGTGGAGATGAGCGGCTTCTGCGCCAAGATCCAGCCGACCGAGTCCTATGCGGTACCCCCGTGGATCGTCCCATTGGTTCTCGACAAGTCCGGCGAGCATCTGCTCGGCACGACCGGTGACATCGGCCTCGTCGAGGGGCGTATGGCATTTTTCGACATCCTCGCCGATGCGCGTTGGGGCGGCGTGATTTCCGGCGACAAGGTCCAGGTGGAGTTCGGATCGGGCCTTGAAGGTGTTAAGACACCGGTGATCCACGCCGTAGCTCGTTATGCCGATCTCGAAGGGGGCGAGGACAAACTCAGCTGCGCGGGATCCATCGACTCCTACGTCCGCGGGTCGATCTCGTCTTCCCCGACTGTCGCGGCTTGAACGAGGATACAGTCATGCGACCGGAAAGCATGTCCAACGAGCCGAGGCTGCTGATAGCGCACGTCATAAAGGGAGAAGTACAGCTCGACGCTGCAGTCGAGCATCGCTCCCGAGCGAGCGCGAGCCCGGTGATGACCCCTGCACTGGATCTCGACGCGCTGATTTGGCCCAGACGCGACCCCGGACCTGCGTTCGAAACGCCGTTGGCGGAAATCGTCGATTTCCTCGTCGAGGTCGGCAAGGCACTCGATTTCGATAAAAATGCCTATCTACAGGAAGCGGCAGCCCTCAATCTCCACTGCAATAGTCTTGGCGCGCGAATTCTGGAAAACTGCTACAGGGACATCGGTTGGTTCTTCACGCGCGAGGCCGTCGAAGCCGAGGCGGAGCAATCTCTCGGTTGGCTCGGCGCGAATGACGGCTGGGTTAGACGTGATATCCAGGGCCAAGCCTTCGACATCCGGGCGTTTCCGCCGCGCATGGTCCATATCCTTGCCGGAAATGCCCCCATCGTGCCGCCGGTGACGATCGTGCGCGGGGCTATCAGCAAGGGCGTTCATTTGCTGAAGATGCCCTCGAACGACATGTTCACTGCCACGGCACTTCTGCGCACGATGGCTGATGTCGGGCCAAATCACCCGGTGACACGCTCGTTCTCGGCGGCCTATTGGCGCGGCGGCGATACCGCGATCGAGGAGCACATCTTCAGATCTCAGTATTTCGACAAGCTGGCGGTGTGGGGAGGCGAAGCGGCCGTTCGCCATGCAATGAAATATGCAGCTCCCGGTTTCGAGATCATATCCTTCGACCCCAAGATCTCGATTTCGCTGATCGGCAAGGAGGCTTTCGCAGGATTGCCTATAGCCGAGATCGCCCGGCGCAGCGCGGCCGATATCATCGCTTTCAATCAGGACGCATGTAGCTGCGCTCGCTTCCAGTTCGTCGAGGGATCCTTACCGCAAGTCGATGCCTATTGTGAGGCTCTCGTAGCCGAGATGGGCAAGGATGTTCGGTATGGGAATGGACAAGGCGGACCACGTCCTCCCGAGGCATTGTTGGACGAACTCGATATGCTCGGCAATCTCGAGCCGATCTACCGTGTGTTCGGACAACCCGACGGCACCGGAATGGTTGTTCGATCAAGCGATCCGGTCGCATTCAATCCCGGTGGCAAGCTTGTCAACGTGGTCGCCGTCTCCAGCCTGGCGGAGGCGATTGCCCATGTCTCCGTGGCCACCCAGTCGGTCGGCGTCTATCCGCCCGGCCGCATCACGCAGTTGCGCGACGGGCTGTCGTCGGCCGGCGCGCAACGCATCGTCGGCCTTGGCAACATCAATAGCGGAAAGTTCGGCGGCCTGCCGCACGACGGGGGATGGCCCGTCCATCGCATGATGCATTGGGTCGTGACTGAAGCAGAGAGAGAGCCAACACAGCCATGAACCGCACGCATACAGGACCGCTTTCGCTCGATACCTACCGGCTGCTTGGCCGTTCGGGCTTACGAGTTTCGCCTTTGGCTCTGGGTACAATGACATTCGGCGAGGAATGGGGCGCTGGCGAAGAGGAATCCCGACGCATTTTCGATGCCTACGTCGATCAGGGCGGCAATTTCATCGACACTGCAGGATATTACGCAGGCGGCGTTTCGGAAGATTTGACGGGCAAATTCGCCGAGGCGAAGCGCGACAGACTGGTTCTCTCCACCAAATACTCCCTGACGCGATCGGTTGGAGATCCCAATGCTGCCGGAAACAGCCGGCGCAACATGATGCAGACCGTTGAGACGAGCCTGCGCCGGCTTCGCACCGATCGCATCGATCTGCTATTTCTCCATGTCTGGGACGATAGCACCCCCGCAGACGAAATCATGCGCGCCTTTGATGACTTGGTGACCCAGGGCAAGGTTCTTTATCTGGGTCTGTCCGATACGCCCGCCTGGCAGATGGCGCGATTGCAGACGATGGCCGACCTGCGAGGCTGGACCCAGTTCGCAGCGTTGCAAGCCGAATACAATCTTGTGGAGCGTACCGCCGAGCGGGATCTCATTCCTGCCGCAAAAGCACTCGGCATTGGCGTGATGCCGTGGTCTCCTCTTGCAAGCGGCTTGCTGTCCGGCAAATACGCGGCCCGGAGCAACGGAGAGGGTCAGGACACCGGAGGACGTGGCGCCATGCTCGCCGCTGCGGGCAAGCTGGACGCTCGTACGTTGGCCATTGCTGACGCCGTTCAGGCAGTCGCCGACGACGTCGGCGCTACTTCGGCACAAGCGGCCATCGCTTGGACTTTGGCGAACCCGGCCGTGGTCTCGCCGTTGCTGGGTGCACGAACGATGCGGCAATATGAGGACAATGTAACCGCGCTCGGCGTTTCGCTGGATCTGCACCATCTCGATCGATTGGAAGCGGCCAGTTTCACTCCGAAAGGCTTCCCGCACGACTTCCTGGCAACGGACTTCATTCGCCACGGATTGACCGCCGGCACCAAAGTGCGACCCCGAGCAAGCTGATGGAGTGCTGGCTTAGGTTGCCCGGATTAGCCGTCCGGGGCGTGCGCCGGTATCGACGCCATCCCAACGAGTGATGACGCCGCTAACCATCGTCGCACGATATCCGGACGCATGTTGCGCCAATCGGCGACCGCCTCCCGGCAAGTCATGAACGACGTACGGGGCATGAAGCCTGAGGGCTGCATGGTCGATCAGGTTGATGTCGGCCTTCAGCCCTTGTGCCAGCCGCCCCCTGTCGTGCAGACCGAGAAAGGCGGCATTATCAGCGCTAAGCGCCTTAACAGCAGCCGCGACGGAAAGTCGCTCACCGCCGCGGTCGCGTGCCCAATAGGCGAGCATTGTCGTTGGATAACTGGCATCGCAAATAATACCGTAGTGCGCGCCTCCATCTCCCAGGCCGATTATGCTGCAAGGATCCTTCATCATGGCGAGCACCGGATCGAGAGAGCACTGCGCATAGTTTGAGAAAGGCATCAGGATTAAGGATTTCCCTTCCTGTTCCAGCATCAGTTCGTAGGCGAGTTCGGCCGGTTCGATTCCACGTCGTTTTGCAAGAGATGCAATGCTGGAATCGGGCGACGGCTCGTAGTCCGGTTCATCACCGAGCGGAAAGAGATTATCCCATGCTCGCAGCAGTGCGTGGAGCGGCGTAGGCGTTTCATCGGGCTCTTCCGCCACAAGTCGTTCGCGAAAGCGTGAATCGCGCATGAGCCTTCCTTTTTCAGGTAATGGCGGATCCTCGAGCGCCCGATAGGTCCGGCAATAACTGAAGGCGTTTGCCGAAGTGGAAAGGCCGCACAATGCTCCCATGGGCCGGGGATAGACCTGAGCCAGGATCGGTGCCGCGCCGCTACGGTTATGTTCCAGCAGCGCGTCCATCGTCTGCCGCCAGCCATCGGGATTTCCGGCCCACTGGGCCAGCGAATACGTCACTGGCCTGCCGGAAGCGCAAGCCATTCGCTTCATCAGATCGACGTCGCCCGACCAGTCTGCAGTGTCGAGGTTAGGGATCATTTGAATGGCCCCTCGTCCACTCTCTCCCACAGCCCGGGCGAGTGCTTCCAACTCTTCGCACGCGGCCTGGAAGGAGGGAATGAAGGCTCCGTCCCCGCGACGATGGACGAGCGAGCGCGAGGTTGCGAACCCCAGTGCGCCGGCATCCATGGCCTCGCTGACAAGCTCGGAGAGACGGACGATATCCGCAGGCGTCGCGGCTTCTCGGTCCAGGCCGCGCTGGCCCATCGCATAGACGCGCAAGGGAGAGTGGGGAATGTATGCGCCGACGTCTACGTCCCACGCACAGTTGCCTAGCGCTTCAAGATACTCCGGAAAAGTCTCCCAGTTCCAAGGCAAACCCGTGGCCATGACAGCCTTGGGGATATCCTCAACACCCTCCATGACATTGACGAGTGCTTCTCGGTCGCCCGCGCGGCATGGCGCAAAGCCAACCCCGCAATTGCCTATGACTACACTTGTGACGCCGTGTTCGGCGGACGGCACCAAACTGTCCGACCAAGTCACTTGGCCATCGTAGTGCGTATGGATGTCAATGAAGCCCGGCGTCACGAGGAGACCATTGGCATCGATCTCTTCTCGGGCTCGCTCCAGGTTCGCCCCGATGGCAGATATGCGGCCGTCGAGGACAGCAATATCTGCCACGAATGGATTCCCGCCGGTCCCGTCGACGATCGTGCCGCCTCGGATGATCAAATCTGCGTCGGGCATGGCTCAATCCTTCAATCCGCCAACGAGGCCAAAAGTTCACCCGGTGCATGTTCCTCGGTCACCCACTTCACCATCCGGCGGACCGGCTCGATCGCATCCTGCCGCTCCATGTTATGCTGCATGGTCGCAGCGCCCCCCAACGACACGATCCGTTGAACTCCCTGATAAGCCAAGCGATCGCGCAGCGCCTCTTTGAGACTTTCCGGGAAAATCCCAATCGTCTGAGTGTAGGCGTTCACGGAATTGATCGCAGTATCCGTGGTATCGACCGGGACGATATTGCCCACGCGGCATGCCAGTGTCCGAGAGAAATCAACTGGGTAGTCATCCTGGCTGACGATCACCGCGCCTTCATTAGATCGCCCGCCGAAAACCCGGTACTCTTCATCGTTAAGGCGAACGCCATCAATTTCCGACTTGAGTGCTGTGTCGAATGCCTTGTGAGGCGTACTGAGATGATCGGGCAATCGCTGGAGAGCCTCGAAGGTGAGTTCGCCCAGGCGGTTGGCGTTGCGCAGTCCGACATCATCTGTCCCGCTTTCGACGTAGATGACGCGCGCCGAAACGCAGCCCTCCTGGTTCTGTGCGCCAATATCCAGAGCGAGGCGACGCGCCACCTGTTTCATGGTTGCGTCGTCGGCAAAGGCTTCCCTTCCGATGATCGTTCCGGAGAGCTTGGGGTCCTGCGTTATGAGATCGATGCCTGGCTGGAGGTAGCGCGTGATGTGCTTCACGGAATCGAAACCGCCCCAGGCAACGATTTTCTCGATGCCCCGCGGATCATAGATCACCGGTTCAACCTGCTCATCGCCGCCTTTCCAATAGGCGACGGATATGTGTCTGGACAATGGATGCTCCGGCGCCATCTCGGCCATGGTCCGGACGATCGCCGCTGCCGTCAGCGGATCGTTCGACGGCAACTTTATGATCGCATCAGATCGCGTCAACGCGTTGCGGATTACCGTCAATATCGACACGATAGGTGCATTGCCGGCTATGACATGGACAGCTCGTGCACCGAAAGCGCGCGTGCGCGCGGAAAGGCCAGGGAAAATGCTCGGTCCTTGGTCAACCCAGCCCTCCAGATAATCGACGCCGCACGAACGCTCCATCATTCGTCGCATCTCCCCGCGATCAAACGTCGCGCCCATATGCTGGAAGTGGCGGCGCAGGATGCTTTCGGACAGTCCAGACGTCAGGCAGGACAGACGAAATGCATGCTGAAGATGGCGATTCCGTCCGATGTCCAATCGTTCACCCAGCGCGACCAGGAAATCGAGGATTTCTTCGAACCGCAGCGAATAGAGATCAGCCATCGACGACGGCGTGCGTAGCGGCAAATCCGCTACGTATTTTGCCAAATCCGGGGCACGAAAGGATACGCCTCCCCGGCGTCCACCGTAGAGAACATCACCATCACCGATGATTTGCCCTCGGATAATGAGAGGAACGCGGAAGTCATCGTTCATCAGCTTTCTCACATCGATAGTTCGGCAAGGAATTCCAGCGCCCTGTCATGAGCTTCGGGAGCGCCGGCGCAGACTACGCGGTCATCACCGCCCTCCTTCTCGCTGTAACGGCGAACCGGCGGGATGATGTGCACCCCAGTACGGCCGCAGGAACAGGGCGTCTGCCAGCCTGAGAGCGTGATTTCGTCGCCCGTGACAAGCCCCGCCCAATAGGTATTGGGCATCAGGTCAAACGAAGCGTATCGTCCGGTCTGGCCATCCTTGCGCGGCAGGGGCTTACCCGTGGCCGGATCGAGCAGAAACGGGATTTGGATCGGCGGGATGTGATAGTGGCCTTGCTCGCACATCATGCACAGCCCCATCAATTCCGAGGTAGCATACATTTCGTAGATCGTGTCGAATCCAAGGAATTCGAGCACGCGCTCGCGCCAATTGTCCGGAAGCTCCTTGCCCTTGTTTCCCCCTCCGGTCAGCAACACGCTGCCTTTACCGAAAACGTTCGTGAGACCACGTTTCAGCCCCTCTTCCGCCCAATCGTAAAGGATTGCCCACATAGCCGTGGCATAGACATCCTTGCCGCCGAAACGACGCTGCGCCTCGGCAAAGAAATGTTTGAGGTCTTCCGGTCTTCGGCGTTCGAGGTCGAGCAGAGCCTCCCGGCGTTCCGCCAGCGCAGGAGAAATAGCGAGGGCACCAGCCTCGCCCCTCGCCTCAGCGGCCCTCAGCCGCCCACCGAGCGAAGCAATATCCGCGCTGAAGCGGGATTCTGGATAGAGAAAAAGGGCATTTTCCTCACCCTTGGCATAAAGCTCGATTTGAATGCCATTCCCTCGCTGCGTCGCAGCCGCCCCGTAGCGATAGCCCGGGATGATGATCGGCATTCCGTCCTTCAGGATGTCCGGACCGCGATCCGGCCACCAATCGCGGATGATTATCGCGGAGTGGATAATGGTCTCTCGCCACTGCGCCTTGCTGCGCGGTACGAAGCTTAGTTTGCCGGTGGTGCCCGAAGTATGCTGCACGGTCAGGTCGGTCGCGGCATCCAGCAGATCGATCCAGTCATCGATAGTCTCTATTCCCGACGCATCGACATGAGAGATATCGCTCGTCGTAAGGCCCGAAAGCCACTTGGTCAGCTTGTCGAAGCGGCCTCGCTCAAGATAGCTTATCGGGTAGGACTTGTAGACGGTGTGTGGGAATAACAGCGGCGCCAGGTCATCGATCGTTTCGATCGTCTCGATCCCCTGTTCTCGGGCCAACCGGTCGAGAACGGAAAGACCCGGCCGGAGCTGTGCGAAGCGCTTGCGCGCGCCCGCAAGATGGAACCTGTCAATTTCCTCCTGCTCAAGCGTAAAGGCCAGATCATAGGGCGCATCATAAAAGCTTGTCGGGTCTTCGATGAGGCGGTCGAGGTACGTGGTCATGATGCGAATCCGTCCTGTTTCGATGACGAATTCTGGCTCTCCATGGAGGCTCACGACAACGAAGAACGGTGCCCCGTTCGCGCCAAACTATTGTCAGGAGGTCATGTCGAATGACGGTGTGCAACTGATTGAGCGCTCGCGATATTCGCGCGGCGTCAGGCCGGTAGCCCGCCGGAAAGCCGCCGAAAAAGCGGCCGGGCTCTGGAAACCGCAATTACCGGCGATAACCTTGATCATCATCGCATCGTCGCGAAGTTGCTCCTGAGCCCGGGCGATACGGCGCTTGGCGATGTAGCCGGTCAACGTCTCTCCCGTGGTCGCGCGAAAGGTACGGATGAGATGTCTCGGACTGGTGCGAATTTCGGCGGCGAGGCAGGATACCGAGAGGTCGGTGCCCAAGTCCGCTTCGATCCTGTCTCTCACTCGCTGCAATCGCCAAATCGGCATTTGTCCGGATCCGGCATCCCCTGGAGATCCCGATTTCTGGAAATGGCGGCACAGCTCGACGGCAAGGAGGAGCGCCATGCTCTCCAGCAGAATTGCCTGACCGAATCCCGGATGCCGCAGTTCATTGGCCAATCGGGCAAGGCCCTGCCTTATCGACACGCTCTGAACATCGAGACAAGGAGCCAGATCAGCAATCCGTTCATCTTCGAACAGTTCTTCGGCGCGCTCGTTGGCGAACGTCAGGCAAAGAAGGCTATGCTCGCCAGGCTCACTCCACGTCGCAAATTCGCCGCCCTTTGGCAGAAACACGACGTCTCCCGGAGGATCGGCCAATTCGTTGGCCGTCCTGAAAAATCGCGAGTTTGGGCAACGCGGGCCGAGCGAAAAATCAAGGTAGTATGAATTCGGCTCGTACAGAGCGCGACTGCCCTCATTCCAACCGAAATGGCGGATGTCCGCGAAAATGCCATTTATTTCGATTTCGCGTTCAATGCGGAAATAAGACGCCGTGTGAGGTGCGCACATCGGCAAATCGCCTCGATCCGCAATGCCCATTTTCGGCCTCCTCGTCAGCCGAATTGTTTCGCTCGTCGATGGAACCAATCCGGTCTTCGATGTCATGCGCCGAGCAGGCCCTCCTCCGACCCGCCCGGCGCCCGCGTTTCAAAGCAAGGGGCCTTGAAACGCTGTAAATCTATTCCTGGTCACCTTGCGGCGAACCTCCATATACCGCAACCTTCCTTCGGATAGGGCGCCTGAGCGCCCTGACAGCGACGGCGAACATTTCAAACGGACTTGGTCAGTTCCGGCACGGCGCTGAACAGATCCGCCACCAGACCGACGTCGGCGACCTGGAAGATCGGCGCGTCCTCATCCTTGTTGATGGCGATGATGGTCTTGGAGTCCTTCATGCCCGCAAGGTGCTGGATCGCGCCCGAGATGCCGACCGCGATGTAGACTTCGGGAGCCACGATCTTGCCGGTCTGACCGACCTGGTAGTCGTTCGGCACATAGCCCGCGTCCACCGCAGCGCGCGAGGCGCCGACGGCAGCGCCGAGCTTGTCGGCGAGCGGCATGATGACCTGCTCGAACGTCTCCGAATCCTTCAGCGCGCGGCCGCCCGAGACGATCACCTTGGCACTGGTCAGTTCCGGACGTTCCGACTTGGCGAGTTCGGCACCCACGAAGCTGGAGAGGCCCGCATCACCGGCACCGGCGACGTCTTCGATGGCAGCCGAACCACCCTCGGCAGCGGCCTTCTCGAAGGCGGTGCCGCGCACGGTGATCACCAGCTTGATATCGCTCGATTCGACGGTGGCGATGGCGTTACCGGCGTAGATCGGACGGGTGAAGGTCTTCTCGCCCTCGACCGAGAGGATGTCCGACAGCTGCATCACGTCGAGCAGCGCGGCAACGCGCGGGGCGACGTTCTTGCCGGTGGTGGTGGCGGGCGCCAGGAACGCGTCGTGGTGGCCCATCAGTTCCACGATCAGCGGCGCGACGTTTTCGGCCAGCGCATGTTCGTAGGCGGCGTTGTCGGCCACGTGGACCTTGGCGACGCCGGCGATCTTCGCGGCAGCCTCGGCAGCGGCACGGCAGCCAGCGCCTGCGACCAGCAGGTGAACTTCACCGAGCTTGGCAGCGGCAGTGACGGTGTGGAGCGTTGCGTCCTTGACCGACGCGTTGTCGTGTTCGACCCAAACGAGCGTCTTCATCAGGCGACTCCCAGTTCCTTGAGCTTGGCTACCAGCGCATCGACGTCGGCAACCTTGACGCCAGCGACACGCACCGGCGGCTCCGAGACCTTGATGGTCTTGAGGCGCGGAGCGATGTCGACGCCGTAATCGGCGGCGGTCTTCACATCGAGCTGCTTCTTCTTCGCCTTCATGATGTTCGGCAGCGAAGCGTAGCGCGGCTCGTTGAGGCGCAGGTCGGTGGTGACGATCGCGGGCAGCGAAAGCTTCACGGTCTCCAGACCGCCATCGACTTCGCGGGTCACGGCAACGTGATCACCGTCGATCTCGACCTTGCTGGCAAACGTGCCCTGCGGGCGGCCGGTGAGGGCAGCGAGCATCTGGCCGGTCTGGTTCGAATCGTCGTCGATCGCCTGCTTGCCGAGGATCACGAGGCCCGGATTCTCTTCGGCGACGATCGCCTTGAGGATCTTGGCGACGGCCAGCGGCTCGACCTCTGCGTCGGTCTCGATGAGGATCGCACGATCTGCACCCATGGCGAGTGCGGTGCGCAGCGTATCCTGCGCCTTGGCCGGGCCGACCGAGACGGCCACGATCTCTTCAGCCTTGCCCGCTTCCTTGATGCGGATAGCTTCTTCGACCGCGATCTCGTCGAACGGATTCATGCTCATCTTGACGTTGGCCAGGTCAACGCCCGTGCCGTCCGCCTTTACGCGCGGCTTCACGTTGTAATCGATCACCCGCTTAACGGGGACGAGGATCTTCATCGAACTCACTCCATTTCCAGAATGATCGCGTCCACTGCAAGGCTTTCGCCTGCCTTGGCGTTGACCGCCTTCACCACGCCCGACTTCTCGGCGCGCAGGATGTTCTCCATCTTCATGGCCTCGACGACGGCAAGCGGCTGTCCGGCTTCGACCTTGTCACCCTCGCCCACATGGAGCGCGACGAGCAGGCCCGGCATCGGGCAGATCAGGAACTTCGAAAGATCCGGCGGGATCTTTTCGATCATGTGCTTGATCAGCGAAGCCACGCGGCTGGGCAGGATCTGCACGTCGTGGATCGCCCCGCGCGTGGTCATCTTCAGACCCGTGCGCGTGGGCGCGACACGGATGCCGATGGCCTCGCCGTCGATCTCGGCGTCGATCAGGCGGTCGCCCGGCGTGTATTCCATCGCAAGGTCGACGGAGATACCGTTCACGGTCACGTCCTCATCGTCGATGACAACTTCGAAAGGCGCCTTGTCGATGATGACGGTCCATTCCGACGGCGGCGCCAGACGGCGCGAGGCGAGCTGCCCGTCAACCCGGCGCGCACGGTCGGCCCGCGCGGTGGCGACGAAGGCCGCAACGGCGGCCAGCTTGCCCTTCAGTTCTTCCGACGCAGGCGCGCCGGTGAAGCCTTCGGGATATTCCTCGGCGATGAAGCCCGTGGTCAGCTCGCCCGAGCGGAAGCGCGGGTGCTGCATGATGGCCGAGACGAAATCGATGTTGTGGCCAAGGCCCTCGATCTCGAACAGGTCGAGCGCGGCAACCTGCTTGTCGGCCGCCTCGTCGCGGGTCTCGCCCCAGGTGATCAGCTTGGCGATCATCGGGTCGTAGAACATGGAGACTTCGCCGCCTTCGTAGACGCCGTCATCGACACGCACGCCGTCGATACCGCGGCGGCCGTTTGCGGAGCCGTCGTCGTCCCAGCCGTCAACCGGCGGCTGATAGCGCACGAGGCGGCCGGTCGAGGGCAGGAAGCCGCGATAGGGATCTTCGGCATAGACGCGGTTTTCGATGGCCCAGCCGTCGATCTTGACGTCGGCCTGCGTCATCTCCAGCTTCTCGCCTGCGGCGACGCGGATCATCTGCTCGACCAGATCGACACCGGTGATCGCTTCGGTGACCGGGTGTTCGACCTGGAGGCGGGTGTTCATTTCGAGGAAGTAGAAGCTCTCGCCCGTCGGGTCGGCGCCGGAGACGATCAGTTCCACCGTACCGGCCGAATAGTAGCCCACTGCACGCGACAGGGCGACGCACTGCTCACCCATGGCCTTGCGCATCTTTTCGGTGACGAAGGGCGACGGCGCTTCCTCCACCACCTTCTGGTGGCGACGCTGGATCGAGCATTCGCGCTCGTTCAGGTAGAGGATGTTGCCGTGCTTATCGCCCAGGATCTGGATCTCGATATGGCGCGGGTTGAGGATGAACTTCTCGATGAAGACGCGGTCGTCGCCGAAGGAGTTCAGGCCCTCGCGCTTCACGCTCTCGAAGCCCTCGCGCACGTCCTTTTCGTCGTAGGCAAGGCGCATGCCCTTGCCGCCGCCGCCGGCCGAAGCCTTCATCATCACCGGATAGCCGATCTCGTTCGAGATGCGCACGGCGTGCTCGGTGTCCTCGATCTCGCCGACGAAGCCGGGCACGACATTGACGCCGGCCTGCTTGGCAAGCTTCTTGGACTCGATCTTGTCACCCATCGCGGCGATAGCGCCAACGGGAGGGCCGATGAACTCGATGCCTTCTGCGGCCAGCGCCTCTGCGAAGGAGGTACGCTCGGACAGGAAGCCATAGCCCGGATGGACGGCTTCGGCGCCGGTCTGCTTGCAGGCCTGGATGATCTTATCGGCAATCAGGTACGACTGCGCGGCAGGCGCGGGGCCGATGTGGACGGCCTCATCGGCCATCTGCACGAACGGTGCGCGGGCATCGGCGTCCGAATAGACGGCCACCGTCTGAATGCCCATGCGGCGCGCGGTCTTGATCACGCGGCAGGCAATCTCGCCCCGGTTTGCGATGAGGATTTTCTTGAACATCAGATATCCGTTTTCCAGGTATTCGTACCGAATGGTTTGCGGAGATTTTCTGCAAACTCTCCTGCTGTTGGATCGTTCATGCTACTTCCAGCGAAGAACCGAGCGGCGGCATGTTGTGGCCAAGCAGGCGCAGTACGTCGGCAGCACTCTCAACCACGTTCGTACCGGGGCCGTAGATGCCCTGAACGCCCGCGTTGCGCAGGAACTCATAGTCCTGCGGCGGGATGACGCCGCCGGCGATCACCTTGATGTCGCTGCGACCGGCTTCGCGCAGTTTCTGGATCAGTTCGGGGATCAGCGTCTTGTGACCTGCCGCAAGGCTGGACGCGCCGACCACGTCGACCGCGCTCTCCAGCGCCAGCACCACGGTTTCTTCCGGAGTCTGGAACAGCGGGCCGGACACTACGTCGAAGCCCATGTCTCCGAAGGCGGAAGCGATCACATTGGCGCCGCGATCGTGGCCGTCCTGACCCATCTTGGCGACCAGAACCTTCGGCTTGCGGCCGAGACGGCGCTCCACCGCCTGCACGCCGTCCAGCACCTGCTGCCAGCGGCTGTCGCCCTCGTAAGGCGCGGCATAGACGCCCTTCACCGGGGTCGGCTGAGTGCCATAGCGCTGGAAGCTGTCTTCCATGGCCGAGCTGATCTCGCCCAGCGTAGCGCGGGCGCGGGCGCATTCGACGGCAAGTGCGAGCAGGTTGTTCTCGATGCTGGCGGGCGCGGCGGCACCGTCGCGCAGGGCCTTGAGCGCGGCCTGGCAAGCAGCCTCGTCACGCTCCGCCTTCATCTTGTTGATGCGGGCGATCTGGCCTTCGCGGACCTTGGCGTTGTCCACTTCCAGCGTTTCCAGCAGGTCTTCGCTGGCAAGGCGGTACTTGTTGACGCCGACGATCACGTCGTCGCCCCGGTCCACACGCGCCTGACGGGCGGCGGCAGCGGTCTCGATCATCGCCTTGGGCCAACCGGCAGCGACGGCCTTGGCCATGCCGCCTTCGGCCTGAACGCGATCGATGATCTCCCAGGCCTGGTCGACCAGCTGCTGCGTCAGCGATTCAATGTAGTAGGACCCACCCAGCGGATCGACGACATTGCACATGCCGGTCTCTTCCTGGATGATGATCTGCGTGTTGCGGGCGATGCGGGCCGAGAAGTCGGTCGGCAGCGCGATCGCTTCGTCCAGCGCGTTGGTGTGCAGCGACTGGGTGCCGCCCAGCATCGAGGCCATCGCCTCGATCGTGGTACGGATGACGTTGTTGTAGGGGTCCTGCTCCTGCAAGCTCACGCCCGAAGTCTGGCAGTGCGTGCGCAGCATCTTCGAACGCTCGTCCTTGGCGCCCAGATCGGTCATCACCCGGTGCCACAGCACGCGCGCGGCGCGCAGCTTGGCCACTTCCATGAAGAAGTTCATGCCGATGGCGAAGAAGAACGAGAGGCGACCCGCGAACTTGTCGATATCGAGGCCAGAGGCCACGCCGTACTTCACGTATTCCGCGCCGTCGGCGATGGTGAAGGCCAGTTCCTGCACCTGCGTCGCGCCGGCTTCCTGCATGTGGTAGCCGGAAATCGAGATCGAGTTGAACTTCGGCATCTCGCGGCTGGTGTAGCCGAAAATGTCCGAGATGATCCGCATCGAAGGCTCTGGCGGGTAGATGTAGGTGTTGCGGACCATGAACTCCTTGAGGATGTCGTTCTGGATGGTCCCGTCGAGCAGCTTGCGGTCTACGCCCTGCTCTTCGCCGGCAACGATGAAGAAGGCCAGGATCGGGATCACCGCGCCGTTCATCGTCATCGAAACCGACATCTTGTCGAGCGGAATACCGTCGAACAGGATCTTCATATCCTCGACCGAATCGATGGCGACGCCGGCCTTGCCCACATCACCCACGACGCGTGGATGGTCGCTGTCGTAACCGCGATGGGTGGCAAGGTCGAAGGCGACCGAAAGGCCCTTCTGACCCGCTGCAAGATTGCGGCGATAGAAGGCGTTCGATTCCTCGGCAGTGGAGAAGCCCGCGTACTGGCGGATGGTCCAGGGACGGCCGGCATACATCGAGGCACGCACGCCGCGCGTGAACGGCGCGAAGCCGGGAAGGCCGGGATCGACGGTCACGTCCTCTGCGGTGTAGAGCGGCTTTACCGCAATACCCTCGGGCGTGTTCCAGGTCAGGTCCTTGCCCTTGACCTCCTTGTCGGCGGCTGCCTTCCAGTCGTTGATGTTCGGTCCCTCGGTCATCGCACTACCCTTGCAGCTTCGTCATCCTGAACTCGTTTCAGGATCCATTCCTCGCCCTCTCACCGTCGTCGCCCGGAGGCGAAATGGATCCTGAAAAGAGTTCAGGATGACGGTGGAGCTTGGGCGACGGCTTCTATTCAATGCGCCTCTTTGGGCGTTTCCATGATCTCGGTGAGCTGACCGCCCATGTCCTTGGGGTGGACGAAGAAGATCAGCGTCCCGTGCGCGCCCATGCGCGGCTCACCCAGCACGCGCTTGCCAAGGCCTTCGAACCACGCCTTGGCCGCGTGAATGTCCGGCACTTCGTAGCAGATGTGGTGCTGGCCCCCGAGCGGGTTCTTCTCCAGCCACTTGCCCACGGCCGAGTCCGGCGTGGTGGGCTGGAGCAGTTCGATCTGCGTACCGGCAGTGCCATCTTCACCCGGTGTGTTGACGAAGCAGACGCGCACTTGCTGGCTTTCGAGCACGAACGGCTCGGTAATGTCGGTGGCGCCCATCACGTCACGATAGAACGCGATCGAGGCGTCGAGATCAGGCGTGGCGACGCCGATGTGGTTGAGACGACCCAGCTTCACGCCACATTCTCCAGCACGAGGGCGATGCCCTGGCCGCCGCCGATGCACATGGTAACAAGGCCGTACTTCCCGCCCGTGCGCTTCAGCTCGTACATGCACTTGATGGCGAGCATCGTGCCTGTCGCGCCGACCGGGTGGCCGATGGAGACGCCCGAACCGTTGGGGTTCACCTTCTCAGGATCGAAGCCGAGCACCTTGGAAACGGCGGCAGCCTGCGCGGCGAAAGCCTCGTTGCTCTCGATCACGTCGATCTGGTCGAGCGAGAGCCCGGCGCGCTTCAGAGCCACCGGTACAGCCTTGATCGGGCCTTCGCCCATGTAGGCAGGCTCGACACCGGCATGGCCCCAGGCGACGATCTTCGCCATCGGCTTCAACCCGCGCTTCTCGACTTCCGAAGCCGTCGCCAGCACCACGGCGGCAGCGCCGTCGTTGATGCCCGAGGCATTGCCCGCCGTGACCGTGCCGTCCTTCTTGAACGCCGGACGCATCGCGCCGAGCGTCTCGACGGTGGTGTCCGCGCGGACATGTTCGTCGGTATCGAAGACGGTGACGCCCTTGCGGGTCTTCACTTCGACGGGGAGGATCTGCTCCTTGAAGCGGCCTTCCGCGATAGCCTTGGCGGCGCGCTGGTGGCTGGTCGCGGCGACCGTGTCCATATCCTCACGCGAGATGCAGTGGCGCTCCGCCACGTTTTCGGCGGTGATGCCCATGTGGTAGCCGCCGATGGCGTCCGACAGGCCGACGGTCAGCGCGTCTTCCTGCGTGTTGGCGCCCATCTTCTTGCCCCAGCGCACGCCGTGGTCGTGATAGGGCACGTTCGACATCGATTCCGCGCCGCCCGCAACGGTGATCCCCGCCTCGCCCAGCTTCATCATCTGCGCTGCCGAAACGATCGCCTGCACGCCCGATCCGCAGAGGCGGTTCAGCGTCATCGAAGGCACTTCGAACGGTACGCCCGCGTTAAGGCCGATAACGCGGCTGAGCATCTCGTCCTTGGCGCTGGTCGGCATGACCTGGCCGATGACGATGTGGCCGACGTCCTCAGGCGAAACGCCCGCGCGGGCCAGCGCCTCGGTCACGACCTTGCCGCCCAGATCGGAGGGCATGAACGACTTCAGCGAGCCGCCGAAATCACCAACTGCCGTGCGTACGCCGCTGACGATGTAGATGTCTTCCATGACCTGACTTCCCAATCTGGTTTTTCGATGCGTGCCGTCTTTCGCGGCTGGGGTGGATCGCGGTGCTCGCCCAAAGGCGATACGCCGCGATCCGTGACGCTATCAAAGCGGAATGTTGTCGTGCTTCTTCCAGGGGTTTTCGAGGCTCTTGGTCCGCAGCTTGCGCAGTCCAAGCGCGATGCGCTTGCGGGTCGAGTGCGGGTAGATCACCTCGTCGATATAGCCCCGGCTCGCCGCCACGAAGGGATTGGCGAAGCGGTCTTCGTATTCCTTGGTCTTCTCGGCAATGCCTTCGGGCGAGAGGCCGCGGAAGATGATCTCCACCGCGCCCTTGGCGCCCATCACCGCGATTTCGGCGGTAGGCCAGGCATAGTTCAGATCGCCGCGGAGGTGCTTGGACGCCATGACGTCATAAGCGCCGCCATAGGCCTTGCGGGTGATCACGGTGATCTTCGGCACGGTCGCCTCGGCATAGGCGAACAGCAGCTTGGCGCCGTGCTTGATGATGCCGTTGTGCTCCTGATCGGTGCCCGGCAGGAAGCCCGGAACGTCCACGAACGTGATGATCGGGATGTTGAAGGCATCGCAGAAGCGCACGAAACGCGCGGCCTTCTTGGACGAGTTGATGTCCAGCACGCCCGCCAGCACCATCGGCTGGTTGGCGACGACACCCACGGTCTTGCCCTCGATGCGGCCGAAACCGACGATGATATTGCCGGCATGCAGCGGCTGGACCTCGAAGAAGTCACCCTCGTCGAGCGTCTTCCGGATCACCTCATGCATGTCATAAGGCTGGTTGGCCGAAGGCGGGATCACGGTGTCGAGGCTTTCCTCGGCACGGTCCCACGGATCGGCGCAAGGACGCTCGGGCACTTCCTCGCGGTTGTTGAGCGGCAGGAAGTCGAAGAAATCGCGCGCTGCCAGCAGCGCCTCGATATCGTTCTCCAGCGCGAGGTCGGACACGGAGGTCTTGCTGGAGTGCGTGATCGCACCGCCCAGTTCCTCTTGCGTGACGACCTCGTTGGTCACGGTCTTCACCACGTCGGGCCCGGTGACGAACATGTAGGAGCTGTCCTTCACCATGAAGATGAAGTCCGTCATCGCCGGCGAATAGACCGCACCGCCCGCGCAGGGGCCCATGATCAGCGAAAGCTGCGGCACCACGCCCGAGGCAAGCACGTTGCGCTGGAACACTTCGGCATAGCCGCCGAGCGAAGCCACGCCTTCCTGAATGCGCGCGCCGCCGGAATCGTTGAGGCCGATCACCGGCGCGCCGACCTTCATCGCGTTGTCCATCAGCTTGCAGATCTTCTGCGCATGACGGTGCGAGAGCGAGCCGCCGAACACGGTGAA
Organism: Novosphingobium sp. YAF33; assembly: GCF_052113265.1. Taxonomy (NCBI): domain Bacteria; kingdom Pseudomonadati; phylum Pseudomonadota; class Alphaproteobacteria; order Sphingomonadales; family Sphingomonadaceae; genus Novosphingobium; species Novosphingobium sp. YAF33. The sequence goes on from NZ_JBFRCW010000010.1 coordinate 155,774, forward strand.
GTCCTGGCTGAACACGAAGACCAGACGGCCGTTGATGGTGCCCGAGCCGGTGACGACGCCGTCGCCGGGGATCTTCTGGCTTTCCATGCCGAAATCGGTGCAATCATGCTCGACGTAAAGGTCGAATTCCTCGAAGCTGTCTTCGTCCAGCAGGATATCGAGGCGTTCGCGCGCGGTCAGCTTGCCCTTGGCGTGCTGCGCGGCAATGCGCTTCTCACCACCACCCAGCTTTGCTGCGGCGCGGCGCTTCTCCATTTCGGCGATATTGGCTGACATATCCACTATCCATACAAACCCGATTCCGGCCTAACTGCGCGGCCAATGGATCGCTGTCCAATGCAAATCTGCAAATTTGCAAACTAGAGGTTTGCAAACTACACACGCAGAATGACATTGCGCCGCACCTTCGCAGGAACCACGCTGAGGAGCCTGCGTGCTGCTCGCGGGATGAAACAAGCCGATCTAGCCAAAGCTATTGGCATCAGCGYATCATATCTGTCGCAGCTCGAAAGCGACGATCGCCCGCTGACCCCCGCAATCTTCGACCGCCTGCGGAGCAATTTTCCGGTGGAGTGGCAGGACGTCCCCGTCGATCAAAGCGCCGAACTTCTTCGCGCCTTCGAGGACGCAATGTCGGACACGCACTCACGGGATCCGCAATCCTCCGCACAAGTTCGCAAGATCGTGGAACAATTCCCAAGCTTTGCAGAGTCATTCATCCAGCTTGCACGCGTGAATCGAGACAATTCCCAGCGCCTCGAGATGCTCGACGAGGCTCTGGGCGCAGACAATCTGGCTGGAGGCAGGCTACCATGGGAGGAGGTCCGCGACTGGTTTCACAACATCAACAATTATGTCGATGATTTAGATCGCCTAGCAGAGGCTTTCTCTCAAGAATTGGCAAAAGACACTCTGTCACCATCAACCCAAAACTTGGTATCGTGGCTCAATGATAAAAATATCTCGCTGATTTTTTCAGACAAAGGGCCTGTTCGATTATTCGACGAACAACAAAGTACACTCACGATAAATACGGCAAAAGCGAACGACAGTCTTAGGTTCCACCTAGCTTGGCACATCAGCAGCACGCACTTCAACGAAGACATCGCGACGATTTCAAGTAACGCAGACGTCCGCTCCAAAACCGCTCGGAATCTTCTATCTATTGGCCTAACCAATTACATGGCGGGTTCGATCCTGATGCCATACGAGCAATTTCGTTCGATGGCGCGCGACATGCGGCATGACGTTGATAGGCTCCGACACCTTTTCAATGTGACCTTCGAGCAAGTTTGTCACCGGCTTTCCACACTCCAGCGCCCAAACGCACGCGGCACGCCAGTTTATTTCTGCCGCGTCGACCTGGCCGGCAACATCACAAAACGGCACTCGGCTACGCGCCTTCGATTTGCGCGTTTCGGCGGCGCTTGCCCCCTTTGGGTAGTCCATGAGGCTGCCGCGGTGCCTGATAGAATTCATATTCAGCTCGCGGAGATGCCAGATGGCGTCCGCTACGTTTCCATGGCGAAAGGTCTTGTGAAGCCGACCGGCAGCTACGCGGAGCGCCCTCGTCGCTACGCCGTTGCATTAGGGTGTGAAGTCGACTTCGCTGCAGAGTTCGTTTACGCGGACGAAATAAACCTGAGCCACCCCGCCACACCTATCGGAGCTTCATGCCGAACTTGTAGCCGGCATAATTGCGACCAGAGAGCATTTCCTCCTAACGGAAAAGACATCTCCATCGATAGCTTTCGGCGGGAAGTAGTCCCATACTCAATCGATTAATAGATAAATAGATCGATTAGACCGTTCACAGCACAATCCACCGTGCGAACTCGACCTCGTTTTGCACTTAATCTCTCAAATTATTAACGTTAGGGCGACGTCGCTCGGTCGAATTGCGCCTTCGATATCGCCTTGAACATTCCGTCCATTCTTTGCATTACCCCCCCTTAATCATAGGGGGATAGAAGGTGTCTGCGGGTAAGGTCGAACTGAAGCTCTTGAAGAAACACTATCTCAAAGAACTGAAACACCTAGTGATGTCGGTAGTACCCGCAACGATGGGTCTATCCGCGGCTTTGATTGCACTGATTGGTTCCACGTCCAGCCTGAACAAATCGGATTTTGAAAATTTTACCCAAACCCATGATGCCAAATTACTTGCACTGTTCGCCGCCGCATCCGCCACGCTGTTTATGGCCACGCTGACTTATCTGAACAAAACAAGAAGACGATCTTCGGCTTTCCCGGATAGCATCCTGCCGTTTGGCGGCGACACAAAGAAAATGATTTCTTTTCAACGTCTCGCTGCACGTCTCGGCAACGATCTTCGCAAGGTCGACAAGGATAAGGTTCGAGAGGCGATTGAGAATCAGATCGATGATCTGGCACATACCGAACTGTTGGCCCGGATAAGCCAGCGCGTTCTGGCCGATGATCGCGCCAAGCGATACACCGATTTAATGGAACAATCGGTCAACAGAATGCGCAGAGAGATCGAGGCGCTTGAATTTAGAGGCAATCTCAACCTCTCGATTGGCATTGTGGCCACCATTATTGGAATTACGACCCTAGGCGTGTTTGTATTTACGGCTAACTACGCCAACGTCACGATATCTCAGTTTCTATACAGTTTTGCACCACGCATCTCGCTCGTCCTTTCGATTGAGATTTTTGCATTTTTCTTCCTCGGACTCTACAAATACAGCCTTACCGAGATCAAATACTATCATAATGAACTGACTTCGGCAGAAGCCAGGATCGCTGCCGTGGTTATCGGATCTGAACTACCGGATCAGACTTCGTACTCGAAGCTTGTTTGTGGTCTCGCAGAGATTGATCGAAATAGCGCCCCCAATACTGAGCAAAAAGCAGAACTCGAACGCTCGGCCGAGACCCTCGGGAAACTCCTGACTGCTATTGCGCCTTTCGTAAAGAAGGACTGAGTCCGCAAAACACAACGCCATCGAAGCTGCATGGGTTCGCCCAGTGAGATCATGGCCCGGGCTCTCACGCAAGACGATGCGCAAGAATCTGCGGCTGGACACAATCGAATCCCATTTCAAGGTGCCGGATCGACCACCGACGCAGTCATTGCACTCTGCACCAATGTGATGGCGGCTTCCGGGGATCGGTGGCGAAGTTTAAGCGATCGAGATGGAGCCCGTTGCTGTGATGGACAGTCTCTACTCTAAAGGTGTTTATAGCTTTGAAGGAAATCGGATGACGTTTCCTTCCTCTGGTTCTGCAGCGGCGTCCGTTTCGACCTTGTCATAAGCAGACGCCCGCTTCTCGATCGCCGCATCTCCACTGCGCCCTATGGTATCCGCCCAGTCCTGGAGCATGCGGCGACGCGGCGTCAGATAGAGCGCACTGTTGTAGGCACCGCGAATGTCGTCGTCTTCCGAATGCGCGAGCGCCATCTCGATCCAGTCGGAATTGTAGATCTCCTTCTCGTTGGCCCAGGTCGTAAGCGGTAAAAATCTCCCACGTGGCGGTGGAGCCACCCCGTCAGGTTTGCCGATGTCTTTTCGGTGATCAAGCAGCGGTGACGATGTTGCTAATTTCGAACATGGTTTGCCCGGCGTTTGTATTGACCCAGTTGTATGGGAGC
>NZ_JBFRCW010000011.1:0-152831 GCF_052113265.1 Novosphingobium sp. YAF33
CCTGCACATATCTAAACGTATGGTTACGTAAGGACATGTAAAGGTAACGACTATCTACTGCCACCCCGAGCCCTGAAGCCCCGGGAGCAGGCGCCGTCGCCCACATGTCCCTTCATCTAAAACCTACAATGTCAAAGAACCGGTCCCTCTCGAGACCCGCCGAACAGTAAAGCCGGACAACTAGCGCTCCCCGCTTTCTTGCGATGGGGGAACAAGCTGTCCGTCTCTGTTGGCGACCGCTGCAAGACCGTGTGGTCCGCTGCGGTGAGAGGCCCTCTAAAAGCACCCCGTGATTCGGTCAAACACTAATTTCAAAAAAACGACATATTTTCCAAAACTCGCGGGTCTCTGCGGGTTTCGCGGCCAAGGAATTCCGGCCTCTTTTTTCAGCGCGGTTGGGGGCGGGCAGCGGATCCCTCCGTCCCGCCCCCAAAATCCGCGCCGCATGCCCCGAGTCCGGGCGTGTCATCCCGGCCGTTTCAGAGGCCGGGGATCAGGTGCCACGCCTTCGCTATGCTGAAGAGGCTCGTTGCGATGAGAACGAACGACACGGCAAAGAGCAGTACGCGGGGCGGCACGCGCTTGGCGAGATAGGCGCCGAACGGAGCCGCCACGACGCCGCCGATGATCATCCCCACCGTCGCCGCGCTGAAGGCGCCGAAACCGAGCGTGGCGATGAACGAGATCGAGATCGTCAGCGCGAGCAGGAATTCGGCCGTGTTCACCGTGCCGATCACTTTGACCGGGTCTCCGCCCTGCACCAGCAGGTTGGAAGTGACCACCGGCCCCCAGCCGCCGCCGCCCGCCGCATCGAGGAACCCGCCGGCCACGGCCAGCGGCCGGGTCATGCGGGGATCCTCGAAACGGGGCTTCGACATGCGGATCGCCTTGATCAGCAGGTAGAAGCCGATGCCGGTCAGATAGAGCATGATATAGGGCCGGGCGACCGAGGCATCGATGTTGGAGAGCAGGTAGGCGCCAAGGATGCCGCCCACCACGCCGAAGGGGACCAGCCGCCTGAACAGGCCCCAGTCGACGTTGCGATGGACAATATGGCTCGCGCCCGAGGCACCCGTCGTGAAGATCTCCACGAGATGGGTGCTGGCCGAGGCCGCTGCCGGCGCCATGCCGAGGACGCTGACCAGCATCGTCTGCGAAATGACGCCGAAGGCCATGCCCAGGGCACCGTCGATGACTTGCGCTGCAAATCCGACGATGATGAAGGGCACGAGGTCCCCTATGCTTAGGCCGAGATCGAACATGAGGTGGTCCTCCCTGTTCCGTGGGTTGCGGGGATCAGAAGCTGTACCGAACGGTCATGCCCCAGGTGCGCGGATCTCCGGGAAGGCCGGCAATCAGGCCGGTGTTGCCCGGGCCGACGAAGAGCTGGTCGAAGTAGTTCTCGTCGAAGGCGTTGCGTACCCAGCCGTAGATGTCAAATCCGCTCTCGGCCCGGAAGCCCAGCCGGAAGTTCGAAAGGCTATAGCCGTCCACCCAGGTATAGGCCGAAGGCGACGGATTGGACGAGAAGTTCGATCGGTAGCTGCCGTCATATCCGAAGTAGACCTCACCCTCCTTGCCGAGCAGGGTGGCGGGGTTGTTGACCTCTGCGCCGAACGAGAACGACCACTTCGACACGCCGGGCAGGCGCTGGCCGGAGATGTTGCAGTTGGCCGGGCTGAGCGCACCGGGAACGCCGGGCGCGCCGGGGGTCTGGGCCGAGGTTGCGGTGGTGCCGCCCGAAAGCTCCGGCGGGCAGGGTGCGTCCGTGAACTTGCGGTAAGTGGCGTCGGTATAGGCGCCGTTGACGTAGGCATTGAAGCGCTCGCTCGGACGGACCGAGAAGTCCCATTCCACGCCCTGCGAACGTACCTTCTGGGCATTGGCGAGGTAGCCGCGGAGCACGCCGTACTGGCCGTTGCTGACATTGGCCTGATAATTGCCGATGTCGGTGCGGAAGATCGACAGGTTGAAGGTCGCCCGGCGGTCCCAGAACTGGGTCTTGATACCGGCCTCGTAGTTGTGGACCGATTCGGGCTTCACCGTGGCGGAGGCCAGGATCGGGTTGTTCTGGGCGTCTACCGGCACGCCGTTCTGGTTGATGCCGCCCGATTTGAAGCTCTTGGCATATGTCGCATAGAACAGGATGTCCGGCGTGATCTTGTAGCTGGCGTTGAAATCGTAGCTGAAGTTCCAGTCGCTGAACTCGGGCGAGATTTCCTGCGGGGTGTAGATCGCCAGCTGCGCGGTCTGGCGTGCCGTATAGGACGCCTGGCCCAGCAGCAGTTCGTTGCCCTGGCCGTCGAACACGCGGCGCTGGTAGTAGCCTTCCTTCTTGTCGTAGTTCAGCCGTACGCCCGGCTGCAGGGTGAGTTCGGGCGTGAGATGCCAGCTGAGCTGACCGAACAGCGCGGCGCTGGTGTTCTTGAGATACTGCGTATTGTAGGCGACGAGGCCGTTCAGCACGGAGGGGTCGTTGGAAAGCGCATTCGATGGCGCGATGCTCCAGCGGCTGGCCGCGGCGCCCTGCGCTTCGGTGCCCTGCGTATCGATCCGCTGGTAGAAGCCGAAGGCGCCGACCACGAAGTCGATCTTGTCGCTGCTGTAGTTGTAGCGCAGCTCCTGCGTATACTGGTCCTGCTGCGAGGGGTTCTGCGAGAGGGCGACGATCGGCAGGCCGGTGAAGTCGCGGTCGTTCGAAGGATCCCAGTCCCAGAACCGCCAGGCGGTGATCGAGGTCAGCTGACCCGCGCCCAGATCCCACTTCACGCGCAGCGAAGCGCCGCCGATCTTGTTCTTGGCCTGGAGCGGCGTGTCGAGATCGGTGCGCCGGTCGAAGGGGTTGGTGCTGGGCGGCACATAGCCCTGCGCGGCGGCGAGTGCGGCATATTGACGGTTCAGCGCGCGCTGCGTGAGGCCGGTGCGAACATAGACGGAGCCGCAGCAATTGGCGTCCTGGGTGCTGTAATCGCCGGCAAGCGTGATCGCCAGATCGGCAGTGGGCTGCCAGAGAAGCTGGCCGCGCAGGCCGAGGTTGTCCTGACTCTGGATCCACTGGTCAGTGGTGACGTTGCGGATCGTGCCGCGCCGGTCGGTCGAGGATATCGCCAGGCGCGCCGCCAGCTTGTCGGTCAGCGGGCCGGAAATGGCGGCCTTGGCCTGCTTGAAGTTGTAATTGCCGATCGACACTTCCGCCTTGCCTTCGAAATCGAAGGTCGGCTGGTTGGTGGTGATGTTGATGGCGCCGGCCGTGGTGTTCTTGCCATAGAGCGTGCCCTGCGGGCCGCGCAGCACCTCGATCTGGGCAACGTCCAGGAAGTCGAACGTGGCCGAGGCGACGCGCGAATTGTAGACATCGTCGATGTAGATACCGACGCCCTGCTCGATCCCGTCGTTGGTCAGGCCGAACGGCACGCCCAAGCCGCGAATGTTCACGGCGGTGTTGCGCGGATTGGAGGAATAGAACTGCAGGGTCGGCGTCAGCTGCTGGAGGCGGCCGACGTTGAACGAGCCGGTGGAATCAATGTGCTCTCCCCCCACCACCGAGATCGCCAGCGGCACTTCCTGGCTGGATTCCTGGCGGCGGCGCGCCGTCACGAAGATTTCGTTGCCCCGGTCATGCGCGCCGGTGCCGACGGAGGTCGGCGATTCCTGCTCGGCGGCGGAATCTGCAGAGGAACCTGCAGCGGCATCTGCAGTAGCCACGGCAGGAGCCGCGCCGGGTGCGGTCTCGCCGGCCAGCGCGGGCGTGGCGGCCAGCATCAACGGGGCGAGCGTGAACGTCAGGCATGCGAGCGGAAGCGGGGCCGGCAGCGGCCCGCGAATGGTCTTTCTCATGAGATCCCCCTTGTTTTTTCGAAGGGCCTCACATCCGGTTGTCCGGTCTGGTTGGCAGGAAATTGATTTCCCCGGTCAGCGATTGCCGGGTCGGTAACTGCCGGGGCAGCGCGCGCTTATGAAGCGAAGCGCCGCCGCTCGGTGATGTCGAGCTGCACCAGCTTGCCATCGTGGACTGTCAGTTGGATGACGCCGTAGCGCATCTGGTCCAGGGCATCGGCGACCACTTCGAGCGGTGCCGCCTTGGGATCGTCATTCCCGGAATCCCTGGAGAGGTGCCGTCCCGATCGCTGGTTGTCCGATAACGGTTGAGACATTGCGTATCTTCCTCTGAGCGCGGCTCTTCCCCGCCGCTGCCCCTCTCTATTCTCAACTGAATAAGTAGACAATACACCTAGCCGAAAGTTTCTCGTTTTCGCGCCCAAGCAAAAACTATTTACGCCGAAGCGATGTCTGGCATTGCCCTTCGACGGATATGGCAATTTCGGGGGACTTAACGGGCACGGCTGACTTTTCGTTCGCCGATTGCCATTGAAAATGAGGGAGTTGGCCGAAGAAAGCGCCCGGCTATGCGTCGCGTCTGCAATCAGTCCTGATCGTCGACCTGGGCGGGGACGGGATCGATGCGATCCGAAAGTCTTACTCCGTCAAGCAGTTCGGCGGTCCGGTCGCGCACTTCCAGCATCAGGGCGCGCGTACGACAATCGCCCTCTTCCAGGCAGTTCTTGCACTTCTCGTGCGCAAAGCGGCTGGCGCAGGGCACCAGCGCCAGGGAGCCACGCATCAGGCGGATAAGGTCGCCATAAGTGATGTCGATCGGGGACACCGCCAGCCGATAGCCGCCATCCTTGCCGCGCTGGGAATCGACGATCCCGAAACGGCTCAGTTCGGACAGGATCGTGGTGAGGAACTTGGCGGGAATGTTCTGTGCTTCCGCGATCTGCGCGAGCTGGATCGGACCCTGCCCGTAGTTGTCGGCAAGATGCTGCATGGCGCGGATGGCATAGCGGGTTTTCTGCGAAAGCACGCCTCCGTCATGCCGCACCCTTCGTGGCGATGGCAAGGCCGTTGAGGCCGCATTTCACAGATTGTCAGTCGCTTCGGTTGACAAGCATCGGGCCGGTCGACGCAGGCCGCGGCGGGACGCGCGCGGAGGCGCAGTTGTCGGCCTGGCCTTTGCGGCTTGACCCGGGCGCCCCGTAGTCCCCGCATTTTGCGGTGCAAAAGGATAGAGGCAGCCCCACATGGCGTAGCCCGCACCGATAATCTTCCGAATATCGGCGATTTCCATCAGCCCTGCCCTTCGCGGCAGGGGTCACCGATCAAGTACTTATTCGCAAATGCACAAGACCCGATCCGCTCCTCGCGACAGATTTTCCCACAAGCGGTCAAAACCACAAACGAGCCGCACACCCGGGAATCGGTCTGACTTTGTTCGGGGAGCTACCATGATGATAAGCACGTCTCGATTTGCCTACGCGCTCGCCTCGAGCGTCTCCCTCCTGGCCTTCGCCTCGGCCAGCGCCCATGCGGAAGAAGCCGATGCCGCCGCCGCCGCGGTGGCAGCCGCCGTGCCGGCGGAAGGCCTTACCGACATCGTCGTCACTGCCGAACGCCGGGACGTCAGCCTGCAGCAGGCCCCGCTTTCCGTCAGCGCGATCACGGCCGAGACGCTGAAGGCCGCGAACATCAACGACATCACCGGGCTCAACGGCACCGTGCCGGGCCTGGTCGTCGCCAAGAGCGGCGGCGGAGAGCGCATCATCACCATTCGCGGCGTGGGTTCGGAAACGCCGGAGAACACCAACACCCAGCCCGGCGTGTCCTACCACATCGACGGCGTCTATATCTTCAACTCGATCGCCGCGAGCGCCGCCTTCATCGACGTGGCCCAGGTGGAAGTGCTGCGCGGGCCGCAAGGCACGCTGTTCGGTCAGGGTTCGACCGGCGGCACCATCAATGTCGTCTCGATCGAGCCGAGCACGGACGCCATCAGCGGCAATGTGAACGCCGGCTACGGCAACTACAACTACATGGAAGGCTCGGCCGCGCTGAACGTGCCGCTTTCCGATAGCCTGGCGGTGCGCGGCGCCTTCCAGTTCACCAAACACGACGGCTATGCCCATGCCACCGAAGTGCCGGGCACCCGCAAGTACGACCTCGACGATCAGGACGAAACCGGCTGGCGGCTCGGCGCCAAGTGGCAGCCGGCCTCCAACTTCTCGATCGTGCTGAACACCGTCCAGTTCACCAGCAACACCAACGGCCCCGCGCAGAAGAACATCCTGGATCCCAACCCGGATCCGCGCGAACTGACGCAGGACTATCCCGGCCGCTCGGTGGTCAAGACCCAGCTCTACACCGGCGTCGTCAAGTGGGAGACGCCCTTCGCCACGATCAAGTCGATCACCGGCTACCAGAAGCTCCACTCCGAGCAGGCCTGGGATGCGGACGGCCTCGACACGGCGCTGTTCTATGCCCAGACCTACAACCCGGTCAGCTTCACCGGCGTCGCTTACGACCATGTGCCGCTCTGGGAATCGGATACCAAGAGCTGGAGCCAGGAGATCAACCTGACCTCCAACGGCACCGGCCCGTTCAGCTGGGTACTCGGCGGCGTCTACCTCCATTCGTCGAACGACCAGTACGTCAACGAATACCGCAGCGACGACGACAACTTCCTGCAGGAAGCCCTGCCCACCGACACCGCCTGGAACGACCCGCTCGTCGCCAACCTGACCTATGCCGAGCTGTCGACGATCAAGCGCGACCTCTATGCCGTCTTCGCGCAGGGCACCTACAACCTCACCAGCCAGCTCAAGCTGACGGCCGGCGTGCGCTACAACCACGACAAGGCCACCGGCACATACGATTCGATGTCCGGCGGCACGTCCGGCCAGACCTCGGGCGCCTACCTCCAGCCCAGCTCGACCGGCGGCCGCAAGGGCGACGCCTGGACCGGCAAAGTCGCGCTCGACTACCAGATCACGCCCAGCAACATGGTCTATGCAAGCTGGACGCGCGGCTTCAAGCCGGGCGGCATCAACTCGGCAGCCTCCACCGGAGGCAGCTACTCGATCCTGCCGACCTACAAGCAGGAGACCGTCGATTCCTTCGAAATCGGCACCAAGAACCGCTTCCTGGGCGATACGCTCCAGCTCAACGGCTCTGCCTTCCTGTATAATTACAAGAACATGCAGTTCCTAGAGGAAGACCCGATCCTCTACGGCGAAGGCATCAGCAACGCCCCCAAGGCGCGGGTCTACGGCCTGGAACTCGAAGGCTCCTACATCCCCACCGAGGGCCTGCGCTTCGACGCGTCGCTGTCGTGGCTGGAAGGCGAGTTCACCTCGCACTACCTTGCGCTCGATCCGACCAATGCCGCGAATGCCCAGAATGCGGCGGGCTATCCCGACTACCTGTTCTGGACCAACTTCTACGCCGCCACCCTGGCGCGCGACGCCGCGCGCGAGGACATCAAGGGCAACCGCATTCCCAAGCTGCCGCGCTGGCAGGGCAATGTGGCGGCGACCTGGAACGGCAAGGTCGGCCCGGGCGAGCTGACCGCCCGCGCCCAGCTGATCTACCGGGGCAAGTACCAGTACCGCCTGTTCAACGAAGGCGACGTGGACCTCACGCCTTCCTACACCCAGGTCAATGCCATGCTGAAGTACGAGCCGAAGGGCACCAATACCAACGTGACCCTGCGGGTGATCAACCTGTTCGACAGGAACGGCATCAACTCGCGGTTCTCCGACCCCTATGGCAGCGCCCAGGTGATGGACACGTACATTCCGCCGCGCCAGGTGATCCTTTCGGTCGGCTACAAGTTCTGATCCCTTCCGGCGTTCGCCGGAAAGCAGGAGGGCGCGGCGACTTCGGTCTCCGCGCCCTTCCCGTTTCCGGACATGCCGGCCACTTCCCCGCCGCGGGCCTTGTCCCGGCGCTTCGATCAACTATCTAGGCGCCCGTCATCAAGAGTGTGCAGCCGCAGCATGAGAGCCTGCACCGCGTGTCAGTCCGCGATTCCGTCCGGACGAAGCCCGCAGGAGTAGCAATGCCGCGCAGTGCCCTCGTCCTTTTCGCCGCCTCTCTGGGGTTCTTCTTCGTGACGGCGACGACGTTCACCTCGCTGGGCTACGTCCTCTACACGATGGTCGCGCAGCTCGGCTGGTCGAAGGCGGCCGCCGGCCTCAGCTTCTCGCTGCTGGGCCTTGCTTGCGGCCTCGCGAGCCCTCTGCCGCCATTGCTGATGAAATCCATCGGCACGCGGCTGACGATGTTCGCGGGCTGCCTGGTGCTGGCGGCCGGGTTCTTCATCGCCTCCCAGATCGAGCATCTCGCCCTCTTCTTCGTGGCCACCACGCTGATGGGCGTGGGCTTCTCGCTGATCGCCCCCTCCCCCGCCGTCTATCTGCTGGCGACATGGTTCCCCCGCACCTCGGCGCGGATGATCGGCTTCTACTTCATGAGCGGCGCGGCCGGCGGGATCGCCGGGCCGCTGATCGTGGGCGCCATCGTCGGCATGACCGGGGACTGGCGCCTCCACTGGCTGGTCATGGCCGTGAGCGCGCTGGCGCTCGGCCTGATCTGCCTGGTCTGCATCCGCGACGCCGTGAAAGTGGAGAGCGTGGAACAAGTGAAGGGCGCGGGCCACGAACAGGACGCTCCCACCGAGCGGAGCGCCTGGACCGTGCGCCAGGCCCTGACGAGCCCCAGCTTCCTGATCCTGGCGCTGATCATGACAGTGGTGCAGACCGCCGTCACTTCGGCCCACTCGATCCTGGTGGCCCATGTCGCCAACCTCGGCGAGGGCGCGGCGCCCGGCGCGATCGCCATGAGTCTGCTCGCCTTCGCCGGAACCGGCGCCAAGGGCGTGACCGGCGCCTTGTGCGAACGCGTCGATCCGCGCCGCATCCTCATTGCCGGGCTCGCGCTTCAGGCCCTGGCCATGGCGCTGCTCTGGTCCGCCTCGCTGGTGCTGGTGGCCACTGCCGCCGCCGCGCTGTTCGGGCTGGGCTGGGGCATGGCCTGGCTTTCCGCCCATATCCTGCTGCTGCGCTATTTCGGCGCCGGCATCGCGGGGGACATGACGGCCATGGCCACCACCGCCACGACATTCGCCGTGCTCGGCCCGATCGGCGCCGGACGCATCGCCGACGTGACGGGCGGCTACGGCCTTGCCATCCTGATCTTCGCCCTGCTGCTGGCGGCCGCCACGATCGTCGCCGTGCTGTTCCTGCGCGCACCGGTGCGCCTGCCCGCCGCGGCCGAGCCCGACATCGCCGACGGCGCGCTGCTTCCGGCCGAATAGGCGCCTGCCAAAAGTCCCTGCGCCCAGTGCAAAGCATGGACTGCGCAGGCCCGCTAGTCTGGCCGGGTAGCGGGAGGACGCAGGGCGTTCTCCCCGGTCTCACCGACATGGGGATCAGGCAGGAATGACTCTACTCAACGACCCGTTCTTCGACAGCCTCGGCAGCTCCATCAAGAACACGCTCGAGGCCGACACGCTGCCTCCGGCCTGCTATACCGACGAGGAATTCCACCACTTCGAAAAGGCCGCGCTGTTCGAGCACGAATGGCTCTGCGTCGGCCGCGCCGAATGGCTGGAGCAGCCTGGCGACTTCTTCACGGTGACCCGCGCCGAAGAACCGATCATCGTCACCAAGACCCGCGACGGCAGCGTGAAAGCGCTCTCGGCGGTCTGCCAGCACCGCGCCATGCTGGTGGCGGAAGGGCACGGCAATGCGCGTGCCTTCGTGTGCCCCTATCACCACTGGACCTATGACCTGGACGGCACGCTGGTGGGCGCCCCGGCGATGAACCGGACCTGCAATTTCGACCGGAAAGCGGCGAGCCTGCCCGAGATCCGCCACGAGATCTGGCATGGCTTCGTGTTCATCAACCTCGATCCCGCGGCGGAACCGCTCACCCCCCGCCTGGCCGGCCTGGAGGCCGTCGTCGCCAACTACGATTTCGCCAGCCTGCGCGGTCCCCGTCCCGAGGAGGCCACCGTGTTTCCGTGGAACTGGAAGGTCATGCTGGAGAACAACAACGACGGCTACCACGCCAGCCGCCTGCACGCGGGGCCGCTGCACGACTTCATCCCGAGCGGGCTGGCCTCGTTTCCCGAGGTGCCCGAGAATTCGGCGGGCTACTACCGGCTCAACGGCACGCTTCACAAGAACGCTGCCTTCAATGCCACGCAGAAGGCGATCTTCCCGGTGTTTCCGAAACTCACCGAGGAAGAGCAGAACCGCCTCCTGTTCGTGAACCTGCCGCCCAGCCTCTCGCTGGTCGTGCTCAACGATACCGTGCTCTACCTCATCATGGACCCGCGCTCGGCCCAGTCGCACGCGCTGACCATCGGCACGCTGATGGTGCCCGAGGCGATGGACGATCCGCTGTTCGAACTGAAGATGAAGATGAACGACACGGCTGTCGAAGAGATCGTCAGCCAGGATTTCCATGTCGACGAACTGGTCCAGCAGGGCCTGCGCTCCAAGTTCGCGCCGCGCGGCCGCTATTCCTGGCAGGAGGGCGCCCAGCGGCTGCTCAACGTCTGGCTGGTCGAACGCTACCGCCGCGAATGGGACCGTCGCCGCGGGCCGCAGAACCCCCTGCCCGCGCCGATCACCCGCCTGCGCGCCTGATACACAGAGTTTTACCGTCACCCATTCCCGACGGTCTGCGGCGTCCGGTCTCGTACCGGGCGCCGCCTTTTCTTGAGCGGCGCGAGGAATCAACGATTCGTGCGCGGGATGGCGAGCGCCGGTTCGGACACCCGTTACCCCTTGCGAGCCAGCGGCGGCACCGGCCCACGCGGGCCGGTGCCGCCCAAAATCCACCTTCGGCGGATTTTCAAACACAAGGAGCCGCTATGACCAACACCCTCATCTTCGTCGATTTCGCCACTGACGATCCGGCCAGGGCCGGAGAGTTCTACGCCGAAGTCTTCGGCTGGGAGAACGACGCGCGCCCCCACGGCATCTATCACCGCATGGTCCCCGGCGGCTTCTTCCAGAACAAGGACGGCAGCGACAGCCAGATCGGCAATCTCCACCTCGGCGTGTTCGATGCGAACAATGCCCGCCCACACCCGAATCCCGAAGGCGTGGAACCACGCACACTGTCCACCGAGGGCCGCAAGGCGCGCATCTGGGTGCTGATCGGCGACGACGACAGCCCCGAGCGCATCCTCGAAACCGCCGAGAAGCTGGGCGGCAAGGTGCTCTGGCGCAATCACTACTGGAAAGAGTTCAACGGCTACAACCACGCCTTCGCCGACCCCTGGGGCAACGAGATCCTGCTCTGGGGCAAGGCGGGCGAGAATCCGCAGATCCCCGGGGACTACACGCGCGAATAGGAAACGGGCTTCCCCGGCGGCGCGACAAGTTCTTGTGCGCGCCGCCGCAAGACCGCCCGGCCCCCTTCTCCATAGCCTGCGAGCATAGACACCAACCCCCAACCAGTACCGGGAGCCAGACGTACAATGAGCCGCCTTCCCATCGTTTTCTTCGGACATGGCAGCCCGATGGTGGCGCTGGAAAAGAGCGCCGTCACCCGCACCTGGAACCAGATCGCGAGCAGCATCGGCAAGCCGCGAGCGATCCTGTGCATCTCGGCCCATTGGCAGACGCGCGGCACCGCTGTCACCGCCATGGTCCAGCCGCGCACGATCCATGACTTCGGCGCTTTCCCGCAGGCCCTGTTCGACGTGCAATACCCCGCCCCCGGCGATCCGGAGCTGGCCGAACGCGTGCGCGAACTGCTCAGCCCCATGCCGGTGAACCTGGATGCCAACTGGGGCCTGGACCACGGCACCTGGTCAGTGCTCGTCCATGCCTATCCCGAGGCGGACGTGCCGGTGATCCAGCTCGGCATGGACCTTGGCAAGAGCGCGGCCGAGCACTGGCTGGTCGGCCGCATGCTGCGCCCGCTGCGCGACGAAGGCGTGCTGATCATGGGCACCGGCAATATCGTCCACAACCTGCCCGCCATGGACTGGGCCAACCCCGCCGCCGACCCTTACCCCTGGGCCGAGCAGTTCAACGCCGCGATGTGCAAGGCCATCGCCTCGGACGATCCGCAGACCGTGATCGACTACGCGGCGCTGGGCGATGCCGCCCGGCTCTCGGTGCCCAGTTCCGACCATTTCCTGCCGCTGCTCTACGTTCTGGGCGCCCGCCATGAGGACGAAGCGGCAACTTTCGAGCCCGATTTCATCCAGCACAAGTCGCTCAGCATGACGAGCGTGCGGATCGGCGCCGCGTAAAGCCGCAAGCGCCCTGACCTCTTTCCTTCCCAACAGGAGTTCCGATGGCACTGATCAGCCTAAAGCCCGAGCCAGCAAGGGAGACCGCGCTCCAGCCGTCGGCCCTGCACCATCTTCGGGCCACGCCGGAAACGGTGCACTGGGGCTACTTCTCGCCTGAGATCAAACCGGCGCTCAATGTGAAAAGCGGCGACCTGATCCAGGCGCAGGCCGTCACGCACCATGCCGGCGACGATCCGGAACTGATGTTCGACGACGACATCCGCCGCATCTTCACCGAGATCGACCCCGCCACCCGCGCGCCGGGCTGCCACATCATGACCGGCCCGATCTTCGTCGAGGGCGCGGAGCCCGGCGACATGCTGGAAGTGCGCTACATGGCGATGCGCCCGCGCTTCAACTACGGCTCGAACCTCGCGGCCAACTGGGGCCATCTCTACCAGGAATTCGGCGAGACCGAGCGCGTCACGATCTACAAGATCGACCCCAACGCCAATACCGCCAGCGCGCTCTACGCCTATGACGTGGACGAGAAATACGTGGTCCCCGGCCGCATCACCCATTGCCCGGAATGCGACCGTTCGGCCGCGCTGCCCGGCATCACCATCCCGGCCCGCCCGCACCTGGGCACGGCGGGTGTCGCGCCGGCGGTCAACGAGGCGGTGAGCACGATTCCCCCCGGCCTTCACGGCGGCAATATCGACAACTGGCGCATCGGTGCGGGCGCGACGATGTACTACCCGGTGCAGGTCAAGGGCGGCCTGTTCTCGATCGGCGACCCCCATATCAGCCAGGGCGACGGCGAGATCAGCGGCACGGCCATCGAAGCCTCGCTCGACGTGCTGTTCCAGATCGTGCTGCGCAAGGACTTCTCGTTCCCCTCGCCGCTGCTGGAAACGCCGGATTGCTGGATCGTTCACGGCTTCGGCGAGAACCTCGACAAGGCGATGAAGTCGGCCTCGATCGACATGCTCCACCTCCTCACCGAGCACCAGGGCCTCTCCCGCAACGACGGCTATTCGCTGATGAGCGTCGCTGCCGACTTCGGCGTGACTCAGGTGGTGGACGGCACCCAGGGCATTCACTGCCGCATCGAACGCCGCATCTTCCCCGAGAAGGGCAGCGTTAGAGACCCCGAATAGGGCCCGAGACAAAACACCGAAACGCACCGGATGCGAGAGCCCTCACTCCGCATCCGGTGCGTGCCCTTGAAGACAACCGGAGCCCGACAATGGGTTATGAACTGATCGACGTCCGCCCCATGACCAAGCGCATCGGCGCGGAAATCTTCGGGATCGATTTGCGCCAGCCGCTCGGCAACCAGGCCTTCACGGAGATTCACGATGCGCTGATGAAGCACCAGGTGGTGTTCTTCCGCGATCAGGACATCGATCACGAAGCCCACAAGGCCCTTGGCCGCGCCTTCGGCCAACTGGCGATCCATTCCGGCGTCGCCGGGCTTCCCGATCATCCCGAAGTCGTGGCCATCCATGCCGACGAGAATTCGAAGTTCGTCGCGGGCGAGAACTGGCATTCGGACCTTTCGGCCGACGCCGAGCCGCCGATGGGCTCGATCCTCCATATCCACACCCTGCCCGAGGACGGCGGCGACACCCTGTTCGCCAGCATGTACGCCGCTTACGACGCGCTGTCCCCGGCGATGAAGGCCTTCCTCGATCCGCTGACCGCCGTTCACGACGCCAATCCCGTCTACAAGGCGATCTTCCCGGATTCGACCAGGACCTACCCCTGCAATTCGCACCCGGTGATCCGCACCCATCCGGTGACGGGCCGCAAGCTGCTCTTCGTGAACTCCTCCTACACCACGAAGATCAACGAACTGTCGGGCACCGAGAGCAAGGCCGTGCTCGATTTCCTGTTCGAGCACGTCAAGGACGCCAATTTCCACGTCCGCTTCCGCTGGCGGAAGAACTCGGTGGCCTTCTGGGACAACCGCTGCACGCAGCACTTCGCGGTGTGGGACTACTTCCCCGAAGTCCGCTCCGGCTTCCGCGTGACGGTGGCCGGCGACCGGCCATTCTGACCCTTCGCGCCGGCCTGCGCCTGCTGCTCGCCGCATCGGCGCTGAGCTGCACAGCGCCGATGCTGGCCGATTCTCCGGCGGAAACGCTGAAAGGCGAACTCGGCGCCATGGTCGCGGCGGGAGAATTGCCGCAGGCGCTGGTGCTGATCGAGCAGCATGGCACGCCGCTGGTGGAAATCGCCATCGGGCATGCCGACATCGAGACCGGCACACCGATCGCCCGCGACGCGATCTTCCGGCTCTATTCGATGTCGAAGCCGATCACCTCCGCCGGCATCCTGATGCTTGCCGAAAGAGGCAAGCTCGCGCTGACCGACCCTATCGGCAAGTACCTCCCGGCAATGGCGCACCTGCGGGTCTGGGACGGAAGCGGCAACAGCCCGGCCGAAACCGTGGCCGCGGCCCGCCCGGTCACGATCGAGGACCTGCTGCTCCACCGCTCGGGCCTGACCTATGAGTTCATGGGCGATACGCCGGTCCAGCGCTGGTACCGCGAAAACGGCGTCAGCCGCACCACGGCGGTGGCCAGTGCCGGGCCGCAGGTTCCGCCCGCCGCCACGCTGGATCAGTTGATCGCCCGCCTCGGCAAGGCGCCGCTGCTCCACCAGCCGGGAGAGCGCTTCAGCTACGGATTTTCAACTACGGTGCTCGGCGCGGTGATCGAGCGCGTGTCGGGCGAGAGTCTCGATGCCTACCTCCAGTCGCAGATCTTCGGCCCTCTGGAGATGAAGGACACCACGTTCGTGGTGAGCGACGCGCAGGCCCCGCGCCTTGTCACCGGCTATGTCGCCAGTGCCGAGGGCCTGAGGCCGGTGGACCGCCAGGAAACCTCGGAATACCGCGACCCTGCTCGATTGCGCGACGGCGGAGGCGCCTTGGCGGGAACGCTGGAGGACTATCGCCATTTCGCGGAGATGCTGGCCAACCGCGGCACCTGGCGGGGCCGGCGCCTGCTGAGGCCGGAAACTGTCGACGCCATGTTCACCCCGCGCCTGCGCACCGGTGGCGGAGCGCATCTCGATGCGGGCTTCGGCCTGGGGCTGGCCATCGGCGATGCCGGGACCGAGGCCCGGGGCGGGCTGCCGGTCGGCGCCGGAAGCTGGTCGGGCTCGGCCAATACCTACTTCTTCGTGGACCCTGCGCACGCCGTGGTGGCCGTTCTCATGACCAACGAACTCACCCCCGGCGCATTCGAGGCGCGGACCTGGAAGCTGCGCGAGGCGCTGGACCGGGCGACACTGGCAGTCGTGCAGCGCTAGCCGGCCATCTTGCGGCGAAACTGGCCCTCGGGCCGAATTCGCCTATAGTGCCGGACATGAGCGACACGTCCCCAGCCGCCGCCGCGAAACCCGCGACATTCCCCTGTTTCGGCCTTTCGCCCTGGGCCATCGCCGTCCCCCTGATCGCCATCGCCGCCATCGCGCTGGGCAAGCCTTCGGGCATCCCGATGGCGGTCGTGCTGGCGCTGGTGCTCGGCGGAGCGATCATGTCGGCGGTCTACCATGCCGAAGTGATCGCGCACCGCGTGGGCGAGCCGTTCGGCACGCTGATCCTGGCCTTCGCCGTCACCGTGATCGAAACCTCGCTGATCGTCTCGATCATGCTGAGCGACGGCAACGGCACCCAGACCCTGGCGCGCGACACGGTTTTTGCCGCCGTGATGATCACGATCAACGGCATCGTCGGCGTCTGCCTGCTGCTGGGCGGGGGGCGTCATCACGAACAGGGCTATACGCAATCGGGCGTCAATCACGGGTTGGCGATCCTGGCGACGCTTTCGGTGCTGACGCTGGTGATGCCGAACTACACCACGAGCGAGGCCGGGCCCTTCTACAACGCCAACCAGCTGATCTTCGTCGCCGCGGATTCGCTGATCCTCTATGCGACGTTCGTCGTGGCCCAGACCATCCGTCACCGGGACCATTTCCTCTATCCCGAGGAGAGCGACGGCACGCATGAGAAGGTTCCGGCGGTCAAGGCCATCGCCGCGGGCGTCATGCTGCCGGTGGCGCTGATACCCGTGGTCCTGCTGGCCAAGGCGCTCTCGCCCTCGATCGAGGCGGGCGTTGCCGCCATGGGCGCGCCGCATGCCATGGTCGGCATCATCATCGCCGCGCTGGTGCTGGCACCGGAGAGCCTCGCCGCGCTGTCGGCGGCGCGGGCAAACCGGGTGCAGACCAGCCTCAATCTCGCGATCGGCTCCGCGCTGGCCACCATCGGCCTGACGATCCCCGCCGTCGCCATCGCCTCCATGGCCATGGGGCTGGACCTTGAACTGGGCCTCTCGTTCAAGTCGATCGCCCTGCTCGGCCTGACGCTGCTGGTGGCGACGATGACGCTGAGCACCGGGCGGACCACGCTCGTCCAGGGCATGGTCCATCTGGTGATCTTCTCGACCTACCTCTTCACCACGCTGGTGCCGTGACGATGGTTCTGCCAGGCGGCAGGTGGCGTAAAGGGCCACCCGGCGCCTAACCCCGGTTTGCGGCCTCAGTTGCGGTAGAGCGCATCCATCCGCTCGCCATAACGCTCTTTGAGCTTGTGGCGGCGGATCTTGAGGCTGGGGGTCATTTCCTCGTTCTCGATCCCGAAGGGTTCGTCCGCGAACGTGAACTGGCGGACCTTCTCGATCACCGAAAGGTCGGTGTTGACGCGGTCTATCGCCGCGCGGATCTCCGCCCGGAACGCCGGGAGACCCTGCAGCGCCTTGAAGTCGAATTTCTCGCCGTTGGCCTTGGCCCATTCCAGCGCCCAGTCGGCATCGGGCACGATCAGGCCGACGATGTAGGGGCGGCGGTCGCCGTGGACCATGGCCTGCGCGATCTCGGGCTGCAGCGTCAGCATCGACTCCACCTTCTGCGGAGAGACGTTGTCGCCCTTGTCGTTGACGATCATATCCTTTTTGCGGTCGGTGATCATGATCCGCCCGCGGCTGTCGATATGGCCGATGTCGCCGGTATGGAGCCAGCCGTCCCGGAGCACGGCATCGGTGGCGGCAGCGTTCTGCCAGTACCCCTGCATCACCAGTTCGCCGCGCACGAGGATCTCGCCGTCCTCGGCAATCCGCACTTCGACATTGCGAAGCGGCGGCCCGACGGTGTCGTGCTTGATCCCGGCGGCGGGACGGTTGCAGCTGATCACCGGCCCGGCCTCGGTCTGGCCATAGCCCTGCAGCAGCGTCAGCCCCATCGCGTCGAAGAAGGCGCCGATCTCGGGATTGAGCGGCGCGCCGCCCGAAACCAGGGCCTTGATGCGGCCGCCGAACTTGGCGCGCACCTTGGGCCGCAGCGTCCGTTCGATCACCATGTCGAGCGGATAGTCCAGCAGGCGCCGACGGCCGGCCTGCTCGCGCCCGGCAATGCCCAGTGCCATTTCCATCAGGCGCGCGGGAACGGCGCCCTGCTTCTCGATCTGCTTCATGATGCGCGTGCGCAGCACTTCGAAGAGGCGCGGGACGACGACCATGATCGTCGGGCGCACTTCCTCGATATTGGAGGCCAGTTTGTCGAGACCCTCGGAATAGTAGATCTGCCCGCCCATGGCGATCGGCAGGTACTGGCCGCCAGTATGTTCGTAGGCATGGCTGAGCGGGAGGAACGAGAGGAATATCTCGCCTTCGTCGCAGCCGAAATCGTCGAAGATGATCTGCGCGCATCCGGCGACGTTGGTCAAGATCATGCCGTGGTGCTGGCGCACCCCGCGCGGCGCCCCGCCGGTGCCGCTGGTATAGATGATGCAGGCAAGGTCGCGGCGGCGGAAGTCGGCCACCCGGCTGTCGATTTCGGCGCGCGCGCGAAGGGCGTCGCCTTCGAGCAGGCCCGCCCAGTCATGGACCTCGTAGGCGCCGCCCTGCATCTGCGGCAGTGCTTCCATGCCGATGACATGGCGGCACAAGTCCGTCTGGACGATAGCCGGAAGCAGCGCCTTGCCCAGCTTGGCCGTGGAGACGATCGCCGCGCGCGCGCCGGAATTCTCCAGTATATGAATGTGATCGCGCGTGGTGTTGGTGGTGTAGGCCGGCACGGTGACGCAGCCCGCCGCCATCACGGCCAGGTCCGCGATGCACCATTCGGGCCGATTTTCCGACACGATCAGCACGCGGTCTCCGGCCTGCAAGCCCATGCGCCGGAGCGAGGCAGCCATCAGCGAGACGCGGCGCGCCACCTCGGCCCAGCTCGTGGACAGCCATCGGCCGTCCTGCTTGGACCAGAGCATGGGCGAATCGCCCAATCGGTCTGCTCGCTTGAGGAACAGCGATACCAGGTTGGTGCACTTGTCGAAGTCACCAAGATCCATGCCGAGCCCCGTCCTCTCTATTCACGCGGAATTGTCCGTTCCGTTCAACGTCTAGGCGCGTGGAGTGGTTGCGACAAGCAGAGCCGCATCCGTACTTGCACTCATATAGGTGGCTTTTGACGCTATTCGGACCCGACGGCATCCGCGATCGTGGCGAAGCCGTCGCGCTTCATCAGCGCCTCCAGCCCTTTGCAGAGCGCCCTGGCCATGCCCGGTCCCTCATAGACCATGGCGCTGTAGACCTGCACCAGGCTGGCGCCCGCGCGAATGCGGGCCCAGGCGTCTTCCGCCGTGGCGATGCCACCCACGCCGACCAGCGGCACGGCGCCGCCCGTGGCCTTGCGGAAGTCCCGCAGGCGCTGCTGGGCCAGATCGCGCAGCGGCGCGCCCGAAAGCCCCCCCGTCTCGCCGCGGTGGGGCGAGTGCAGGGTCGGCCGCGAAATCGTGGTGTTGGAGACGATCAGCGCGCCCAGGCGCTTGTCGACGGCGATGCGGGCAATCGCGTCGATATCGGCCGGTTCGAGGTCCGGCGCGACTTTGAGGAAGACCGGCGGGCCGTCCTCGCCGCAGACCTCGCCGCGGGCTTCGAGCACGGCATCGAGCAGCCCGGTCAGCGCCGATTCGTCCTGGAGCGCGCGCAGGCCGGGCGTGTTCGGGCTGGAGATGTTCACGGCCAGATATGTCGCCAGCGGCGCCATGAGTCGGGCCATCGTCGCATAGTCGGCGATGCGGTCGGTCGCGTCCTTGTTGGCGCCGATGTTGATGCCGACGACGCCGGGACGATCCCGGCGCGCCGTCAGGCCTTCCAGCGCCACTTGCGCGCCGCGGTTGTTGAAGCCCATGCGGTTGATCACCGCGCGGTCCTCCACCAGGCGGAACAGGCGCGGCTTGGGATTGCCCGCCTGCGGCAGCGGCGTGATCGAGCCGACTTCCGCGAAACCGAAGCCCAGGCCCAGCAGCGCGTCAGGCACTTCGCCGTCCTTGTCGAAGCCGGCCRCCATGCCAACGGGGTTGGGGAAAGCGATTCCCGCGACTTGCGTGGAGAGCGAGGCGGGGAATGCCGGCGCACGAGTCTTGCCCGCCATTTTCAGCGCCTTGAGCGCAAGGCCATGCGCCGATTCGGCGTCGAGACGGAACAGGGCGGGTCTGATCAGGGAGTAAAGCACGGGTGCCGCATAAACGGCTCGGCGCTGTTGCTCAAATGCTTCTTATCCTGCGTGACGTTCGCAAAATCGGTTTTCCGGCGTCACCGCCAGAGCACGCATGTCGCAATTATACAATAAATCGCCGAGGGCCCGGCATACAGGAGAGTTGCGACCCGAAGGGCTCGTAGCGGGATGCGCACGAGTTCTTTATTACCTTACGGCGGTTCCCGATCCTGATCGGGGACCGCCTTTTTTCTTTGGATTCCCCCATTCGCCGGCGCGAACTCTCTCCAAAAGCGAGAAATTTGCAACAGCCCGATCGCTTTTGTCGCACAAATCCTGTGCGAAACTCCATTGAAACCGGAGGGGTCCTGCACTAGGTGGCACAAATCGGAAAGATTTGATCCACTTTAACCGCAGAGACGTGAAAGCCGCAGATATGCGCCTGTCCAGCATGGCCGACTACGCCGTTGTCATCATGTCCGCCGCGACTCGGCATTCGGGCACTTGCGCGCATCACCCCCAGGATTCGCGGATGAGCCGCATCTCGGCAGGCCAGCTTGCCGAAGACACCGGCCTTCCTGCTCCCACGGTTCAGAAGCTGGTGAGCAAACTGACCGCTGCGGGGTTGCTGCAATCGACCCGCGGCGTTGGCGGCGGGCTGAAACTGGCCCGCGCACCCGAAACGATTTCGATTGCGGATATCGTGGAGGCAGTGGAAGGGCCGATCGCGCTCACCGCCTGCCTCGAACAGGGCAAGCACGAATGTACGCTGGAAGGCGGATGCAGCGTGCGCCCGCACTGGCCGCAAGTGAATGCGGCACTGCGCGGCGCATTGGCGCAAGTGGTCCTGACCCAGCTCGTCGAGGAAGTATGAATGACTGACGAAACCTCCCCCGAGGGCACCATCGAGGTGCGCGAAGTCCATGGGGACAACCGCCGCGATGGCGAGGCCCGCGACGTAGAAGTGCGCGATCAGGCCGCGCGCGAGGCTGCGGCCCGCGTGGCCGATTACGAGCACGGCTGGGTTGCCGACATCGAGCAGGAATATGGCCCCAAGGGCCTGTCCGAGGATACCATCCGCTTCATCTCGGCCAAGAAGGACGAGCCGGAGTGGATGCTCGACTGGCGCCTCAAGGCCTATGCCCGCTGGCTGGAGATGACTCCGCCGGACTGGGCCAAGCTGAACGTGCCGCCGATCGACTACCAGGAAGCCTACTACTGGGCCGCGCCCAAGAAGAAGCCTTCGCTCTCCAGCCTGGACGAAGTCGATCCCGAGATCCTCAAGGTCTACGAGAAGCTGGGCATCCCGCTGGAGGAGCAGAAAGTGCTCGCCGGCGTCGAAGGCGCGCGCAAGGTGGCCGTGGACGCGGTGTTCGATTCGGTTTCCGTCGCCACCACCTTCCGTAAGGAACTGGAGCAGGCGGGCGTGATCTTCCGCTCGATCTCCGAAGCGATCCGCGAATATCCCGAGCTGGTGAAGAAGTGGCTGGGCAGGGTCGTGCCCGTGCAGGACAACTACTTCGCGGCGCTGAACTGCGCGGTCTTTTCCGACGGCACCTTCGTCTACATTCCCGAAGGCGTGCGCTGCCCGATGGAACTGAGCACCTATTTCCGCATCAATGCGGAGAACACCGGCCAGTTCGAACGGACCCTGATCATCGCCGAGAAGGGCAGCTACGTTTCCTACCTCGAAGGCTGCACCGCGCCGATGCGCGATGAAAACCAGCTTCACGCGGCGGTGGTGGAACTGGTCGCGCTGGAAGATGCCGAGATCAAGTACTCGACCG
Organism: Novosphingobium sp. YAF33; assembly: GCF_052113265.1. Classification (NCBI taxonomy): domain Bacteria; kingdom Pseudomonadati; phylum Pseudomonadota; class Alphaproteobacteria; order Sphingomonadales; family Sphingomonadaceae; genus Novosphingobium; species Novosphingobium sp. YAF33. The sequence goes on from NZ_JBFRCW010000011.1 coordinate 21,388, forward strand.
TGCAGAACTGGTACCCCGGCAATGCCGAGGGCAAGGGCGGCATCTACAATTTCGTGACCAAGCGCGGCCTCTGCCAGGGTGCGCGCTCGAAGATCTCGTGGACGCAGGTGGAAACCGGCTCCGCCATCACCTGGAAGTATCCCAGCTGCGTCCTCAATGGCGAGGATTCGGTGGGCGAGTTCTACTCGGTGGCCGTCACCAACAATTACCAGCAGGCCGATACCGGCACCAAGATGATCCACAACGGCAAGGGCAGCCGCTCGACGATCATCTCCAAGGGCATTTCGGCCGGCAAGAGCAACAACACCTATCGCGGCCTCGTGCGCGTGGCCGCCAATGCCGAGGGCGTGCGCAACTTCACCCAGTGCGATTCGCTGCTGCTGGGCAAGGAATGCGGCGCTCACACCGTGCCCTATATCGAAGTGCGCAACCCCAGCGCCCAGATCGAGCACGAGGCGACCACCAGCAAGATCAGCGACGACCAGCTGTTCTACGCCATGCAGCGCGGGCTCGACACCGAGCAGGCGGTGGCGCTGATCGTCAACGGCTTCGCCAAGGAAGTGCTCCAGCAACTGCCGATGGAGTTCGCCGTCGAAGCGCAGAAGCTGCTGGGCATCTCGCTGGAAGGTTCGGTGGGTTGATGTTGACGCCTAGCGATACAGCAAGGCGCATCAACTCCCCTCTCCTTCAGGGGAGGGGCCGGGGGTGGGGGCTATCCGTCACCCGCAACGCCGAGATCGCACAATTCGCCCGCGAAATGCGCAATGAGCCGACCGAACCGGAAAAGCGCTTATGGCGCGCCCTGTCGCGCTCGCAGCTAGGCGGCTTCAAGTTCCGTCGGCAGGCGCCAATCGGCCCGTTCATTGCGGATTTTCTCTGCCCGCAGAAAGCGCTGGTCGTGGAAGTCGACGGCGAGACGCACGATTCCGAATGCGACCGCAAGCGTGACGCGGCGCTCGCCGGGATGGGGTTCGCCACCATCCACGTCACCAACACCGAGGTGATGCGCAATATGGAAGGGGTTCTGACCGTGATCCTGAATGCTCTGCACGAAGCGTCGGATCGTTGGGCTACCCCCCACCCCAACCCCTCCCCTGAAGAGGAGGGGCTTTCTGGTACTTCTTTCATCCAAGGACTTAATCCATGACCGCCGCCCGCAAGACCCTTGGCATCAGCAAGGACGCCGCGCCGAAGGCCGACGCCAAGGCCAGCTTCAACGTGACCGGCGCACGCCTGGAAACGCTCAAGGAGCGGGCCAAGGAACAGCGCCGCAACCCCAGCGAGGCGCAGAAGGCGCTCTGGGCAGAGCTGGTCGGCTCGAAGCTGGGCGGCGTGAAGTTCATTCGCCAGTCGGTGGTCGGCTCGGCCATCGTCGACTTCGCCTGCCCTTCGCGCTGGATCGTCGTGCAGCTCAGCGCCGACGATTCCAACCCGGACGTCAACGAATTGCAGGACCGCAAGCTCACCGAAGTGGGCATCCGCGTGCTGCGCTTCTCCGAGGACGAAGTGCTGGACCGCGTGGACAGCGTCGTTCGCGAGATCACCACCGAACTCAACGTGCCTTTCGACAAGCGCTCCGCGCGCCGGAAGGCCGGAACCACTGCCACTCCCCGTTTTGACGAGGGCCGCTTCGACGAGGGCTCCGAAGGATGACCATGCTCAAGATCGATAACCTTCAGGCCAATGTTGCCGGAGCCAACGTAAACCGGCCGATCCTCAAGGGTCTCTCGCTGACGATCAATCCAGGCGAGATTCACGCGATCATGGGCCCGAACGGCGCGGGCAAGTCCACCCTGGGCTACACGCTCGGCGGCCGCCCCGGCTATGAAGTGACCGGCGGTTCGGTGGATTTCCTGGGGCAGGACCTGCTTGAACTGGAACCGCACGAGCGCGCCGCCGCCGGCCTGTTCCTGGGCTTCCAGTACCCGGTCGAGATCCCCGGCGTGTCCTTCGTCCAGTTCCTGCGCGAATCCGCCAATGCCCAGCGCAAGAGCCGCGGCGAGGAAGTGCTTTCGGGCGGCGAGTTCCTGAAGCTGGCACGCGAAAAGGCGGGCCTGCTGCGCATGGACATGGACATGCTGAAGCGCCCGGTGAACGTGGGCTTCTCCGGCGGCGAGAAGAAGCGCGCCGAGATGGTGCAGATGGGTATCCTCGACCCGCGCCTGGCGATCCTGGACGAGACCGACTCCGGCCTCGACATCGACGCCCTGCGCATCTGCGGCGAGGGCATCAATGCGATCATGCGCGCGCCCGACAAGGCCGTGCTGCTCATCACCCACTACCAGCGCCTGCTGGACTACGTGAAGCCGGACTTCGTCCACGTCCTGGCCGACGGCCGCATCGTCAAGACCGGCGGCGCGGACCTCGCGCTCCGGCTTGAGGAAGAAGGCTACGAAGCCGTGGTGCAAGAGGCGGCCGCATGAGCGAAGTCGCTGCTCTCCCGACGCGGAAGCACGAAGACTTCCGCTATTCCGACATCGACGCGCTGGCCGGCATCTGGCCGATCGCGCGCGAGAGCATCGTCGTGGCGGACGGCGCCGAGGATTCGCTCCAGATCGTCGAGGACGGCGCAGAAGCCGTCGCCCGGCACCTGGTGATCTCGCTGGGCAAAGGCGCGAAGTTCGATCTTCGCGTGCTTTCGGCCGGCCCGGTCTATGGCCGCATCGCCGTCGACGTGCGGCTGGCCGAAGGCGCGGACTTCACTCTGGGCGCGGCGCAGCTTGCCACCGGCAGCGAGACGCTGGAAGTGGTCACCGAAGTCACGCACGCCGGGCTGAACGCCACGTCCAGCCAGATCGTGCGGACGGCGCTGGCCGGCCATTCCGTCGGCACTTACCTCGGCCGCATCGCCGTGGAGCGCGGGGCCGACGGCACCGATGCCGAACAGTCGGTCCGCGCCATGCTGCTGGACCGCACGGCCACCGCCAATGCCCGGCCGGAGCTGGAAATCTACGCCGACGACGTCAAGGCGGCGCATGGCTGCGCGGTGGGCGAACTTGATGCCGGCGGCCTGTTCTACCTGATGAGCCGCGGCCTTACCCCGCCCGAAGCGAAGCGGCTGATGCTCCAGGCCTTCATCGCCGAAGCCTTCACCGGCGCGCCCGGCGAGGCGGAACTGAGCGCGGCGGCCATCGCCCGGCTGGAGCAGATCCTGTGAGCGATGTCGTGCGCGAAGCCGGAGACGTGCTGGCCGTGAAGGGCGAATTCCCGGGGCTGGCCTCGGCGGATGGCGCCGCCGACTGGCACTATCTCGACACTGCCGCCACCGCGCAGAAGCCGCAGGCGGTGATCGACGCCACGGTCAATGCGCTGGGCCGCGACTACGCGACCGTGCATCGGGGCGTCTATGCCCGATCGGCCGAGATGACCCTGGCCTTCGAGGCCGCCCGCCGCACCGTCGCGGAATTTCTCGGCGGCCGGGAGGACGAGATCGTCTTCACCCGCGGCGCCACCGAGGCGATCAACCTGGTGGCCCAGACATGGGGCGTGCAGAACCTCAAGGCGGGGGACCGCATCCTCGTCTCCGTGCTCGAACACCACTCCAACATCGTGCCGTGGCAGCTTCTGCGCGACCGTACCGGCGTGGAAATCGACGTCTGCCCGCTGACCGCCGACGGCAGCATCGATCTCGAAGCCGCCGAACGCATCCTGACGCCGGCTCACAAGCTGGTGGCCTTCGCGCATGTTTCCAACGTGCTCGGCTCGGTGCTTCACGTGGAACATGCCGCGCGCCTGGCCCATGCCGTGGGCGCGAAGCTGCTGGTCGACGGCTGCCAGGCCGCCCCGCGCATCGCACTCGACATGAAGGCGATGCAGGCTGACTTCTACGTCTTTTCGGCCCACAAGCTCTATGGTCCCACCGGGATCGGCGCGCTCTGGGCGCGCAAGGAAATCCTCGACGGCATGCCCCCGTGGCAAGGCGGCGGGTCGATGATCGACCGCGTGACCTTCGAGAAGACCACTTACGCCCCCGCGCCGCAGCGCTTCGAGGCCGGCACCCCGATGATCGTCGAGGCTATCGGCCTGGCGGCCGCCATCGACTGGCTCCGCGCCTTCGGTCTGGACCGGGCGGAAGCCCATGAACGCCACCTCGCCGCCAAGCTGCGCGAGGAACTCGGCAAGCGCAACGACGTCACCCTGTTCGGCCCGGCCGATTCGGTGGGCATCGTCAGTTTTGCGCTCGACGGGGTGCATCCGCACGACCTCGGCACCATATTGGACGAAGAGGGCGTTGCGATCCGGGCCGGCCATCATTGCGCACAACCGCTGATGGACCACCTGGGCGTACCCGCCACGGCCCGCGCAAGCTTCGGCCTCTACAGTGACGACAGCGACATCGAGGCGCTCATGAAGGGTATCGAGCGCACCCGGAGAATTTTTGGATGAGTGACGACACTTCCGCTTCTGGCCCCGGCTTCACCGTCGAGGAAGTCGATTCGGTGACCCCCGCGCCGCGTGCGCGCGTGGAGGATGCGCCCGATCAGCAGGTTCCTGGCGAACAGGGCGCTCCCGAGCGCCGGCGCGACTATCTGGACGGTTTCCTTGCCGAAAAGCCGCAGGGCATCGACCCCGGCCAGCCCGGCGGCGCGATCTACGACGGCGTCATCGATGCGCTGAAGGAAATCTTCGACCCGGAAATCCCGGTGAACATCTACGATCTCGGCCTGATCTACGGCGTCGACGTCTCGCCCGAATCCTCGGTCGCGGTAACGATGACGCTGACCACCCCGCATTGCCCGGTGGCCGAATCGATGCCCGGCGAAGTGGAGATGCGCGTGGCCGCCGTGCCCGGCGTGCGCGATGCAGAGGTCAATCTCGTCTGGGATCCGCCGTGGGACATGGCCAAGATGTCGGATGAGGCGAAGCTCGAACTGGGCATGCTCTGATGAGCTCGCCTGCCCCCACCGTCACCGTGCGCCCTGTTTCTGTCAGGCTGGCCGATTATGCCGACGCGGCCGATGCCGCGCGCGTGGTCACGCTGCTCGACAGTTATGCGCGCGATCCGATGGGTGGGGGCAAGCCGCTTTCCGAAGACGTGCGCGCGCGGCTGGTCTCCGGCCTTGCCGCCCATCCCGGCGCGTTCTCGCTACTCGCCTTCGAGAGTGACGAGGGAGCCGAAGGTCGGCCGCTGGGCCTTGCCAACTGCATCACCGGCTTCTCGACGTTTGCGGCCCGGCCGCTGGTGAACATCCATGACATGGCCGTGCTGCCCGAAGCGCGCGGCAAGGGTGTGGGACGCGCGCTGATGCTGGCCGTCGAGGAAGAGGCCCGCGCCCGCGGCGCCTGCAAGATCACTCTCGAAGTGCTGAGCGGCAATGCGACCGCCAAGGGCCTCTACGCCTCGCTCGGCTACGGAGACTACGCGCTGGACCCGGAAGCGGGCACGGCGCTGTTCTGGGACAAGAAGCTATGACCACGACCACTTCTGCGAATCCTGGCGTAAAGCCGGCGCGCCAGCGCCCGGCCGCCGTGATCCTCACCGCCAATGCCGAAGCCCGCATCGCCAGGCTGATGGGCGAGGCGCCGGAAGGCACGATCGGCGTGCGTCTTTCCACCCCGCGCCGCGGTTGTTCGGGCCTGGCCTATTCGGTCGACTACGTCAGCGAGGAAAAGCCCTTCGACGAGAAGATCGAGACGCCCGGCGGCATCTTCTACATCGACGGTGCCTCGGTGCTCTACCTGATCGGCTCGATCATGGACTGGAAGGAAGACGACTTCACCGCCGGTTTCGTGTTTGAGAATCCCAATGCCAAGGGTTCCTGCGGCTGCGGTGAGAGCTTCACGGTCTGAAGCCCCGCTTCCGGGAGAGCGTCTCCCGGAAATTCCCTACTTGCGGAGCGCCGCGATGCAGGCGGCGCGATCGACATCCTGCCCGTCGGAAACCCGCCGCGCATCGATATAGGATGCGCGCGGCTCCTTCGTGGCGGCGGAAGGGTAGAGATAGACGTCCAGCAGGCACGCCTTCCCGGTGAACTGCAGCTTGCGGGCATCGCCTTCCCAGACGTTGAGCCGCGGCTCCCCGAACATCCGCACGAGCTGGCTCTCGCTCGATCCGATCACCCCTTCGGCACCGGGAATCGCCTGGAAACTGGGGTCCCGCGCAGTATGGGTCGGCTGGCGCACATTGGGAATCTGCGTGCCCCGCTTGGGCGGATGCTGCGCCGTGGCCACGCCGCCGGACGTGCTGGCGCACCCTGCCAGCAGCACGGCAAGCCCCGCCGCGGCAACAACGCCCCGCAAGTGGGCGGTGGCGCATCGCAGGCGGGTGGGAGCGATCATCGGAATGGCGTGAAGCGCCGAACGGTCTTGGGTCATGACATCTCACCGCATTGCGCGGGCCAGTGGTGCTGTCAACTCTCGCCGCGCTTGCGAAGCGGCGGCCCGCGCGCTACTCGCGACACAACCTCCAGACAATCCAAGGACTCCTTTTCGCATGGCTCAACCCACCGTGCCGCCCACTTTCGACGTGATTGCCATCGGCAATGCCATCATCGACGTGATCGCCAACTGCAGCGACGCGCTGATCGACGAGCTTGGTCTCTCGCGCGGCGGCATGATGCTGATCGACGCCGATCAGGCAGAAAGCCTCTACGAAGCCATGGGCCCGGCCCGCGAGATTTCCGGCGGTTCGGCGGCCAACACCCTGGCCGGCCTGGCCGCGCTCGGTGCGAAGTGCGCCTTCATCGGCCAGGTCGCGGAAGACCAGCTGGGCGACGTCTTCACCCATGACATCCGCGCCGGCGGCATCGCCTTCGACGTGCCCGCCCGCCCCGGCAACCCGCCGACGGCCCGCTGCCTGATCTTCGTGACGCCGGACGGCCAGCGCACGATGAACACCTTCCTCGGCGCCTCGCACTACCTGCCCGCCGAAGCGCTGGACGAAAGCGCCGTCGCCAATGCGGCCGTGCTCTATCTCGAAGGCTATCTCTGGGATCCCGAGGAACCGCGCGCCGCGATGCGCAAGGCCGTCGAGGCCGCCCGCGGGGCCGGTCGCAAGATCGCCTTCACGCCTTCGGAATGCTTCGTGATCGACCGTCACCGCGCCGATTTCCTCGACCTGATCGACACCGGCAAGATAGACGTGCTGTTCTGCAACGAGCACGAGATGGCCGCCCTTGTCGGTCATGACGATTTCGAAAAGGGCGTCGCCCAGCTCGCTCCGAAGATCCCCGTGCTTGTCGTCACGCGCGGTGCCGAGGGCGCTGTCGCGATCTCGGGCGACCAGCGCGCCGAAGTCGGCGCGGAGCCGATCGAGCGCGTGGTGGACACCACCGGCGCCGGCGACCTCTTCGCGGCCGGCTTCCTGTTCGGCCATGTGCGCGGCAAGAGCCTGGAAGAATGCCTGCAGTACGGCGCGATCTGCGCCTGCGAGATCATCTCGCACTACGGCGCGCGTCCCGAAGCGGACCTCCAGGCGCTGATTTCCGAACGCGTCGGCTGATCGCTTCGGCTTCGGCTGGAAAAAGGGGCTCCATTCGCAGGAATGGGGCCCTTTTTGCATGGCGTTGACGCCGGCCTCTCCGCAGGACAGGTTGGTCCACCGTCCTCAACCGGAGCGCCCATGGCCCAGCACGATCCCGCACTGATCGACTTCGAGGCGAGTTGCCTGCCCGAATATGGCCAGTCCTATCCGATCGAGGTCGCCGTGGCGCGCATCGACGGGGAAAGCCGCTCCTGGCTGATCAAGCCCCCGCCCCGCTGGCAGACCTGGGACTGGTCCGAAGAAGCGGAATCGCTCCACGGCATCAGCCGCGCCATGCTGGCATGCGACGGACTGCCGCCCGCGCAAGTCTTCGCGGAGATGGTGGCGTTCGTCGGTACGTGCGAGGTCTATTCCGATGCCGACCTCGATGGCTTCTGGCTGGAAGTGCTGTGTGAGGAACTGGACGAAAAGCTGCCGTTCCCGATCCGCTTCCTGGGCGAATGGATGGCCGCGCGCGGCCTTACCCGAGAGCAGGTCGACGCCGCGCTGGAGGAAGCCAGGCGGCGCCTGCCCAAGGCCCACCACGCGCGCGAGGATGCCAAACGGCTCGCGCTGGTCGTTCGCCTGTTGATCGAGGAACAGCCCGCATGAATCTTCGCGAAGCCCTGCTGGTGCGCATCCACGTTCCGGTTTCGCCGGAGACCTTTCGCGCCATGCTGGCAGGCGACGTCGCCGCCGGCGAGCGCGACCCGGTCCTGGCCGCGATCCTGGCGGTCGTCCGCGCCGACAATCCGCTCGGCGATTTCGGCCTCTACAAGGGAGTCGCCGAGATCGGCCTGGGGTGGGAGAGCTTCCAGCCCGGGCCGGACGCAAGACCGGCGCTGGGCGAAGCGGCCATGACCAGCCTCTCCCCCACCGTGATCCTGTCCCTCCACGCGCCCTGCAGCGAGGAAGACCCGGAATTCCTGGAGGCGATGGACCGCATCATGGCGGCCCACCCCTGGGAAATCCCGGTGATCGAAATCGCACCGACCTGGCTGGCCGAGCGCGGTCAGTAAGTATCCGCTTGCGGCATCGCGCCGTCCCGCCCCGCCGGTTCCGACAGGGCCTGGCCCTGGGGCGCCAAAGGCTGGGTGCTGGGCTGGGCACCGGGCTGGGCTGACTGGAACCGCGCGAGGCACTCGGCCTTGCGCTGCTCGCGGGCGTCGGAATAGCTTTGCGCCGTCTGCCCCGGCAAGGCGCAGTCGCGCTCGGGCCGGATCGGCACCTTGGCCCGGCAGCCTTCCTCGGTGGCGAACAGGTTGTCGGCACAATCGGCCAGTGCCGAGACATCGGCATCGTGCTGCGCGCGGCAACTCGCCGTCCAGCGCTGCTTGTAGGAAAGCTCCGCGAAGTTCAGGCAGTCCTGATACTCCTGCTGAGCCGCTTCCTGTCGGCGCGACTGCTCGGCCTGCTCGCGCTGCTGCGCCTTGGCCACGGCGTCTTCCTGCTTCTGCCGGGCTTCCTGCTCGGCAGCCACACGCGCCTCCTGGCGGGACGCCTGACCGGGCAGGAACACCCCGTAGTAATAGCCGACGCCGGTGCCGGCGAACACCGCCGCCACCGCCAGCGCCACCTTCAGGATCGAATCCGCCTTACTGGTCATGGGCCTTCTCGCGCGCCACTTCGCGCCAGCCGATGTCCCGGCGGCAGAAGCCGGTCGGAAAATCGAGCGCATCCACGGCCGCATAGGCCCGGCCCTGCGCCTCGGTGACCGACGCGCCCCGCGCCGTCACGTTGAGCACGCGGCCACCGCTGGAGACCAGCACGCCGTCCTTCACGTCGGTGCCGGCGTGGAACACCTTGGCGCCATCCGCCTCGGCCGCCGCGATGCCGCCGATCGCGCCGCCCTTCTCGGGCGTGCCGGGATAGCCGTTCGCGGCCATCACGACGGTCAGCGCCGTGTCGCGGCTGAAGCGCGGCGCCGCGATCGCGGCAAGGCGGTTGTCGGCGCAGGCATGGAGCAGTTCGACGAGATCCGATTCGAGGCGCAGCATCATCACCTGGCACTCGGGATCGCCGAAGCGGCAGTTGTATTCGATCAGCTTGGGGCCTTCGCGGGTCAGCATCACGCCCAGGAACAGCACGCCGGAATAAGGCGTGCCTTCGTTTTCCAGCGTCCGCACGGTCGGCGCGATGATGCGTTCCAGCACTTCGGCTTCCAGCATCGGCGTCAGCACCGGCGCCGGGCTATAGGCGCCCATGCCGCCGGTGTTGGGGCCGGTGTCGCCGTCGCCCACGCGCTTGTGGTCCTGCGCGGAGGCGAAGGGGACGATGGTGGAACCGTCGGTCAGGGCGAAGAAGCTGGCTTCCTCGCCTTCCATGAATTCCTCGATCACGGCTTCGGCGCCGGCCTCTCCGAAGCGGCCCGAGAAGATCTCGCGCACGGCTTCCTCGGCTTCGGCCATGGTCATCGCCACGGTCACGCCCTTGCCAGCGGCCAGGCCGTCGGCCTTGATCACCACCGGCGCCCCGAATTTCGCCAGCGCGGCCATCGCGTCCGCTTCGTTGGCGACGCGGTCGTAACCGGCGGTGGGAATGCCCGCGYGTTCGCACAGGTCCTTGGTGAAGCCCTTGGAGCCTTCGAGCTGGGCCGCCGCCTGGCTCGGTCCGAACACCGAGAAACCCTCGCCGCGCAGGGAATCGGCAAGGCCGTCGACCAGCGGGGCCTCGGGGCCGATGACGATCAGGCCGACCACGTTGCTCTCGCAAAAGGCGATGACGGCCGCGTGATCGGTGACATCCAGCGAAATGCAGCTTGCGACCTCGGCAATGCCCGGGTTACCCGGCGCGGCCCAGAGGGTCTCGCAGAGCGGGGATTGCGCCAGCTTCCAGGCCAGCGCATGTTCGCGGCCGCCAGAGCCCAGAAGAAGGATGTTCATTAGCCGTGCCTTTCGATGACGACGAATTCGATGATGGTCGTTCGGGTGGGCTGGTAGCGAAGCAAGCGGCCGGGGACAACGCTGCGCCGCTCTCGATCAGCGAGATTTCGAACCTTTTAAAGCGCACCGTGGAAGACCGCTTCGGCTTCGTGCGCCTGCGCGGAGAGCTTTCGGGCGTGAAGCGGGCGGCCTCGGGCCACCTCTACTGCGCGCTCAAGGACGACAAGGCGGTGATCGACGGCGTCATGTGGCGCGGCGGCGCGCAGCGGCTGGCCTTCCGCCCCGAAGACGGCATCGAGGTGATCGCCACCGGCAAGCTCACCACTTATCCCGGCCGCTCCAAATACCAGGTCGTCATCGAGACCATGGAGATCGCCGGCGAAGGCGCGTTGCTGGCGCTGCTGGAAAAGCTGCGCGCCCGCCTTGCCGCCGAGGGGCTGTTCGCGCCCGAACGCAAGCGTGAGCTGCCCTTCCTGCCGCGCGTGATCGGCGTGGTGACTTCCCCCACCGGCGCCGTGATTCGCGACATTCTCCACCGCCTGGACGACCGCTTCCCCAGCCACGTCCTGGTCTGGCCGGTCCTCGTGCAGGGCGAGGGCTCGGCGCAGCAGGTGGCCAATGCCGTGCGCGGTTTCTCCGCGATCCGGCCCGGCGGCCCGGTGCCGCGTCCCGATCTGGTGATCGTGGCGCGCGGTGGCGGTTCGATCGAGGACTTGTGGTCGTTCAACGAGGAAGTCGTGGTCCGGGCCGTGGCGGAATCGTCTATTCCCGTGATTTCGGCGGTCGGGCACGAAACCGACACCACGCTTTGCGACTATGCCGCCGACCGCCGGGCGCCCACGCCCACTGCGGCCGCCGAAATGGCCGTGCCGGTGCGGCTGGAACTGGCCGCCACGCTGGACGAACTGGCCTATCGCAAGCGCCGCTGCGCTCTGCGCCCGGTCACGCTCGGCCGCGAACGACTGGAAGCGCGGGTGCAGCGCCTCCCCCGGCCCGAGGCCATTCTCGCGGCCAAGGCGCAGAAGCTGGACGAACTTTCCGAACGCCTGCGCCGCGGCCTGCGCGATGAAGCGGCGGCCAAGCGCGAACAGCTGGGCCGCACCGCCTCCCGCCTGTCACTGCCGCTGCTGCGTCACCGGGTGGAGCGCTGCGACGAGCGGCTGACGCGCGTCGGCCTGACCGCGCGCCTGCTGACTCGCCGCTGGACTCTGGCGCGCGACAGTCTGGCACCGGTTTCCCGCGTGCTGCCGCAGCTCGACCCGAAGCGCCCGCTGGAGCGGGGCTATGTCCTTGCCAAGGGGCCGGACGGCCGCGCGCTGACCAGTCGCCAAGCGGCGGCGCGAGAATCGCTGCTGACGTTGGAATTCCGGGACGGCGAACTGACGGTCGCCGTCGGCACCGAAGCGCCGGTCCAGGCCGCCACGACGCCTGGAACCTTCGCCGAACCGGCACCTGAAACACCGGCGTCCAGGCGCCCGGCACGACCGAAGGCGGGCGAGCCGAGGCAAGGCGATTTGTTTTGAACCGCCGGCTCTGCTAGGATTTCGCCCATGCTTATGTCTTCTGCCGACCGCCCCGCCAAGCTCGCCTACGGACCCAATGGTTTCCGGGTGCTGAGCGGCGGACACTTCGTGCTCTGCGCCGTCACCGGCGAGAAGATTCCGCTGGAGGAACTCCGCTACTGGAGCGCCGAGTTCCAGGAGCCTTACGCCAGCGCCGAAATCGCGACCAAGCGTCTCACCGCCAAGGCATGAAGGCCCGCAAGGCCTCAAGGGCATCGCTGATCCCGGCCTCGCTGGTTCTCGGCGGCCTGGCGGCTGCCGGTGCAATGCTGGCGTGGAGCGGCCTCGCGGCCCAATCCACGGCGCCGGTGGCGCCTGCGGCTGTCCCGGGCACCCTGACTTATAACGGGGAACTCACTCAGGGCGGCTGGGTCCGCGGCAAAGTGCCTGCCGGCACGAGCGCTCTGGCGCTGGGCGGCCAGCCGGTGCAGATCGCGCCGGACGGCAACTGGTTCGCCGCCTTCGACCGCGATGCCGGCACCATCGCCACGCTGACGGCCACGCTGGCCAGCGGCCGCCGCATCACGCAGCCGATTTCCGTCTCGCCGCGCGCCTGGCAGATCGAGAACGTCAATATCGCCCGCAAGCCAGGCGGCCCGACCGAAGCCTTCATGGCCCTGCGTCGGCCCGAACTGGACCGCATCAATGCCGCGCGGGCGATGAAGACCGACGCCCAGGGCTGGCGCCAACATTTCATCTGGCCCGCCAAGGGCCGCATTTCCGGCCGTTTCGGATCGCAGCGCGTCTATCGGGGCGAGCCCGGTGCCTATCACTCGGGTCTCGACATCGCCACCGGCACCAGCGGCACGCCTTTCGTTGCCCCGGCCGACGGTGTGGTGATTCTGGCCGCCGAGAAGCCGTTCACGCTCGAAGGCAACCTGCTGATGCTGGACCATGGCATGGGCCTCAACAGCGCTTTCCTGCATTGCTCCGAGATCCTGGTGAAGCCGGGCGAACACGTCCGCCAGGGCCAGGTGATCGGCAAGATCGGCATGTCCGGCCGGGCCACCGGACCGCATCTGCACTGGTCGATCAAATGGAACGAGGCGCGGCTGGACCCGATCCTCTTCACCGGCCCCCAGACCTGAACCGATGGGATTGCGCCGATAATATCGGCAATTCCGCAGGGCTGCAGCGAAAGCGGGTTGCAGCCTTCGCCGGAATGCTTATCCCGCCCTTGTGCGCCGCACCATTGCCCTCCTCGTCCTGCTGTCCCTGCTGCCGCTGACCTGGGGGCATGCGCCGCAGCACAAGAAATTCAAGACATTCGAACTGTCGTTCGAGCAGCTACCCCTGCCTGCAGCCCGGCGCGCCGACCCGCGTCTGGGATCGTTCAAGCTGGAGGAAGTCTGGCAGGCGCATAGCCGCACCCACTCCTTCGGCAGCTATTCCGCGCTGCTGCTGCGGCCCGGCGGCATCATGCTGGCGCTCAGCGATTCGGGCGGATTTCTGGAGTTCAGGGCACCCGGGCAGTCGCAGGCGGAAAGCCGCATGGGCGACCTGCCCCTCTCCAAGGATGCGGACAAGGCCGCGCGCGATGTCGAATCAGCCACGCAGGACGAAACCGGCATGATCTGGCTCGGCCTGGAGGGGCGCAACGCCGTCTACCGGATGAATCCGGACTACGAGATCGAACGCCGCGCCAGCCCGCCGGTCATGGCGGACTGGGGAGTCAATTCCGGTCCCGAAGCGCTCACGCGCCTTCATGACGGGCGATTCGTGCTGCTGCGCGAAGGGTATGTCGGCTGGAGCGATCACCTGCACCAGGCCGCCCTGTTCGGCGGAGATCCCACTCTGAACCCGAACGGGCAGGGCTTCACGCTCGATTCGCCTGCGGGCTTCAGCCCCACCGACATGGCGCAAATGCCGGACGGCCGGTTGCTGATCCTGATGCGGCGCCTGATCTGGCCGATGCCGCAACGATTCGCCGGCCGAATCGCGATCGGCGATCCGGCGGACATCCACCCGGGCGGCACCTGGAAAGTCACCGAGGTTGCGCGGCTCTCGTCCGACCTGCCCATCGACAACTTCGAAGGCATCGCAATCGCCCCGCAGGAGAGCGGCAAGCTGACCGTCTGGCTGATCTCGGACGACAACTTCTCCCCGCTCCAGCGCACGCTGGTGTGGAAGATGAGCGTCGACCCAGCCAAACTGCCTTAAGCCCAGCCGGACTGCCATAGGCATAGTCTCGACCGAACCGGTATTCGCTGCCGCGCGGAAACGGCTTCCGCCTGCTCTTGAGACAACAGGAACCGAGCCCCGCCTTCAGCGGCGCGGCGGATTCATGGAATTCAAGAGGAATGGGCGCGCTCCCAAACCGGGAAACCGATCCCGGCCGGGCATGCGAAAAGGCGCGCAAGTCAAGCTTGCACGCCTTTTTGCGAAACCGTGTTCTTCACGCTCCCCGTAGGGAGCGGGAGAATCAGGCGGCCTGCTGCTTCTTCAGCTCGCGCTTCACCTTGACGGCGCGCGCGCTCAGCTTCGTGTCCGAAGTCTTCAGCAGCCAGTTGTCGAGGCCACCGTTGTGCTCGACCGAACGCAGGCCGTGGGTCGAGACGCGGAACTTGAAGCTGCGCTCAAGACCGTCCGACAGCAGCGTGACGTTCTGAAGGTTGGGAAGGAAGACGCGCTTGGTCTTGTTGTTGGCGTGGCTGACGTTGCAGCCGACCTGGCGGCCCTTGCCGGTCAGTTCGCAGATGCGGGACATGTCTACTCTCGCTCGAAAAAGTCTGTGGCCGTAAATACGGGAAGGCGCGCCCTTAGCGATTCCCCGGGTGAAGGTCAAGTTGCGCACAGCTTTTTGAAGGTCTAGCGCATGGCCATGACCCGCTGGCCCCTGCCCGAATACATGGAACTCGCCCTGGCGCAAGCCCGGGAAGCCGCCGATTCCGGCGAAGTGCCGATTGGCGCGGTCGTCGTGAAGGACGGAAACGTCATCGCCACCGGCCGCAACGGTCCGCGCGAGCGCCACGACCCCACCAGCCACGCCGAAATCGAGGCGATTCGCGCCGCGGCGCTGATTCTCGGCAATGAGAGACTGGAGGGATGCGAGCTATGGGTGACGCTGGAACCCTGCGCCATGTGCGCGGGCGCCATCGTCCACGCGCGAATCGCCCGGCTCTACTATGCCGCTTCCGATCCCAAGGGCGGCGCGGTGGAGCACGGCGCGCGCGTGTTCGAGCACGACCAGTGCCTGCACAAGCCGGAAGTCTATCCGGGAATCGGCGAATCGGAGGCCGCGGAGATGCTCCGCAGCTTCTTCCGGGCGAAACGGTGACCGGCGACTAGCTGAAAATGCTCTGGTCGTCCGGCGCGATGCCGCCCTTGCGGGCGAACCAGGCGCGGGCATCGCTGCGGAACAGGAAGGCCACAGCGGCGACCTGAAGCACGGTGATGACCAGCGCGAAAGCCATGTTCCCTATCCCGCGTTCGGCAAGGACCGGGACCATGGGGATCGTCACGAACATGCCCAGCACCGTCATCACCGTGAGTATCCACCTGGCTGCGTTTCCTGCCCTGCGGGAAATGAAGAACCACAGCGCCAGCATCAGCGCAAAGCTGAAGACCTGAATGCCCACGATGAAGCCCATTCCCAGCCCCGAGCGTGCCAGCCTGGGATCGGCAAGCGTGTCCTGCATCGACAGGACGGCATTCACCCCCGCCAACGCCAGGGAGCCGAGAAAGAATCGATCGAATTGAATGATGGAATTCGGACGCAAGGCGGTGTCCCCCGTTTCCCCTCCCCCCTTTTGGGCGGGGTCGAGGGAGCATGACGGCCTGCACTCCCGTTCGCAACCGCTTCTAAAGCGGTGAGAAATCCAGCCCGATATCGGCCGCCGGGGCGCTCTGGGTGAGGCGGCCGACGGAAACGTACGTCACGCCCGAAGCGGCGATGGCGCCGATCGTGGAGAGATTGACGCCGCCCGAGGCTTCGGTCGGCACACGGCCTGCGACGATGGCCACGGCCTCGCGCAGGGTATCCGGCACCATGTTGTCGAGCAGGAGGTGATGCGCGCCCGCGGCGATGGCGGGTTCGATCTGGTCGAGATGGTCCACCTCGCAGATGATCTGCGCCACGCCCGCCGCCTTGGCGCGCGCCACCGCCGGGCCGACGCCGCCCGCCACCAGAACATGGTTGTCCTTGATCATGGCCGCGTCCCACAGCCCCATGCGGTGATTGCGCGCGCCACCCATGCGGGTCGCGTACTTTTCGAGGTGGCGCAGGCCGGGAATGGTCTTGCGCGTGTCGAGCAGCGTCGCGTGCCCTTCCATGGCATCCACATAAGCCCGGGTCATCGTTGCGATGCCGGAGAGGTGCTGGACAGTGTTGAGAGCGGAACGCTCGCCGGTCAGCATGGCGCGGGCATTGCCGGTGAGGCGCATAAGCTTGGCGCCGGGTTCGACCGGGGCGCCTTCCTCGACGAGAATCTCGATCTCCATCGCGGGATCGAGAGTGCGGAAGAAGGCCTCGGCAAGGGGCAGGCCGGCGACGGTGATGGCATCGCGCGAATCCATCACGCCGGAGAACCTGGCCCCGGCTTCGATCACGCTTTCCGAGGTAACGTCACGCCCGCCACCCGGAAGCCCCACGCCGAGGTCCTCGGCAAGCGTTGCATCGACGAAGGCGGCAAGGTCGAAACCCGGGATCGCGAATGTGCTCATGCCCGCGTCTTTCGCGCGTCGTGACGGGGTTGTCGAGTATGGAAGAGAGGATTCGCGCAGAGACGCAGAGGAACAGCGCTTGCGGCGAAGCCCGCCTTTCTCCTGAGCCTCGCCCCGAAGGCGCGGCAGCGGAAAAAGGGCTGCGCCGCAGACTACCCTCTCCGCATCTCAGCGCGAATGGAGAATGCGGAAAAGCCCGGGGGCCTTTCCGCATTCTCGGAATCAATGAACGAAGCGCGCGATCACGTCGCGGTAGGATCGGCTGACCTTAACCTGCGCGCCCGAATCGAGCACCAGGAAGCATTCGCCATTGGTATGCGGCTTGACCTGGCGGACCTGGTTGAGGTTGACGATGGTCGAGCGGTGGACGCGCTGGAACACGCGGGGGTCAAGGCGGCGCTCCAGGTCCTTCATCGTTTCGCGCAGGATCAGCGAATTGTCGGCGGTGCGGATGCACATGTAGTCGCCGGCGGCTTCGATATGCTCGATCGAATCGACATCGATGCGGAAGATCTGGCCGCGATCCTTGATGT
Source organism: Novosphingobium sp. YAF33 (assembly GCF_052113265.1). Classification (NCBI taxonomy): domain Bacteria; kingdom Pseudomonadati; phylum Pseudomonadota; class Alphaproteobacteria; order Sphingomonadales; family Sphingomonadaceae; genus Novosphingobium; species Novosphingobium sp. YAF33. The sequence goes on from NZ_JBFRCW010000011.1 coordinate 38,489, forward strand.
TGATGAGCTTTTCGTAGCGGTCCGCGTTGGGGTCGCTTTCCTCCGGGATGTGCTCGATCGCGTCGGGGGCCACTTCGGCCAGCACCGTCTTGAGCTTCTCCGCCTCGTCCGACGAACGCTTCTCGGCCAGGCGCTGGCGCACGCGGGCAAGCGTATCGTCGAGCTTGGTCTCGTCCACCGGCTTCATCAGGTAGTTGACGGCATTGGCCTCGAAGGCGCGGACCGCGTGCTCCTGATAGGCGGTGACGAAGACGAAGAGCGGCGGCTCGATCTCCATCACGCCCTTGACCACCGAGAAGCCGTCGAAACCGGGCATCTGGATGTCGAGGAAGACGAGATCGGGCTTTTCGGTCTTGATCTTGCGGATGGCCTCGCGGCCGTTCGAGCAGGTATCGATGATCTCGACATCCGGATACTTCTCCAGACGAAGCTGAAGGCCCTGGATGGCGAGTTTCTCGTCGTCGACGAGGATCGTGCGAATGGTCATCAGTTATTGTCTCCGGCCCGGCTAACGCACGTGGGCCAAATATGTTTCATCGCGCGGCGAAAACAGGCTGCCGCGGCTGCTCGTGCATGTCTTCCGGGGTGGGTTGGCGTTCGGCGGGAAGTTCGATGAGTACGGCGAATCCGCCTTCGATCGGCTCGATCGTCTCGAATCGATGATGCTCGCCATAAGCCTGAGAAAGACGGTCGCGGATATTTGCCAGGCCAACGCCAGTGGAGACCGGCTCCCCTCCATCGTAAGTCATGCCCGACAACCTGTTGTCCGTCGTCGGACTTTGCAAGCCCGGCCCGGTGTCCGAGACGGTGATGCGAAGCATCGGCCCGACGAGTTGCGTGACGATCGTGATCTCAGCCCCGGATTCCTGCGGTGTCACGGCATATTTGATCGAGTTTTCGACCAGAGGCTGAAGCAGCAGCGAGGGCAGGAGACAGGTCTCTGTTTCCGGGTCGATGTTGAAGGTGGTGCGCAGCCTCTCCTCGAATCGCATCAGTTCGATATCGAGATAGAGCTTCAGCGTTTCCACCTCGAGCGCCACCGTGACCTGGGCGGACGGCTTGTTGATCAGGGTGTAGCGCAAGAATGAGGACAGCCGGCTGAGCATGGCATTGGCCGGCTCGGTCTGTTTCAGCAGGACCAACGTGGAAATCGAGTTCAGCGTGTTGAACAGGAAATGGGGATTCAACTGGTAGCGCAGCATGGCGAGCTGCGCCTGCGTCGCCTGATTCTCCAGCCGGATCATCTGGTCGTTCTGTTCCTCCACCTGGAGGTAGAAATTGATGGCGTAGTAAAGCGCCGACCAGGCGCCGAGCAGCGTGGCGTCCAGATAGAAGACGCCGATGAACAGCTGCGCGAAGCTGGAATCGCTGTCCGTGCGGTAAAGCGAGATCACCCAGGCATCGATGAAGGCATGGAGGCCCACCGCGAACGGCAGGATCATAGCCGTCAGGCCCCAGGTCACCAGGGCGCGACGGGTGATCAGCGCGCGATAGACGACGGACAGCACCAGCGAGATCGAAAAGCCGGTAACGGTCGCGATCAGCACCAGCACCAGATAGGACAGGGGCTGGGCATTGGCGATCGTGGACATGGCGCGAAGCAGCATCGCGCCGCCCCAGCCTACGAACTGCAGGCGCCAGAAGGCCTTGTCCTTGTTGGCGAAGAAAGGAATGGGCTGGATCGGCAGGACGCTCATTCTCGCTTCCTAGCCGAAATCATGCCCATGCGGAAACAGCCGATAATTCCGCAAGTCGACTTGTCAGCCCTTCTTGTCGCCCTTGGGTTCGGCGCGCGCCTCGGAGACCGCCTCGGACAGCTGGTCGAAACCGACCGCGCCGGAGATCAGCCGCTCGCCCGCCACCCAGCTTGGCGTACCGCTGAAGCCAAGGCGTCCGGCAATATCCATGTTGCGCGAAAGCTCCTGCGCCACGGCGGGCCCAGCGGCGACCTTGCGGGCGCGCTCGATGTCGAGGCCGGCCTTCTGCGCCGCGGCATCGATGCTCTGGGCATCGACCTGGCCCATGGCGAACATGGCATCGTGGAACTGCGGGAACTTGCCCTGTTCGGCCGCGGCCAGCGCCATCTTCGCGGCGGCGGGGCTTTCGGGGCCGATGATCGGCAGTTCGCGCACGACGATGCGCAGATCGGGGTTCTTCGCCAGAAGCTGGGCCACGTCGGGCAGGCTGCGGCGGCAATAACCGCAGGCATAGTCGCTGAATTCGATCAGCGTGACCTTGCCGTTCGGATTGCCGAGCACGGCGCCGGGGAACGGTGTCTCCACGTTCTGGCGCACACCGGCCAGTTGCTGGCTGGCCTGCTTGCGCTGCAGGTTGTCCATGGCTTGGGGCAGGATTTCGGGGTGTTCGAGGATATAGTCGTGAACGACCTTCTCAACCGCCACGCGGCCGCCGAACCAGCCACCGACGCCGATCAGCGCGATGCAACCGGCGATCGCTGCGAACTTCGTGCCATTACCCATCGTCGTCGAGAATCCTGTCAATTGAGCACTGCCCTTAGCGGGCTATGAGAACCGCGGCCAGAGCCGAAGGTCCGCCCCGGACTGCGACCTGGGACGGGGCATTCATCGCCGCTTCTTGCGCTGCAGTTCGGCGCGGGCCTGCATCTCGATATCCTGCGCCCGCAGCCAGTCCGGCGTGCCGGTGGGCAGCCCCGCTTCGGCGGCCTGCGCGCTCATCAGCGCGGCGTCCATCTGGCCGGTCAGGGATTGCTGCTCGGCACTGGCCAGCCGGGCGCGCGGCATATCGCCATTGGCGGCGTAGATTGTGCCGAGCTGGTACCAGGCGAAAGGATTTTCCCGATCCCGCGCGACGGCGTTTTTCAGCACCGTCTGCGCCTCGGCGAAATGGGCGGAATCCTCGGTGGCGATCAGGGCATGGCCGAAGAGCGTGGCGATCAGCGGCTGGTAGCCGGTCAGTTCCGTGGCCTTGCGCAGCGGCACCAGCGCTTCGGCCGCCTGCCCCGCCTCCAGCAGGATCTGCCCTTTCAGCTCAAGGAAATAGGGATCGTTCGCATCGACCGCCAGCAGCGCATCGGTTTCGGCGCGCGCACGGTCGAGCTGCGACTGGCGGTGGAAGGCATAAGCGCGGGCGTAGTGGGCCGGCACCGAATTGTCCGTCTCGGGATAGACGCGGAACACGTCGCGCGGCTCGGCCAGGTAGCCGAACAGCTTGGCCTTCATCCGCATGAACCGCTGCTGGAGCTTGGCATCGTCCGGCTTGGCCCAGGCCGGGTCCTTCTCGTAGACGTCCTGCAAGGTCTGGATACGGTCACCGGTGAGCGGGTGGGTGGAGTAGAACTCGTCCCCTTCCTGCGGCCGGTATCCGTAGCGGAATTCGAGATTCTGCAGCTTCTTGAAGAATTCCACGGACCCGCGGCCGCTGATCCCGGCGGCGGAGAGATATTGCGCGCCGGCAGCATCCGCGGAGGCTTCCTGCGAGCGGCTATAGGCCAGGTACTTGCCCATGGCGGCCTGCTGGCCGGCCATGATCACGCCCATTGCCGCCTCGCCGGCCCCCGCTGCCGCGGCGGCCGCGCCAAGCAGGAGCGAGAGGATGGAGATGTTAGACGCCGGCTGCGCGCCCTGGTTGAGCACGGCATGGCCGCCGGTGACATGGCCCAGCTCGTGCGCGATCACGCCCTGCACTTCGGCGGCGGTATCGGCCTGGTTGATCAGCCCGCTGTTGACGTAGACCGCCTGCCCGCCCGCCACGAAGGCGTTCACCGAGGAATCGTTGACCAGCACGATGTCGACATGGTTGGGATCGAGCCCCGCCGCCGTGATCAGCGGGCGCGACATGTCCTTGAGCAGGGCCTCGGTCTCTGCATCGCGCAGGATCGACTGCGCGCTGGCCGGAGCGGCGGACCAGCCGAGCAGCGCCAGAAAGCTCAGGAGAAGTGCGGCAAATCGCGCAAAGGGCATGCTCTACTCTGGGGCCTTTCGGCCTGAACCGGTGCTGAAGACGCTTGTCCGTCCGGATCGGGCAACTGCCGAATCAAGCCTTCAGCCTAGCGGCGGCAAGCCTGCTGGCAAGAGCGCTCTGCGCTGCGGATCATCCCAGCAGGTGCCGGGCAGCGCGGCCGAGCAGGGTCTCGTCATCGGCCACTTCGCCCAGCAGGACCAGCTCGCCCGCCTCGTTGCGCCGGGCCACCAGCACGGTGAACTCGCCCGAGCGGCCAAGGTCTTCCATCGGCAGGGGCTGAAGGGCGCGAAGCCCCCGCGCCACGCGGTCGCGGCGCGATTCGGCGGGGGCCGCATCCCGGTCATCCTCGCGGCGGAGGCGGCGTTCGTCGCGGACCAGGGCCTTGATGCCGCCGTCCGCCCCGGCGATGTGCGGGGCCAGCGCGCCCTGTTCGAGGCCCAGGCGGCGGCCATGGGCGATGACGGTGGCGAATTCGGTCAGGCGCGTCTTGTCGTAGTCGGCACCGAAGACGAGCTTGACGAGCGGCATCAGCGGCGCCCGCTCCTGCACTTTCAGCCCGGCATCCTGCACGAGTTCGGCATAGTCCTCCGGCGCCTGCTCTGCGGCCAGCGCGAAGTCGTAGGCGCGGCCGAGCGCCGCATAGAGCGCCTGACGCGAGCGATCCTCCGCGCGGTGCGCCGCCTGTGCCAGTTCGCGCGCCGAAGCCAGCCAGTCGGCCAGCTCCATGTCGGCCGTAAGTTCCAGAATGTCCGAAGCCGCGAGGTCCGGGCCGAGGGGGGCGTCCTCCGGGAGTCCGGTATTCAGGCCGGTAATCAGCCCGGCTTCGACGAGGTCCAGCGCGTGGGGCGCGGCGCTGCCGAAGCTCACGGGCGGAAGCGCGAAGGCACCGTCCGCCGGGCCGTCCGCCCATTCCGTCAGCGGGGCCGCCGCGCGGGGCAGCGGCAGGCGATCGATGGGATCGGCCGGACCAGCCGCCGGCTCCATGCCGGTTGGCGAACCGGCCTGCTCCTTCCAGTTGATGACGCCGTAGATGCAGTCGATCGCCAGATGGTGGCGCGAGAAAGGCAGCAGGATGCCGCGATAGAGGATCGTGGCGCCGCGCTGGTTCACGAACTCGGCCTCGAATCCGACGGGAGCCTGATTGGCCAGGATCTGCATGTAGTGATCGGTGATGCGGGACAGCAGCGAGCGACTGGGTACGTCGTCCAGCCGCTGGATGGCGCCGTCCGTGCCGCATTCCTGCGCCAGTTCCGCCCCCAGCCAGGCGATCTCGGGATTCTCCAGACCTTGCGAGAAATCGAGCAGGACGCCGTGCGGGCCGAAATCGGGCAGGGCTGCGGGATCGAGGTCGGCGACATCGGGAAAAGCGCGGTCTCCCAGCAGACTCGCCCAGAAATTGTAGGCCCGCACCTGCATGCGCCGCTCATCCTGGGCAAAAACCGGGCTGGGGGTGATGGCAGGCGCGAGGGCAGACGCTTCGGCATAGTTGCCCGCTTCGGCATAGTTGCCCCAGGTGCCGATTGCCGGCTCGTCCCCATCGGCAAACCCGCCGCGCAACCTGTCCATCGCTAATCCTCGTTGATCCTTCCGCCTCCTTGTGAGGGGCCATGGTGAAATAAAGTTTAAGCCGCCGAAAAGGAGGCGTTCCGTTATTTCGGACGCAGCACGCCTTCGCCCAGGCGCGGCAGCGGTGCGAGGAAGCGCAGGATCACGAAAGAGGCGATCAGGAAGACGGATGCCGCGTGGAGCGCGAAAGCCAGGCTCTTCCAGTCCGCGAACATGCCCCAGGTCCAGGCGCCCAGCGCCATGCCGCCGAACGTGACGGCCTGATAGATCGACAGGCACCGCCCCAGGATCTCGTCCGGGGAGCGAAGCTGGACCGCGGTGTTGAGCGTGGTGAGGATCAGCACCCAGGCGCTCCCGGCCACGAAGGCCGCGGGCAGTGCCCAGGTCAGCTCATGCGCCGCGGCAAGGGCCCAGAACGAGAAGATGAACATTCCCGAACCCAGCGCGAGGATGCCCTCCAGCCCCATGGCGTGGCGAATCCTGCCGATGAACGGCGCCGTGGCGATCGAGCCGATGCCGAACAGCCCCAGCATGACGCCGAAGTCGATCTCCGACCCGTGCATCGAATCGTTCACCACGGCGGGAAGCAGACCCTGGTAGGCGGCCAGGCTGAAGCCCAGCGCGAAACCGCGGATCAGCAGGCGTCGCAAGGGGCCGTTGCCGAAGCAGTAGCGGATGCCCACGCCCACGGCGGGCAGGATCGGCCGGCGGTCGATCTGCCGCGCCTCGGGCCGCCACCAGAGCAGCACGCCGATCAGGCCGACGTAACTGACAGCATTGATGGCAAAGGCGAAGGACACGTTCCACAGCGAGATCAGCAAGCCGCCCACGGCAGGGCCGATCGAGCGGGCGATGTTGAACGAGATCGAGTTCAGCGCGATGGCCTGCGGAAGCTGGTCCCGCGCGACCTGCTGGCGGACGGAGGCCTGCCACGCCGGCGAGTTGAGCGCCGTACCGGTGCCGACGCTCAGCGTGAACGCCAGCAGGAGGAACGGCGTCATCCAGCCGAGCCAGGACAGCACCGCCAGCGCGGCCGAGACCGTCAGCATGCCGATCTGCGCGGCCAGCATCACCAGGCGGCGGTCGTAATTGTCGGCAATGGCGCCCGCGAAGACGCCGAAGAGCATGATCGGCACCGTGGCCGAAGCCTGCACCAGCGCCACGAGCTGGTGCGAAGTGGTCAGCTCGGTCATCAGCCAGGCAGCGCCGACGCCCTGGAGCGTGGAGCCGATGTTCGAGAAGAGGTTGGCGATCCAGATCGCCCGGAACACGGGATAACGGAATGGCGAGAACGTGCCGTGCACCGGCTTGGGCACGAGTCCGGCAGTGGCCGTATCCACCACCTCCTCGACGATGTCCTCTTCCCTGGTCATGAAGTATGCCTGTTCACGAATCGGGGTTAGGCCGCGGCGCGATGGGCGGCAAGGCTCGCTCTGCCGTTCAGAGCAGGTATCGCATCTTGATCGCCATGCGGGTATTCTGGTCCCCCACGTCGAAAGCCGCCTTGTCGAAACGGGGCGGGCCCATCCGCACCGGCGCATCGCGCGAAAAGCCGAAGCCCTCGCGCGGGATCATCAGCGCGGTGTCCAGCTTGCCGTTGCCGTTCTCGTCATGGACGAGCGAGATCGCATAGCGGCCTTCGGGCACCGAGCCGAAATCGAGCCGCACTTCGCCCTGCGCCGGGATCGTCAGCTTGCGGGCCTTGGGGTCCTTGTCGCAATTGGGGAAGGTCTGCGGGTCGGCGGTCAGGCAGGCCAGGATCTGCCCCTTGGCGGAGCGCAGCCCGGTGACGGCAGCGGACACGTCCGACTGCGGCCCCGTGGCCCCCAGCACGATCGGCGCCGCCGCCAGCAGGGTCAGGGCGCCGAAACGCCCCGATCGGTGCCGCACAGATGATCCCAGAAACGAAAATAGAGGCCGTAGTTGCATCGATAAAGCTCATGATGGCGGTGATGGTGGCTGGCCGTGATCAACCAGTGGCCGAGACGCGAATGGACGAGGCGCTGCGGAAACATTTCCCAGCCCATGTGATTGGCGATTCCCATCACCGTCATGATGGTCAGGACCAGCCCGAGCATCCCGACATGGATAGGCACCAGGAACACCAGCGCCGGGACGACCACCGCGCCGGTCAGCGCCTCCAGCGGATGGAAGCTCATCGCCGCCCAGGCCGTGGGCGGGCGGCTGGCGTGGTGCACGGCATGCATCCGGCGAAACACGCGGGGCCGGTGCATCCAGCGGTGGGTCCAGTAGAACCAGGTATCGTGCAAGAACAGGTAGATGAACAGCGATACCGGCATCCACCACAAGGGCAGGGCCAGGGGATCGGCATAGATGCGGGTCCAGCCATGGGCCTGCCAGCCCCAGGCCACCACGCCCGCAGGAATGCCGTAGATCGCGCAGGAGGCCAGCGACCAGCCGATCTCGCCCCGGATCTGGCGCTCCATCCCGGCATAGAGGCCGGGCCTGGCGCGCGCGGTGATCCAGGCGAAGAGGCCCGAGGTGCCGAGATAGCGCAAGCCGACGATCGCCGTCATCGTGACGGCGGAAACGCAGAGCGCCCACAGGCCGGGACCGGAAATCGCTGACATGTCGGGGCTTATGCGCGGTGGGCGATATTGAAGCCAGCCGAATTTGCGGCGCCGATGCTCTCACCGCCAAAGGCGCGTCGTCCCGGACCTGATTCAGGATGAGGTGGCAAGTGGGGCATTTCCAGCCAGTGCGGCCCCTGCGCTCAATCCGGGGAAACCCGGATCGGCGGCAGCACGTCGAGTCCGGCTGCACCGGCTTCGTCGACCAAACCCTCGGGATCGGGATGGATCAGGATCTCGGTATCCGGAAATTCGTCGCAGAGCCGGTGTTCCAGCTCGTCCATCACCCGGTGCGCCTCGCGAACGGTCATGTTCGGATCGACCCAGACGTGGAACTGCACGAAGTCCCGGTTGCCCGACGTGCGCGTGCGCAAGTCATGGACGCCGGTAATATCGGGATGGCGGGCCAGCACCTGGAGAAAGCGGTCCTTCTTCTCCTCGGGCCACTCGTGATCCATCAGCTGGTCGAGCACATCCTGCGAGGCCTTCCAGGCGCCCCAACCCAGCCACGCGGCGATGCCCAGGCCGAACAGCGGGTCCGCGCCCTTCAGCCCGGCATATTGGTCCAGCACCAGCGCGGCGATCACCGCCACGTTGAGCAGGAGGTCGGACTGGTAGTGGACGCTGTCGGTCTGGATGGCGATGCTGCCGGTGCGGCGGATGACGTGGCGCTGCCAGGCGACCAGCGCCAGAGTCAGCGCGATCGCCACGGCCGAGACGGCGATGCCGCTTTCCGCGCTCTCGACCCGGCTCCTGGCCAGGAATTCCTCCACCGCGCGGCTGGCGATGGCGAGCGCGGAGATCGAGATCAGCACGATCTGGAACATCGCCGCGATCGCCTCGGCCTTGCCGTGGCCGAAGCGGTGCTTGTCGTCCGCCGGCTGTGCGCCGATCCACACGCCCAGCAGCGTGGCCACGCTGGCGACGAGGTCCAGCGTGGTATCGGCCAGGCTGCCGAGCATCGCCGTGGAGCCGGTGGACCAGGCCGCCCAGCCCTTCAGGCCGAGCAGCAGCACGGCCACGCCAATGCTGGCGAAAGCGGCGCTGCGGGTGAGTTTGGCGTGTTCGTGCAAGGGCGGGCTCAAGGATAGAGGAGCGTGCTGACCCAGCCGCCTGCCGCATCGGCGCCGCGCACGAAGCGGCGGCGCTCATGGAGGCGATAGGGCCGGTCCTGCCAGAACTCGATGGCGGCGGGCACCACGCGATAGCCGGTCCAATGGGCCGGCCGCTCGATCTCGCCTTCGCCGAAGCGGCTGCGGACATCCTCGTAGCGGGCCAGGAACGTCTCGCGGCTGTCGAGCGGGGCGGACTGGTCGGAAGCGACGGCGCCCAGCTGCGAATCGCGGGCGCGCGAATGGAAATAGGCATCGGCTTCCGCGGCGGTCACCGGCACCAGTTCGCCTTCGATGCGAATCTGGCGGCGCAGGCTCTTCCAGTGGAACAGCAGCGCGACATGGGGATTGGCGGCGATTTCCTGGCCCTTGCGGCTGTGGCCATTGGTATAGAACACGAAGCCGTCCGGCCCGTAGCCCTTGAGCAGGACCATGCGAACGGAGGGCAGTCCGTCCGGCGTGGCGGTGGCCAGGGCCATGGCGTTCGAATCGTTAGGCTCGCTCTCGCGCGCGGCTTCGTACCAGTCCTTGAACAGGGCGAAAGGATCGCCGTGGGGGATGACTTCGCGGGCCTGTTCAGCTTCCATGTTCGCTTCCTGGGATCGTGCCTGTGGTCAAACGCAGCCGCGCCGGGCCGGACCTCGCTGATTTCACGGCGATTCCCGGCGGCAGGGCGGGGCGTGAAGGTTCCAATAGACTCGTGACCGGAACTAGGAAAGCACCGCTTGCCGTAACGCGCGTCCGCACCTAGCTAGGAAACCATGGCAGCAGACCCTTATTCCACCCTTGGCGTATCGCGCACGGCCAGCGAGAAGGACATCAAGTCCGCCTATCGCAAGCTGGCGAAGGAACTTCATCCCGATACCAACAAGGACAATCCCAAGGCCGCGGAGCGCTTTTCCGAAGTGACCGGCGCCTACGACCTGCTGTCCGACAAGGACAAGCGGGCCCGGTTCGACCGGGGCGAGATCGATGCCGAAGGCAATCCCATGGGCTTCGGCGGGTTCGGCGGCGGCGGAGCCGGCGGCTTCGGGGGTGCCGGATTCGGCGGCGGTCCCGGCGGGCAGCGCGGCTTTTCGGGCGGATTCGGCGGTAACGACGGCATCGACCTGGAAGACCTGTTCGGCGGCATCTTCGGCGGTTCCGGCCAGCGCGGCCCCGGCGGTTTCGGTGCCGGAATGGGCGGAGCCGGCGGTGCACGCGACCGCGCGGCGCCGCGCGGCGGCAATGTGAACTATCGCCTTTCGGTCCCTCTGACCGATGCGGCCGAACTCAAGCCGCAGCGCATCACCCTGTCCGACGGCAAGACGATCGACCTCAAGCTGCCCGTAGGCATGGAGGACGGCACCCAGATGCGCCTGGCCGGCAAGGGGGAGCAAGGCCCCGGCGGCGCGGGCGATGCCATCGTCACGCTGCAGATCCAGCCCCATGCCTTCTTCCGCCAGGACGGCGACGACTTGCGCGTGGACCTGCCGATCACCCTCGACGAGGCGCTGAACGGCGGCAAAGTGAAAGCCCCCACCGCGGCCGGCGCGGTCATGCTGTCGGTTCCGGCCGGGGCGAGTTCGGGCAAGGTCCTGCGCCTCAAGGGCCGCGGCATGTCCCGCAAGGACGGCGCCCGCGGCGACCTGCTGATCAGCCTCCAGATCGTCTTGCCAGAGAGCGACGCCGATCTCGCCAAGCGGCTGGAAGGCTGGAAGGATACGCGCGACGTGCGCGCAAAGCTCGGAATCTGAGGGTGCGGGCGGGGATGTCTTTGCAGATCGCCCCACCTAACCCCTTCCGAAATTTGAATATCCTCTTTTCAGCGCCTATCTCGGCGTGGTGAACATCGACCATTCGATAGACGTGCAGGCCCCGGGAACGCCGGCTTCGGCAGCGATAACGCCCGAAGCCCGGCGGCGCGCGGCCATGCGCTGGCAGGAAATGCAGGACCGGATTCCCCGTCCCGATCCTTCCGGCCGCGCCTATGTCGTGGTCAAGCGCGTGTTTACCGGGACCTGGGAAGACGGCTTCATCCACGCCGGCAACTTCGCCTACATGACGATCGTGGCGCTGTTCCCCTTCTTCATCGCCCTGGCGGCCATCTATTCGGCGCTGGGCGAACAGGGGCAGCTGGAAAGCGCGATCGACGCGGTGCTCAATGCCCTTCCCCCGCGCGTGGACGAAGCGCTGGCCCCGGTGGCCCGCGATGCCGTTGCCGCGCGGCACGGCTGGCTGCTCTGGATCGGCGGCGTGCTGGGCCTGTGGACGGCGACCAGCCTGATCGAGACCATCCGCGATATTCTTCACCGCGCCTACGGCATGAACAAGGGCCTTAAGTTCTGGCGAAACCGCCTGGCGTCGAGCGGGCTGATCTTCGGCTCGGTCCTGCTGCTGCTGCTCTCACTGTCTTCGCAGGTGCTCATTTCAGTGATCGAAGAAGTGCTGCTGACGGTTTTCCCCGGCCTCAAGGCCTTCAACTACCAGATCGGCATTTCCCGCGGCATCACCGCCGCCACCCTGTTCGCCTCGCTCTACGCCCTGTTTTTCCTGCTCACGCCCTCGCGCTATCAGTCTCGCCGATATCGGAAATGGCCCGGTCCTCTGTTCGTCGCGGCATGGTGGCTGGGGGCCGCATGGCTGCTGCCGAAAGTGTTGCGCAATTTCATCGCTTACGATTTGACGTACGGAAGTCTCGCCGGAGTGATGATCGCGCTTTTCTTTTTCTGGCTTGTCGGACTAGGGATGGTCGCGGGCGCGGAACTCAATGCCGCCCTTACCGTCAGTCCCGAGGAGCAGGAAATGCTTGCCGGGGGGCCGGGCGGAAATAGCAGCGCCGCTGCACAGAACAACGAAGTACAGGAAGAACACGAATGACCGGTCTGATGCAGGGTAAACGCGGCCTGATCATGGGCCTTGCCAACGACAAGTCCCTGGCCTGGGGCATCGCGAAGAGACTGCACGAACAGGGTGCCGAGCTGGCCTTCTCCTATCAGGGCGAAGCGCTGGCCAAGCGCGTGAAGCCGCTGGCCGAGAGCCTGGGCAGCGATTTCCTCATCGATTGCGACGTTTCGGACATGGCAGCCCTCGACACCGCCTTCGAAACGCTGGCGGAACGCTGGCCGACGATCGACTTCGTCGTCCACGCCATCGGCTTCTCGGACAAGAACGAGCTGCGCGGCAAGTATGTCGACACCAGCCTCGAAAACTTCCTGATGACGATGAACATCTCGGCCTACAGCCTGGTCTCGGTGACCAAGCGTGCGATGCAGATGATGCCCGAAGGCGGCTCGATCCTGACGCTGACCTATTACGGCGCCGAAAAGGTCGTGCCCCACTACAACGTCATGGGCGTGGCCAAGGCGGCACTGGAAGCCTCGGTGAAGTACCTCGCCAACGACCTTGGCCCTCAGAACATCCGCGTCAACGCGATCTCGGCCGGCCCGATCAAGACGCTGGCCGCCAGCGGCATCGGCGACTTCCGCTATATCCTCAAGTGGAACGAGCTGAACTCGCCGCTGCGCCGCAACGTCACGATCGAGGACGTGGGCGGCTCGGGCCTCTACTTCCTTTCCGACCTCTCCTCGGGCGTGACCGGCGAGACGCATCATGTGGACGCAGGCTACCACGTCGTCGGCATGAAGCAGGAAGACGCTCCGGACATCGCCCTGAGCTGATCGGCCTGATCTGATCGGCCTGCGCTGATCGGCACACTCAGGACAACAAAAAGAGGGCCGGAAGGAAACTTCCGGCCCTCTTTGTCTGCGCACGCGGCCCCTCAGCCCATCAGGCGCGGCACCGATACCGAAAACACGTCGAAATGCGCATCGGGATGCTCCGCCTGCCCGTCGCGCGGGGCCTGGCGAACCTGCACAACGCCGTTCTTGCCGAAGCCCTCCACCACCGGGCGCCCGGCATCGCGGCTCAGCCACAACCGCAGGAGGTGGCGCTTGCGCTGCGGTTCGGGCCAGTCCCAGAACGTGGTGCGGGCATGGAGCGCGGCGTAATTGGAGAGCCACTGGATGTCGCCGGGACGGAAATCCATCTCGATGGCCATGCCCTCTTCGTAGGTGATCGTGTCGAAGAGTTCGAGCACCGCGATCTGCTCCGGCGTCAGCCTGGGCACGCCTTCATATTCCTGCGCAGTGAGGATGTAGAGCGAGCCCGCATACATCGAGAACACCCCGTCGACGAGGCTGACGATCGGCGAAGTATACGTATCCGCCGGCGCATTGTGGTCCTGCCGGCGCCAGTCCCAGTGGAAGGGTTCCAGCAGCAGCGGCGCCAGATCGGGGCGGCGGCGCAGGATCTCGTTGTAGATCTCCGCGCCGGAGACGAGGCAGGACAGGCCGCCCTCCTTGGCCGGGCGCAGGCACATCAGCGCGACGATGTCCGAGCTGTCGGAGTGATAGACCAGCTTGTCCCGCACCTTGGAGGAGAGCGCGGTGGGATCGTCCATGGTCTTGTCGCTGGTGGCATAGACGTGGTCGATCAGGTCGCCCATCTCGTTCTGGCGGATCGGATCGCCCATGTGCAGGCCGAGCACGTAGTAGATCGCGTTGGAAAGAACGTCCGAATAGAGCTGGGTCCGCAGGCCCCGCACCAGCACGAAGCCGCGGCCGTAATCGACATCCTCGCCCCATGACTTCACCGCATCGGCGCAGGCTACCAGCGGATATTCCTCGGCGGTGACCGTGCGCAGGTCCGGGTCGTCGGCCATGAAGCGGGCACCGAGCGTCTCCAGCTCCAGCACCTGTTCGTCGGACAGCCTGTAGATCCACGCGTCGGTCTCGGAAAGCCGGTCTCCCCGCCAGGCAGCGGCAGTGGTGACGGGCGGGACGGCTTCCAGCGGCGCGGGAGCGGAACTGGCCATGCTTCGTGAGTCCTTCTTTGAGGGTAGGGGCCGTAAGGTGGGCGATGCCCGAACCCTAGGCGGAATGCCTTGCGATGACTTGGCGAACGATGCCCGAAAGCTTTTCGCCCTGCGTTCTGCGCCGGCAGGATCGGGAGACCGGGCTGTGCCCACAGCCGATTGCACCCTCATTTCCAGACTCGATTGCGTAAGACAGGAATAGAACATAAAAGGAACATATGTTCGATTCGAGTCGCCTCCAACTGGCAGCAAACCTCGCTCAGGCGTCTCCTGACGGCTGGCCCGAGTCGCCTTTGCAGCAGGACGGCGTTCATGAATTCTATGCCGCGACCGAGCAGGACGGCGGGGCCGCCCTGGCGCTGGCGCTGCTTTGCGCGGTGCAGGCGCGCAAGGCGCGGGAACCTCTGCTCTGGCTGCGGCTGGGCAAACTTAATGGAAAGGGCGGGGGCAAGCAGCCCCGCTCGCGCCCTTATGCCCCCGGCCTTGCCGAACTGGGCATAGACCCGGCCGCCATGGTGCTGCTGCGCCTGCCCGATCTCCAGAGCCTGCTGCGCGCAGGCGTGGATTCGGTGCGGCATGGCGGGGCAGCGGCCGTGGTGATGGAAATGGATGGCCGCGCCCCGGCCTTCGACCTTACCGCCTCGCGGCGGCTGGCGCTGGCGGCGGAGCAAAGCGGCACCATGGTCATGATCGTGCGCAGCGGCGCCCAGCCGACGCCCAGCGCCGCCCACACCCGCTGGCAGGTGACCAGCGCGCCGTCGGTTCCCTTGCCCGCCAATGCGCCGGGAGATCCGGTGTTCGACGTGACCCTGCTGCGCCGGCGCGGCGGGCGGGAGGGTCTCAACCTGCAACTGGAATGGAATCGTGAGCAAGGCACCTTCCGTAAGCCCATGCTTGGCCACGCGCCGCTATCTGGCGGTCACCTTTCCCTTCCTGCCGTCCGAACGGGCGATGCGGGAAGGCGCAGCGCCGCCTGACGCGGCTTTCGCCCTGATCGCGAAGCAACGCGGGGCGCAGCGCATCATGGCGCTGTCTCCCGCGGCGCTGGCGCTCGGCCTCTCAGCCGGTATGATGCTGGCCGATGCGCGCGCGCTGGAACCGGACCTGCCTGCTCTCGAACACCGGCCCGCAGCGGACCATGCCCTGCTGCTGCGCATCGTCGAATCCTGCGAACGCTATACCCCGATGGTGGCCCCCGATCGCGACGACGCGCTGGTGCTGGACCTCACCGGCTGCTTCGACAGCCTGGGGATGGATGAAGACGCCGTGCGGGGCGATCTCGTCACCCGGCTCGCGCGGCGGGAATTCCGGGCGCTGGCGGCCTGTGCCGGAACGCCGGATGCCGCCCTTGCCCTTGCCCGCTTCGGCAAGAGCACCTTGCGCGAACTGCCGGTGGCCGCACTCGGCCTGGGAGACGATGCCCACCTCGCGCTGAAGCGCGCCGGGCTGCGCACCCTGGGCCAGCTTGCGGATCGCCCCCGCGCGCCCCTCGCCGCTCGCTTCGGCAAGGCGATGTCGATCGCCCTCGCCCACCTGCTGGAGGAGCAGGACCGGCGCATCACTCCGCATCGCACCCTGCCCCCGATCTGGGTGGAGCAGCGCTTCGCCGAACCGATGGCGACCGTGAAGCCCCTGCTCGGCGTGATCGAATGGCTGGCGGGGCAGGCGCGGGACGTGCTGGTCGCCCGCGGCCGGGGCGGCCGACGCTACGAAGTCTCGCTGTTCCGCACCGATGGCCATGTCGCCCGGCTCGCCGTGGACAGCGGCTTGCCCTTGCGCGAACCCGCCGATGTCGTCCGCCTGTTTCGCGAACGCATCGAATCGCTCGCCGATCCGCTCGACCCGGGCTTCGGCTACGACCTGCTGCGCCTGGCCGTGCCCCTGCACGAGGACGTCTCCGAAGGGCAGGACCGGCTGGACGAGGAGAATTCCGGCAAGCCCGACCTCGCCCCCCTGCTGGACCGGCTGCAAGTGCGCTTTGGCGCCGAATGCGTCCACCGCTTCGCCCCCCGCGACGAGCACTTGCCGGAATATGCCGACCGCCTCGTGCCTCCCGCATCGATTCCGCAGCCCTGGCCCCAGCCGGAGGCAGGCGAGCCGCCCTTGCGCCCGCTGTTCCTGTTCGATCCCCCCCAGCCCGTCACCGTGCTGGCCGAAGTGCCTGACGGTCCGCCGCGCCGGTTCGGCTGGCAGGGACGCCAGCACCGGGTGGTGCGGCAGGAAGGCCCCGAACGCCTCGCCTATCCCTGGTGGAAGACGGTGGAGGCGACCGGCCCCACGCGCGACTATTACCGGATCGAGGACAGCGACGGCCGCCGGTTCTGGCTGTTTCGCCATGGTCTCTACGGCAGCGAGAAAGCCGACCCGCGCTGGTATCTGCACGGCGTCTTCGCATGAGCCTCGAAACGCCGCCCTATGTCGAGTTCGCGACGACGACCGCCTATTCCTTCCTGCGCGGGGCCAGCACGCCGGGGGAAATGGCGCTGCGGGCGCTGGCGCTCGGCCACCCCGGCATCGGCATCGCCGATCGCAACACCGTATCCGGCGTCGCCCGCGCCCTTGCCGCACTGCGCATGTTCGGGGAGGAGATGGAAGCGGAAGGCGTCACCCTGCCCCCGTTCCGCCTCATGGTCGGCGCGCGGCTGGTCTTTGCCGACGATACGCCCGAGATCCTCGCCTATCCGACCACGCGATACGGCTGGGGCCGCCTGACCCGGCTGCTCACCACCGGCAACTTGCGCACGACCAAGGGCAACTGCGAACTGCGCCTGAGCGACCTGCTGGAATTCCTGGAGGACATGCAGCTCATCGTCGCCACCCCCGCTTCCGACGCCCTGTTGCGCCAATTGGCGCAGGCCGCGCCCGGCAAGGTCTGGCTGGGCGCGGCGATGCTGCGGCAGGGCCGCGACGCGCGCCGGCTGGCGGCCTTGCGCGAACAGGCGGCCCTGGCTGGCGTGCCGCTGATCGCGATCAACGACGCTCTTTACGATGGGCCGGAATCCCGCCCCCTGCACGACGTCATGACGGCGATCCGCGAGAAGACCACGGTACAGGCCGCCGGCCGCCGCCTCACCGCCAATGCCGAGCGGCACTTGAAGCCCGCAGCCGAAATGGCCCGCCTCTTCGCCGCCGCCCCCGAGGCGATCGCCGCCACCGCAGACTTCATGGGCGGCATCGTCTTCAAGCTCGAAGACCTGAGCTACACCTACCCCCACGAGCCGGTCCCCTACGGCTACACCCCGCAAGGCTGGCTGGAGGAACTGGTCTGGAGCCGCGCCAGCGACCTCCACCCGCAGGGCATCCCCGAAAAGCTCACCCGCCTGCTTACCGAGGAACTGGGGATCATCGGGCAGCAGGGCTACGCCGCCTACTTCCTCACCGTCCACGATATCGTGCAGTGGGCGCAGATACAGGGCATCCTTTGCCAGGGGCGCGGCTCGGCGGCCAATTCGGCGGTCTGCTTCGTCCTCGGCGTCACCGCCGTCGATCCGATGAAGCACAACCTGCTGTTTTCCCGCTTCATCTCCACCGAGCGCAAGGAACCGCCCGACATCGACGTCGACTTCGAACACGAGCGGCGCGAGGAAGTGATGCAATATATCTACAGCCGCTACGGCCGCGAGCGCGCGGGAATTGCCGCCACGGTGATTCACTACCGCTCGCGCAGCGCCGCCCGCGATGTCGGCAAGGCGCTGGGGCTCAGCGAGGACGTCACCGCCCGGCTCGCCAGCACGGTATGGGGCAGCTACGCCTCGGAATACGACCGCAACCGCTGCATCGAGGCCGGCCTCGATCCCGATAATCCCACGATCGCGCGGGTCAATCACTTCACCGGGACGATCCTGAACTTCCCCCGCCATCTCTCCCAGCATGTCGGCGGTTTCGTGCTGACTCAGGACCGGCTCGACGAAACCGTGCCGATCCACAATGCCGCGATGGAAAAGCGCACGTTCATCGAATGGGACAAGGACGACATCGATACGCTCGGCCTGATGAAAGTCGACATCCTGGCGCTCGGAATGCTGACTTGTATCGGCAAGGCCTTCGCCATGATCGAGACGCACATCGGCCGCCAGTACCAGCTCAGTTCCGTGCCGGGCGACGAGGAAGATCACCGGAGCAATCCTCCCCACGTCAAAGCCGTCTACGAGATGCTCCAGAAGGGCGACAGTATCGGCGTCTTTCAGGTGGAGAGCCGCGCGCAGATGAACATGCTGCCCCGCCTGAGACCTGAGAGGTTCTACGACCTGGTCATTCAGGTCGCCATCGTGCGCCCCGGCCCGATCGAGGGGGACATGGTCCATCCCTATCTGCGGCGCCGACAAAAGATCGAGGACGTCATCTACCCTTCTCCGGCTCCTCCCCACGATCGCGACGAATTGCGCGGTGTCCTCGGCGAGACTCTCGGCGTCCCCCTGTTCCAGGAGCAGGCGATGCGGCTGGCGATCACCGCCGCGAACTTCTCCGATGCCGAAGCCAACCAGCTCCGCCGCGCCATGGCGACCTTTCGCAATGTCGGCACGATCGGCTCCCTGCACAGCAAGATGGTGAACGGCATGGTGGCCCGTGGGTATGAGAAGGACTTCGCCGAGCGCTGCTTCCAGCAGATCAAGGGCTTCGGCAGCTACGGCTTCCCGGAAAGCCATGCCCTCGCCTTCGCGCGGCTGGTCTGGGTCTCGGCCTATATCAAACACCACTACCCCGAGGTCTTCGCCGCCGCCCTGCTCAATTCGCAGCCCATGGGCTTCTACGCCCCGGCCCAGATCGTCCGCTGCGCGCAGAAGCATGGCGTGGAAGTGCGCACCATCGATGCCAACCACAGCGAGTGGGACTGCACCCTGGAACCCAAAGCGAAAGGCGCACTCGCCCTCCGGCTCGGCCTGCGCCAGATCAGCGGCTTTCGCGAGAACTGGGCGGAGCAGATCAAGACCCATCGCCCTTACACCAACCTCGAAGATCTCGCCCGGCGCGCCAGCCTGCCCCAGCGGGCGCTCAACCTCCTGGCCGATGCCGATGCCCTGCATTCGATCGGTCTGGACCGCCGCGAGGGCCTTTGGGAAGCACGCCGCACGCCAACCGGCGAACTTCCCCTCTTTGCTGCCGCCCGCGCCCGCGAACTGGGAGAGGAACCCCATGCCGCCCTGCCCGCCATGCCGCTCTCCGAGGAAGTCGCCGCCGATTACCAGACCACCCGGCTCTCGCTGAAAGCCCATCCGATGTCGTTCCTGCGCCCGGTCTTCGCGGCGGAAGGCGTGCTGCGCTGCGCGGACCTGGCGAAGACCCGAAACGGAAAGCGCGTGAAAGTCGCCGGCGTGGTGCTGGTTCGTCAGCGCCCGGGCAAGGGCAATGCCATTTTCGTCACGCTGGAGGACGAAGGCGGCATCGCCAACGTGGTGATCTGGGCCCGGCTGTTCGAAACCTACCGCCGCCCGGTCATGGCCGCGCGGCTGATGCTGGTGGAAGGTCTGATCCAGCACAGCCCCGAAGGCGTCATCCATATCATGGCCCAGAGCATCCATGACCGTACACCCGAACTGAAACGCCTCTCGGAAGTGCACGAAGCCGAGCCCCAGCTATCCCGCGCCGACGAATTCGTCCGCCCGCAGCACCCGCGCAACGTGCGGGTCCTCCCCCGCTCACGGGACTTTCATTGAGCCGTGCCACCGGCAACTCAAAAAATTCATTGGTTTCTTAATGGCATGCCCATATCGATACGCCCCTTCACTTATCGACGGGGGTATCGATGACCGACACGAATTCATCCACTGCGGCCATGGCCGGCCTGCTCTACCAGGCAAATGCCAAGTCCACCGGCGTCACGTATCTCCTGTGGTTCTTCCTCGGCTCGCTGGGCGCCCATCGCTTCTACGCCGGCAAGACCGCCGGCGGCATCGTCCAGCTCGTCCTCTTCCTGCTCGGCTGGGCGACCATCTGGATCATGGGCTTCGGCCTGCTGTTCCTGATCCCGCTCGGCATCTGGGTGCTGGTGGACGCCTTCCTGATCCCGGGCTGGCTGCGTCAATACAACACCAACCTGGTCCACCGCGTCCTGGCCTGACCCGCCCACCTGAAGGGCGGCGCCCGCGCCGCCCGATCACGGCCACCGTGCCCGCCCCAATGCCCGAACAGACACGGCAGAGCATGGCCCGGAAGCCGGTTGATCTTCGCAAATGGAGGAAATGGTGCACCCGACAGGATTCGAACCTGTGGCCTCTGCCTTCGGAGGGCAGCGCTCTATCCAGCTGAGCTACGGGTGCAGTGCCCGCGGCGACTAGCAGAGCATGAGCGGTGTTGCCAGCGCCAAATCACTTCGATCCATCATGGACTTGGGAAAAACCTGTCAGCCGTTCTGGCTGGGCCAGCGCTCCAGATGCCTTGCGGCTTGAAAGTTCCCTCTATGTTCCTATTATGCCGCGATGGCCGAAGCTGATTCTCCGCTCGTTTCTCCCGCTCTTTCTTTCGTCGCCGCCGATGTGGCGCGCGGAATAGGGCGGCTTTTTGCTCGTAACGACATCTGGTGCCTGCCGGAAATGTCGCTGCGCTGCGGGCGCCGCGCCGATCTCATGGGCATCGACGCGAAGGGGCATGTCGTCATCGTCGAAATCAAGGTTTCACGCGCAGACTTGCTGGGCGACGGCAAATGGCCCGACTATCTGGACTACTGCGACCGTTTCTACTGGGGGCTGCCCCCCTCGCTGGACCGGGCGCCGCTGGAAACCGAGCCGTTCCTGCCCGACCAGTGCGGCGTGATCGTTGCCGATGGCTACGATGCCGAGATCCTGCGCCCGGCACCGCTGCGCCAGCTTGCCGCGGCACGGCGCAAGGTGGAAACCGAGCGTCTGGCCCGCGCTTCGCTCAGGCGTCTGGTTACCCTGGGCGATCCGCAGACCCTGCAATGGGGCAGCGAAAGCTGACGTGCGGGCGAAGCGATCCGGCGCCGAAGCGCCGGATCGGCCCGAAACTCAGGCGATCTCCTTCTCGATCCATTCCGGATAGAATGACGGTTCGCGCTCCGACCAGCCAGATGCCGTGGCCGCCGCTTCGCTGATCGAGTGAAGCAACGTCTTGCGGCGATCGGGACGGATCTGGGGAAGCGCGGCGGCTCCGCAGAAGGCGCCGGGCAGCCAGGGCCTTACCCAACCGCCAAGCAGGCGTTCGTAAAGGAAACGGAAGGCCGGGAACGATTCGATGCGTTCCTGGGCGAGATCGAAGGCGGCGACGTAAAGCAGCTTGCCCATGAACGCGGCAATGTCATCGAAGCCGAATTCGTCAGGCCGCATCTCGCGCAGCGCGGCGAGATCCGCGTAGGCTTCGTATTGCTTGCGGATCGAGGTGGCTTCGACGCCGTCGCGCGCCCAGAGACCCAGAGCATCCTGCCGGCCCAGTCCCACGTCCAGGCTGCGCCGGATGTAGCGCTGCTCGCAGGGCGTGAAGCTGGCGAATTCCCGCAGCTCCCCGATGGTGATGGTGGCCTTTCCCGTGTGAGTCATGGTCCTGATCCTCGTGACACGGAAGGACAATCCTCCCTGTCACTAGAACCAATCTCCGCCTCTTCGGTTGCTACAGCCTTAACCGGATGATGGTTTGAACCCGATAATAGCCGCAAGATTCTTGCAGCATTTCATTTCGGGACGCTTTGAAAATGGCCGTCCGCGGCACTTTTCCGTCACAATCGGCCATGCTGCAGCAGAGCTATCGGCCATCGTGAAGAAAAATGCCCCGCGGCCGAATTTTCAGATCAGGCCGGCAAGCGGACTGGAGGGATCGGCGTAGCGGCGCTGCGCCATGCGCCCTGCCAGATAGGCATCGCGGCCAGCCTCGACCGCCAGCTTCATGGCGCGAGCCATGCGGATCGGGTCGCGGGCTTCGGCGATCGCGGTATTCATCAGCACGCCGTCGCAGCCCAGTTCCATCGCCACGGCGGCTTCCGAGGCCGTACCCACGCCAGCATCGACGAGGACCGGCACTTTGGCCCCCTCAACGATCAGGCGGACGGTCACCTTGTTCTGGATGCCCAGGCCCGAGCCGATCGGCGCGCCCAGCGGCATGACCGCCACGGCGCCGGCTTCCTCAAGCTGCTTGGCCGCGATCGGATCGTCCACGCAGTAGACCATCGGCAGGAAGCCTTCGTTCGCGAGGATTTCGGTGGCCTTCAGCGTCTCGCGCATGTCGGGATAAAGCGTCCGCGCCTCGCCCAGAACTTCCAGCTTCACCAGATCCCAGCCGCCCGCTTCGCGCGCCAGCCGCAAGGTGCGGATGGCGTCTTCGGCGGTGAAGCAGCCGGCGGTATTAGGCAGGTAGGTGATTTTCCGGGGATCGATGAAGTCGGTCAGCATCGGCGCCTTGGGGTCCGAAACATTGACCCGGCGCACCGCCACCGTCACGATCTCCGCGCCCGAAGCCTCCACCGCCGCCGCGTTCTGTTCGAAATCCTTGTACTTACCGGTGCCGACGATCAGGCGCGAACGGAAGGTCCGGCCAGCGACAGTCCAGGAATCGGTGGTCGAGGAATCGGAGACGGTATCGGTCAAAGTTCGCGTCCTTTCGGGGAACGGGTATGTCAGGGATCGGTCCGGCGAACAGGTTCAGCCACCGCCCACGAAGTGGACGATCTCCAGCACGTCGCCATCGGCCAGCAGCACATCGGCCAGGGTCGAGCGCGGGGCGATCTCGCCATTGCGCTCGACGGCGACCTTGCGGGGATCCAGGCCGATGCCCGACACGAGATCGGCAATCGAGGAACCGGGCGCCACGCGGCGCGGTTCGCCGTTCACGGTGAGGGAAAGTTCTTCAGCCATGGGCCGCAGATAGCGCGGAGAAACGATTTGGAAAGTGCCCAATCGGCACTTTCAATGCGCGCGGTGCAAGTTCCGGATGTGTGCGAAGGCGACAAGCGCGACGCCGAAAATGGTCAGCACCGATTCTGCCAGGCCATGACCGACGACGATGGCCGTGGCCATGAGCGCCAGGCCCAGGCCGCCGATCACCAGCGGTCCCACGCGGCCATGGCGCACGACGCCGAAGCCCAGGGAGATCACGCCGACCACCAGGGCCAGCCCCAGGCCGACGCGGTGAACCTCGGGCGAGAGCAGAACTTCGCCGCCAAGCCCCAGGAAACCCACGAAAAACACGCCGAGAATACAGTGAATCGCGCAAAGACCGCTGAGGACGATGCCTGCCCGGTCCAGCCGGTTTCGAATCGCGATGATGGCGGTGCGCATGAATGCCCATGTATGAGACGTTGTAACATTCATCAAGTCCTGACTGTGTCATGAAACATTCGGTCGACGTGCCCCTTGCGCATTTCGTCGCAAGATCGCAGGGATTTGCGTCATGAGAGTCCCTGACGGTCGCCCCCTCCTCGGTACAGCCGACGATATCGCCCCCATGGTTCGCTGGCTGCTGATCGTTGCCGCGCTGGTCATCCTTATCGTCGCGGTCGGCGGCATAACCCGGCTGACCGAATCCGGCCTGTCGATCACCCAGTGGAAGCCGCTCACCGGCGCCATTCCCCCGCTGACCGACGCGCAGTGGCAGGCCGAGTTCGCCCGCTACAAGCAGATCCCGCAATATATCGATGTCAACGGCCCGGCGGGCATGACCCTTTCCCAATACAAGTTCATCTACTTCTGGGAGTGGGTGCACCGCCTGCTGGCCCGCGTGATCGGCCTGGCCTTTGCGCTGCCGCTGGCGTGGTTCTGGTACAAGCGCACGATTCCCCTGGGCTACAAGCCGCGCCTGGTCGCGCTGTTGGCGCTGGGCGGGCTGCAAGGCGTGGTCGGCTGGTGGATGGTCTCTTCGGGCCTCTCCGCCGAGGCTGCGGATCGGGTGAGCCATTTCCGCCTTGCCGCGCACCTGCTGGTGGCGCTGACGACCCTGGGCGGTCTGGTCTGGACGGCGCTGGACCTTCGCGAACTGCGACGCGGCCAGGCCCCTGCCCGCCTCAACCGCTTCGGTGCCCTCGCCCTGGCCATGCTGTTCATCCAGCTCTTCATGGGCGCGATGGTGGCAGGCCTGCGCGCCGGCTACGTCGCGGGCATGGGCTGGTTCAGCATGGACGCCTGGCCGCTGATGCAGGGCAGCTTCTTCCCTGACGGCGTKGAATGGGCCGGCGGCACGCTCCATGCGCTGGTCAACGACCCGTTCCTCACCCACTTCGTGCACCGCTGGTGGGCCTGGGCCGTGGTCGCCGTGCTGATCGTGATGGGCCGCAGGCTCAAGGCCCGCCATGCGCGTCTCGCTTCGATCGCCGTCCATTCCGCGTTCGGCACGCAAGTGCTGCTCGGCATCTTCACCGTATGGTCTGGCGTGGCGCTCTGGCTTGCCGTGGCGCACCAGCTCTGCGGCGCGCTGCTCGTTGCGGCCACGGTCTGGGGCGCGCATTGCCTGGGCCGCCGCGACCAGGTCGGGCTTGGCATGTGACGGATCATGTGAGCGGGCAGGCCAACGGCCCGGCGCTTACCCCCGCGCTCATCTGGTGCCCCTTCCCCGATGAGGAGAGCGCACTGAAGGCTGCCAATGCCCTGCTCGACGCGGGCCTGGCCGCCTGCGCCAACCTGCTCCCGGCGATGACCTCGCTCTTCGTCTGGAACGGCGAGAAGGGCACAAGCCGCGAGCAAGGCCTGCTGGTGAAGACCAACGCCGCCCTGCTCGATGCCGCCACGGCGCGGCTGGCCGAAATTCATCCTTACGAGGAGCCCGCGGTGCTGGGCTGGCGGTGCGACACTGCCGCGCCGGCTACTACCGCCTGGCTGGCTGCGATCGGCAGCACGCAACCTTAGAGGTATCATTTTACCTCTCTGGAATGCCGCACTCTGCTTGACTTGCCGGCCCTTTTCGACGATTTGGCCGCCTTCCCGCGGTGCCGGAGATTCGTGAAAGCGATCGATTCGGCCTCCGCGACATGAACATTAGGGATAGACCAGCCATGAAGGCGCTTACGAAGGTCACCCGGTCGATCAAGCCGGCCGAGGTGGAAAAGAAGTGGCATCTGATCGATGCCGAGGGTCTGGTGGTTGGCCGTCTCGCGGTCGTTATCGCCGACCTCCTGCGCGGCAAGCACAAGCCGAGCTTCACCCCGCACGTCGATTGCGGCGACCACGTCGTCGTGATCAACGCCGAGAAGGTGAAGTTCACCGGCAAGAAGCTGGGCGACAAGACCTACTACAAGCACACCGGTTATGCCGGCGGCATCAAGGAAGTGACCGCGGACAAGGTTCTCGCCGGTCGTTTCCCCGAGCGCGTGCTTGAAAAGGCTGTTGAGCGCATGATCCCCCGTGGTCCGCTCGGCCGTGACCAGATGCGCGCCCTGCACCTCTATGCAGGCACCGAGCACCCGCACGGTGGTACCCAGCCCGAAGCGCTCGACGTCGCTTCCATGAACCGCAAGAACAAGGTGGGCGCGTAATGTCCGATACCGAAACCGTCCAGAGCCTGTCCGACCTCAAGGACCTCGGCGAAGTCGCTACCGCCGTTGAAACGTCGGAAGAGACCTTCACGCCCGTCGTTTCGAACGCGCCCCTGCGCGAGCAGCAGCTCGACGCCTATGGCCGCGCTTACGCCACCGGCCGCCGCAAGGACGCCGTGGCCCGCGTGTGGGTGAAGCCCGGCACCGGCAAGGTCATCATCAACGGCCGCGACCAGGAAGTGTACTTTGCACGTCCGACCCTGCGTCTCGTCATCAACCAGACCTTCCAGGTTGCTGGTCGTGACGGCCAGTACGACGTGATCGCCACCGTCAAGGGCGGCGGTCTCTCGGGCCAGGCAGGCGCCGTGAAGCACGGTATCGCCCAGGCACTCTCGAAGTACGAGCCCGCCCTGCGCGCCGCCGTCAAGGCTGCCGGCTTCCTTACCCGCGACCCGCGCGTCGTCGAGCGTAAGAAGTATGGCCGTGCGAAGGCACGTCGTAGCTTCCAGTTCTCGAAGCGTTAATTCGCTTACCGAGAGCTTCGGCTTTACGAAAAGGGGTCGCGGGCAACCGCGGCCCTTTTTTGTTGCTTTGTTGCACGGCCTGTTTTGTTTCTAAGCCGTGAGATAGCCGGATGCGCGTCCGGATTGCGCCGAGGGAAACGATGGACCATGCCCTTTCCCGCCGTCACCTGATCGCTGGCCTCGCCCTGGCTGCACTCGCCTGTCCCGCTCAGGCAGCGTCCGATCTGGAAGAAATCGAGCGACAGCACGGCATGCGCATCGGCGCGGCCATGCGCGGCAGCGATGGCAGGATCCATTTCGCCCACCGCGCGGACGAGCGGTTCCGGCTCTGCTCCACATTCAAGATCTTCCTGGCCGCCGAAGTGTACCGCCAGGCGGCCAAAGATCCGCATCTGCTGCAACGCCCGGTCACGATCCGCGATACCGACCGGCTCGGCAATTCGCCGGTGACCGCCCGGCAGCAGGACGGCGGCACATTGTCTGCCGGGATGCTGTGCAAGGCCGCCGTCCAGTACAGCGACAATTCGGCAGCCAACTACCTGCTCGATCTCGTCGGCGGCCCACCGGCCGTGACCCGGCTGTTCCGCACCCTGGGCGACAACATTTCGCGGCTGGACCGCATGGAGCCCGCGCTGAACCTGGGCACCCCCGAAGACTTGCGCCACACCACCACACCCGCCGCGATCGCCCGTTCGCTGGGAACCCTGCTGCTGACGTCGACCGTTCTGGGCGACCACCAGCGCGCGACGCTGCTGGGCTGGATGCGGAACGAACAGAACGGCACCCGGCGCATTCGCGCGGGCGTGCCCAGGGGGTGGACCGTGGCGAACAAGCCGGGGACCAACGATGCGGGCGCGGTCAACGATATCGCCATCATACGGCCCCCGTCGGGCGGCTCCTTCGTCCTGACGGTCTACACCGCTTCGGCGGAGAATCGCGTTACCCAAAGCGAAAGCGTGATTGCCGCAATCGCCGGCATGGCCGCGCTGAAGATTCCAGGGCGCTGAATCGACAAGGGGCGCCGCAGGAAAGCGGCGCCCCTTGTCTTGCAGGGCTGACGGATCGGCCCGGGACTCAGCTTTGGGGCAGGGCGTAAGCGACGAGGTAGTCGCCGGTCTTCGTGCCCAGGCCGCCATGGCCGCCGGCGGCGATCAGGACGTATTGCCTGCCGTCCACCGAATAGGTCATCGGCGTGGCATTGCCGCCGGCCGGGAGACCGGCCTCCCACAACGTCTTGCCGGTCCGCACGTCCACCGCACGGAACATGTTGTCTGCCGTGGCGCCGATGAAATCGAGGCCGCCGGCGGTCATCATGTTGCCGCCGATATTGAAGATGCCGGTCGGCAGCGGCAGGTTGGTATGGGTTCCGCCCAGGCCCGTGGCGCGGGTGTCGCCGATGGGGCGCTGCCAGACGATCTTGTGAGTCACCAGATCGATGGCAGTCAGGGTGCCCCACGGCGGCGGGTTACAGGGCACGCCGATGGGATTCAGCCAGGGGTGGACCATGCCGACGTAGGGCGTGCCATACTGCGGTGCGATTCCGGGACCGATCCTGGGCTCGTTGCCCGAACCGTTCCACGGCGGCACCGCGCCCGACTTCTCGAAGGGCTCACGCGGCTTCATGGTAATCATGAAGGGAATGTAGTTCGAGTTTGCGATCAGCAACTTGCGCTGCGGATCGATGGTGGCGCCGTGCCAGTCGATCACCCCGTCGAAGGCCGGGTAGACGATGGTCTGCTTGAGCTGGGGCGGCGTGAACTGCCCTTCGTAATGCGCCTTTCGGAACTGGATGCGGCACATCATCTGGTCGATCGGCGTCGCGCCCCAGAGGTGGTTCTCGACGAGGTCGGCCGGCGTCAGCGACGGCATGCCGACAGGGTAGGACTGGGTCTTTGCCAGGGTCTCGCCCGGAACGCCGTCCTGCGGGACCGGCTTTTCGATGGTTTCGACCACGGGCTTGCCGGTGCGGCGATCCAGCACCCAGAATTCACCGCGCTTCGACGATTGGACAAGGGCAGGGACCGTCTTCCCGCCGATGGGCAGGTCCACCAGCGACGGACCGATCGGCAGGTCCATGTCCCACACGTCGTGATGAGTGGTCTGGAAGTGCCACTTGGGCGTCCCGGTGGTGATGTCCAGCGCGACGATGGAGCTGGAATATGCCTCGTCGAAAGGACGGCGTCCGCCGCCGAAGTAGTCGGGCGTGGCGTTGCCCAGCGGCAGGTAGACCATGTTGAGGTCCGGATCGGCGGTATAGACGCCCCAGGCATTGGGCGTGCCGCGCGTCAGCACGGTATCGTCGCCGGGATGGACGACCTGATCGGGATGGCCGACATCCCAGGCCCAGATGATCTTGCCGGAGACCGGATCGAAGGCCCGGATCGCGCCCGAAGGCTCGTTGCGGGACTGGTTGTCGTAGACCCAGCCGCCCAGGATCATGCGGTCGTGAACGACCAGCGGCGGCGAGGTGACGAAGTGGAAGCCCGCCGGAACGTGGCCGAGGTACTTGGCCAGGCTGATGAAGCCATGGTCGCCGAAGTCCTCGCAGGGCTTACCCGTCTCGGCATTGAGCGCCATGATCCGCGCGTCCAGCACGGGGGCCAGGATGCGCGTGGGGCAGACGCTGCTCTTGCCTTCCGGCGCACGGTAATAGGCGACGCCGCGGCAGGCCAGGTAGACGTCCGCGTCGGTATTGGCCTTGGGGTCGAACTTCCACTTCACTTTGCCAGTGCGCGCATCGAGCGCCTCGACCCAGGAGTGGCCGGTGCAGACATAGACCGTGTCGCCGACCTTGATCGGCGTCACTTCGAAGTTGAATTCGTGGCCGGCATCGGTGCCGCCGATATCCTCGCCCGGGCGCATCGTGTCGCCGGTCTGGGTGGTCCAGGCCACCTTGAGGTTCTTCACGTTGGCCGTGTTGATCTGGTCCAGCGGAGAAAAGCGGTCTCCCTTGGCGGTGCGGCCGTAATACCACCAGTCCTCGGCGGGTACCGAACCGTCCACCTGGCCGGCGAAGAGGCGGCTTCCGGCGTCTCCCGCCACGCCCACCGGCTGCGCGAAGCCGGCGATCAGCACCACGATCGCCAGGCCGCTGGCCAGGGCAGGGGCCAGGGCGGCATGGCGGGCGAGGGGCCGCCGATCGGTTGCCGGCACGATCCCGCGCCGCACCCAGGGCAGCGACAGCCACAGGCCCAGCACGGTGGGCGCCACCAGCCTCGGCTCCAGCCCCCAACCGTTCAGTCCCACCTCGTGAAGGGCCCAGAGCACGGTGCCCACCAGCAGCGCGCCATAGAGCCACAGCGCCTCCGGTCTTCGTCGCAGCGCCAGGATCCCGGTGGCGATCAGGGCGATCCCGGCGACGAGATAATAGAGGGAGCCCGCCAGCGTCGCGAGATAGACGCCGCCGGCCGTGAACACGGCGCCGACCGCAAGGAGGACCAATGCGGTGAACCAGGGCTGGCGATGCGGGGAGGGGAATCGAGAGGGGGGCTGTGTCAAAGTGTTTCTCCTTGGCCACTCCCGACAATTCACGGCTCGGCGCGTGGTTGCAGCGAAACGGCGCAAAAGCGCGGAACAAGTGGGATTCCCTGTCGCCAAGGCGGGGCCAAGGCGGGTTTGCACGGTGCCAGATACCTAGCCATAGCAAGGTACCTTGCCACACCCCGTACTAATCTTGGCAAGGTACCTTGCGTTACACAGTAGCTTGCAATATACACTCCTCATTCGCAGGAGATGATTCGATGTCCGAAATCGAAGTACAGCTGAAAAAGGGAGTGCTCGGCCTGTGCGTGCTCGCCCTGCTGTCGCGGGGGGACAGCTACGCCTACGAGATCGCCAGCCGCATGGCCGCGGCGGTCGATATGGGTGAGGGCACGATCTATCCGCTCATGCGCCGCATGCAGTCGGATGGCCTCGTGGCGACCTATCTGGAGGAATCGCCCTCGGGTCCACCGCGCAAGTACTACCGCATCACCGAAACCGGCCGCAGCCGCCTTGCCGAACAGGTAGAGGAATGGCGCGGCTTCACCGCCGCCGTCGACGGGCTGATCGAAGAGGCTGCCGCCCCTTCGCCCGATGCTCCGATGGAAGGCCCCATCGCAGAGGAGCCGAGCCATGACGCGTAACGAATTCATCCGGCGCCTGAAGGCCGGTCTCAAGGGCATGCCGCAAGGCGATGTCGCCGAGATCGCAGCCGACTACGAAGAGCACTTCGAAGCCGGCGCCGCCGAAGGCCGCAGCGAACAGGAAGTGGCCGCCGCCCTTGGCGATCCCGGCCGCCTTGCCCGCGAACTGCGCTTCGAGGCAGGCTTCCGCAACTGGGAAAGCGGACGCTCGCCGTCCTCCGCCTGGGGCGCGATCCTGGCCTTCATGGGCCTGGCGACCATCGACATCCTGATCCTGCTGCCCATCGTCTTGCCGGTGCTGGGCGTAATGTTCGGCCTCTACGTCGCGGCCATCGCCGTGTTCGTGGCAGGCGGCTTCATGCTGATCGCCGGACCGTTCAGCGGCTTTCCGGGCGGCATCCTCGTCGCGATCCTGGGCGGCCTCGGCACGATGAGCGCCGCCGTGGCGATCGCCGCGCTGCTGACATTGGTCAGCATCTGGATCATCAATGCCCTCATGTGGTTCGGCCGCCTTCACTACCGCGTGATCGAACCCGCCATCCACCCCGAAAACTGAGAAAAACGAGAGAAAGGAACCAAGTGATGTTCAGGAAACTGCTCATCGTATTCGCCAGCGGCGTGATCCTGACGATCGTCGCTTTCAGCGCGGCCTGGTTGATCGGCGGGGACAAGTTCCGCCAGGACATCCACAGCGGGGACTTCAACTGGACCATGGACGGTGACGATACGGACAGCCCGCAGATCACCCGCAACTTCCAGATCCAGCCCGGCGCCCGCCTGGCCATGGACATCCCCGTCCAGCTCGTCTTCACCAAGGGCGACAAGGCCGAGATGGTCGTCACCGGCCCGCAAAAGCTGGTCGACCGCCTGACCTGGGAGAACGGCCGCCTGGACGTGAAGGGCAAGTGGCACGGCCGCAAGGGCCTGAAGGTCCGCATCTCCGCGCCCGAGATCGAAGGCCTCGATTTCGAAGCGCCGGGCGACGTGACCCTGACCGGGCTCGACCAGGACAGCCTGACCGTGAACGGCAACGGCGCTCTCAGCCTCGAAGCCTCGGGCAAGGTCCGCAAGCTGGCCGTGACCGCCGAAGGTGCGGGTAACCTGGACTTCGGCAAGGTCGAAGCCCGCGATGCCCTGATCCGCGTCAATGGCGCAGGCAATATCACCATCGGCGCCACCGGCACGGTCGACGTTGCCATCAACGGCATCGGCAATGTCAGCCTGGTGCGCAAGCCCGCGAACCTCAAGACCGAGATCAACGGCATCGGCAACGTCGATCACGACTACAAGTAAGTATTCCCAGGATCCGTCGCCGCGGCCCTTCCCGCAGCGACGGCAGAAATGAAAAGGGCCGCACCGTTTCGACGGTGCGGCCCTTTCTCTTTGTCTTTGGCCAGACCTCCGCGGATCAGTGCACCGGCGGATCGACCGGCGGCACCGCGCCCACCGGCGCCACCGGCTCGCCCGGTTCGCGCGGGGGCAGGGCGTTCTCGGGCACCTGGTCGATCTGCATGGCCGACGTCGGCACATGATCGAGATTGCGGGCGACCACGCTGATCCGGTCGCCCTCGATGGTGATCTCGTTGAAGCTGGGCGGGGTCGAGCGAATCCGCTTCGACAGCGTCCCCGCGCCGATCATCCGCAGCGGCCCGGCCGGAGTCTCGGCGGTCAGGTCGAAAGCATCGTGAATGTGGCCAGACAGCACGGCCATGACCTTGCGGCCTGCCAGCACTTCCATCGTCCGGGTGCCGTTGATCGTCAGCAGCTTGTTGTCCTTGGCGCGTCGCTCGGTCAGCGGGTGATGCGCGGCGATCAGCACGCGGGTTCCCGCAGGCAGGGCATCGATGGCGGCCAGAGTTTCGGCCAGCGCCTTTTCCGTCACCCATCCGTTCGACCAGGGGAAGCGCTGCCACTGGGCACGCGTGGTGGTCTTGAGCGGAACGATGGCCAGGCCCGGCAGGTGAAGCTCTGCCTCCACCATGCTCTCGATCGCGTGGAACCGCTTGTAGGGCGCGAAAAACCGTTCGTAGAGGTTGAAATAGGGGATGTCGTGATTCCCCACTTCGACCGTCACCGGCACGTCCAGCCCCTTGATCCACGCCGTCGCCGCGTCGAATTCGGGATGGCGTGCGCGCATGGTCAGGTCGCCGGTGATGGCGACGGCATCGGGTTTTTCACGCGCGATGCAGGACTTCGCCCAATCGATGGCGCGTCTGTCCTCCAACCCGAAATGGATGTCGCTCAAGTGGAACAGGCGGATCGGATCGCCCGGCGAGAGAGAGTTTTCAGGAAGCATTGCGGGTCGTTACCAGATCGACTTCGCAAGTTGCGAGGTAAAACTCCTCCTCCGCGCCGCCATCGAAAGGTTCGCCGTCGATCAGCAGGCCCATCGGCTCGCCATCGGGGCAGACCAGCTTGAGCCGGCGATGGCTGCCAAGCGAGTCGTGCGGTCCGTCGCGGAAGTCGCGATTGAGCAGGGCGATGCCCTGGCCGGCATAGTCTGCCAGCGATTCGGCGTAATAGCCGTTCGCCTCCAGCCCGTTTTCGCCGGGGGTGACGGTGATGGCCGCATATCCGTCTTCGCGGCCGCAATCCGATTCGGCGCAGAACACCTTGGGGCCGTTCGCGGACCAGGAGATCGCCTGCCGCGCGGTGTTGACGAATTCGACGATATTCACCGCGCGCATGGCCTCGCGCACCTCGTTCCAGACGGTGCCGGGCCCGGCGAGCACGCCGGTCAGGCCGATTCCGTGGCGACTGGCGATGACGGTCGGCCGCACCGTGTCGAGCGGACCGCTGGCGAGGCGGGCGACGATCTCTTCCACGGGGACATCGCCGTGCAGGCGCTTGGGCAGCATGTTCATCGTGCCACCGGGCAGCACCAGCACCGCGCCGCTCCAGCCGCTGGCCGCCGCGACCACCGAATGCGTCGTGCCATCACCGCCGAAGGTCACCAGCAGATCCACTTGCGCGGCATCGAGCACGGCCGGTGTCGGCGCATCCTCTTCGGGAAAGCGCAAGGTGCGGACCACCGGAAAGCCGGCATCGGCCAGGTTTTCCTCGACCCGGGAAACCGAGGCATCGTCATTGCTGCCGCTGGCAGCGTTGCAGACCAGCCATACCCGGGGCAGCGGCGCGGCGGACTGCGGGATTCCGGCCTGCTGGCCAGGACGAGAGCGGGGATGTTCCGTTTGCGTCATGCCGCCAGAAACCTGCCTCGCCCCGCCGGGTTCCCGATCAAAGCCGTCCGCTGGAGATCAGCCAGGCGGAAAGGCCGTTGAGACCGGAGTAGAGGATATAGACCCAGGCCCAGCCCGCCGACCCGCCGGCCACGGCGATCATCGCGCCCAGCAGCATCACGAATTCGACGACAAGGCTGAAGCGCCCGCCCAGGGGCTGGAAGAACCACGGGATCTGCGAAAGCATTCGATGGCCGCTTTCGAGCACCGCCTTGTGCGCGGCGAAGTTGAATATCCCAAGGAAGAAGACGAGGATCAGTCCCATAAGTACATACAAATGGTACCGTCAAACGGCGAGGAAAGCCAGCTTTCGAATAGACCGCGATTTTCGCAGTGCTGATTCGCCGTAGTTCTTTCGCGCAGCCCGGATCGCAAGACGTCGTTCGTCGACACCCAATGTCGTTCATCCCCACCACCCGGCCTTCGTCGACCTTGAACGGGTGACGGTCGAGCCTCGCGTGAAGCTGCGGCGATTCGGCTGCAAACAGGTTTCACCGAGCCGGTTGCGACGAAACTCTCTGCACACGGCTCCCCTGAGGAGGAAGAGACGATGTTCAAGACCAACATGATCGCCGCCGCTGCTGCCGGACTTGTCCTCGGTGCCGTTGTTGCCGCAACCGCCCCGGCCCCCGCTTTCGCCAAGAATGTCGAAGTGCGC
The DNA here is from genome assembly GCF_052113265.1 of Novosphingobium sp. YAF33. Taxonomy (NCBI): domain Bacteria; kingdom Pseudomonadati; phylum Pseudomonadota; class Alphaproteobacteria; order Sphingomonadales; family Sphingomonadaceae; genus Novosphingobium; species Novosphingobium sp. YAF33. Next base: position 72,507 of record NZ_JBFRCW010000011.1, read on the forward strand.
TATTCCGACCTGAATCTCTCGACGCCGGAAGGCCAGCAGAAGCTGGAACGCCGCATCGATACCGCCGCGCGTGAAGCCTGCGACTACAACCGCGTCACCACCGGGTCGCGCCTGCGCAGCTCCGATGCCACCGAATGCTACAGCAAGGCCCGTGCCGACGTCAGCGCGCAGGTTGCCGGCGCTGTCGACAAGGCCGGCGCCGAACGGCTCGCGGTCGGCCAGTAAGGCCGATCTTGGAGACGCCCCACACCCTATCCCGAAGTCCCTTAAAAAATAACCGGATACGACCTGGCGGGCCCTAGCGGCCCGCCATTTTCTTTACGGTCGGCAGATAAGTCCGGCCGATACGCAAGGCATCGCCGCTGGCGGTTTCCACCGACCACACCCCCAGCCCTTCGTGCCGAAGGCCGGTGACATGATCGCGGCGCAGGATGCAACTGCGGTGGATGCGGATGAAGCGTTCGGGATCGAGCCGCTCCTCCAGGCTGGTGATGGTCTGGAGCAGAAGGTAGCTCTGGCCCCGCACATGCAGCCGCACATAGTCGCGTTCGGCATCGATGCGCTCGACGTCGGCGGCCGGCACGCGCACCAGTTCGGAGCGATGCGGCACCCAGAATTCCTCCAGCCACTGGCTGGTCGGCGCCGTGCGCTGGTCTCCGCGCCGCGACATCACCCGGCCCACGGCCCGCTCCAGCCGGTCCGGCGCCACGGGCTTGAGCACATAGTCGATGGCATCGAGGTCGAAAGCCTCGACCGCGAACTCGTCATGCGCGGTCACGAAGATCACCGCTGGCGCATCGGGCTTGCCCGAGAGACGCCGGGCCACGGTGAGTCCGTCGGTTTCCGGCATGGTCAGGTCGAGCAGGACGAGATCGGGCGTCAGCGCGTCGATCAGGCGCAGTGCGGCCTGGCCGTCGCTGGCCGTGCCGATCACCGAGACGCCCTCGATCCGCGAGCAGATCACCTGCATGCGTTCCACCGCCAGCGGCTCGTCGTCGACGATCAGCGCACGAAGCGGCGCCGCCTCGGTAAGTTCAGGGGAAATGTCAGGCAAAACCAGCCTCCAGGGGCATTCTCAGGACCGTGGCAAAGCCGCCCTCGGGGCGTTTGCCGAACGCAATGGTGGCCGCAGCGCCGTAGCGGGCGCGCAGGCGATCCCGCACATTGCCGAGGCCGATCCCGAAACCGCCGCTGTTTTCCGGGCATCCCGGCCCATCGTCCACCACGCTGATCTCCAGCATGTCGTCATCGCGGCGCGCGCGAACGGCGATCGTCACCGGCCGCTGGGTGGCGGCAACGGCATACTTCACCGAATTCTCTACGAGCGGCTGCAGGATCATGCCGGGCACCATTGCACCAAGAACGGAATCGTCAACATCAATCGTCGTTAACAATCGATTCGGAAACCGCACCGCTTCTATTGCGAAATAGAGCTTCTGCATCTCGATTTCGTCGACAAGTGCAAGATCGCTGGTGGGATCCCCGGAAAGTGTTCGCCGATAGAAGGTCGAAAGATTCTGGATCATCTTTTCGGCATCGTCCTGCTTGCCGATCATGACCAGTGCGGAAAGCGAATTGAGCGTGTTGAACAGGAAGTGCGGATTGACCTGATAGCGCAGCGATCGCAGCTCCGCCGCCGCCGCCGCCCGCCGATATTCGCCCTCGCGCCATTCCGCGGCCCGGGCTTCCTCCGCCTTGACCAGCGCGAAATAGAGAGCCGCCCAGGCCAGCACCAGGAAATAGCGGCCGAAGGCGGTGTCGGCCATGTTCGCCCAGCGATCGTAGGCCTGACCGAACATCTTCTCGGCATCGACGCTGATTTCCGAGCGGGTTTCGCTCGTCGTCTCCGACTTGCGCTCACCATCGCCGGCCTCGGCAACGGGAGATTCGCTGGTCTCCGATTTCGGCGACATGCTCTTGGGAAGATCGACCAGGATATTGCCCGCATCGTCCCGGCTGATCCGCACATTGCTCGGGCCGTCGACGGAATCGTGCTGGTACTGCTCGTCCTTGTCCGAATTCATGTCGGCAAAGATCGCATCGTTGATGAGCGAGAGCGCGATCGCCAGCGGCAGCGCGCTGACCAGCACCACCACGAAGCGCGTACCGGCCGAGCGGCGATCCAGAAGTTGCAGCAGCGGCCAGACCGCCGCCATCAGCAGCATGGACAGGACGCAGATCGTCAGCCGCCGCGACACCATCGGCCAGAACATGTCGTAGCCCATCGCGACGCCGCGCAGCGTGGCGACGACGAAGTAACAGGCCCAGAGGGCGGCAAGGGAAAGCAGGACGAGCCGCGCAGGCACACGCGGCTGGGTGGAGACGGGCGTCATGGGGGTCGTCATCTGCAGGGGATAGCGCAAAAAATCCCCCGCGCGCCAGTTCCCTGATCGGGCCGCGACCGACATTCGTCGAAGCGGCGCCGAGGGAAGGTCCGGTCCGACGGAAAAGCCGCCGGACCGGGCTTCATCACGCCGGAAGCAGGTGCTCCTTGGCGATCTTTTCCTTCCACACCAGCGGCGCCAGCTGGTGGACGTTCTTGCCTTCGGAATCGACCGCCACGGTCACCGGCATGTCCTTGACGGTGAATTCGTAGATCGCCTCCATGCCGAGGTCCGCAAAGCCGACGACCTTGGCTTCCTTGATCGCGCGGGCGACGAGGTAGGCGGCGCCGCCGACGGCCATCAGATAGGCCGACTTGTGCTTGGCGATGGATTCGGTGGCGGCGGGGCCGCGCTCCGACTTGCCGATGCTGGCCAGCAGGCCAAGATCGAGCATGGTGTCCGAGAACTTGTCCATGCGGGTCGCGGTGGTCGGGCCGGCGGGGCCGACGACTTCCTCACGCACCGGATCGACGGGACCGACGTAGTAGATCACTCGGCCCTTGAAATCGACCGGCAGTTCCTCGCCCCCCCCTGCTTTTTGGGCGGCGAGCATGTCGGCAATGCGCTTGTGCGCGGCATCGCGGCCGGTCAGCATCTTGCCGTTCAGCAGCAGACGGTCGCCCTGCTTCCAGCTCTGGACGATCTCGGGGGTGAGGGTGTCGAGGTCGACGCGGATGGCGCCGGCGTCGGGCGCCCATTCCACTTGCGGCCACTCGTCCAGATTCGGGGTTTCGAGGTACTTCGGGCCGGAACCGTCCAGCGTGAAGTGCGCGTGGCGGGTGGCGGCGCAGTTGGGGATCATGGCGACCGGCTTGCCGGCGGCGTGGCACGGCCAGTCCATGATCTTGACGTCCAGGATGGTGGCCAGGCCGCCAAGGCCCTGCGCGCCGATGCCGAGGGCATTCACCTTGTCGAAGATCTCGATGCGCAGCGCCTCGATATCGTTCTGCGGGCCGCGTTGCTTGAGCTGTGCCATATCGATCGGCTCCATCAGGCTCTGCTTGGCGAGCTTGACGCAGTGCTCGGCGGTGCCGCCGATGCCGATGCCCAGCATGCCCGGTGGGCACCAGCCGGCGCCCATCTGGGGCAGCATCTCGATCACCCAGTCGACGATGGAATCGCTGGGATTCATCATCTTGAACTTCGACTTGTTCTCCGAACCGCCGCCCTTGGCCGCGACGTCCACCGAGACCTTGGAGCCGGGGACCATGCTGACCGAAAGCACCGAAGGGGTGTTGTCCTTGGTGTTGCGGCGGGTGAAGGCGGGGTCGGCCAGAACCGAAGCGCGCAGCTTGTTCTCGGCATTGTTGTAGGCGCGGCGCACGCCTTCATCGACCACTTCCTGCAGCGACTTCTCGGATTCGAGGCGGCAGTTCTGGCCCCACTCGATGAAGACGTTGACGATGCCGGTGTCCTGGCAGATCGGGCGATGCCCTTCCGCGCACATGCGGCTGTTGGTCAGGATCTGGGCGATGGCATCCTTGGCGGCGGGGCCTTGTTCCGCCTCATAGGCGTCGCCCAGCGCGCGGATGTAGTCCATCGGGTGGAAGTAGCTGATATACTGAAGTGCGTCGGCGACACTGTCGATCAGGTCGTCTTCGCGGATGGTCACCATCTGCGTCATGGAATTGTGCTCCCGTTTTTCGGATCGCGTGATTTTGCGGCCTCCTTAGACCCGCTTTGACATTTGCGCAAAAGCGCATTTCGCGCGGCGATTCTTGTGTTCCACGCGCAGCGGGTTGCATGTTCGGGAACGGCATCGTCAAAGCGTCACGATTGATCGACCAAGGTATTTCAAACTGCTTGGCCTGCATCGCCGCTTCGCTTAGAAGGCCCGGCATAAAGTCCGTATTTGCGGGGTACAGGCGTCTGCCGTCCTTTCCCGCTCCAGCATGAGGAATAGGCCGCAATGACCCTGACCGAGGATCGGTCCGCCACCGAAGCACGCCACGCGATGATCGTCAGCCAGCTGCGCACCAGCGGGGTCAACGAACCCTGGGTGCTCACCGCAATGGCCCGCGTCGCCCGCGAGAACTTCGTTCCGGCCGCCATGCGCGACGCCGCCTATATCGACCGCGCGATCGCGCTGGAAAACGGCCGATTCCTGGCCGCTCCGCTCGTTCACGGCAAGATCCTGGCCGAAGCGGCTCCCACGCAGGACGACAAGGTCCTGCTCGTGGGCGAAGCCAATGGCTATCTGGCTGCACTGCTGCGTCCGCTCGCCGGTTCGCTGACCGTGGTGGACCCTGCCGAAGCCGCCGCTCTGGCGGGTGAGGGCGGCTATTCGCTCGTCGTGATCGACGGTGCGATCGAGGAACTGCCCGCCGCTCTCGCCGCGCAAGTGGTCGACGGCGGCCGCGTGGTGACCGGTCTGGTCGTGCGCGGCGTCACGCGCCTCGCATCGGGCGTGAAGGCTGCCGGCACGGTTTCGCTGCTGCCGCTGATCGAGATGGGGATTCCGGTTCTTCCCGAATTCGCTGCTCCCAAACACTGGAGCTTCTGAACGTGGCCCGGTTCGCAAAGCGTGCCGGGCTGCTCGCGGGGGGATGTCTGACACTGGCTCTGACCGGCGCTCCGGCGCTGGCAGATACCCTGCGCGATGCGCTTGTTGCCGTCTATCAAACCAATCCCACGCTCGAATCCGCGCGCGCGCAGCAGCGCGCCACGGACGAGGGCGTGCCGATCGCCAAGGCCCAGGGGCGGCCGAACGCCAGCGTCAGCGGCACCTACACGGAGTTCCTGAAGCAGAGCGAGAATTCGTTCAACGCGCCTGCGCGCACTTTCAATGCCGGGGCGGACCTGGGCGTGCCGATCTATTCGGGCGGTGCGGTGAAGAACCGCATCAAGGCCGCGAAGATCCGCGTCGACGCCGGACAGGCAGACTTGCGCGCCACGGAAGCCTCGATCTTCTCGCAAGTGGTCGCGGCCTATATGGACGTGATCCGCACCGAGGCGATCGTCGGGCTCAACCGCAAGAACGTCAGCGTTCTGCAGACCAACCTGCAGGCCACCAGCGACCGCTTCCAGATCGGCGACCTCACGCGCACCGACGTGGCGCAGTCGCAGTCGCGCCTGGCCGTCGCCCAGAGCGACTTGCGCACCGCCGAAGCCAATCTGGCCGGCGCGCGGGAGACTTACATCCGCCTCGTCGGCCATGCGCCCGAGGCTCTGGAGGCGCCGCCGCCCCTGCCGAACCTTCCGGGCAATGCGGATGAAGCCTCCGCCATCGCCCTCGATTCCAACCCCGATCTGATCGGCGCGCGAGAGCGTACCAAGGCTGCGGAAAAGGACATCGACGTCGCCGGCGCCAGCCGCCTGCCGACGCTGCGGCTGTTCGGCCAAGGCACCTACAACAACTACTTCAATACCCTGGCACGCGGGGTGCCCAGCTCCGGCGTGTCCCAGCACGATACCGCCGCGCAGGCCGGGGCGCAGTTGTCGATCCCGATCTTCCAGGGCGGATTGCCCGCCGCGCAGCGCCGCCAGGCCCAGGCCACGGCCTCCGCCACGCTGGAACAGGAAATCGCCGCCGAACGCGACGTGATCGCCCAGGTACGGTCGTCCTTCACCTCGTGGAATGCCTCGAACGACCTGATCCGCTCCTCGCAAGTGGCGGTAGACGCCGCCTCGCTCAGCCTGGAAGGCGTCCGCGCCGAGAATTCGGTAGGCAACCGTACCATTCTCGACATTCTCAACGCCGAGCAGGAACTGCTGAACGCCCAAGTCACCCTGGTGACGGCACGGCGCAACGCTTACGTCGCCGGCTTCACCCTGCTGGCGGCCATGGGCAAGGCCGAGGCCCGCGATCTCAATCTGGACGGCGGGATTCTCTACGATCCCGAGATCAATTACGACCGGGTGAAGGGCAAGATTCTCGACTGGGATAACGATCCGGCACCCGTGGCCAAGTCCACCCGGACCGTTGACACGCAAGTGCAGGACGGGAACATTCCGCAGCAGTAATTGGCTGCTCCGATTCGGAGCAGGATTTTCGTCGCGTCCGGTGGGCCTTTGAAGCAGGCAGCCGGACCAGCGAGCAGGGGCAAAGTGGCATGCGTCAAAGCGGTGAACCTTCGGTCGAGGAGATTCTCCAGTCGATCAAGCAGGTGATCGCCCGCGACATGCGTGTCGATTCGCGGTCGGATGCCCGGGCCGAGCGGCACCGCCGTTCGGTGGAGGATCTGCGCGCGGTCATGCTCGAGGACGAGGATGACGATGTGCTCGATCTGGCGGAAACCGCGCAGCTCGCGCCCGACGAACCTGCCGACGAGCCCGCGCTGGTTCATGACGAGAAGCGCAATTCGATGCGCGAATCGCTGGCGGCGCTGGCCATGATCTCGGAACCCGGCGTGCCGCCGCAGATCGTCCGCTCGGGCGAGACTTCGCTGGAAGCCCTGACTCGCGAATTGCTGCGCCCGGCGCTTGCCGAATGGCTCGACAAGAACCTGCCGCCGATGGTGGAGCGGCTCGTCGCTGCCGAGATCGCCCGGATCGTGGGCAAGAAGGGCTGACAGCGCCCCGCCGGTGAGACATCGGCCGGCGGCCTGCCGGCACGTTCGCACTGGACCATCCGGCCGCCGCTTCCTACTTCCCGGAACATGGCTAAACCCGATCCCGCGCTGCTAGACGCCGCGCGCTACCCGTTCTCCTGTCAGATCGAACCGCGTTTCGGCGATCTCGACGTGAACATGCACATCAACAACGTCGCCATGGCCGGCATTCTGGAAGACGCACGCGTGCGCTTCTTCCGCACGGCGGGCGGCCTTGAGCACCTCGCCGGGCTCTCGACGATGGTGGCCAGCATCGCCATCGATTACCTGGGCGAGACTCACTATCCAGAGCCGGTCACCGTGCACGGCGCGGTCGAACGCATGGGACGGACCAGCCAGACCGTGCTTCAGGTGGTGATGCAGGACGGCAAGCCCGTGGTTTTCGCCCGCACCGTAATCGTCATGGTCGGTCCAAGCGGCCCTGCGCCGCTGACGGAAGCCTATCTGGAAAGCGCCCGGCAATGGATGTTCCGCGCATGAGCGCCACCGCCGAAGACATCGCGCGCGCCGCCGATGCACTGGCGAAAGCCGGAGGCGACGGAATCCAGCGTCACATCTTCATCTGCGCCGAACCCCAGAAGGGCGAGTGCTGCGCGCCGCAGCAGGGCGCGGCCTCATGGAAATACCTGAAGAAGCGGCTCAAGCAGCTCGGGCTCGACGGCCCCCTGCGTCAGGACGGCGGCGGCGTCGCCCGGACCAAGGCCGACTGCCTGCGCATCTGTTTCGCCGGTCCGGTCGCCGTCGTCTGGCCGGACGGCGTGTGGTACCACTCCTGCACCGAGGATGTGCTGGAGCGGATCATTCAGGAGCACCTGATCGGCGGCCTCCCGGTCGAGGAATTCCGGCTGAGACCTGCCGCGACCTGATTCGTCCGGCGCCTGGCGTTCCGCAGCCGAAAATTCAGAACCGGTGATCGTCGTCCAGCGGATCGACGACCGCCTCGTCATGGCCGGTGCCGCTGGACAGGAACACCAGGCCCATCAGCGCGGACGCCAGCAGCATGGTGAAGCCGATGCCCAATGCCGCGGCGATGTAGAAGTGGACCGAGACCATCCCGTTGGAACGGTAGAGCAGAATCACCGAAGCGATCACCAGAGCCACCGTCACTGTCAGCATATAGCGCATGATGCGGCGATAGCGCGCCCAGGCGTGGGCGGCCTTTTCGGGGTCATCCAGGGGCGAGCGCGGTATCATCCGGCCCATGTGCGCCTTCGCGCGCCGGCTCGCAAGGGACTCGTGGCGGTGCCGGGCCTGTGTTACTCTCCTTGGAACAAGCCCCGACAGAGGGCGTGCGAGGAGCGGGTCGAGGACCCGATTACGGGAGATTGAAACGATGACGATCGAGCGGATCATCGCCGGCCGGGAGGCCGTTATCACCTGCCAGGCCGATTGCACCGTCAGCGAGGCGGCGTCCCTTCTGGCCGATCGCCGCATCGGCGCACTGCCGATCTTCGAAGGCGACAGCCTCGTCGGGATCTTTTCCGAGCGCGACGTGATCTACCGCCTGCGTGAATTCGGGCCGAGCGTGCTGGGCATGCAGGTCAGCGAAGTCATGACCTCTCCGCCCGTCACGGTGGACCCGTCCGCCTCGGCCCTGGCGGCGCTGGCGTTGATGACGCGGCGGCGCATTCGCCACCTGCCGGTGACCGTCGGCGATCGCATGGTCGCTTTCGTATCGATCGGCGACATCGTAAAATACCGACTGGAAAAGGTGGAATCCGAAGCCGCGGCCATGCGCGACTATATCCAGATGGCCTGAACCGGCTCCGGCCGCCGTTCGGGCACTCCCTTCCGGCCGCGCGAGGCCGTCAGAACGATCCGCAAGAGTGCGCGGGCGGTGCCGCATGGCGACGCGCCGCCGCACAGGCTTCCCGGCGCAACCGCCCTACCAAGCCGGACAGGATTCCTCTGCCCTCCGCGCCTTGCCGCCGGGGGCGGGGAAGCCTACATCGCGGACATGGACCAGCAAACCGTCACTCTCAGCCCCTCGGCGGCCTCGCGCGTTGCCGCGATTGCCGAAAAGCAGGGCAAGCCCGCGATTCTTCGTCTCTCGGTCGAAGGCGGCGGCTGCTCCGGCTTCCAATACAAGTTCGGCCTCGCCGAGGCGCCCGAGGCGGATGATACCGTCGCGGAAACGGACGGCGTGCGTCTGGTCGTGGACTCGATGAGCCTCGATCTCGTGAGCGGCTGCGTGGTCGACTACGTGGAATCTCTTGGCGGTGCGGCTTTCAAGGTGGAGAACCCCCAGGCTGCGGCCGGATGCGGATGCGGATCGAGCTTCTCGGTATGAGGAAGATCGCCACGTTCAACATCAACGGGGTCAAGGCGCGCCTGCCGCGTCTGCTCGAATGGCTGGAAGAGACGCGCCCGGCCGTCGCCTGCCTGCAGGAGATCAAGAGCCAGGACGAAGGCTTCCCGATCGCCGAGTTCGAGAAGATCGGCTACAAGGGCATCTGGCACGGCCAGAAAGGCTTCAACGGCGTGGCCATCCTTGCCGACGGCGAGATGCCGGTGGAAGTGCAGCGCGGCCTCGAAGGGGAGCCTGAGGACGAGCATTCGCGCTATCTGGAAGCGGACGTCTTCGGAATGCGCGTCGTCTGCATCTACTTGCCCAATGGCAATCCGGTGCCCGGCCCCAAGTTTGACTACAAGCTGCGCTGGATGGACCGCCTCCGCCGCCGCATGGACGCGATCAAGGCCGAGGAAGTTCCCGCCATCGTCACCGGCGATTTCAACGTCATCCCCACCGATTGCGATGTCTGGTCGCCGCCGGCCATGGCGGCCGATGCCCTGATGCAGCCGGAATCGCGCGATGCCTATTTCCGCCTGCTCGGAGACGGCTGGACCGACGCGATCGCCACTCACAACCCGCGCGGCGGCGTCTGGACCTTCTGGGACTATCAGGCCGGCGCCTGGCAGCGCGATCATGGCTTCCGCATCGATCATGCACTGCTCTCGCCCGAGCTGGCGGACCGGCTCGTGGCCTGCGGCGTCGACAAGTCCTACCGCGGCCGCGAGAAGGCCAGCGACCATACCCCGGTCTGGGTCCATCTGAGGGACTGATTCCGGCGGGCCCGATGACGGCACGAGAAAGGGGAGCGAAAGCGGTGCATGGCGCACCGATTTCGCTCCCCTTCTCATGTTCCGCTACAGGGGCTGCAGCGCGCCCCCATACCGATCACCGCCGGATCAACGGTAGAAGATGTGATTGTCCACGCGGGCCAGGCGCGTCAGGCGCCAGTTCGGTTCCACGCGCGTGGCGTGGAAGAACAGCGCACCCTTGACCGGGCTCTTCCAGCTCTTTTCCATGGCGATCTTGGCGACGGCCACGGCTTCGCGCCAGCCGCTCGACTGTTCGCGCACCTTGGGCATCTTCTTGCCCTGGATGAAGGAGAACTGCGCCGGCTGGTAGACGACGCCGCAGTAGCTGGCCGGGAAGCGACCCGATTCCGCGCGGTTGATGATCACGCGGCCAACAGCCAGCTGGCCTTCCAGAGTTTCGCCGCGCGATTCGAAGTAGATCGCGCTGGCCAGGCAGCGCATTTCGCTGCTCAGACGGCCAGGTACGGACTGCTGGGCAACAAGCTGCGCCAGCGTGTCTGCATCGACCGGGTTGTCCTGCGAAGCATCCTGATCTGCGCCTGCTGCACTGTCGTCATCCGTCGCGTCTACCCCGTCTTCCGAGGGGAGGGACTGGACGACCGGCTTCGAGACGAAGATCGGATCGAGGTTCGATTGGGCCTGGACCAGGACTGGTGCCAGAGCCGCGGCGCCCGAACCCTGTGCGCCGAATAGGGTGGTCAATATCGTAGCGGCCAGCGCCACTGCGCTTGCCCACTGAACTTTGCTTCGCATCAACTTTAGATCAAGGGCGGTGAACCAATCCGACGCAGGCGGGAACGGAATGCCTTTTAGAGGCGTTCACCTTCCAACGATCCTGCCGACGATTCCCCGTCTGCGTGCTAGCCGGGTTGGCCGAAATGCTACCCGAGCCGCTTCCGCGTCTGCGAAGAGGCCATTAACTTGCATGCCGTGCAAGTCAACCCGGTTATACACCAAGCCCGATGAAGCGTTCGGGCTTCGCGACATCCAGTTCCACGACCCAAAGGTCGGGGTCCTGCGTGCCGCGTCTCTCCACATAGTCCGAGAACGCGAGTCTCGCCGTTAGCGATTCGCCGAAATCTGCCGATTCCTCCTGGCGGCGAGTGCAATGCCAGGCGCGCGTGCCATCGAGGCCCGGCATGCGTTCATAGGCGCGCGCACTGCCTCCATTCTCGAGCAGGACGAGCATGATCGTCCCGGCGTCGCGCTCACCTTTGCTGAGAACCATGCCGAATCCGCCTTCCGCTTCCACTGCGCGTATGAGGCCGGAGACTTCCAGATGGGCGGGCAGGCGGTCGTCCATGTCAGGCCGTACCGGTCGGGCCGGGGCCAGTCGGGACGACGTAACCGGGCAGGCCGGAAAGCGCGATGCGCGAGCGCATGAACGTGCCGGTGCCGCGGCCCACTTCCTCGCCCTCTTCATCCACCAGGCGCGATTCCGCCACCAGCACGCGGCGGCGGCCGCTCACCCAGCGACCTTCGGCCACGATGGTGCCGCCCTTGATCGGCTTGCTCAGCAACAGGTTGAACGAGGTTGTGAGCAGGAAGCGATCGGTGACGAGCGTGTTGGCGGCATAGAACGCCGCATCGTCCAGCATCTTGAAATAGATCGTCCCATGCGCCGCGCCGGCGGCGTGGAAACTGTCCGGCTCCACATCGAAAGTGATGCGGGAATGCCCCTCGCCGACGATATCGAGGCGGGAGCGGAACATCTGGTTGATCGGCGCCGAAGCATAGAGGCCTTCCAGCGCACGCCAGTGCAGGCCGGCGCCGGACATGTCCGGAGCGCCGGAGTCCGAAGTCTCAGGCGGCATCGCGATCGATGACGTTGCTGAGCAGGCTGTAAAGCGCCTCGGGGCCGGGCGCATCGATCAGCGCGGAATGCATGCGTTCATCGCGCATCATGCGCGAGATCGCGGCCAGGGCGTGAAGATGAGTGGCGCCGGCATTCTCGGGCGAAAGCAGGCCGAACACCAGATCGACCGGCACGCCATCCGCGGATTCGAATTCCACGGGGGCGTCCAGCCGCAGCACGACGGCCACGGGCCGCCCAAGACCGGACATGCGGGCATGCGGTATGGCGATGCGGCGGCCGAAGCCCGTGCTGCCCAGTTCCTCGCGCTCGATAATGCGCGCAAGCACGACTTCGCGATCGAGGTGGTAAACCTCGGCGAAAAGGTCGGCGAGTCGGCCGAGAATCACGGGCTTGCTGTCTGCGCTGGAAGTCACGACGGCATCTGGCAACAGGGTAAAAAGACTGCTCATCTGCGTTTCTGGTTCTGGCCCAAGATGGGTTACCTAGGACTAAACGTCCATAACCCCCGGAAAACCGGGGGTTATGCTTTGTCCTTCGAAAAGAAGTATAGACGCCTATTCGGCGCTACGGTCGGCGTCAGTGCGGCTCGACCCAGCCAATCGAACCGTCGCCGCGGCGGTAAACCATATTATGGCGCCCCGTGCCAGCGTTTTTGAACAGCAGCGCCGTGGTGTTGCGCAAGTCGAGCATCATGACCGCGTCCGAAACGGTGGCCTCGGGAACGTCCACACGGGTTTCCGCAATCACGACAGGTGCGTCGATTTCCTGCTCTTCTTCCTGCTCGTTCGCGCGTTCTTCGAAGATCGTGTAGGCGGCTTCTTCCACCGCGACGGCATGAGCCGACTGTTCGTGGCGATCCTTGATCCGGCGCTTGTAACGGCGCAGCTGCTTGTCGATCTTTTCGGCAGCCTGGTCGCAGGCGATATGGGCGTCCTGTGCCATGCCGGTGCCCTTCAGCACCAGGTTCTGCATCACATGCATCACGATATCGCAGCGGAAAGCGCCGGCCGGGGCGCGTCCGAAGGTGACCTGGGACGACAGCGCTCGGCTGAAGTACTTGTCTATGATCGCCGTCAGTCGCTCGCTGGCGTGGTTCTGGAGGGCTTCACCGGTGTCGACCTGATGGCCGGAAACGCGGATGTCCATGGGCGATTACTCCTCTGCTGTGAATCAGGCGCCCCAGAGCGGGGCATCGACCGACTTGAGAAACTCTGCGTGAACAAGAAGTTCCTCGTCGGTAGCCGCGTGGGGACGCGGCTGACGAAACGGGCGATCCTTTCGAATGAGAATGCGCGCCTCCGTCGTGATTTCGGCGGTTTCCGCGAGAAGCTCCAGGCCGATCTGGCGACCGCCCCTCAGCTCCACATAGACCTGCGCGAGCAGCTCGGCGTCTAGCAAGGCGCCGTGCTTGGTACGATGACTTCGATCAATTCCGTAGCGCGTGCAAAGCGCGTCCAGAGACAGCTTGGCGCCGGGATGCCGCACTTTGGCGAGCGCCACGGTATCGACCATCCGCGTCAGGCAGACTTCGGCAAAGCCGCACTTGGCGAGTTCGAAATTGATGAAGTTGAAGTCGAAGCCCGCATTGTGCGCGATCATCGGCGCGTCGCCGATGAAGTCCACGAAGGCCTGGGCGCAGCTGCCAAACAGGGGCTTGTCGGCCAGGAAGGCATCGGACAGGCCGTGCACCGCTTCGGCTTCGGCGGGCATCGTGCGTTCGGGGTTGAAATAGGCGTGGTAGGTTTGGCCGGTAGGCACCCGGTTGACCATCTCGATGCAGCCGATCTCCACCATCCGGTCCCCGTTCCTGGGGTCGAAACCTGTAGTCTCGGTGTCGAAGATGATCTCTCTCATCCCTCTCCATATCTGCCTGCCCGGCCCACTTCGCAAGGCCCTGAGGCGATTATTCTGACCCGGCCAACGCATCCACGATGCGGCCCACCTGCCGGCGGGTTTCCTCCAATGTGGTCCCGGTATCGATGACGAAATCGGCGCGCGCGCGCTTTTCCGCGTCCGGAACCTGAAGGGTCAGTATCTGCTGGAATTTCTCCGCCGTCATGCCCGGCCGCGCGAGCACGCGGGCACGCTGGGCCTCTGCCGGAGCGGAGACCACCGCCACTCCGTCCAGGCCGCGATCGCCCGTTTTTTCGTAAAGCAGGGGAATGTCGAAAACGACCAGCGGCGCGCTGCCATGCGTCGCCATGAAGCGGCGCCGCGCCTCCGCGACGGCAGGGTGGACGATGCCCTCGAGTCGCGCCAGTTCCGCCTTGTCTCCGAACACGGCCGCGCCCAGCTTCTGGCGAATGACTCCCTCCGGGCCGGTGGTGCCCGGAAAGGCCGCCTCGATCGCCGCGACCAGCAACCCGCCCGGGCCCTGCAATTCGTGAACGGTCGCATCGGCATCGAAGACCGGCACGCCGAGAGCGCGGAACATCCCGGCCACGGTGGACTTGCCCATGCCGATCGAGCCGGTGAGGCCCAGGATCTTCGGGGCCGCGGCGCGATTCATGCCAGAAGCCGCGCGCGCAGTTCCTCGTCATGCTCGCGCGGCGGCTTCACCCCGAAGAAACGCGTGAAGGCGACGTCGGCCTGGCCGATCAGCATCGCCAGGCCGTCGACCGTTTCCAGTCCCGCCTTGCGGGCATCCTGAAGGAACGGCGTCTCCAGCGGACTGGTGACGATGTCATAGGCCACGCTGCGCGGCGGCGCATGGCTGAAATCGAAGGCGAGGGGCGGCTGCCCGGCCATGCCCAGCGGACTCGCATTGACGATGATGTCGAGGCATTGCTCGCGGTCGTCGAAGGCGAAGTCGGTGGGATCGGCGAAATGCGCCAGGTCGATGGCGTGATGGTCATTCTGCGCGGTCAACTCGTCCAGCATGGCCCGCGCCTTGGCGGGATCGCGCCCGGCCARCACGATCACGAAGCCGCGCTCCGCCAGGGCCGCGACGATCGCCCGCGCAGCGCCGCCGGTACCCAGCACGCGCGCCATACGGAACAAGTGAGTCTGGTCGAGCAGCGGCTGCAGCGGCTCCAGAAAGCCCGGAGCGTCGGTGTTGTAGCCCGTCAGCGAGCCATCCGCTTCCCGCACCACCGTGTTCACGGCGCCGATCCTGGCCGCCAGCGGATCCAGCCTGTCGAGCAGGGGCACGATTGCCAGCTTGTGCGGCATCGTGACGTTGCAACCCCGCCAGGCGGCATCGCCGCGGCGTTCGTCGAGATAGCCGGCCAGGCCTTCAACCGGAACGAGATGCCGGTCGTAGCGACCCTCAAGGTCGAGCTTCTCCAGCCAGAATCCGTGAATCACCGGGGACCTGGATTGTCCGATCGGATCGCCGATCACTTCGGCATAAGGCAGGGTCATTTCGCGATTACTCCGAGACGGCGCAGCGCCGCCTGCACTTTGAGCAGCGGCATGCCGAGAATGGTGAAATAGTCGCCGTCGATCTTCTCGAACAGCTGCACGCCGCGGGCTTCGATACGAAAAACGCCCACGCAGCCTGCCACTTCGGGCCATTCGGCATCGAGATAGTCGGCAATGAACGCCTCGGAAAGCGTCGTGACATGGAGCGAGGCCACGGCGTCCTCGGCCCAGAGGACCTCGCCGTCGCGCACGAGGGCGGCGGCGCTGTGGAGATTCATCGCCTTGCCGGAGAAGAAGCGCAGATGTTCGGCGGCGGCCTTGCGATCGGCGGGCTTGTCGAAGCGGCGGCCAGCGCACTCGACCAGCGAGTCACTGCCGAGCACCAGTTCTCCAGGCGCCTGATCGGATACCGCCAGCGCCTTGGCCCGCGCCAGTTGCAGGGCGATCTCGGCGGGCGGCCTGCCGGAAAGCCCCGCCTCGATGGCGCGCTCGTCGACGTGCGCGGGCTGCGCGCGAAACGGAATGGCTGCGGCTTCGAGCATGGCACGCCGCGACGCGCTTTGAGATGCCAGGACGATCATGTCGATTTCCCGTGAAGTCAGATCGGCTTGGGGCCGACCGGACCTTGCGTCCCTTCGGCCTTGCGCTCGTTATAGAGATTGATGATCGCCGCGGCCGTTTCCTCGATCGAGCGACGCGTTACGTCTATCACCGGCCAGGAATTGTCCGCGAACATGCGGCGCGCGTATTTCAGCTCGTTCTCCACCCTATCGGACTTCACGTAGTCGGTATCCGGCGACTGGCTGAGGGAGAGCAGACGGTTGCGGCGAATCTGAATCAGGCGCTCCGGCGCGGTGGTCAGGCCCACGACCAGCGGTCGCTTGAGGCCGAACAGCAGCGGCGGGGGCGGGCTCTCCACCACGATGGGGATGTTCGCCACTTTGTACCCGCGGTTGGCGAGGTAGATCGATGTCGGCGTCTTGCTGGTGCGCGAGACTCCCGCCAGGACGATATCGGACTCTTCCCAGTCCTCCCAGGCAATGCCGTCGTCATGAGCGATGGTGAACTGAATCGCATCGACGCGCGCGAAATAGGCGTCGTCCAGGCGGTGCTGCCGGCCCGGACGCCCCTTGGCCTCCTGGCCGAGCAGGGCTTCCAGGGCATCGGTGACACCGTCGAGCACGGCAATCGCCGGCAGGCCGAGCTGCTGGCAGCGCTCTTCCAGCCTGCCGCGCGTTTCCTCGTTCACGAGCGTGAAGAAGACGAGTCCGGGATTGGCGGCGATTTCGCCCATGATCCGGTCGAGGTGCTGCTGGGATCGCACCATCGGCCAGAAGTGCCGCAGGACGTCTGAATCGTCGAACTGGGCGAGGGCGGCCTTGGCTATCATTTCCAGCGTTTCGCCAGTGGAATCCGAGAGCAGGTGGAGATGAAATCGCGCCATTCGAGGCTTTTCCAGAGTCTTTCGCGAGGGAGCCGCCAGACCTCCCGGCGGCTTGTGGATATGTCCCGGCATAAACCACGGGACTAGTCCGGTGACAACTCGGATCCCGGTTTTCCTCCCCGTTGAACCGATTCAATCTCTAGAGTCGTAAACATGATTCAATTCGCGCCCACACCCTGTGGGTAACCGGGATAAAGAGTCTTTGACTCAGACTCCGTGGAGAGTCGCCGCGCAGATTTGAACCTGTTCACCGTGGAATAATTCGGGCAAGATTCAATCGTCCCCGATATCCACAGGACCAACAGACTCCATCATCCTTCTAAGAATCTTTATTTTTTTGATCGGACCTGAATCTCGATGCCTGGCCTCCTTCTCGAAAACCTGCACGGAACGAACACGAGCAAGCGCCCGGTCTGGCTGATGCGCCAGGCCGGAAGATACCTTCCCGAATACCGTGCCCTGCGCGCCGAAAAGGGCGGATTCCTGGCCCTCGTCTACGATACCGACGCAGCCGCCGAGATCACCCTGCAACCGATCCGCCGCTTCGGATTCGACGGTGCGATCCTGTTCTCGGACATCCTGATCGTGCCTTACGCCATGGGGCAGGACCTCCAGTTCCTGGCCGGCGAAGGTCCGCGGCTGACTCCGCGCCTGGTCGACAGCACGCTGGAGAGTCTCTCCGCCGTGCCCGATCGCCTCTCCCCGATCTACGAAACCGTGCGCAAGGTTCGCGCCGAACTCGATGCCGACAAGACGATGCTGGGCTTTGCAGGAAGCCCCTGGACGGTCGCCACGTACATGTGTGCAGGCGAGGGCAGCCGGGATCAGCATGAGACCCGCGCCATGGCCTATCGCGACCCTACGGCGTTCCAGGCGATCATCCAGGCTATCGTGGGGGTGACTGTCGACTACCTCAGCGGCCAGATCGAAGCCGGCGCGGAAGCCATCCAGCTTTTCGATTCATGGGCAGGGTCGCTCTCTCCCGCTCAGTTCGAGCGCTGGGTCATTGCTCCCAATGCGCAGATCGTCGCTGCGGTGAAAGCGCGCCATCCCGAGACTCCGATCATCGGATTCCCCAAGGGGGCCGGCGAAAAACTGGCATCCTATGCCCGGGAGACCGGTGTCGACGCGGTCGGAATCGACGAGACCATCGACCCGATCTGGGCGGCGCGGGAATTGCCGGCGGGCCTGCCGGTGCAGGGGAATCTCGATCCGCTACTGCTGCTTTCGGCCGGTGAGGACCTCGAGAGTCAGGTCCACCGCGTGCTCGATGCCTTTGCCGACCGGCCGCACGTCTTCAATCTCGGCCACGGAATCGGCCAGTTCACGCCGATCGAGAACGTGGAGAAGCTGCTCGGCATCGTCCGGAACTGGTCGCGATAGGCCCATTCCGGCGGCGGCCCTCAACAGGCATCCCTCCCTCACCCTGCCCAGCGATCAACCGCCCGGAGGCGGATTAATCGGCTGATTCAGGGACGGAATCGTCTTGCTCGAAGCAGGGCAAGAGTGCAGGAGGGCCGCCCCGGAACCATCAGACTCGTGGGACTCATGCAGGAAGTGCTTTCCATGCTCTATCTCTGGCTCAAGGCCGGACATGTCATCTTCGTGATCTTCTGGATGGCCGGGCTGTTCATGCTCCCGCGCTATTTCGTCTATCACCAGGAAGCGGAGCCGGGCTCGGCAGAGGAAGCGCGCTGGATCGATCGCGAAGCCAAGCTGCGCAAGATCATCCTTACGCCTTCGCTGATCCTCGTCTGGGTGCTGGGCATCGCCACCGCCACTGCCATGGGCGCGTGGGACCAGGGCTGGCTTCACGCCAAGCTGCTCTTCGTCCTGGGTCTCTCGGGCTATCATGGCTGGCTGGTAGGCTACGGCAAGAAGCTGGCGCGCGGCGAACGTCCGCTGACCGGCCGAAAGCTGCGCCTGCTGAACGAGATTCCGGGGCTGGCCGCCGCCGTGATCGTGATCCTGGTGGTCGTGAAGCCGTTCTGAATCGGTTTTAGTCCTACACTCCGGCCTTGTTTCGGGCCCGCGCCGTCGGCAGCGACCGGTCCGCAGGAAAGCGACTCAAGAAACCTCAGCGCTCCCCCGTTACGACCCAGGGGACTCGAACGGCTTCATTCGCCGCCGCGACCAGGCCCGATCCATTCGGCCCGCCCACACGCCGCTTGGCGGATTGACTCGTTGACCGAGGCCCGGCGAACGCTTATCTGGGCCCTGTTCCGGCATAGGGCGGCGAGCCCATTCTCCTGCCCGGATCCGCTTTCCCCAAGCCCTTCGATCCCGCCGGCCGACACACCATTTCCATCCGGAATCCAGACAAATGCATCTTAAAGAACTCAAGAAGAAATCATCGGCCGAACTGGTCGAAATGGCTGAGGAACTGGGCGTTGAAGGCGCTTCGACGCTGCGCCGCCAGGACCTCATGTTCGCCATTCTCAAGGAAGTTGCCGAGGACGGCGAGGAAATCATCGGGCAGGGCACCATCGAAGTGCTCACTGACGGTTTCGGCTTCCTGCGCAGCCCCGAGGCGAACTACCTCGCCGGACCCGACGACATCTACGTTTCGCCGAACCAAGTCCGCAAATGGGGCCTGCGCACGGGCGATACCGTCGAAGGCGAAATCCGCGCCCCCAAGGACGGCGAGCGCTACTTCGCCATCACCAAGCTCATCAGCGTCAACTTCGACGATCCGGACGTGGTGCGCCACCGCGTCAACTTCGACAACCTGACGCCGCTCTATCCCGATCAGCGCCTGAAGCTCGATTGCCTGGACCCCACGGTCAAGGACAAGTCGGCCCGCGTGATCGATCTCATCTCGCCGCAGGGCAAGGGCCAGCGCGCGCTGATCGTGGCGCCGCCGCGCACAGGTAAGACCGTGCTGCTGCAGAACATGGCCAAGGCCATCACTGACAACCATCCGGAAGTCTTCCTGCTGGTCCTGCTCGTCGACGAGCGCCCTGAGGAAGTCACCGACATGCAGCGTTCGGTGAAGGGCGAGGTCATCTCCTCCACCTTCGACGAACCCGCCCAGCGCCACGTCCAGGTCGCCGAAATGGTGATCGAGAAGGCGAAGCGCCTGGTCGAGCACAAGCGCGACGTGGTGATCCTGCTGGACTCGATCACCCGTCTCGGCCGCGCCTACAACACCGTGGTGCCCAGCTCGGGCAAGGTGCTGACCGGCGGTGTGGACGCCAACGCCCTGCAGCGCCCCAAGCGCTTCTTCGGCGCCGCGCGCAACATCGAGGAGGGCGGTTCGCTCTCCATCATCGCCACCGCGCTGATCGACACCGGCAGCCGCATGGACGAAGTCATCTTCGAAGAGTTCAAGGGCACCGGTAACTCGGAAATCGTCCTGGACCGCAAGGTGGCGGACAAGCGCATCTTCCCGGCGCTGGACGTCGGCAAGTCCGGCACCCGCAAGGAAGAGCTGCTGGTTCCCAAGGATCAGCTAACCAAGATGTGGGTCCTTCGCCGTATCCTCATGCAGATGGGCACCGTCGACGCGATGGAGTTCCTGCTCGACAAGATGAAGGACTCGAAGACCAACGAGGACTTCTTCTCGACGATGAATCAGTAAAGGGGAGCTTGGGAGACTTTGGGGGGCTTGAGCATCCTTCAGACACTGGTGGCGACGTCTTCCATGGGCGGTCCGGCAGAGATCTGGCAGCACATCGTCAACGACTTCTCGAACCTGGGGACGCCGGCCGCTTTTTCGGCGTTCCTCCAGGTCCTGATGATCGACGTGGTGCTGGCGGGCGACAACGCCATTGTCGTGGGTGCCCTGGCCGCCGGTCTCCCGGCCGACCAGCGCAAGAAGGTCATCGCCCTGGGCGTGATCGCCGCGCTGGTCATGCGCATCGGCTTCGCGCTGATCGTCACCTGGCTGCTCGGCATCGTCGGGCTGGTGTTCGCGGGTGGATTGCTGCTGCTGTGGGTGGCGTGGAAGATGTACCGCGAGATTCACGGCGGCAATCATCCCGGCTCGCCCGAGATCGAGGGTGACGAAAACTCCGGCGTGCGCCCTGCCAAGAGCTTTGCCGGAGCGGCCATCTCGGTTGCGGTGGCGGATATCTCGATGTCGATCGACAACGTGCTCGGCGTCGCCGGCGCGGCGCGCGATCATCCCGGCATCCTCATCGTGGGTCTCGTCTTCGCCGTGGCGCTCATGGGCGTGGCCGCGAACTTCATCGCCCGGTACATCGAGCGTTATCGCTGGATCGCCTGGGTGGGGCTGGCCGTCATCCTCTACGTGGCGGTGAAGATGATCTACGAGGGCTGGGTGGATCCGCAGCTCGGGATCGTGACCCTGATCTGATACGATCGAGCGTGAAACGGAAAAGGACCCGGAGGCTTCGGCCTTCCGGGTCCTTTTCCGTTCTGGGGCATTGAATGCGCCGCCCGGTTCCTTGCCACCTTGGGGTGATCGTCGAGAAACCTGCGGAAGGGTTGGGCTTTGTGTGCCCAGGATCGGCCGTGGAGCCTTGTCAGGGCACCAGGATGGTGGAACCGGTGGTTGCCCTCGATTCCAGCGCGCGATGCGCTTCTGCGGCCTCTTCCAGGCCGAACGTCTGCCCGATGTTCGGCTTCAGGATTCCTTTGGCGATGCGGTCGAACAGCTTCTTCGCGCTGATCGCCAGCTGTTCCGGCGTGGCGACGTAATCGGCCAGAGTCGGGCGCGTGAGATAGATCGATCCGGCTTTCATCAGCTCCAGCGGCGCAATCGGGGGTACCGGGCCCGAGGCATTGCCGTAAGTCACCATGAAGCCGCGTTTGCGCAGTGACGCGAGCGAGGCCGTCCACGATGCCGCGCCGACGCCGTCATAAACGACATGGCACATCTCGCCCCGGGTGATGTCCCGTACGGCTTCCGGCAGTTCCGCGAAGGGGCAGTGGAGCACATGATCGCCCGGCACTTGCGCAGCCTTCTCGGCGCTGCCGGTGTGGGCGATGACGGTCACGCCGCGGTCGAGCAGCCAGGGGACCAGCAGCGAACCGACTCCGCCCGCCGCGGAATGCACCAGGGCGACGTGGCCCTTGTCGGCCGGGAAAGTGTCCTCTGCCAGATAGCAGGCGGTCAGGCCCTTGAGCATGACGGCGGCCGCGATCTCGGGGGCGATCGCCTCGGGGATGCGCATCGCCTGCGCGGCCTTGATCAGGCGGTGGCTGGCATAAGCACCGCCGGCATGAGTCGTGCCCACGCGTTCGCCGATGGAGAATTCCGAAACGCCATCACCCAGCGCGACGATCCGGCCGACGCTTTCGGAGCCCAGCTTGATCGGCAGCGGATCGGCGTAGAGACCTTTGCGGTAGTACGTATCGATGAAGTTGAGCCCCACCGCCTCGGTTTCGATCAGCACTTCGCCGGGGCCGGGGGAGGGAACGTCGAAATCTTCCCGCTCGATCACTTCGGGGCCGCCGTGCGTGCGGGCGATCATCCTGTATCCGGTGGTCATGTCGTCTGGTCCTTGAAGATGGCGATCAGAAGATTCTTCTGAACGTGTCCGCGCGCGAGACGCGCCAGGCGCGGGCATATGGGGTGGATTCGGGGTCGGCGAGCAGTTCGCCCGGCTTGAGGAAGCGGTAGACCTCATCGAGCGGCCCCGCCTTGGCGCTGTCTATGCGCTGGTACATGTCGTGCTGGCTGAGGCCCCAGGGGTCGTCGTAGCCCATGGCCACCACGATCTCGCGCAGGGAATTCAGGGTCTCGCTCTGGAAACGCATGACTCGCTCTGCCTTGTCCTCGACGACGAGGCCGCGCTGGCGCCAGGCAACCTGGGTGGCCACACCGGTCGGGCATTCGCCGGTGTGGCACTTCATCGACTGAACGCAGCCCAGCGAGAACATGAATGCCCGCGCGGCATTGCACCAGTCCGCGCCGAGGGCAAAGGCGCGGGCCATGCCGGCGCCGGAGTGAATCTTCCCCGAGGCGCCGAGCCGCACCCGGTGCTTGAGGTTCGCGCCGACCAGGGCGTTGCGCATCAGGGTCAGGCCTTCGCGCATCGGCATGCCGACATTGTCGGTCAATTCCTGCGGGGCTGCACCCGTGCCGCCCTCGGCCCCGTCGACGACGATGAAATCCGGGGTGATGCCGGTTTCCAGCATCGCCTTGATAAGCGCCATGACTTCATGGGGCTGCCCCACGCACAGCTTCATGCCCGCGGGCTTGCCGCCGGACAGTTCGCGCAGCTGCTCCAGCCACTGAAGCAATTCGATCGGGGTGGAGAAGGCCGAATGGGCGGCGGGAGAAAGGCAGTCCTCTCCGACTTCGACCTTGCGGGCCTCGGCAATTTCGGGCGTGACCTTGGGTCCGGGAAGTACGCCGCCGTGGCCGGGCTTGGCGCCCTGACTCAGCTTGATCTCCACCATCTTGACCTGATCGTCCTGCGCCTGCCGCGCGAAGAGTTCGGGATCGAAGCTGCCGTCCTTGTGGCGACAGCCGAAATACCCGCTGCCGAGTTCCCAGATCAGGTCACCGCCATAAGTCCGATGGTAGCGGCTGATCGAACCTTCGCCGGTGTCATGTGCGAAACCGCCCATGGCCGCGCCCTTGTTCAGGGCTTCTATGGCATTGGCCGAAAGCGAGCCGAAGCTCATGGCGGAAATGTTGAGCAGGGCGCTTTCGTAGGGCTTGGCGCACTGGTCTCCACCGATTTTCACGCGCCAGGATTCAGGGGCCTTTTCGTTGGGAGCGATGGAGTGGCCGAGCCATTCGTATTCTTCCGAATAGACATCGAGTTCCGTGCCCATCGGGTGAGACGAGACATCGCCCTTGGCACGGGCATAGACCAGACCGCGCTCCTCGATGGTGAAGGGCCGGCCTTCGCGGTCGCCTTCCACCAGATAGGCGCGTAAGTAAGGGCGCAAGTCTTCGAAGAGCCATCGGACCCGCGCGATCAGCGGGTAGTTCCGCCGCAAGGCATGCCGGTTCTGCAGGAAGTCCCAGACGGTCAACAGCAGGACCGGCACCATCAGGATCAGCGCCCAGCGCCACGATGGAACCAGCCAGCAGGCGGCCGTGAGGATCACGACCGCAAGCGGCACGGCGTAGCGCGGGGCAACCGTCATCGGCTTAGCCGACATGCTCCGCGAAGAACGCCTCGGTTCGGCCGTCCGCCAGTTCCGCGCCGGCCTCGTCGCGGCGTGCACCGATCTCGGCGGCGAACCCATGGTCGAGGCCTTCGTAGTCCCACAAGGTGACGCGGGGATGGTCGTCGAGACCGTCGTGGATGGCCTTCTGCGCGGCCGCGTCCACGAAATGGTCGGCCACCGGGATGTGCAGCATGAGCGGGCGGGCGATGGCGTGCTTTTCGCCCAGCATCTGGTCGATCATCACACCGTAGTAGCCCACCGAAGCATCGATGTCGGTGCGCGCCGCCACCATGTAGGCGATACGGCCGCCCATGCAGAATCCGACGAGGCCGACTTTCGGCACGCCCTCCTCGCGGCGGATCCAGTGGATCACCGCTTCGATGTCGCGAATGCCAAAATCGAAATCGTGCGCAGACATGTGGCCGATGGCCTGCTTGAATTCTTCCTCGACATAGGGGCTGAGTTCGATGCCGGGCTTCTGGCGCCAGAAGCTGTCGGGCGCGACGGCGAGGTAGCCCTTGGCGGCCCAGCCATCGGCCTTGCGGCGAATACCGGCATCCACGCCGAAGATCTCCTGCTGGACGATGATGGCGCCGCGCGGGGTGCCTTCGGGGCGGGCGACATAGGCCGGGATCATGCCGTCACCGTCGAGAGTCGGGATTTCGATATTGGTCATGGGTGTCTCCTGCGGAAGAGGGGCCTGGCAGCCTTTTGGCCCGGTCAGACGTTGCCGGGAGGTTAGGCACGAGCGATGGACTTTGCCAACGCCATGTGTCAGGCAGGATGCAGAAATTCCAGATGGGAGGCCGTGATGAAGGTCAATGTCGAGGTCGAATGCTCGCCTGAAGAGGCAAGGCGGTTCCTCGGTCTGCCTGACGTCACCAAGGCGAACGACGTCTATGTCGATGCGCTGGCCAAGGCGATGCAGGGCGTCGGCAATTTCGACCAGCTTCAGGAGCTGACCAAGCAGGTCGCCCCCATGGGCCAATACGGTCTCAAGCTGTTCCAGCAATTGATGGAAAGCGGCGCGGCCATGGCCATGAGCAGCGCCACCGGCGGCACCAAGCCCAAGAAGACCGACTGAGCGTTCGCAGCCGACGGCGCGCATGATGCTGGGCGGGGTTCACCTCTCGCCCGCGCTCCTGTAGCGCGTTGCTCATGCCTCAAGACATTCAAGACACGATCTTCGCGCTCTCCAGCGGCGCGCCACCGGCTGCCATCGGCGTCGTCCGCATCAGCGGGCCGCGCGCCGGAGCGGCACTGGAAGCCTTGAGCGGATCGCTGCCGCAGCCCCGCCGTGCCAGCTATCGTCCCTTGCGCGACGGGGCCGGGGCGGTTCTCGACCAGGCGCTCGTTCTCTGGTTTCCGGGGCCTCGCACGGCAACGGGAGAGGATCTGGCCGAACTCCATCTGCATGGGGGAAGGGCCGTGGTTTCGGCCGTGGAGACGGCTCTTGCGGAAATTCCCGGCTTGCGCCGTGCCGTGCCGGGCGAATTCACGCGGCGTGCATTTGCCAATGGCCGGATCGATCTCGCCGAAGCGGAAGGGCTGGCCGATCTGCTTTCGGCGGAGACCGAACTGCAGCGCCGTTCCGCGCTCGCCATGGCCGGCGGCGCTTTCTCGCGGCAGGTGGAGCTATGGCGTGACGATGTGCTCAGGGCATCGGCTTCCGTAGAAGCCGTGCTCGACTTTGGCGACGAAGACGACGTGTCCGATCTGCCGGCCGACTTCATCCAGCGCCTCGAAGGTCTCCGCGGCGAACTTCTGGCATGGATGTCCCGGCCGCGCGCGGAAGCGCTGCGTGAAGGCTTTCGCGTCGTCCTGGCCGGACCGCCCAATGCGGGGAAGAGCACGCTCTTCAATGCATTGGTGGAAGACGAAGCCGCCATCACCTCGCCGCTGGCCGGAACGACGCGTGATGTCCTGACCCGCGCCGTGTCCCTCGGCGGCATACCGTTCCTGTTCGGCGACACCGCAGGTCTTCGCGATGAGACCGGCGACGAGATCGAGGCCATCGGCATTTCGCGCGCTCTTGCAGCGTTGGACAAAGCCGATCTCGTGCTCTGGCTCGGTCCGGAAGGGGAGGCCCCTGAAGCGGCTTGGGAGATCGCGGCGCAAGCGGACTTGTTCCACGTGGAACAGAAGCAGGCACCGCGCCACCGGGTGTCCGCAGTGACAGGTGAGGGGCTGGAAGCGCTGCGGCACGACCTGGTGGCGACCGCTTCCGTTTCCATGCCGAAGCCGGGTGAGGCAGCGCTCAACCGGCGGCAGCATGCTCTGGTGGCCGAAGCGGAGCGGGCCTTGGCCATGGCGGTCCTTGAGCGCGATCCTTTGCTGGTTGCAGAGTCGCTGCGGCTGGCGCGCGTTGCCTTCGACACCCTGATAGGGCGCGCCACCACCGAAGACATGCTCGACGCGCTGTTCGGCCGCTTCTGCATCGGCAAATAGCGATGTTCCACGTGAAACACTTTCAACGACTTTGACGGGACTCGTCGCTTCGGGTAAGCGCATCGTCCATGCATTCCTTTGATGTGATCGTGATCGGCGGCGGCCATGCCGGCTGCGAGGCGGCGGCGGTTGCCGCGCGTATGGGCGCGCGTGTCGCTCTGGTGAGCTTCGATCTCGATGCGGTGGGGGCCATGAGCTGCAACCCTGCCATCGGCGGGTTGGGCAAGGGGCACCTCGTGCGCGAGGTCGATGCCTTCGATGGCCTCATCGCGCGCGCTGCCGATGCGGCTGCCATCCATTACCGCATGCTCAACCGCTCGAAAGGCAGCGCGGTTCAGGGCCCACGGGTCCAGGCCGATCGCAAGCTGTTTCGGGCGGCTATCCATGACCTGCTGCAGCAGCAGGGCGACCTCACCCTGATCGGCGGCGAGGCAGCGGCGCTCGTTATCGAACAGGGCAGGGTGGTCGGCATCGAGCTGGGTGACGGCACGAAGGTTGCCGCGCGTGCCGTGATTCTCTGCACGGGTACTTTCCTTGGCGGCACCTTGTTCCGGGGCGAAGAGCGGCTCACCGGCGGTCGCATCGGCGAGTCTTCCGCGCAGCGCCTGGCAGCACAGATGCGCGACGCCGCCTTGCCGATGGCGCGACTCAAGACGGGAACACCGCCGCGTCTCGATGGCCGCACCATCGACTGGGGCCGGCTCGACGAGCAGCCTTCCGATGGCGAGGACTGGACGATGTCGGCCATGGCCCCCAAGGACGGCGCGGCGCGGCGACGCAAGGTTCCGCAAGTCTTCTGCGCCATCACGCGGACAAACCCGCGCACCCATGACGTGATCCGCGAGAACCTCCACCGCTCCCCGCTGTTCACCGGCGCGATCGGTGCTTCCGGTCCGCGCTACTGCCCCTCGATCGAGGACAAGATTCACCGCTTCGCCGATCGCGACGGCCATCAGATATTCCTGGAGCCGGAAGGTCTCGATAACCCGCTGGTCTATCCGAACGGCGTGAGCACCTCGCTTCCGGCGGATGTGCAGCTTGCAATGCTGCGCACCATGGAAGGCCTGGAGCGGGTGGAGATGGTCGTTCCCGGCTACGCCGTTGAGTACGACCACATCGACCCCCGTGCGCTCCGCACGAGTCTGGAACAGCGTGACATGCCGGGGCTCTACTGCGCCGGCCAGATCAATGGCACGACCGGCTACGAGGAAGCCGCTGCGCAAGGTCTTGTCGCCGGGATGCATGCCGCTGCGGATGTGCTTGGACGCGAGATCCCGGCGCTGGACCGGGCCAACAGCTACATGGCGGTGATGATCGACGATCTCACCCTTCACGGCGTGAGCGAGCCTTATCGCATGCTCACGGCGCGGGCCGAGTATCGCCTCCGTCTTCGCGCGAACAATGCCTCGACACGGCTGACTCCGCTGGCCATCCAGATCGGTGCAGCCGGCCCGGAGCGCAAGGCATGGTTCGAACGGCGGCTTGAGGATCGGGCCAAAGTGGACACGGCATTCGGCATCGAAGTGACCGGGCATGAACTGGCGCAGGCCGGTCTCCCGGTGCGTGCGGATGTCGGACGGCTTCCCATTCGCGAGTGGCTGCGGTTCGGCGGAGTCGATGTGGCTGGCCTTGCCCCCTGGCTTGATCCGGCCCTGCTGGAAGACTCTGACTTGATCGAGGAGATGGTGGAGGACGCGGCTTACGCGCCGTACCTCGAACGGCAGGAACGCGAGCTACGTGACCTTCGGGCCAGCGAGGGCCTGACGTTGCCCGATGATTTTCCATATGCCGACATTCCCGGCCTCTCGCGAGAGATGGTCGAGAGGTTGAGCAAGGCCAGGCCAGCGAGTCTCGCAGCGGCCGGGCGGATCCCCGGAATCACTCCGGCAGCGCTGGCGGCGCTGCTGGTCCATGCCCGCAGGGAGGCGGCATGATCACGACGGAAGACGAAGCACGCGAATGGCTGCGGAAACTGCCCGAATGCGACGAGGACGCCTGGGTTCGCCTGGAGACCTTGATCGCCATGCTGGTCGAGGAGAACCGCCAGCAGAACCTCGTTTCCGCTGCGAGTCTGGAGCAGGTCTGGCTGCGGCATATCGTAGATAGCGCGCAGCTTCTTCCCTATGTTTCACGTGAAACATCTTCCCCCTGGATCGACCTTGGTACCGGCGCCGGTTTCCCCGGCCTCGTCATCGCGGCGCTGAGGCCCGAGTGCGAAGTGGTCATGGTCGAATCGCGCACGCGGCGAGTCGAGTGGCTCGATCGGGCGCGCGTGGCCATGGGACTGGATAATGCGCGTATCGCCGGGCAACGTCTCGAACTCGTCGAGAGCTTCCCCGCAAGCGTGATTTCCGCGCGCGCTTTTGCGCCTCTTGAAAAACTTCTGACAATTTCCGCACGTTTTTCCACAAGCGACACGGTTTGGCTGTTGCCCAAAGGGCGGTCGGCAAAGCAAGAACTGGAAGACCTTCGCAAGTGGCGGCACATGTTCCACGTGGAACAGTCCCTGACGGACCCGCATGCAGGCATCATTGTCGGTAAGCTGGCCGACAGGAAGGGTATGACCAAGTGATCCGTATCGCTATCGCCAACCAGAAGGGCGGGGTTGGAAAGACCACGACCGCGATCAACGTCGCGACCGCGCTTGCTGCGACTGGCTGGAATACCCTGCTGATCGACCTCGATCCGCAAGGCAATGCCTCGACGGGAATCGGCGTTTCGGCCTCCGATCGGGAACGCACATCCTACGAAGTGCTGGTCGACCGCGCACGGGTAGCCGATTGCGTCATGCCCACCAGCATTCCCGGTCTCGATCTGCTGGCAGCCACCGTCGATCTTTCCGGCGCCGAAGTGGAACTGGTGAACGCGGACGACCGCGCCAACCGTCTCCGTTCGGCGCTGCGGGTCGACCTGGGTTACGACGTCTGCCTGATCGACTGCCCGCCTTCGCTGGGCCTGCTGACGCTCAATGCGCTCACCGCGGCCGATACCCTGCTGGTGCCGCTTCAGTGCGAGTTCTTCGCGCTGGAAGGACTTAGCCAGCTGCTCCAGACGGTGGAGCGGGTGCAGCAGCGGTTCAATCCGGATCTTGGCATTATCGGCATTGCGCTGACCATGTTCGATCGGCGCAACCGCCTGACCGATCAGGTCTCCGAAGACGTCCGCTCGTGCCTGGGCCAGCTCGTTTTCGAGACCACCATTCCGCGCAATGTGCGCCTTTCCGAAGCGCCCAGTCACGGCGTGCCCGCCTTGATCTACGATCATGCCTGCGCCGGCAGCCGCGCCTACATGGCCCTGGCGCGCGAACTTATCACCCGACTGCCCGAGAAGAGGAAAGCGGCATGAACGACGAATCGATCGTCCGCCTCAGCATACCCCCCGTCAAGGATCCGACCGCTCAGGAATCGGCCGCGCCCGGACCCTCGGCCTCTGCCTCGAAGGCGAAACCGAAGGGCCTTGGACGAGGTCTGGGTGCCCTGCTGGGCGAGACCCGGCGCGAGGAACCTCTGGCCGCTTCCGGCCTGTCGGAAGGTCGTAGCGGTTTACCGCGGGCAGGGGGGCTTGCCGTCCTGGCCATCGCCGACATCACCCCGCACCCGGATCAGCCCCGTCGGATTTTCGACGAGGAGGCGCTGGAAGAGCTGGCAGCTTCGATCGCCCATCGCGGTGTGATTCAGCCGATCATCGTGCGGCCGATGGACAACGGCCGGTACCAGCTGGTCGCGGGCGAGCGTCGTTGGCGCGCGGCGCAGAAGGCGCAGCTCCACGAGATTCCTGCACTGGTGCGGGAACTTACCGAGCGCGAGGTCATGGCACTGGCCCTGATCGAGAACCTGCAGCGCGAAGACCTCAACCCCATCGAGGAAGCGCGGGCCTATAACCGCCTGGCGGAATTCGAGGGCATGACTCAGGCCGAGATCGCCCGCATGGTCGACAAGAGCCGCAGCCATGTCGCCAACTTCCAGCGCCTGCTCGCGCTGCCGGACGGCGTGATCTCGATGGTCGAGAAGGGCAGCCTGTCCATGGGCCATGCCCGTGCGCTCATCGGTTGCGATGATGCCGAGGAGATCGCCGACGCCGCGATCACCAAGCAGATGTCAGTGCGTGAGATCGAGAAGCTGGTTCGCAAGAAGGCGCGCGGAGACGTTGCTCCGCGCCGGGCGCGCACTGCTCGCAACCCGCATGAGGATGCCGACATCGTCGCGGTGCAGAGCCACCTTGAGGAGTTTCTGGGGTTGCCGGTGAAGATCAACGCCGATGCCGATCCCAAGTCAGGCACGGTGACGATCCGCTATGCCACGCTCGACCAGCTCGACCTGATCTGCCAGCGCCTCACTGGCGGATCTATCTGAGCGGCCGGCTTTTTGGAAAGATTGGGCGGCGCCTGAACCTCGGTTCGGGCGCCGCTTTTCTTTGGCCTATTGCGCTTCGTAGACCTCGCCGGAAGCCTCGGCTGCGGCGGGATTGCGGCGCGGGATCGTTCGGCGGGCGGGGCGAACGCCGGCTTCCTCGGCATAAGCGATAGGTTCGCCGCGTCCGTCGATGGCCTGGATTACGGGGATCGATACCATCCGCATCGACTGGGCTGGATAGACGTAAGCATAGCCGGGAGCCGCATAGCCATAGACCGGTACCGCGACTTGGCCCTGCCGATAGCGGGCGAGATAGTCGTCGAGATACGCTTCGCACTCGCCGCTAGCGCCCTGGTTTTCGCGGTAGGTTCCCGAGCGGGGCCGGCGGCTTGCTGCGACCTTGCCATGGCAATCGGCCAGCCAGGCATCGCGCTGGGCGGGATCGAATTCGTAGCGAATCGCCTGGGTGCTGGCGGAAGAGCCCTGCGGCGTGCCCCGAAGATAATCCGCGCCGGCCTGGTCGTCGGCGGCAAAGGCTACCGAAGTGCTGGAAAGCAGGGCAAGGGCGAGACTCGCGGTGCTGAGGGTCTTACGCATTCGCTGGGCCTTTTCACGGGATCATGGGCATTAGCCGCGTCTGTTAACGGACTGTTTAGCACCATGAGCCGCGAAAGGCCAAGCTTCCCGCTCTCGCCGGCCAGTCCCGGCGTGAGACGGCAGGAGAAAGTCCCGTCGAGAGACGGCAGGAATCAGATCGAAGATGCGATGATGGCCGCGAGCGCCTCGATGCCTTCGGCATCCTCGCGGTCGAAGCGATTGGCAATCGGGCTGTCGAGGTCGATCACCGCCACGACTTTGCCGTCGCGAATGACTGGGACCACCAGCTCGGAGCGGCTGTCGGCATCGCAGGCGATATGGCCGGGGAAAGCATGGACATCGGGAACGACTTGAGTCTCGCCGCTGGCCGCCGCCGTACCGCAGACGCCTCGGCCCAAGGGGATGCGGATGCAGGCGGGCTTGCCCACGAAGGGACCGAGCACCAGCTCGTCCTCGATATTGCGATAGAATCCCGCCCAGTTCAGCTCGGGCAGGAACTGCCAAATCAGCGCCGCAACGTTGGCCATGTTGGCCACGCCGTCCGGTTCGCCGTCCACCAGGGCCTTGGCGGCCGAGGTAAGGTCTGCATAGAGTTCGGGCTTGGGCTGATCGCCCCGGGGAGCAAAGTCGTACATGACCCTTCCGTTACTCCAAGTCCCTGTTGCCGCATAGGCGGGACCGGCTTATTTCAGGGGCATGCGCTCCATTCTCACGAAAGTCGCCCTGGCCCTCGTCGTGGTCATTCTCGCCGTCGTCGGCGTGATCGCCTGGTCCCAGTACTCCAACACATCCGATCTCCCGTTCGACGACACGGTGGGCAAGGATCCGAAGCTGGTCGAGCCGGACCCGCAATGGATTCCCAGCGTCAAGCTGCTGGAGCCCGTGGGCTGGGCTGCCAACGAGGCACCCAAGGCAGGGCAGGGGCTGGCGGTGGCCCGCTTCGCCGAAGGTCTCGACCAYCCCCGCACCATGCTCACTCTGCCCAATGGCGACGTGCTGGTAGCGGAAACCAATGCGCCTGCCGGCAACAAGCCCAAGGGCGTGACCGGCATGGTGATGGGCTGGATGTTCAACAAGGTGGGCGCCGGTGAGGCCTCGCCCGACAAGATCGTGCTGCTGCGCGATGCGGACGGCGATGGCAAAGCGGAACAGCGTTTCGATTTCCGTGCCGCCGACATGCATTCGCCCTCGGGCATGGCCTACCAGAACGGCAAACTCTACATCGCCAATCACGACAAGGTTCTTGAATTCGCCTTCCAGCCCGGCGCCACCAAGCTGGACGGCAAGCCGCTGCGCACGATGATGGACCTGCCGCCGGCCGGAAACCACTGGATGCGCAACCTGCTGCTCAGCCAGGACGGCAAGCATCTCTACGTCACGGTCGGTTCGGCCAGCAATATCGCCGATGATGGCATGGAAGCGGAAACGGGCCGCGCAGCGATCTGGGAGATCGACATCGACACCGCCCGCCGCCGCCAGTTCGCGGCCGGCATGCGCAATCCCAACGGCCTGGGCTGGAATCCATCTACCGGAGAGCTGTGGGCGACCGTGCAGGAGCGCGACATGCTCGGCCCGGACCTCGTGCCCGATTATCTGACCAACGTGCCGGTGGGTGCGCAGTATGGCTGGCCCTGGGTCTACTGGAAGACGACGTTCGACGAACGCGTGCAGTGGCCGATGCAGACTTACATGCTCGAATATACCCGCAAGCCGGAATACGCGATGGGCGCGCACGCCAGCGTGCTCGGTATGGTCTTCGCAGGCGGCGGAAACCGCATGGGCAGCAAGTTTGCCAACGGCGCCTTCGTCGCTCGCCATGGTTCCTGGAATCGCCGTCCGGCGGTGGGCTACGACGTGGTCTTCGTGCCCTTCGATGCCAATGGCAATCCGCAGGATGTGAAGCCGATCCCCGTGCTCTCGGGCTTCCTGAAGGACGCCTCGCATACGCGCGGCCGCCCCACCTGGCTGGCCTTTGACAAGACCGGCAGTCTGCTCGTCACGGACGATACCGCAGGCGTGGTCTGGCGGGTGCAGGCGCCCGGCGCGGCGCCTTCGGCAGCGATCAAGGCGGTGGAGACCGAACACATGAAGCCGCTGGAAGAGATCAAGGATCCCACCGTTCCCGGCGCTACCGGCAACCTCGAAGCCGGGTTCACCAAAGGACCGGACAAAATGCTGCCTGCGGGCCACTGACAAGGAAAAGGGGACCTTCGGGTCCCCTTTTTTGTAGATCGGTATGTGAGGCCGGAGCCAGGGCCTGAGAGCTGCTATTCCGGCACCCGGATGCTGTCCGCGCGGGGGCCGCCCGGACTCCTTGCTCAGACGATCTTGCCGGCCCGGCCGGCGACTTCGGTTACATACTGCCAGGCCACGCGGCCCGAACGGGCGCCACGGCGTCGCGACCATTCCAGCGCGTCATGCTCGTCGAAGGCCAGCCCGAACTGTTCGGTATAGCCGGCGATGATCGCGAGGTAGGAGGGCTGGTCGCAGTTATGGAAGCCGATCGAGAGTCCGAAGCGATCGGCCAGAGCGAGCCGGTCGTCCACGACGTCGCGCGTGTTGATCGGGTCATCCTGCTCCGACATCGAGCGTGAGACGATCGCGCGGCGGTTGGCGGTGACGGCAAGACGGACATTGTTCGGCCGGGCTTCCACCCCGCCTTCCAGCCAGGAGCGCAGCAGGCGCGGGCCGGCGCCATCATGCTCCTCGAAGCCGAGATCGTCGATGAAGACGAGGAACTGGCGGTCCACTTTCCCCAGCAGGGCGAAGAGAGCGGACACCCCGTGCAGGGCCTCCTGCGCCACCTGCACCAGCGCGATGCGGCCGGGATGGGCCGCCTGGGCAGCGCGGATGGCGGCGCGCATCACCGCGGACTTGCCCATCCCGCGCGAGCCCCAGAGCAGCATGTCGTGCGCGGCATAGCCGGCGGCGAGGCGCTCGACATTGCCGACCACGCGCTCCTTCTGGGAATCGATGCCCCGCAGAAGTTCGAGCGGCGGCGCGAGCAGTTCGGGAACGCCGCGCGCTTCCGCCCCGGTCCAGACATAGGCGGGATGGGCCAGCCAGTCGACCTGCGCGGCGGCGGGCGGTGCCAGGCGTTCAAGGGCTTCGGCAATGCGGCTGAGGACTTCGATCTGGTCGGTCATGCTGTCAGTTCTTCGCTCGTCAGTTCGTAGAGAAGGCTCGCACCCTTCTGGGCTTGGGCGAGGTAGCCCATGGCTTCGGGCACCAGATGCTCGATAAAGTATCGCGCGACCACCTTTTTCCGCTTGGCAAAGGCATTGGACAGGCCTGCGGAGGGCAGGGCGTCAGCCTGGCGGTGAAGCTGCCAGGCGGCCACGGCGATGGCGCAGCCGGCCAGGAAGGGTACGCTGGCGCCGAGTCGGTTATCGAGGGACCGGCTATCGGGGCGCTCGTCTCCTTGGGGTGCGCCGATGAGATGTTCTGCCGTCTGGCGGCAGCATTCGGCAAGTTCCTGTAGCGAGAGGCAGTCGCCTCCCGTGGCATAGGCCTGGATCTCCTCCATCAGCGAGAACAGGACCTGGCCGCCTTCGAGAGCGAGTTTTCGAGTCACGAGGTCTGCGGCCTGGATGCCGTTGGTGCCTTCGTAGATCGGGGCGATGCGGGCGTCCCGGTAGTGCTGGGCGGCGCCGGTCTCCTCGATGAAGCCCATGCCGCCGTGGACCTGCACGCCGATGCTGGCGACCTCGACGCCCATGTCGGTGCACCAGGCCTTGACCATCGGCACCAGCAGCTCCGCACGTAACCGCGCGGCTTTGTCATCCAGGGACCCGCGATCGAGCTGGCCGGCCGCATAGTAGAGCAGGGCGCGGCCGCCTTCGGTAAGCGCCCGCATCCGCAGGAGCATGCGGCGGACGTCCGGGTGCTCGACGATGGCGACGGGCTGCTTGTCGGCCGATCCGGCGCGGGCGGACTGAATGCGATCCGTGGCGTAGGCCATCGCCTGCTGCATGGCGCGTTCCGCGATCTGGACGCCTTGAGCGCCGACGTTGACCCGAGCGTTGTTCATCATCGTGAACATGCAGCGAAGGCCCTCGTTCTCGCGGCCGATCAGTTCGCCGATGCACTCGCCGTTGTCGCCGTAACTCATCACGCATGTGGGCGAGGCATGGATGCCGAGCTTGTGCTCGATGCTGACGACCTTCAGGTCGTTTCTGGCACCGAGCGAGCCGTCATGTTCCACGTGGAACTTCGGCACGATGAAGAGCGAGATACCGCGCGACCCGGCCGGCGCGCCGGGCGTGCGGGCCAGAACGAGGTGGACGATGTTCCCGGCCAGATCGTGCTCGCCCCAGGTGATGAAGATCTTCTGTCCGGCGATGCGATACTTGCCCTTATGCGGGCCTTCCGCGATGGGCGTGGCGGTGGTTCTCAGGGCGCCGACGTCGGATCCGGCCTGCGGTTCGGTGAGGTTCATCGTCGCCGACCATTCTCCGCTGACGACATGCGGCAGGTACATGGCCTGCTGGGCTTCGGTGCCGTGATGAATCACCGCTTCGATCGCGCCAAGGGTCAGCATCGGCAGAAGCGAGAAGCCCATGTTGGCACTGCCGAGGCACTCCATCGCGGCTATCGCCAAGGAGAGAGGCAGGCCCTGTCCGCCGAATTCTTCCGGCGCGGCGATGGCGTTCCATCCGGCATCCACGAAAGCGCGATAGGCCTGCGCAAAGCCGTCAGGCAGCACGACCCTGCCATCGGAGAGGCGCGCGCCCTCGGTGTTGCCCTTGCGGTTGAGCGGGGCCCATTCGCCGGCGGCAAAGGCGCCCGCGCCCTCCACGATGGCTTCGACAAGGTCGGGACTGGCCGCGGAGAAGCGCTCATGCGCCGCGAGTTCGTCCAGCCCGGCATTGACCCGCAAGGCCAGGATCTGGTCGGTGCTGGGGGGCGTGTAGGTCATTCGGAAGCATCCTCTGCGCGGTTTTTCTTGGCTTTCGGGGGCGTGGGCTATAGCGGCGGAGTATGGAGCGCAACCTTCGACCCGAACTTCTGGCGGCCGGCGTGGCCGGTGTCGCGCGCGCCGCCGAGCTGCTGCGCGTTGGTGGACTGGTCGCCGTTCCCACCGAGACGGTTTATGGCCTCATGGCCCGTGCCGACCGGGATGCCTCGGTGGCGGCGATCTATCGCGCCAAGGGTCGCCCCAGCTTCAACCCGCTGATCGTCCATGTCGCGGATCTTGCTGCGGCGCACCGCCTAGCAGTTCTCGATGCGCGCGCGGAGAAGCTTGCCGCTGCTTTCTGGCCGGGCGCCCTCACTCTGGTGCTGCCCTTGCGCGAAGGTGCGGAGGTTGCCCCCGCCGTCACCGCAGGGCTGCCGACGGTGGCGCTGCGCTGCCCGGCGCATCCCCTGATGCGGGCTGTCCTTGCCGAATCCGGGCTGGCGCTCGCGGGCCCTTCCGCGAACCGAAGCGGCGGCGTGAGTCCGACGCGCGCGGAGCATGTGGTTGCCTCGCTGGGTGCCAATGTGGATGCGGTGCTGGATGGCGGGGCCTGTGAGGCCGGTGTGGAATCGACCATCATTGCGCTGCGCGATGACGGGCGTTGGCAGGTCTTGAGGCCGGGTCCGATTCCGCAGGAGGCCATACGCGCGATTCTCGGCACCGAATGCGACGCCGTGACGTCACAGGAGATCGAGGCCCCGGGGCAGCTCGCCAGTCACTATGCGCCGGGCAAGCCGGTGCGGCTGAATGCCGAGACCGCGGCGGAGGACGAATTCCATATCGGCTTCGGCAATGTCGCCGGCGATGCAAGCCTTTCGGCCTCGGGCGATGTGATCGAGGCGGCCTCGCGGCTCTATGCCTTGCTGCATGAGGGCGCGGCCGCGAGTCAGCCGCGCATAGCCGTCGCGCCGATTCCGCAGGACGGTGTCGGCGCGGCGATCAACGATCGATTGAGCCGGGCCGCGGCCTGAGACACGTCATCGCGGATCGGATCCGGCAAAACGTGTCGGCACTGGCGGTTCAGCGGCGCTGCGGTACGGCGCCGGGCATCAGGTACTGCATGTCGGCATAGTCATCGCGGGCCTTGTTGCAGGCCTGGCGGTCGCCCTGGTCGCACTGGCGCAAGTGCTTCTGGTACTGGCGCTGCATCTTGCCCAGCTTCTCTTCCTGTTCGCGCATCTGGCGGCCGCGCTTTTCGTCAGCTTCGGACTGGCTGGTCGTGACCGCGTCCACGGCCGAACCCGCGATGCGCACCGGTGCGGTCACGATCTTCCCGGCCGTGCTGAGACAGCCGGTAAGGAGGAGCGCGGCGGCGGGTGCCAGAAGCGAGGGGGCCGAAAGCGAGGGGGCGAGCTTGAGCAGGGTGCGTGGGTTCATCGTGCCGCGGAACCTGTCACGAAGCGCATTTCCGGGCAATGAACATCTGGGCGAACACGAACATCCGGCCGGGCAATCGACACCGACCCGTCAGGCGACGATTGCTCCCAGGTGCCCACAAGCGAAAGGGGCCGCTTCCGGTGTGGAAGCGGCCCCTTTGCGTGCGATCTACGCTGCGTCTGATCAGACTGCTTCAGCGCTCTCGTAATACTTGGGAGCGTATTCGTTGAGGATCGCGAGGATCTTCTTCAGAGCGGCCGGCTCGTCGGTCTTTTCCATCGCCGCGAGTTCGCGGGCCAGGCGCGACGAAGCCGCTTCGAAGATCTGACGTTCCGAATAGCTCTGCTCCGGCTGATCGTCAGCGCGGAACAGGTCGCGAGTCACTTCGGCGATCGACACGAGGTCGCCCGAGTTGATCTTGGCTTCGTATTCCTGGGCGCGGCGCGACCACATGGTGCGCTTTACCTTGGGTTTGCCCTTGAGCGTATCGAGAGCTTCACGCAGGGTCTTGTCGGACGACAGCTTGCGCATGCCGATCGATTCGACCTTGTTGACGGGAACCCGAAGAGTCATGCGCTCTTTTTCGAAGCGCAGAACATAAAGATCGAGCTGCATCCCGGCAATTTCCTGCTTCTGGAGCTCGATGACACGACCTACGCCGTGCTTAGGGTAAACGACGTAATCTCCAACATCGAAGGCATCGGCCCTGGTTGCCATGTATCGTCCTTTCACCTGCAGTGGTCCGTTGCCATACTTACGGTGAGAGAAACCCGGGTGGATGCGACGTGGAAAGGACAATAGCCTCTCCGCCGCCCGGTCAGATAACTCTCCCAGCCGTTTGCTTTTCGAACCCTGCCTCGCAATGAAAATGCCTGCCGAACGGGCAGAGGGCCCGGGCAGTTGTCGGATTATATAGCACCGATGTGACAAAATTACCAGAGGCGAGCTAACGTTTAACCGTCGCTCGCCTCAGGATGTGCCGGTGCGGGTCATTTCGACCCGCCAAGTGCCTCTGCCTTGGGGGAAACCCGGCGGAAAGCCGGAGGTTTCCCAAGGCCGATCAGTCGCCCTCGCCGGGCTCAGGGGAGAAATATTTTTCCAGCTTGCCTTCCTCGCCGCGCATCGCGTCCGCGTCTTCCGGCGCGTCCTTCTTGGTGGTGAGGTTGGGCCATTCGGCCGAATACTTGGCATTCAGCTCGAGCCATTGCTCAAGGCCGCTCTCGGTATCGGGCAGGATCGCTTCGGCGGGGCATTCCGGTTCACAGACGCCGCAGTCGATGCACTCGCTGGGGTTGATGACCAGCATGTTCTCGCCTTCGTAGAAGCAGTCCACCGGACAGACTTCGACGCAATCCATGTACTTGCACCGGATGCAATTGTCGGTGACGACATAGGTCATGGCTGCGTATTCCTCTTAGAAGGCCTCGTTTCGGTTGGCCGCTGCTATGGGAACATCTGCCCCCGCGTCAAGCACTCTGTAGCAGGCTTGCGCTTCTGGGGCAGGGCCTCGGCGCTCCGGAAGGCAAAGGATTTCTATCACCTGCACGCCCTGAGCTGTCGGCAGGGTGAGAACATCGCCGACCGCCACCTTCTGATGCGCCCGCTCGACCCGGCGGCTGTTGAGCCGGATATGGCCGTCTTCCGCCAGTGCCTGGGCCAGGGGACGCGTCCTGGTGAGGCGCAGGAACCAGAGAAGCTTGTCGATCCTCATCCGCGCTCTTCCTCCCCGCTATCTGCCCAGCAGTTCGCCCAGCGCCGCGAAGGCGCCGTCCGTGCGCTGGGGTACCTCGCGAACTTCCTCGGCCTGGCGCCGCGGCGGACGCCAGCGCCAGCGCACCGGCGCGAGCGGTCCGTGCGCGCCTTCCGCCAGGGGCCGGGGCATCATCGCCTGGAACCCGCCGAAGCGCAGCAGCCGTGCATAGCTGCCCGTGGTGAGTCCCATGGACACGGCCCTTGCGGGATCGATCGAGAACGAGCGCGACGGCCCGCGATTGCCGCTGCTGTCGCTGCCGACACGGGCCTCGTGCGCCTCGCGCAGAAGCTTTTCCACGATGTCCAGTCGGACCAGCTGCTTGCCGAGGTTCCTGTAGCCGGGTGCCTTGTGGCGCTTGGTGGCATCCATCGTCGGCGGCATGGCAGCGTCCGGTTCGCCGCCGGGCACGGAATGGCCGGTGATCCGCGCCAGTTGCCGCCAGAGTGCGATGGGCGCGGGCCGCAGCATGGCCGGCACGAACAGATCCAGCGCGCCCACGCGAACCCCCAGCTTGGCCAGAAGAGTGCGGCGGCCCTTGTCGAGCCGGTCGACGCCCGAATCCTCGCGCGCGATCATGCCGCCGCGATCGACCAGGGTGATCAGCAGGGCGCGCAAGTCCGGCCCCGCTTCCTCGGAACGGCTTGCCTCGTCCAGCTTGGCCAGCGGAGCCAGCGGTTCGAGCGCGCTTTCCACCCAGGTCTCGAGCGCCGCGACCAGCGCCTTGCGGGCAGGGGCGGGAACCGCGTCGAGCAACCGGTCCGGCACGAGCACCGGTGCAAGCAGCGAGCGGCCGGGGGTGAGGGCGGCGATGCGCGCGCCTTCCCAGTTCAGTGCGCCGTTCTCCAGCGCCAGCGGCGCCACGCCTTCGTGCACGGCGGCGGTCAGGGCATCGGCGCGAGACTGGAGAAGGCCCGGCAGGTGCCGTTCGGCCGCAGCCAGCAGGAGCTTGCGGTCGGACAGCCGGGCCGCGGGATCGACCTGGAAGGCGAAGCCGTGGAGGGAGCCGATATGCTCGCCTTCGACCAGCACTTCCTCGTCTTCGAGGCGGACCGAGAGCAGTCCGGCATCGGGGCCGAGTTTCTTCATGAGCACAGCCGTCCTGCGGTTGATGAATCGTTCGGTGAGTTTGCCATGGAGAGCATCGGAAAGGCGAGCCTCGACCGCGCGTGCGCGTGCAGCCATTTCGTCGCGGGCCAGCACCCAGTCCGGCCGCTGGGCGATATAGGCCCAGGAGCGAATGGCGGCGATGCGGCCCTGCAGGGTGTCGATATCGCCGCCAGTCAGGTCCAGCCTGGCGATCTGCTGGGCCATGTAGTCCGCGCCGAGTTCGCCGCTGCGCAGATCCTGCCAGAGCCGCGCGACGAAGCGCGAATGCGTTTCCACGCCCTGCTGGCGGAAGTCCGGCAGGCGGCAGACTTCCCAGAAACGGCGGACCATGGCGTGTCCGTGCAGGCTGTCCATGACCGTGCCGTCATCGGCAAGGCGCTTGAGCACGGCCAGGTCGATGGCTTCGGGCGCCAGCACCAGGCCGTCCCGGTCGGGCGGGGTCTCCAGATCGGCGATCAGGGTGGCGACGCTGTCGAACCGGGGTTCGGGATCACGCCAGAACAGCTTGGTCAGCGGCGGGAAGCGATGTTCCTCGATCGCATAGACTTCGTCGGGCTCGAACTCGGAATCGTGTCCGCCGGACCCGGTGAGTGTGCCGAAAGTGCCGTCCGTCTGGTGGCGCCCGGCGCGCCCGGCGATCTGGGCCATTTCCGAGGTCGTGAGTCGCCGCTGCCGCTGGCCGTCGAACTTGGAGAGACCGGCGAAGGCGACATGCTCCACGTCGAGGTTGAGGCCCATGCCGATGGCATCGGTGGCGACGAGATAGTCTACCTCCCCAGATTGATAGAGCGCGACCTGGGCATTGCGGGTCTGCGGGCTGAGCGCGCCCATGACCACGGCCGCGCCGCCCCGGAAACGGCGCAGCATTTCGGCAATGGCGTAGACCTGCTCCGCGGAAAAGGCGACGATCGCGCTGCGCGGCGGAATGCGCGAGAGCTTCCTGGCGCCGGCATGGGTGAGGGTGGAGAAGCGCGGCCGGGTGACCACTTCGACGCCGGGGACCAGCGCTTTCACCATGGGTTCGAGCGTGGAGGAGCCCAGGATCATCGTCTCCTCCCGGCCGCGGGCATGGAGCAGGCGGTCAGTGAAGACGTGGCCGCGTTCGCGGTCTGCGGAAAGCTGCGCTTCGTCTATGGCGATGAAGGCCAGGCTGCGCTCCGTCACCGGCATGGCTTCCACCGTGCAGAGCAAGTAGCGCGCGTCCTTGGGCTCGATCCGCTCTTCGCCGGTGATCAGGGCGACGCTCTTCTCACCCTTGATCTTGCAGACCCGGTCATAGACTTCGCGCGCAAGCAGGCGGAGCGGAAAGCCGATGGCACCGCTGGAATGGGCGCAGAGACGCTCTATCGCGAGGTGAGTCTTGCCGGTATTCGTGGGACCGAGCACCGCCTTCACCCCGCTGGGGGCGTCGTTTCGCGACGAGGCATGCCGGTCGTGAACCATTATGCGGAGGAATGTGGCACCCCCTCCAGCCCCCCGCAAGTCTCGGCTCATCGAAAACAGGGGTGAAAATCCACAGTGTTAGCTGCAGATTAACCTTGAAGGGGCAGAACGTCGCCACTTAGCCATGCCGCCTGCGGGATCGGGCCGGCGCACGCAGGCGATTTGCAGCACTTCCGAGGGTATGCCGGAAGTGGTCGCGGGGAAGACTCGATTTGTTCAAGGCACTCGATCAGGCCGGGGATCACGCTGGAGGAGCAACCGCGCGCGTCGCGGCGCTTTCGCACGACCAGATGATTGCCGAGGCACCGGCCAGGCCGCCCGTTCTCGCGCGGTGGAAGCGCGGGATTGAGCGTTGGTGCCATGAAGTGGAGATCGCTCCGGACCTCGCATCGGACATCGGCAGTCGCCGTTGGTATCGCGGTCTCGCCACGATGCTGGGGCTGAGCGCAGCCGCAATTGCGCTCTGGCCGGATTTCTCCGCAGTGGAAGCCGCCACTACGTCGCCGATCGCGGCGCGCAGCCGGGACGAATTTCGCAGCCAGACCATTTCCCCCTTGGCGCTCGGTGCCGACAGCGGCCGCCACATGGGTGCCAGCCCGCTGGTGCGGCCGCTGGCGAATGTGCCGGAGCGGCCCTCGATCCAACTCGTCTCGACCCTGGGGCAGGGCGACAGTTTCGCGCGCATGCTGGAACGTGTCGGCGTGGGCAGCGCGGACGTCTCGCAGATTTCCGGCCTGATCGGCCAGGCCGTTCCGGTAGGGGATCTCTCCTCGGGAACCCGATTCGACATCACCATGGGCCGCCGTCCGGTGCCGAACGCCCCCCGGGCGCTCGATTCGATGGACTTCCGCGCCCGCTTCGATCTCGACCTTTCCATCGAGCGCGGCCCGGCCGGTGCCTTGTCGCTCGTGCGCCATCCCATTCGCGTGGACGAAACCCCGCTGCGCATCCGCGGCACCGTGGGTTCCAGCCTTTACCGCTCGGCGCGCAATGCCGGGGCTCCGGTGGGCGCGATCCAGGATTACCTGCGGGCGATAGACAAGTATCTCAGCCTGGAACGCGATATTTCCGCGCAGGACCAGTTCGACATCGTCATCGGCTATAAGCGCTCTGCCAAAGGCGAGCGCGAAGTGGGCAACTTGCTCTATGCCGGGCTCGACCATGGCGGAAAGCCGCGCGTCCAACTGCTGCGCTGGGGCAAGGACGGCGAGATGATCGCCTCGTCCGCGCTGACCCAGCCTCAAGGCGCGCCGGGGGGCATGCCGGTGGCGGGACACATGACGTCGCCTTACGGCAAGCGCCGCCATCCGATCCTCGGTTTCGTGCGCATGCATGCGGGCATCGACTATGGCGCGCGCTATGGCTCGCCGATCTATGCGGTGGCGGACGGTGTCGTGAACTTCGCCGGTCGGCACGGCGGCCACGGCAACTACGTTCGCCTGAGTCACAGTGGCGGGCTGGACACCGGCTATGGCCACATGAGCCGGATCGCGGTGAAACGCGGAGCCCGGATCAAGGCGGGGCAGGTGATCGGCTATGTCGGCTCGACCGGCCTTTCTACCGGACCGCATCTTCATTTCGAAGCCTATCGCGGCGGCCATACGATCAACCCCGCCGGCCTCCGCTTCGTCTCGCGTCCGCAGATTGACGGCAAGGAGAAGGACGCCTTCAGGGCCAGGCTGGCCGCGCTCATGGGCGTTCAGCCAGGCGAGGCGCTCGGCACGATCGAGGGGCCCGTCGAAGCGTCTTCGGATATGCAGCGCGAGATCGACCGGCTGGCGCCCAAGCCCGCCGAGTGAGCGGGCGGCCCATGACAGGTCGTCTCGCCTAGGACAGTCCGTCTCATTGAACCGGCTGGGCTTTTGCGGCAATCACTCCGGCCATGACCGGAGCATATCCCCACACCCGCCTGCGCCGCGCGCGCGCCACGGCCTGGAGCCGCGCCATGCACCGTGAGACGGTGCTGACCCCCGCCGACCTGATCTGGCCGGTTTTCGTGACCGAGGGCGAGGGCGTCGAACAGCCCATCGCTTCGCTGCCCGGCGTGTCGCGCTGGTCGGTGGACCTCCTGGTCGAGCGGGCGAAGGAAGCTGCGGACCTCGGCATTCCCTGCCTGGCGCTGTTCCCGGATACCCAGCCCGAGCGTCGCAGCGACGACGGGGCCGAGGCGCTCAATCCTGACAACCTGATGTGCCG
Organism: Novosphingobium sp. YAF33; assembly: GCF_052113265.1. Taxonomy (NCBI): domain Bacteria; kingdom Pseudomonadati; phylum Pseudomonadota; class Alphaproteobacteria; order Sphingomonadales; family Sphingomonadaceae; genus Novosphingobium; species Novosphingobium sp. YAF33. The sequence goes on from NZ_JBFRCW010000011.1 coordinate 116,488, forward strand.
CGCCTTGCGCGCCATCCGCGCGGAACTCGGCGATCGTATCGGCCTGCTGACCGACGTGGCCCTCGATCCCTATACCAACCACGGGCAGGACGGCCTGCTCGGCGATGACGGCTACGTGCTGAACGACGAGACGATCGAAGTGCTGGTCGGCCAGTCCCTGAATCAGGCGCGGGCCGGCGCGGACATCATTGCCCCCTCCGACATGATGGACGGCCGCATCGGCGCCATCCGCGACGCCCTTGAGGACGAGGGCTTCGTCAATGTCCAGATCATGAGCTACGCCGCGAAGTATGCCTCGGCCTTCTATGGCCCGTTCCGCGATGCCGTGAACACGCGCGGCTTGCTGAAGGGCGACAAGAAGACCTACCAGATGGACCCGGCCAACACCGAGGAAGCCCTGCGCGAGGTCGAGCTGGATCTGGGCGAGGGTGCGGACAGCGTCATGGTCAAGCCGGGCCTGCCCTATCTGGATATCGTGCGCCGGGTGAAGGACACCTTCGAGGTTCCCGTCTTCGCCTATCAGGTCTCGGGCGAGTACGCGATGATCGAGGCGGCGGTGGCGGCCGGCGCGGCGGACCGCGATGCCATGGTGCTGGAAACGCTGCTGGCCTTCAAACGGGCCGGCTGCTCGGGCGTGCTGACGTACCACGCGGTCTATGCCGCGCGCCTGCTGCGGAAATGACGTCATGACCGATTTCCGCCTGGAAACGGATCGCCTCGTGCTGCGCAACTGGCAGCCGGGCGATATGGCGGGCTTTGCCGAAGTGACCAATACGCCCGGCGTCATGCGCTGGCTCGGCGGCGTGATGGACGCGGAGCGGCTGGCGGCCTCGGAAGCCCGCATGCTGGGGTTCCACGAGACATATGGCCACACCTTCTGGATTGTCGAGCGCTTGGCCGACGGCGGCGATCTCTCGGGTGAGATGCTGGGCTTCTGCGGGCTGAAGAAGATCGACGCCCCGGGCGCCTCGTTCCTCGGAGCCTTCGAGATCGGCTGGCGTCTGCGCAGCGACGCGCACGGAAAAGGCTATGCCAAGGAAGCGGCCCTGGCATCGCTCGATGCCGGGTTCGGCACTTTCGGGGCAGAGGAGATCTTCGCGATCACCGTGATCGGCAACGAAGCGAGCTGGGGCCTGATGCGCCGGCTGGGCATGCGCCGCCGCGAGGATCTCGATTACGACGATCTGCGTTTCGAGCCACCCTTGCGCCATACGATCGTTTATTCGATCACGCGCGAGGAATGGGCCGCATAGACGAGCCCTATCGAGCGCGGGGGAGAGAGCATGATCGACAGCCGAACCGATATCACCGTCGTCGCCATTCACGGCAAGGCGCCGCGCATTCATTCGAGCGCGTTCATTGCCCCCGGCTGCCGCATCATCGGCGATGTCGAGATCGGCCCGGACGTCAGCATCTGGTACAATTGCGTGATCCGCGCGGATGTGAACCAGGTGGTGATCGGTGCGCGGACGAACATCCAGGACGGTTCCGTCATTCACTGCGACAGCCCAAAGCCTGTCCGACCGGAAGGCTATCCCACCCTGATCGGCGAGGACGTGCTGATCGGGCACATGGCGATGGTCCACGGCTGCATCCTGGAGGATCGCGCATTCGTCGGTCTCGGGGCGATCGTCATGGACGGCAGCCACATCGAATCCGACGGCATGCTGGCGGCGGGCGCGCAGCTTACCGGCAAACGCATCGGCGCGGGGCAACTCTGGATGGGGCGACCGGCGAAGTATCTGCGGGACCTGGAACCAGAAGCCATCGCTGCGAACCAGGCCGGCGTGCAGGGTTATGTCGTGAACGGCCGCCTCCATGCCAAGGCGCTGGGCCTTACGCCCTGATGGCCAAGCCAAGGATCGCCTTGCCGCCGGCCGCGGCGCTCCGCGACCTGATCGATTCCGAAAGCCGGCTTGCCGTGCGGGTCACGCCGGGCGCGAAGATGGAAGGACTGGAGATCGCGGAAGGCCGTCTGCTGGTAAAAGTCCGGGCCAAGCCGGAAGATGGCAAGGCGACCGAGGCGGTGCGGGTTCTGCTGGCGGCGGCCCTGGGTCTGGCGCCGTCCCGCCTGGCCTTGTTGCGCGGCGCAACTTCGCGCGAGAAGCAGTTCCACGTGGAACTTTGACGGCTTCCATCGCGGCAAAACCGCGGCAGCTCCGCTAGCGCGCCATGTTCCGGGCCATGCGGGTCAGCACGTCCGTCATGGCATTTGCGACATTCTCGGGCTGCGGCGAGACCTCGGCGATGGCGCGGGCCATGGCCTCGGCCCATTGATCGGCGGTGGTGCGGTCGATCGGGAAGTCCCGGTGCAGACTCATCATGCATTTGCCGGGATTGGCTTCGAACCAGTCACGCGGGCCGCCGGCCCAGCCCGCCAGAAAACGTGGGAGAGACCGGCGCATCGGCGCGAGATCCTCGGCATGCATGGCGCGAAGCTGCGCATAGGCCGGGTCCTGCTCCATCAGGTCGTAAAAGCGATGGGCAATTGCCTCGAATGCCGGAGCGCCGCCGAGCAGATCGTGCGGTGTTGCAGGGGCCTCGGGTTGTTTCGTCATGATCGGCTCTTTCGGCGGCTTGTCCGGGGGCAGGGGAGAGCCTCAGGATATAGCCGATCTGTTCCACGTGGAACTTGATCGCGGTCAATCGCGGACCATTGCCTTCAGAGTCTCGATCCGGTCCGCCTCATGCGCGGGCTTGTCCATGCGGATCCGATGGATTCGCGGAAAACGCATGGCGAGCCCGGACTTGTGGCGCTTGCTGAGGTGGACCGAATCGAAGGCGACTTCCAGCACCAGCGACTTGTCCGTCTCCCGCACCGGGCCGAAGCGATTGACCGTATGGTTGCGCACATGCCGGTCCAGCCATTTCAGCTCCTCGTCAGTGAAGCCGAAATAGGCCTTGCCCACCGGGAGCAGTTCGGCGCCGGCATCCGGGTCGCCGTCCCAGCAGCCGAACGTGTAGTCGGAATAGAAAGAGGATCGCTTGCCGCTGCCGCGCTGGGCATACATCAGCACACAGTCGATCAGCAGCGGATCGCGCTTCCACTTGTACCAGAGCCCGGTCTTGCGCCCGGCGACGTAAGGGCTGTCGCGCCGCTTGAGCATGACGCCTTCGATGGCATCATCTCGGGCCCGCTCGCGGATCGCGGCGAGTTCCGCGAAGTCGGCAGCCGGGATGACCGTGCTCAGGTCGAAATGCTGCGGGTCAAGCCGGGCCGCCAGGGCTTCGAGTCTAGCCCGGCGATCGCGCCAGGGGAGGGTGCGCAGATCCTCGCCTTCGACGATGAGCGTGTCGTAGAGGCGCACGAACGCGGGAGATTCCGCCAGCATCTTCTTCGAAACGGTCTTGCGGCCCAACCTCTGCTGCAGCGCATTGAAGCTGGCCGCGCCGCCTTCCTCGCCGCCCTGGTGGATGCCGCGCACCAGCAACTCGCCGTCCAGCACGGCGTCGAGGTCGAGCGCAGAGGCGATTTCGGGAAAAGTGCTGGAAATATCGTCGCCGGAGCGGGAATAGACCCGGGTATCCCCTGCGACCCGCACCACCTGCACGCGGATGCCGTCCCATTTCCATTCGGCCGCATAGTCCGCAAGGTCGAGCTGGGCATCCTCCAGCGGATGGGCCAGCATGAACGGCCGGAACAGCGGCAGGTCTTCGGAGGAAGGGGCGGCGGCGCCATGGGCCGCCCAGTCGAACAGGGCGCTGTAAGGCGCCTGCTGACCATGCCAGTGCTCCTCGACATCCTCCACCGAGACGTCGAAAGCCTGCGCGAAGGCGGTCTTGGCCAGGCGGGACGAAATCCCGATCCGCATGGCGCCCGTCGCCAGTTTGAGCAGGGCATAGCGCCCCTCGGCGTCGAGACGGTCGAGCAGGCGCGGCAGTTCGGACATGACATTGGCGCGAGTCATGCGGGTGAGCGCGTCGACAGCGTCGCTTACGGTCGGCGGATCGGGCGGAGCATCCGGGGTGGGCCAGAGCAGGCTGGCGGTCTCCGCCGAATCGCCCACGTAGTCGCGGCTCAGCGTCCAGAGCACCGGATCGATCCGCTCGCTCATCAGGTTGCGGATGGTCGAGCTTTTCACGGCGGGGAAGTCGAGCCCGTCGGTGAGCGCCGCCAGGGCCCATCCGCGGTCCGGATCGGGAGTCTCGCGCAAGTAGTCCGCCAGCAGCTTGAGCTTGGCGTTGCGGCTGCGGGTGTAGACCAGCGAGTCGATAAGGGCGGCGAAACGTTCCATTTATGATGGCACGCGGAAGCGCGGTGGCGCAGCGAAGAGAGCAGCCCGTTCGCGCAAAGGCACAAAGGCGCGAAGAGGCAACGTTCGCGGGGAATCCACTCTCGGAGCATGTGCTTGCGCGTGGCGCGATGCCGGAAAGCGGAAGCATGCCTGCGACGCGGGGCATCCTCCTGGCGCCTCTGCGGGAGTCCCGTTAATCATCTTCATCCTCGTATCCCACCAGCGCCAGTGCCCGCGCCCGGCGCTGGTTGAGCTGGCACCAGCGCAGCATCGCTTCCTCGCGGCCGTGCGTTATCCAGGTCTCGGCCGGATTCACGTCGATCACCGTCTGAGTCAGTTCGTCCCAGTCCGCATGGTCGGAGATCACCAGCGGCAGCTCGACCATGCGCTGGCGGGCGCGCTGGCGTACCCGCATCCATCCCGAAGCCATGGCGGTGATGGGATCCGGCAGGCGGCGGCTCCAGCGGTCGTTGAGCGTGGAAGGCGGCGCGACCACCACTCGGCCGACAAGGTCTGCCTTCGTGACGTCACTGACGAGCCGCAAGTCGCCGAGATCGACGCCCAGCTCTTCATAAAGGCGGCACATGCGCTCCATCGCGCCGTGGAGATAGATGACGTCATGATGTCCCGCGCGGCGCAGCTCGGCGATCAGGCGCTGGGCTTTGCCGAGAGCGTAGGCGCCCACCAGCACGCAGCGTTCGGGATTGGCGGCGAGGACGGCCAGCAGCTTGGCAATCTCATGTTCTACGGGCGGGTGGCGGAACACGGGGAGGCCGAAAGTCGCCTCGGTGATGAGGACGTCGCAAGCCGTCACTTCGAAAGGCGGGCAGGTGGGATCCGCCCGGCGCTTGAAGTCGCCGGTGACGATGATGCGCTCGCCCGCGTGCTCCAGCAGGATCTGCGCGGAGCCCAGCACGTGTCCGGCCGGGATATAGGTTGCGGACACGCCGCCGCGCAGGCTCAGGGTCTCGTGATAGGCCACTGGAACGGCGCCTTCGGAAGTTGCGTAGCGCAACTTCATGATCGCGAGGGTCTCCGGGGTGGCGATGGTCTCGCCATGACCGCCGCGGGCGTGGTCGGAATGGCCGTGAGTCACCAGGGCGCGGTCGACGGGGCGGGATGGGTCGATCCAGCAGTCGGCGGGGACGACGTGAATTCCCCAGGGTTCGGGTCTGATCCAGGAGAAATCGCGGGCCATGCATGAAAAATGGGGCGGGAACCGCGTGGTTCCCGCCCCCTCTATTTCGTCATCCCGAATCAGGTCCGGGATGATTGGCCGTGACGACCCGGTTCAGTCGTCGGCATTGGCTTCCGACGGCGGCCCGGGCTTCTTCGCCGACTTCTTGGCGGCGGGCGCCTTGCGTCCCTTCACCATCTTGGGCGCGGCGGGCGTCAGTTCGAAGTTCAGCCCGTCATCCTTGACGGAAACATGCACTTCGCCGCCGTGGTTCAGCTTGCCGAACAGCAGCTCCTCGGCCAGCGGCTGCTTGACCTTCTCCTGGATCACGCGGCCCATCGGACGCGCACCGTAGAGCTTGTCGTAGCCGCGATCGCCCAGCCAGGTGCGGGCGTCGGAGTCGAACTGGATATGGACGTTCTGGTCGGCCAGCTGCAGTTCCAGCTGGAGGATGAACTTGTCCACCACCCGGCTGATGGTGTCCTTGGCGAGGTAGGCGAAGGGCACGATGGCATCGAGACGGTTGCGGAATTCCGGCGTGAACATCTGCTTCACCGCCTCGTCCCCGGCATCTGCCTTGGACGTGTCGCCGAAGCCGATGCCCTGGCGAGCCATGTCGGATGCGCCCGCATTGGTGGTCATGATCAGGACCACGTTGCGGAAGTCCACGGTCTTGCCGTGGTGGTCCGTCAGTCGGCCGTTGTCCATCACCTGAAGCAGGATGTTGAACAGGTCCGGGTGGGCCTTCTCGATTTCGTCCAGCAGCAGCACGCAGTGCGGATTCTGGTCGATCGCATCCGTCAGCAGGCCGCCCTGGTCGAAGCCGACATAGCCCGGAGGCGCGCCGATCAGGCGGCTGACCGAGTGACGCTCCATATATTCCGACATGTCGAAGCGCTTCAGCTCGATGCCCATGATCGAGGCGAGCTGGCGGGCGACTTCGGTCTTGCCGACGCCGGTGGGGCCGGAGAACAGGAACGAGCCGATCGGCTTGTCGGGATCGCGCAGGCCCGCGCGGCTGAGCTTCATGGCGGTGGCGAGCACGCCGATGGCCTTGTCCTGGCCGAACACGACGCGCTTCAGATCGCGTTCGAGATTCTCCAGCGCCTTCTTGTCGTCCGAGCTGACCGACTTGGGCGGGATTCGCGCCATCGTGGCGATCACCTGCTCGATTTCGCGGGCGGTGATCGTCTTCTTGCGGCGGCTGGGGGGCACCAGCATCTGCATCGCGCCGACTTCGTCGATCACGTCGATCGCCTTGTCCGGCAGCTTGCGGTCGTTGATGTAGCGCGCCGAAAGCTCGACGGCGGTCTTGATCGCGTCAGGCGTGTACTTGACCTTGTGGTGCTCCTCGAAGGCCGTGCGCAGGCCCTTGAGGATCTTGATGGTGTCTTCCACCGTGGGTTCGTTCACGTCGATCTTCTGGAACCGGCGCAGCAGGGCGCGGTCCTTCTCGAAGTGGTTGCGGAACTCCTTGTAGGTGGTGGATCCGATGCAGCGGATCGTGCCGCCCGAAAGCGCGGGCTTGAGCAGGTTCGAGGCATCCATCGCGCCGCCGCTGGTGGCGCCGGCGCCGATCACCGTGTGGATCTCGTCGATGAACAGGATCGCGTGCGGCATCTTCTCCAGTTCGGAGACGACCTGCTTCAGGCGTTCCTCGAAGTCGCCGCGATACCGCGTGCCTGCCAGCAGCGAGCCCATGTCGAGCGAGTAGATCACCGCTTCGGCCAGCACTTCCGGCACGTCGCCCTCGACGATCTTGCGGGCCAGACCTTCGGCGATGGCGGTCTTGCCGACGCCCGGGTCGCCCACGTAGAGCGGGTTGTTCTTGGAGCGGCGGCAGAGGATCTGGATCGTGCGGTCAACTTCGGGGCCGCGGCCGATCAGCGGGTCAACCTTGCCGTTCAGCGCCTTCTCGTTGAGATTGACGGTGAACTGGTCGAGCGCCGAATCCTTCTTGCTGGCGTTCTTGGCTTCGGCCTTTTCCTCGGGCGTGGGGGCGTGTTCCTCGGACCCCTTGGAATTGCGTTCTTCTACGCGCTTGCCGCCCTTGCCGATGCCGTGGCTGATGTAGCTGACGGCATCCAGGCGGCTCATGTCCTGCTGCTGCAGGAAGTAGACGGCATAGGAATCACGCTCGGAGAACAGCGCGACCAGCACGTTGGCGCCGGTTACGGTGTCCTTGCCTGAGGACTGGACGTGCAGGATCGCTCGCTGGATCACGCGCTGGAAGCCGGCGGTGGGGGCGGGATCGCCCTTTTCCTCGGTCTTGAGCGACTGGTATTCCTGGTCGAGGTACTGACGGACCACGTCGCCGAGGTCGCCAAGTTCCACGCCGCATGCCTGCATGACCTGTGCCGCGTCCGGATCATCGATCAGGGCGAGCAGCAGGTGCTCCAGCGTGGCATACTCGTGGCTGCGCTCGGAAGCGTGCGACAGGGCCGAGTGCAGTGTCTTTTCCAGGCTTTGCGCGAAACTAGGCATCTAGAAGACTTTCATTTGGGAGGGGGACTCTCCTTGCGGCGGTTTCTGGCCTTGTAGGGGAGTTTGCTGGCCTTGCGAATTTGGCCGGGCTTCGTTTCAACTCATATATAGGGACGCTCCGGGTCCTTGCGAGGTTACCGTGAAGGAGAGTGACGCCGATCATGATTGCTTCGGCCTGAACAGCGCTTCTGCGGCCTGCATATGCGCGGAGGCCTGGTGGCGATGCGCCTTGATGCGGGCTATCTCTGATTCGAGCAGGGCAACGCGTGCGTCGAGTTCGTCCAGCGAAAAGCGATCCAGGCTTTCGCTGGCGAGAAGGCTGGCAGCTCCGAAGTCACCTTCGGGCGACCGCCGCCGCGGTCGATCGTCCTCGTCCATTGCACCGCAGCATCGGACTGTACTTTGGGACTGTCAATGGCCAGAAAATATGTTCCACTTCAAAGTGGGACTGTGGCAACAGGATAAGTATGTTAGCTAACTCACCCTCAATGATGACCGCGATCGGCTTCGAGGCACCCGGCGGTCCCGAGGTTCTCCAGCCCGTAACCGTGCCCGTGCCGGTACCCGGAGCGGGCGAGGTTCTGGTCAAGGTCGCCTTTGCGGGCGTGAATCGGCCGGACGTCGTGCAGCGCCAGGGGAAATACCCGCCGCCGCCCGGCGCATCGCCGCTGCCGGGGCTGGAAGTCTCGGGCCAGGTGGTGGYGCTGGGCGAAGGGGTGACCGAACTCGCGCCGGGGCAGAAGGTCTGCGCGCTGGTGGCGGGCGGTGGCTATGCCGAATATTGCATCGCCAAGGTCGGCACCTGCCTGCCGGTCCCCGATTCGCTCGCCCTGGATGAAGCAGCCGCCTTGCCGGAGACGCTGTTCACCGTCTGGCACAATGTCTTCGAACGTGGCTGGGCGCGGGAAGGGGAGACCATCCTGATCCACGGGGGCACCAGCGGCATCGGCACGATGGCGACGATGCTGTGCCGCCAGTTCGGCGTGACCGTTATCGTCACCTGCGGCTCTCCCGACAAATGCGCCCGCGCACTGGAGATCGGCGCCGATCATGCCATCGACTACAAGGCCGCCGATTTCGTCGAGGAAGTCGCACGGATAACCGAGGGCCGGGGCGTCGACCTGGTGCTGGACATGATCGCGGGCGACTATGTCGCGCGAAACCTCAAGTGCCTGGCGCCGGACGGCCGCCACGTCACCATCGCCGTGCAGGGCGGCGCGAAGGCGGAGATCAATATGGCCGTCGTCATGGCGCGCCGCTACACCCTGACCGGATCGACCCTGCGGCCCCGCACGGATTCCTTCAAGGCGCTGCTCGCCCAGGAAATCCGCGCCAATGCCTGGCCGCTGGTGGAGGAGGGCGCGCTGCGTCCGGTGATGGATACCCGCTTCCCCTTGCGGGAGGCGGCTGCGGCGCACGCCCGGATGGAAGCGGGGGATCACATCGGCAAGATCGTGCTGGAGGTCTGAGCGGCTGCGGCGCGCCTGCCTGGAGGCGTCCGGGCACGAAYCGTGCTCGCGGTCAGTCGAGCCGCATGGATAATAGAGTTGCCGAAAGCTAGGCTTTTGCTTGCCGAATGCGCAAAGTTTCCCTAAATCGGCTCTGTACGGCCGCTCCGCGAAGGGGCGGCCCTTATTGTTTCCGCCGGAGATAGAGACATGAGCCAGCCCACTCCGCTGATGCCGCACGCGACCGCCTCCTGGCTGGTCGACACCACTGCGTTGACCTTCGAGCAGATCGCAGAGTTCTGCGGCCTGCACATGCTCGAAGTGCAGGCGATGGCCGACGATCTGGCATCCAGCAAGTACACCGGCCGCGACCCCGTTCGTTCGGGCGAGCTGACGATGGAAGAAATCGAAAAGGGGCAGGCCAACCCCGAATACAAGCTGCGCATGCACAAGGTGCCGGTCACTTCGAACCGCACCAAGGGCCCGCGCTACACCCCGGTGTCCAAGCGCCAGGACAAGCCGGACGGCATCGCCTGGATCCTGCGTAACCACCCCGAGGTGTCGGACGCGCAGATCGGCAAGCTGATCGGCACCACCCGCAACACGATCGCGGCCATCCGCGACCGTTCGCACTGGAACATCGCCAACATCACCCCGAAGGACCCGGTTACGCTGGGCCTCTGCTCGCAGCGCGAACTCGATGCCATCGTGTTCAAGGCCGCGAAGAAGGCAGGCATCCAGGATGACGGCCAGAACGACGAGCGTCTGACCGACGACCGTGAAGCCCTGATCGAGGAACTGCGCGCCGAGCGTGAGGCCGCATCGCGCGCCGCCAGCGAAGCCGCGCAGGAAGCCGAAGTCGCTGCCTGGCTCGAAGCCAAGCGTGCCGCCGAGGCGGCCGGCGAAACGGGCGGAGACCGGGGCGAGTAATCGATCCCGTCGACGCGGTGCGCCGGAGCGATCCGGCGCGCAGCGATCCTTCACCGGAACGAAAAAAGGCCCGCGACAGATGACTGTCGCGGGCCTTTTTGCTGTCTGCGTTCCCGCGTCGGGGATGCGGGCCGCTTACTCGGCGGCCAGCACTTCCACTTCGGCTTCCGCGGAAGCGTGCGGCAGGCGCGCGAGGGCCGGGGGCATCTGGCCGCCATTGGGGCTGAGCCGGCCTTCGAGGCGCGCGCCCTGCTCGATGGTGAGGGCATCGTAGGCGATGTCGCCGATGATCTGCGCGCTCTTGAGGATCACCACTTCGCGGGCGGCGATGGTGCCGCGCACGATTCCGGCGATGCGGACCGATTCGGCGGAGATTCCGCCGGAGATCTCGCTCTCCTCGCCCTGGACGAGCGCTTTGCAGGTGATGTCGCCGATCACCCGTCCGTCGATATGGAGATCGGCGGAGGCTTCGACATTGCCGGTGAGCGTGATGTCGTTGCCGAGCATCGAGAAGCCCGAGGTCGGGCCGGTGCGGTGGCTGGTGAAGTTCTTGACCATGGTGTTATCGGGCTTCTTGCTGAACATTGCGGGCGGCCTCCAGGAAGGGGCGCGGATTCATCGGGCGATTGTTGACGCGCACTTCGAAGTGGAGGTGCGAGCCGGTGGAGCGGCCAGTGCTGCCCATCGCGGCGATGCGGGTTCCGCCGTCCACTTCCTGCCCGACGCGAACGCCGAAAGCGGAAAGGTGGCCGTAGCGGGTCATCAGGCCATTGCCATGGCTGATCTCGATGCAGTTTCCGTAGCCCTGGCGCTGCCCGACGAAGGACACCTTGCCCTTGGCGGCGGCGTAGATCGGCGAACCCATCGGGCCGGGGAAATCGAGCCCGGCATGGAACGCGGCGCCGCCGGTGAAGGGGTCGGACCGGTAGCCGTAGCTGGAGGAGACGTAGGCGACATGGGCCGGCTGCACCTGCGGGATCGAGGCGAGACCGTTCTCCAGCGCGTCCATGCGCGCAAGGCTGAGGCCCAGGCGCTGGAAGCGGGGATCCAGAGATCCGTCGGCCGCGGTGGCGAGGCTTTCGAGCGGACCACCTTCCGCCACCTTGGAGCGGGCGCGGGCCATGATCGGGGCAGGGTTCAGGCCGAGCTTGCGGATCGTGTCGGAAGCAAGGGCGGCGCGGTGGTCGGCATAGCGGGTCAGCCGTTCCACGAGCGCGATCTGCCCGGCTTCGAGCCGGGCCAGCTTGCCGGCCTCGGGCAGGACGGCGCTGATCTTGCGGGCGGGCTCGCCGGCCTTTGCCGGGTCGGCCTGCGCCGGATCGGCCTTCGCTGCGTCCTCGGCCGGGGCTTCTTCGGGAAGCTCGCCGATGTGCGCGTCGATCATCTTCTCGATGAACTGCTGGCGGCGGGCGAGGTCGGCCACCGTGCCGTCCAGATTGTCGCGATACTTTTCGACGTTGCTGGCCGCGGCGGCGACACGCGCCTCACGCGTGGCCAGGGCGGCGGATTCGCTGGTTGCCGAAAACTGCGAGAAGGCCAGGGCGCCCATCGAGACGCACCAGGCGCCGAGCAGCGAGACGGCCACGCCGGCGGCGGCCTTCTGCATTCCCGACGAGATACGAATGAAGCGGACCTGCCCCTGCGATCGCACGATCAGTTCGCGATCCGGGAACGCCGCCTTGAGACGCCGTTTGAGCGTCCCGGCAGATGTTGATTTCAAAACGACCCCGCGTAGTTTCTCGGCGTGAATTTTTGGCTTGAACCCGGGCCGGCGAGCTAGCAGGGGGCGGGCGGCAAGGCGAATCGACTTGCCGTGAGTCTTTGCGGAATCCCGCTGAGTCGAACTGTGCTTGCGATAAACGGAGGAACCCGTTTCGATTGCGGGCTGGGCCGTTCATCTCCCGTTTCGGGTGATTCGTCGAAAAACTTCGGTTTTTCAATCGCATTGTCGGGATCGCGCAGGATCGGCTCTCGGACCATGTCCGGTCGGTGACAGCCCCTTCCAACGGTGCTAGGCCGCTGGCCATGAACCTGCAGACCACTCCCGTCGCCGAGAAACAGGCTCCTGTCGATGAGACGCCTGAGGCGCTTGTAGCCCGCCTGGCCACCGAGGGCCGCGCCGCGCAGCGCCTGCTGGCCCGGCTCACCGATGCGCAGAAGGCCGATGCCCTGCGCGCCGCCGCCGATGCGCTGCGGGCCGCGGAGCCAGCCATCCTGGAGGCCAATGCGCGGGACGTGGCAGCGGGAGAGGCCAAGGGGTTGACGGGCGCCATGCTCGATCGCCTGCGCCTCGATGCCGGTCGCCTTGCCGCCATGGCCGCTGCGGTCGAGCAAGTGGCCGGCCTGCCCGATCCGGTGGGCGAGATCATCTCCGAAAGCGCGCGCCCCAATGGCCTCAAGCTGTCGCGCGTGCGCATTCCGATCGGGCTGATCGGTATCATCTACGAAAGCCGCCCCAACGTCACCGCCGATGCGGCGGCGCTTTGCCTGCGCTCGGGCAATGCCGTGCTGCTGCGCGGCGGCAGCGAGGCCTTGCATTCCAACCGCGCGATTCTGGCAGCGATGGTCTCGGGCCTGGAGCAGGCGGGCGTTCCCGCCGCGGCAGTCCAGCTCGTACCCACGCAGGACCGCGCCGTGGTGGGCGCCATGCTGACTGCAGCAGGCCTGATCGACATGATCGTGCCCCGCGGCGGCAAGAGCCTGGTGGCGCGGGTCCAGGCCGATGCGCGCGTGCCGGTGCTCGCCCACCTGGACGGTATCTGCCACACTTATGTCCACGCCTCCGCCGACCCGGAAATGGCGCGCGGCATTGCCGTCAACGCCAAGCTGCGCCGCACCGGCATCTGCGGTTCGATGGAGACGCTGCTGCTCGATACGCAGTTCCCCGGTTCTGCCGAAGTGGTGCGCGCGCTGGCGGATGCGGGCTGCGAACTGCGCGGCGATGCCCGCGCACAGGCGCTGGACCCGCGGGTTCTGCCTGTCGGTGACGAGGACTGGGACACCGAATATCTCGATGCCGTGCTCTCGGTGGCGGTGGTGGACGGGCTGGACCCGGCGATGGACCATATCGCCGCGCATTCCTCGCACCACACCGATGCCATCGTCGCTGCCGATCCGGCCGCGGCCGAGCGCTTCCTGGCCGAAGTGGACAGCGCCATCGTGATGGTCAACGCCTCCAGCCAGTTCGCCGACGGCGGCGAATTCGGCCTTGGCGCCGAGATCGGCATCGCCACCGGCCGGCTCCATGCGCGCGGCCCGGTCGCGCTGGAGGGACTCACGACGTACAAGTGGCTGGTCCGCGGCACCGGGCAGGAACGGCCCTGACCGTTCCGCGCACCGCGATTCCCTTGCATGGCTGACCGCAGGACCCGCCTCGGCCCGATCACCGGCCTGCTTGGCGGCAGTTTCAATCCGGCCCATGGCGGGCACCGGCGCATCAGCCTGTTCGCGGCAGAGGCGCTGGGACTCGACGAGGTCTGGTGGCTGGTCTCGCCCGGCAATCCGCTGAAGCCCAGGGCCGGGATGGCGCCGCTGGCCGCGCGGGTGCTTTCGGCCCGCCGGCAGGCCCGCCGTGCGCCGATCCGGGTGACGGCGATCGAGCGTGAACTGGGTACGCGCTACACCGTCGATACGCTGAAAAAGCTGGTCCGGCGCTACCCGAAACGCCGCTTCGTCTGGCTCATGGGAGCGGACAATCTGGCCCAGTTCCATCAGTGGAAAGACTGGCGCGCCATCGCGAGACTCATGCCGATTGCGGTTATCGCGCGTCCGGGGTATGATGGGGATGCCTTCGCGAGCCCCGCGATGGTCTGGTTGGGGAGGTTCCGGAGGCCCCGTCCTAGTCTTCGTGGTCCGGAAAGGTGGAGCGCACCCGCGCTGGTGACATTGCGATTCGACCCCGATACGCGGTCGGCCACGGTTCTACGCCGGGCTGATCCGGAGTGGGCCCGGAAGCTGATGAACAGGCTTCCGCAGGCAGGCTCCGATACCGTGGAACATTGGGGCATCGATTCGCTCAGAGACGATGTCACCCACCGCCCGATACCCGGAGATGCAGCGTGAGCAGGCTTGATGCCTCTCGTTCGCATGCCGGAAATCCAATGATCAGATCGAGTGCGGCCGGGCATTTCATGCCCGGCCCGGTCGGTCGCTGAAAGGAGCAGACCCTACTTAAGATGCCACAGGCACAGATACAGCCGGCTTCAACCGGCGCAACGCCCCCGGCCATGGTCGAGTCAGACGACCCGCAATTGGCCCTCGTCCTGCAGTCCCTGGATGACGACCAGGCGCAGGACATCGTGACCATCGACCTCGCCGGCAAGTCGACGATCGCCGAATTCATGGTGATCGCTTCGGGCCGTTCGACCCGCCAGGTGGCGGCCATGGCCCAGAAACTCGGCGAACGCCTCAAGCAGGGTGGCTTCGGTCATTCCCGCATCGAGGGTCTGCCGGCAGCCGACTGGGTTCTGGTCGACGCAGGTGGCGTGATCGTTCACCTCTTCCGTCCGGAAGTGCGCAGCTTCTACAACCTTGAACGGATGTGGGGCTTCGACGGACCGTCGGGCGCGGCCTGAGCCGAATGCGGCTTGAGCCTTCATGGGCTCAGGCGGTAACGGCCCCGGGTTCCGATTGGAACGGACTGGGATCACCCGGCCGCTGAGTGCGGCCGGGATCCGGCTGAACCTCGCGGCGCGCCGCCCAGGCTGCGCCCGTGGTTGCCGCATTTCGCGTTTTTGCGCCTGAGATTGGGCACCCATGCTTCTGCATATCATCGCCCGCGGCAAGATCGCGCGTTCGCCGGAGGCGGAACTGCTCGATCGCTATGCCAAGCGGCTCACCTGGCCCTTCCGGCATAGCGAGTTGCCGGACGTGGGCGGTAAAGTGCCGCCGCCGGTGCAGACCCCCTTCCGCGAGGTCCTGCTGGACGAGCGCGGCAAAGTGATGAGTTCGGAGGAATTCGCAGCGCTGCTCGGGCGCTGGCGGGATGAAGGCGTGCGCGAATGCCGCTTTCTGATCGGCGCGGCCGACGGTCACGGTGACGAGGCCCGCGCCCAGGCCGATCACCTGCTGTGCTTCGGCAAGATGACCTGGCCTCATCTGATGGCCCGCGCGATGCTGGCCGAACAGCTCTGGCGCGCGACCGCGATTCTGGCGGGGCATCCGTACCACCGTTCGGGCTGAGCGAGAGGCGCGGCGGCGGCCATCGGTTTCGGTCTTCGCAGGCTGAATATCGCCCAGGAAAGCGCAAGGTTTCCTCTTTCCGCGGGACTCGCGCTGCCCTAATCATCCCCGCGTGAAGCCGGGACCACGCACTTTCATCGTCACTGCCTCCGCTGCCCTGGCAGTCGGAATGGCCGTGCTTGCCGGACAGGGGCTGACCCAGTCCGGGGCGCTGGCCGTGCTCGACCCGGCGGTGGACGCGACCCAGGCCCAGCGCGAGATGCTCGTCGCCCGAAAAGAGGGCGATGCGGCGCGCCGCCGCGCGGAAAAGCTGGAAGCCCGGGCCCGCGATGTTACTGAGCAGGCCGAACGGACCGCGCGGGAAACCGCCGCTGTCGCCGCGCGCATCCAGGAAACCGAAGCGGGAATCGCTGCGCAGCGCGCCCAGGTCCGGCTCATCGCCATCGAGCGCATCGACTTGCGCGAGCGTCTGGCGGAAAAACAGGCCCCGCTGGCGCGGCTGACAGGTTCGCTCCAGCGCCTGTCGCGCCGTCCGCCGCTCCTGGCCGTGCTGCGGCCGGGTTCGGTGCGCGACGCGGTCTATCTGCGCGCCTTGCTCGATACCATGCTGCCGGAAGTCGAGCGCCGCACCCGTGGGCTGCGCAGCGAGATCGAACGGGGCCGCGCACTGGAACAGCAGGCGCGGGCGGCCGGACGGCAGCTTGCGGAAATGGAGGGCGAGATGCGCCAGCGGCGCAAGGCCCTGGCCATTCTGGAATCCCGCCAGCGCCTTGCCGGGCGCGAGGCCAGCGGCATTGCCGCGCGCGAGGGCGAACGGGCGCTGGCCCTGGCGGAGAAGGCCCGCGATCTCGGCGACCTGGTGGACCGGATGGGCGAGCAGGGCGCGCTGCGCGAACAGCTCGCGGCGCTGCCCGGCCCGACGATGCGCCCCTTGCGACCGGAAGAAACGCGGGTGATCGAGGCGTCGCAATTCGTGCCCGTTCCCGAAGGGCTGGCCAGCTACATGCTGCCGGTGACGGGGCGGCTGGTGACAGGTTTCGGGGAAGTCCTGCCGGGACAGGCGCCCTCGCGCGGACTTTCGCTGGCGACACGGGCCAGCGCCCAAGTGGTGGCGCCGGCCGCCGGGCGCATCGCATTTGCCGGTCCCTATCGCGGCTATGGGCAGATCGTCATCATCGAGCATCGCGGCGGATGGACCTCGCTGATCACGGGGCTGACGCGGCTCGACGCGGACGTGGGCCGCCAGGTGGTGGCCGGGGCGCCCATCGGCACGACGGGGCCGCGCGATCCGCGCGTCATGGTCGAACTGCGCCGGCAGGGCGAAGCGGTGAATCCTCTACAATACATCCGTTCGCTATGAACGTTCCTTCGCGGCGCGCGGCAGCCTCTCCATTTCTGCCGCGTTCATTCTCGATCCTCTAGCCTCGCGACAGGTTTGCGCGTTCTTGGCAATTGTGCGCGCGGTCCTGTAGGATTACAGTCAGGAATTCCCCGGCCCCCGGCCGGCGTGACCCACGAAAAGGCCCCTAAGCCCGATGAAATTCGCACCCCTGATGCGCGCTGCCCTGCTGGTGTCGGCCGTTGCCGTCCTTCCTGCGGCGACGTCCGGTCTTGCCGCGGTGGACAGCCGCGTGAATCCAGAATTCAGCAAGCTTTTCACGATCTACGAACTGGTCAAGGCGAACTACGTAGATCAGGTTGACGACGACAAGCTCATCAAGGGCGCGATCGACGGCATGCTGGCCAGTCTCGACCCGCACTCCAACTACCTCGACGGCCCCTCGCTGCAGCGGCTGGAGACGATGATCGACGGCAATTACACCGGACTCGGCCTTTCGGTGGTCGAGGACGACGGCGCCGTGAAGATCGTCTCGCCGTTCAAGGGCAGCCCCGCGGAAAAGGCCGGGCTCAAGGCGGGCGATTACATCACTCATCTCGACGGCGTGCTCTATTACGAGCGCGACCTGGACGAGGCAGTGTCGAAGATGCGCGGCCAGGCCGGCACCTCGATCCGCCTGACGATCTACCGTCCCGGCCGCGACAAGCCTTTCGACGTCACCGTGACGCGCGGCGTGATCGAACTGGAACCGGTGACGTGGGAACTGAAGGACGACGTGGGCGTGATCTCGGTGAACGAGTTCTCGCGCGATGTCGGCAACTTCGTGAACAAGGGCATTGCCGATCTCAAGAAGCAGGCCGCGACCAAGGGCACCAAGCTCGATGGCCTGGTGCTCGACTTGCGCTCCAACCCCGGCGGTTCGCTGGACGAGGCCGTGGCGCTGTCCGACCTGTTCCTCGACAAGGGCGTGATCGTGTCGCAGCGCGGCCGCATCGCCAGCGAGAATCAGTATTACCGCGCGGAAACGATGTTCAAGGGCGATGCCGTGAAGGGCATGCCGATCGTGGTGCTGGTCGACGCGGGTTCGGCTTCGGCTTCCGAGATCGTCGCCGGCGCGCTCCAGGACCAGCATCGTGCCGTCGTCATGGGCGAGCGTACGTTCGGCAAGGGCTCTGTCCAGTCGTTCATCCAGCTGGATAAGAACAGCGCCGTGAAGCTCACCACCGCGCGCTACTTCACGCCTTCGGGCCATTCGGTTCAGGAGGGCGGCATCCTGCCCGACATCAAGGTGCCGCAGCTGTCCGACCCGGATGCGCGTTTGCGGGCCGAACGGGCGGTGCGCGAATCCGACCTTCGCGGCCACCTCATCAACGAGGCCTCGCTGGACGACAAGGAACTGGAGACCGACAAGGCGGACGATCCGCGCTTCAAGGCCTCTGCCGAAGAGCTGAAAAAGCAGGGTATCGACGACTTCCAGCTGACTTACGCCATCGACACGCTGCGCCGCACCGCGGGCAAGCCGGCGCTCGCCCGCTATACCGCGCCGCCCGCCACGGTTCCGCCCGTGCCCAAGACCGCGCAGAAGGACTGAGGCCGTCGTCATGACCGTTGCCGTTGCCGCTCCCTTGCGCGCCGCCCGCGCGCTTGCGCTGGCCGTACCC
This sequence comes from Novosphingobium sp. YAF33, assembly GCF_052113265.1. NCBI lineage: Bacteria > Pseudomonadati > Pseudomonadota > Alphaproteobacteria > Sphingomonadales > Sphingomonadaceae > Novosphingobium > Novosphingobium sp. YAF33. The sequence goes on from NZ_JBFRCW010000011.1 coordinate 134,943, forward strand.
GTGGTCCTGCTGGGCGGGGCCTATGTCAGCCAGTATGTCTTCGGACTTCATCCTTGCGAGATGTGCTGGTGGCAGCGCTATCCGCACATGTTCGCCATCGTCTTCGCGGCGCTGGCGTTCTTCTGGCGTCCGGTCCGTCCGCTGGTGGCGGTGGCCGCAGTGGGCATCCTGACTTCGGGCCTGATCGGCGGCTACCATGCCGGCGTGGAATATGGCTGGTGGCAGGGCATGACCGCCTGCACTTCCACGTCTTTCGCGGCCGGGGTGGACCCGATGGACGCGATCCTCAATGCGCCGGTGATCCGCTGCGACGTCGCGCCCTGGACCCTGGGCGGCATTTCGCTGGCGGGCTTCAACTTCCTCATTTCCACCCTGGGTGCGCTGGCCGTGTTCGGCCTCGTCGCCCGCAGCCGCAAGGTTCCGTCATGACGTCATCGAAGGCCGCGCGGATGATTCGGGTCGATCAGGCCGGTGAATTCGGCGCGACGCGCATTTACGCGGGCCAGTTGGCGGTGATGGGCGCGCGCGCGCCGCACTCCACCGAGATCGCCGGCATGGCCGAGCAGGAGGCCGAGCATCAGGCGCGGTTCGACGCGATGATCGCCGAGCGGGGCGTGCGGCCTACCTTGCTTCAGCCCGTCTGGTCGGCGGCCGGCTATGCGCTGGGCGCCGCGACGGCGCTGATCGGGCCGGAAGCGGCCATGGCCTGCACCGCCGCGATCGAAACCGAGATCGACCGCCACTACAGCGAGCAGATCGAAGACCTGGGTGACGAGGATCCCGAACTGGGCGACGTGATCCGCAAGTTCCGGGACGAGGAACGCGAACACCGCGATGCCGCGCTGGCGGCAGGCGCGGAAAAGGCACCGGCCTATCCCCTGCTGTTCAACGCGATCCGTCTTGGTTGCCGGGTGGCGATCAAGCTCTCGGAAAGAATCTGAAATCCGCACGTTATACTGTCGACCAAGAAGGGCGGCATGTTACCTTAGAGCGTTCTCCAATCAGGTGGAATCACCTGATGACTCGGAAAACGTGACAAACCAGGAGCCTGGTGCAGTGGATCCGATGCATTCGGATCGGAATTGCTCCAGGATACCGTTCAAGGCTGCCGCGGCCATCTTGTGGCACCGCGAAGCCATCGACCAAAGCTGGAGCAATTCCATGACGCGCCTCCTGACGACCGCCGCAGCCCTGGCCACTTTCGGCGCCGCCTGCGGGCTGACCATGGGCGCGATGCCCGCCTTGGCGCAGGCGCCCCAGGTTGCCACGGACGATCTGGGTTCGGGCGACGAGAAGGTGAACCAGCTCATCGTCTACGGCGAAGACCCTTGCCCCGCCTCCTCCGGCAACGAGATCACCGTCTGCGCGCGCAAGGCCGAAGCGGAGCGCTTCCGCATTCCCGAGCCGCTGCGCGGCATCGATCGGCCGCAGTCGGAAGCCTGGAGCAATAAAGTGCAGGCTTATGAGACGGTCGGCGCGTTCGGCAACATGAGCTGCTCGCCGGTCGGCGCGGGCGGCGCTTCGGGTTGCACCCAGAAGCTGATCAACCAGGCCTATTCCGAAAGGAAGAACGGCTCGGAAGTGCAGTTCAGCAAGCTGATCGAGGCCGAGCGCGAAAAGCGCCTTTCCACCATCGATGAAGATGCCGCCGCCCAGCAGAAGCGCGTCGAGGAAGCCGAAAAGGCCTATTTCGACCAGCAGCGCCGCCAGCAGGCCGACGCCGACGCCAAGGCAGATGCCACCGACGTAGCCCTGCCGCAGCCGAAATCCCGGAAGTGACGACAGGCCGGGGCGGGGCGAGGTAAGCTCCCCCGGACCCCGGATCTCTCATCCGGCATGAGCGGCTGACGATTGCCGCTCTGCCTTCAGGCCGGCTCGAACGCGGTGGAAAGCGAAAGCGTTTCCCAAGCGTCCATCTGCTGTCCCACGAATGCGATCTGGTCGCGGGCGTAGTGCAGCGCGTCTTCGCCCAGGAACAGATGGAGCGGGGGCTCCGCTGCGTCGAGGGCGGCCAGGATAGCCTCGGCCCCGCGCGCGGGATCGCCCTTTTCGGCGCCGGCGCCCGCGGTGAGGCTGCGGCGCGCGAAATGAGCGCCGTCCTCGTAATCGGCGATGTCCTTCGCCGCGACCTTGAGGCCCGAGGCCGCGAATCCGGTGCGGAACCCTCCGGGCGCGACATTGGTCACGCGGATGCCAAAGGGGGCCACTTCCTGCGCCAGGGTCTGGCCCACGCATTCCAGCGCATATTTGCTGGCCCCGTAGACGCCGGTACCTGCCCAGGGCGCATGGCCGGACACCGAAGTGATGTTGACGACATGGCCCGCTCGCCGCATCCGCATGGCGGGGAGCACCGCCTGGATCATGCGGATCGCGCCGAAGACATTGATTTCGAACAGATCGCGCGCCTCGTCGATGGAGACTTCCTCGATCGCCCCGACCAGGCCGTAGCCGGCGTTGTTGAGCAGGCGGTCGATACCGCCGGTCAGCGTCTCGGCCCGGGCGACGGCAGCGCGAACCGAAGCATCGTCGGTCAGGTCCACCGAGAGGACATGGGCGCGGCCCGGTGCCAGCGCCTCGAACGCTGCGTCTCCGGCGCTGCGCGTCGTGCCGACCACCGAGTCTCCACGCGCCAGCGCCGCCTTCGCCACGGCCCGCCCGAGGCCGCCGCCGATGCCCGTGATGAGCCATTTCGTCATCTTCGATGTCCTTCAGGATTGCGCCGATCATGCTTTGCGGCGAGGATTGCTGCAGGCCGGTGCGGCCTCGATCAAGCGCATTGTAGGATCCGGGCCAATCCGCGCTCTTTGCGCTGGCAACCGCAATTGTTGCGGCAGCGCGCACGGCGGCGGGTGGCGCTTGACCTGTCCAAAGGCGCCATGCAGCCCATGAAGAAAGCAAGGGCGCGGAACGGCTTGGCGCCCTGAGCAAGTTGGGGTGGCAGCTTTGGCAGTTCACATCTTCGGTTCGATCAATCTCGATATCATCACGTCGCTGAACCATCTTCCACGGCCCGGCGAGACGGTCATGGCCACGGCAACGGCACGGCTGCCCGGCGGGAAGGGCGCGAACCAAGCGGTGGCGGCGGCGCGGATGGGCGCACAGACCCGCATGGTGGGCGCCGTGGGGGAGGGCGATTCGGGCAGCTGGATGCTCTCGCGCCTCAAGGCGGACGGCATCGATGTCAGCGGCGTCGCCACGCTGCCCGGCGTCGATACGGGCACGGCCTATATCGCCGTGGACTCGCTGGGAGAGAACCAGATCATCGTCGTGCCCGGCGCCAACGCCCGTCTGCGCGATGCCCTGCCCGTGGCCGAAGGCGTGCTGCTGGCCCAGCTGGAAGTGCCGGTTTCGGCGCTGCTTCCGGTCTTTGCCCGTTCAAAGGCGCTCCGCATCCTGAATGCCGCCCCGGCCGTGATCGAGGGCAGGGCGCTGTTCGAGCATGTCGACATCCTGATCGTCAACCAGCACGAGATGGCGGCATTCCTCGGCCTGGATGCGGCGCCGGTCAACGACGACATGGTCGCCGTCGCCGAGATCGCGCGCGGCCTGCTCTGCCGCGAGGGGCAGACCGTCATCGTCACGCTCGGCGCCGGGGGCGCGCTGGCCGTGCGCGCGGACGGGCAGCTCCACGTCCCCGCCCTACCGGTGATACCCGTAGACACCATCGGCGCGGGGGACTGCTTCTGCGGCGCGTTGGCGGCCTTGCTCGACGAGGGGCGCTGCCTGGAGGAAGCCCTGCCTTATGCCACCGTGGCCGCGGCGCTCTGCACCCTGGGCCAGGGCGCGGCACCGGCCATGCCGATGCGCGCGGCGGTGGAGGATCTGATCGGGCGGCCGGCAACAGAACATGCGCTGCCAATCAAGAAGCCTTCGGCGGCATCCCTAAGCTGACTTCGAGCGGTGCCGGACCAGATCCGGATCCAGGGGCCCGCCCCCAGACGACAGGCCAACAAGAGGACGCGATGAACCAGTTTCCCATGACGCCCTTCGGACTTCCTTCGGACAATGGCGGCAAGGACCTTGGCCTGTTCCTGCCGGTCGCCAACGGCGGCTGGATCCTGTCGAAGAACAAGCCCGAGCTTGACGGCTCCTATGCCTACAACCGCCAGTGCGCCGTGCTGGCCGAGGCGGCCGGCATGGACTTCATCATGTCGATGTCGAAGTTTCGCGGCTATGGCGGCGAGACGAAGCACTGGGATTCCTCGCTCGATCCGATCGTGCTCATGGCCGCGCTCAGCGAAGTGACGCGCAAGACCCGCATCGTCACCACGCTGCACACCCTGCTCCAGAATCCGGCCGTCGCCGCCAAGATGATGGCGACGCTCCAGCAGGTGAGCGGCGGCCGCGCGGGGCTGAATGTCGTGACCGGCTCCTACAAGGGTGAGTTCGCGCAGATGGGCGCCTGGCCTGAGGACGTGAATCACGACCAGCGCTACGATCTCGCCTACGAATGGGTCCGCGCGGTGAAGGCGCTGTGGAGCGAGGATTCTGTCACCATGAAGGGTGACTACTTCACTCTGGAAGATTGCGAATCCTGGCCCAAGCCGGAGCAGCGGCCATTCCTGGTCTGCGCCGGGTCTTCCGAGATCGGCATGCGGCTCACCTCGGAAGAGATGGATGCGATCTTCCTGTCGGGCGGCACCGCGCCGGAACTGGCCAGGAACAGCGACCGCGCCAAGATCATCGCCGCCGAATATGGCCGCAACATCCGCACGTATTCGATGATGACCCTGGTGATCGACGACAGCGATGCGGCGGCCAAGGCCCGCGCCGAACACTATGCCGCCGGGCTGGACGAAGGCGCGCTGGCGGGCATGATGCGCGCTTACGGCTTCCTCGATGCCGAGATCGGCAAGGAGAACGACTTCACCCGCAAGGCGCGCAGCTCGTTCATGTCCGCCCAGATCGTCGGCAGTGCGAAAAGCGTGACCGAACAGCTCGGCGAACTGCTCGACGCCTCGGGCACCGACGGCCTCATGCTGATTTTCGACGACTACCTGAAGGGGCTGCCGGTCTTCGGCGCCGAGATCCTGCCGGCCCTGCGCGAACGCTTCCCCGGCAAAGTCGCCGCGCCGGTGGCGGGCTGAGCCGATGGCCCCGATCCCGCCCCAGATCCCGCACTTGTGCACCGAAGACCTGCCGCACGTCGATCCGGCCGCACTGGCGGCGATGATCGATCCTGCGAAGACGGCCCTGGTCGTCATCGACATCCAGGTCGATTTCGCGGCGCCGCACGGCCTGCTCGGCGGCTACGGCGTCGACCTCTCATCCGCCGATGCGGCGATCGACAATTGCGAGAAGCTGGTGGCGGCGGCACGCGGCGCCGGGGCCACGGTTGCGCTGATGCGCGTCGTCACCAGCGCCGAAACGGATTCGCGGGCGCTCAAGACGCTGATGGCACGGCGCGGCCAGCCGGGCGGAGAGGCGATCTGCCGCGCCGAGGACGGCGGCGCGGACTATTACCGCATCTTCCCCGAGGCCGGTGACATCGAGATCGCCAAGCTGCTCTACGACGGTTTCCACGGCACCGACTTCGATGCGCAGCTGCGCGCGCGGGGCATCGAGACGCTGGTGATCTGCGGCCTCTCCACCGATTGCTGCGTGGACCAGACCGCGCGCTCGGCATTCCACCACGACTACGACGTGTTCCTCGTTTCCGATGCCAGCGCCGCCTACGAGCCGGGCCTTCACGAGAGCTCGCTCTCGGCGATGGAGAAGAACTGCGTCCTGCTGACCACCACCGGCGCGGTCGAGAACGCCTGGCGGGTCTGAGTCGCTTCACCGAGCCCTGCCGCCCCCATCCCAATCAGGAGCCGCCGCCCATGACCGTGACCACTCCCCCCCGCGGATCGAAGGGCGGCGTGCTGTTCGCCTGCACGCTCGGCAATTCCGTGAGCGTGACTCCGGCTGTCCACGCGGTCTTCGGGCTGTTCCTGGTGCCCTTGTCGGAGACGTTCGGCTGGAGCCGGGCGAGTATCTCCGGCGTCCTCGGCATCCTCGCCCTGGTGGGCGCGGTGACGTATCCGTTGATCGGCCGTCACATCGACCGGGCCGGCGCGCGCACGACGCTGCTCGTCGGCACCTTCGGGCTGGCGCTTTCCATCGCGGCGCTGGCTCTGACCAACGGCAGCCTCTTCCAGTTCTACGCCACGTTCACCGTGCTCGCGGCCTTCGGGGCGATGGCGGGGACGCCGATCTTCCAGAAAGTGATCGCTGACTGGTTCGACGAGAATCGCGGCACCGCACTCGGCATCAGCGCGGGCGGCGGCTGCGGGATCGGCTCGGTGGTGCTGCCGGTCATGGCGGCGGTGCTGGTGCAGACCTGGGGATGGCGTGCCGGCTACCTTGGCATCAGCGCCTTCATGCTGGTGGTGGCTCTGCCGCTGTTGTTCGTGCTGCTGCGCGATCGGGCCGCTTCGGGCGCGGCCGATACCATGCGCCTTCGCGAGGGGATGACTCTTGGCGAAGCAGCGCAGACGCCGATGTTCTGGCTGATCCTGCTGGCACTGGCGGCCGGGGCGGGCGGCACCACCGCGGTGTTCAGCCATGTCGTGCCGATCCTCTCCGATCGCGGCTTCTCGGTGGCGGCGGGCACGGCGGTCGTCAGCGTCTTCGCGCTCGTCACATCCGGCTGGCAGATCGCCACGGGACGGATCATGGACAAGATCCAGACCCCGCGCGTGGCCGTGCCGATGTATCTCATGGCCGTTGTGGGCCTGGTCCTGCTGGAAACCGCGCAAGGCATGCCGCTCCTGATCGCGGGCGGGGCGCTGCTCGGTATCGGCCTCGGCGGCCAGTTCGGCGCGCTGCCTTACTTCATCGCCCGCTATTTCGGCACCAGGCACTTCGGTTCGGTGATCGGCGCGATGTATTCGGCGGTCATCGCCGCGCAGGGGACGACGCCGATCCTGCTCGACCTGGTTTTCGACGCGCGCCATTCCTACCGCCCCGCGCTTGTCGGTGTCGGCGCCGCGCTGCTGGCAGGGGCGCTGCTGCTCATGCTGCTCCCCCGTTACGGCCGGGAGGCGGAAGGCGCGGATGCGGATGGGCCGCTTTTCGCCGCCGCGCACTGATCATACACGGAGCCCCGACTTTGGCCGACATGCCCGATCCCGTCCCGACTTTCGCCGATCCCGCCAAGGCGCCTTACGCCGTAAGCGAGGCGGAACGCGCCGCCATCGCCGCCGCCATCGACAGCTACGAGCTGGTCGAACTGGCGCTCACCCTTGGCAACATCCCCAGCCGATCGCGCGAGGAACTGGCGGCGGCCGAGTTCGTCCACGCCTGGATGGCGAAAGAGGGCTTCAACCCCCGCAAGGTCGGGGCCACGCCGGAACGTCCCAACGTGATCGGCGAGTACGGCGGCTCGGCCAGGGGAGGGGGACGCGGGGCGAACCTGCTGTTCACCGCTCACCTCGACACCGAATCGCCCAGCGGCCTGCCCGAGCACGACAAGTTCCGCTACCGCGATTCCACCCTGGCCGATCCCGAGTGGACGCAGTGCTGGCTGGACGAGGACGGCCGACTTCGCGGCTACCCGCTCAGCAACGATCGGGGCCCGATGTCCTGCTTCCTGATCGCCGCCAAGGCACTGAAGAAGGCGGGGATCGGCCTTTCCGGCAAGACCTGGCTCACCGCCTGCCCGGGAGAGATCGGCCCCGAGCCGATCGAGGAGTTTTCCGGCATCGGCTGGAACGGCAAGGACATCGGCGCGCATTACCTGTTCCACCACGGCGGCGTCGCGCCGGACTATGTCATTGCCGCGGAAGGCACGGACTTCGGGCTGTCCTGGCAGGGCTGCGGCTATGCGCTCTACCGCGTGCGGATCTTCGGGCAGGGCGTGTTCTCCCCGATCCTCGACGCTCCCGCCGACCCCCGTGCGCATCCCAACCCGATCTACCGCCTTGGCGCGGTGATCGAGGCGCTCCACGCCTGGGGCCTGAAGTTCGAGGCCGATTCCATCATGGAAACCGCCAGCGGCGCGATCCACCCCAAGGTCCAGATCGCCTCGGTTCGCGGCGGGATGCCGATAGACTTCGGCGCGGGCACGGAAGTCTGCGCGCTCTACATCGACGTCTCGCTCAACCCGCGCCAGAAGGCGGCCGATGCCTATCACGGCATCATGGAGGCCATGCGCGGCGTGGACGTGCAGGACTTCGACGTGGAGCCCATGGTCGTGCGCCACGGATTCGAGGCGCGGCCTACCGAAGTAGCGCCGCTGGTCGGTGCCGTGGATGCCGCCACGCGGCTGGCGCGCGGCACGGCGCTGGAGCCGGCGCACCCGGTGTTCTCCAGCATGTGGCGCGACCACAACGTGTTCAACATGCACCGGGTGCCCGCCGTCACCACCGGCATGCCGCGCTGGCGGCCGACGCCGGCGGACATGGCCTCCAGCGCGCTTGTCTATGCCCTCACCATGCTGGCCGTCTGCGGCCGCGGCGAGGCGCCCGCAGCGGCGGGAGGCACCAGCGTGTACGGGAATGAGACTCCCTTCGAATAGCTCTTTCGCGCACTCTTGCCGAGGGGGGCGGCGGCCGATAGACCTTTGTCATAAAGGTCGCCAAAGCCCCCGAAATTGGTCGCCCGACAGGGAAGGGTGCCACCCGCTTCTAGGTGGTTTCCGCTTGCGTATAACGACGAATGTCTATCCCAAGGAGCAAAGGCGCGACGCCTGGCGTTTTGCGCTCAAGCGGCTTTCGCTGACGCTGGACGAGGCGGACGACGCCACCCTCTACGGCGAACTGATCCAGTTCCGCGCCAGCACCGGCATCGACTTCATCCGCGTCACCGGCACGCCCCAGTCCTGGACCATCGACTTTCGCGATCGCCCTGCCACTTATTGGCTGGCCCTGGTGCTGGACGGCACCGCCACCGTGCGTGATTCCGAACAGGAACTGCGCCTTTCCGACGGCGAGATGATCTGCGGCCGGGGCGACAGCCCGGTGCACCTCTCGTTCTCGGGCGACAATCGCAGCCTGATCGTGCAGGTGCCGCACAGCGAACTCAGCGCCCGGCTCAAGACCCCGATCAGCGGGCCGCCGCGCAAGATCGCAACGGAAAGCGGCACGGCGCGGGTGTTCTCGGGCATGTTGCGCTCGCTGGCGGACACGATCTCGGACATCACCACCGACCAGGCCCGGCCGATCGAGCTGGCCTTTCCCGAATTCCTCGTCACCGGCCTGCTCGACAACGCCCCCGCCAAGGCCATGGGCGGCGCCGCGGGCATGCGCGCTGCGCTGCTGGAGCGGATCTTCCAGACCATCGAGATTCGCCTCTCCGACCCTGAGCTGAGCTATCAGCAGGTCGCCGCCGAGCACGGGATTTCGCCGCGCTATCTCCAGAAGCTGTTCGAATCGATCAACGACAGCTTCGGGCACTATGTGAAAGTGCGCAGGCTTGAACGCTGCCGGCTCGACTTGCGCAGCCCGCTGCACGTCCAGAAGTCGATTTCGGACATCCTGTTCGAATGGGGTTTCAACGACAGCGCCTCGTTCTCCCGCGCTTTCCGCGAGCAGTACGGTATTTCGCCCCGCGAATACCGCAAGGCGCCGCCGCAGGAGCAGGAGGCGGTCGAGCTGCTGCGCCGCGGTCGCCCCGGCCGCAAGGAGCGGGCCGCGCGAGTCGAGACGATGGAGAGCGAGCCGGAACTGACGGGAGAGGGCGAGGAGGCCGCCGGGCTGGCGGAAGCGCCGATGGGGCCGGCGCTGCTGGGCGATACCGGCATTTCGCGCCACCATCACTTGCCCGCCACGCCCGAGACCATTCACTGGGGCTATCTCAGCAAGGACCTGAAACCCGCGCTGCACATCCGCTCGGGCGATTTCGTGACGATCGAGGCCCTGACCCACCACGCCAACGACGATCATGAGCGCATGGTGGAGGGGGATCCGGGGGTAGAGAGCGTCTACCGCTGGGACGAGACCGGCAAGGCCGTGGACCGGCGCGGGGCAGGGCCGATGGATGCCAGCGCGGTCGGCCGCGGTCCGGGCGAGGGCTTCGGCGTGCACATCTGCACCGGGCCGATCCACATCGAGGAAGCCATGCCCGGCGATCTCGTCGAAGTGCGGATACTGGACCTCAAGCCCCGCCCCAGCGGCAATCCGCGCTTTGCCGGCAAATGCTTCGGCTCCAACGCGGCCACTTATTGGGGCTTCCACTATAACGACCTGCTGACCGAGCCGAAGATGCGCGAGGTCGTGACGATCTACGAAGTGGAAGCCGCAGGAGGCCGCCTGCCGACCGCGCACGCGGTCTACTCTTATCGCTGGACGCCGCAGGTGGACCCCTCGGGCGTGACTCATGCGCGCTATGACTATCCTGGAGTCCCGGTCGATCCCGCCTCCATCGAGCGCAATTACGACGTTCTGCGCAATGTCGAGATTCCGATCCGCCCGCATTTCGGCGTGATCGCGGTGGCGCCTGCCTATAACGGCCTCGTCGATTCGGTGCCTCCGGCCAGTTTCGGCGGCAATCTCGACAATTGGCGGACCGGGCCGGGCGCGCGGGTGTTCCTGCCCGTGCAGGTGCCCGGTGCGCTGCTGTCCCTGGGTGATCCCCATGCGTCGCAGGGGGACAGCGAGCTGTGCGGCACGGCCATCGAATGCTCGATGACCGGGCTTGTCCAGGTGATCCATCACAAGGCGGCGGGGCTGATGGAGCAGCTCAGGGATGTCGACTATCCGCTGATCGAGACAGAAACCGAGTGGGTGGTGATGGGCTTCAGCCACCCGAACTACCTGAAGGAACTGGGCGACGATGCGCAGAGCGAGGTCTACAAGCAATCCTCGATCGACGCCGCCATGCGCGACGCCTTCCGCAAGGCCCGCCGTTTCCTGATGACGGCCAAGCAGCTGACCGAAGACGAGGCGATCTCGCTGTTGTCGGTCGGCGTGGACTTCGGGGTGTCGCAGATCGTCAATGGCAACTACGGCGTTCACGCGGTGATCCGCAAGGCGCTGTTCACCAGCTAAGGCCCCTGTACCGCGCTATCGGCGCGGGGCCGGGGCCGCGGTCGGGACCGGCGAAGAGGCAGTAAAGCAATTATCTTGCGTTTTCCCGAAACATGCACTAAATGCACCCCGACAACCGGCGCGTAGGGTTCTTCCCTGCCGCAATCCGTGAGCAGCGTGAGGTCCCGATGCGGACCGGCCCGGACGAGCGGTTGTCCCTTTGAACCAGCTTCCTTCTTCACGCAGGGTCGCCCGTAACGACACCTTGCTGTGTGCGCGGGCTAAGTACCTTCCGCGTGCCCCGCACCTTGTGAAAGTGACACATGTCCTATTTTTCCGAACTTGGTCTGGCCGAGCCGATCCTCCGTGCGCTCGCGGCCAAGGGCTACACCGATCCTTCGCCGATTCAGCGCCAGGCCATTCCCGCGCTTCTCGAAGGTCGTGACATCCTCGGCATCGCGCAGACCGGCACCGGCAAGACCGCCGCGTTCTCGCTGCCTTCGCTGCACCGCCTGGCGAACGACCCCAAGCCGCGCACCAATGCCGGCTGCCGCATGCTCGTGCTCTCGCCGACCCGCGAACTCGCGGCCCAGATCGCCGAGAACATGCGCGGCTATGCCAAGTTCCTGAACCTCTCGGTCCAGTGCATCTTCGGCGGCGTGCCTGCCGGCAAGCAGGCCCGTGCGCTCGAGCGCGGCACCGACATTCTCGTCGCCACCCCCGGCCGCCTGCTCGACCTGATCGACAGCCGCGCCCTGACGCTGCGCCATGTCGAGATCTTCGTGCTCGACGAAGCCGACCAGATGATGGACCTCGGCTTCATCGTTCCGCTGAAGCGGGTCGCGAACCTTCTGCCCAAGCAGCGCCAGAGCCTGTTCTTCTCGGCCACCATGCCGCAGGCGATCGCCGAACTGGGCAAGCAGTTCATCAACAACCCGGTGAAGGTCGAAGTCGCCCCGCAGTCGACCACGGCCGAGCGCGTCGAGCAATATGCCACCTTCATCAACCAGGCCGAAAAGCAGGCGCTGCTGACCATCAGCCTGCGTGACGGCCTGGCCGAAGACGCAGCCGAGAAGGCCGAGCACGGCGCGATCGACCGCGCACTGGTCTTCACCCGCACCAAGCACGGCGCCGACCGCGTGGTCCGCCATCTCGTCGCGGCCGGCATTCCTGCCGCTGCCATCCATGGCAACAAGAGCCAGGCCCAGCGCACCGCCGCGCTCGGCGGCTTCCGCCAGGGCACCGTGCGCGTGCTCGTGGCCACTGACATCGCCGCCCGCGGCATCGACGTCAGCGGCGTGAGCCACGTCTACAACTTCGAAATCCCGAACGTTGCCGAACAGTACGTCCACCGCATCGGCCGCACCGCGCGCGCCGGCGCCGATGGCGTTGCGATCAGCTACGTCGCGCCGGACGAGAAGCCCTATATCCGCGACATCGAGAAGCTGACCCGCGTCAAGCTGGCCGCTCTCAGCCTGCCCGAGGACTTCCAGAAGCAGGCTGCGCGCCTTCCCGCGCCCTCGCGCCAGGCTCCGGCCGCACCGCAGGGCAACGGTCGTGGTCGTCCGGGCGAAGGCCGCCGCGACGGTGGCCGTGGTGGCAACCGCAGCCAGCAGCCGCGCGGTGACCGCCGCGACCGTCCGCATGGTGATCGTCCGCATGGTGACCGCCCCCAGGGCGACCGTCCCCAGGGCGAGCGTACCGAGCGCCGCGGTGACGAGCGTCGCCGCGACGATCGTCCGCGCAGCGATGCACCGCGTGGCGATCGCCGCGAGCATGGTGGCGAGGAAGGCGAGCGCAAGCGCAGCTTCCGTCCGCGTGGCGGCAAGACCGTCGGCACGCACAAGGGTGCCGTCCGCCGCGCCAGCTGATCCGCGAATGAAAAAGGCCGGCCCCCATGCGATGACATGGGGGCCGGCCTTTCAATTCATCGAAAAGGGCCCCCTGCCTTCGGCACGGGGCCCTTTTCCTTATGCCTCTCCGGCAACTCCATCGGCGCCGCCATCTTCGTCGATGCGGGAGACGAGTATCTTGTCGATCTTCAGGCCGTCCATGTCGACGACCTCGAAGCGCCAGCCGCGGTCGGCGAAGAACTCGCCCTCGCGCGGGACTTTCTTGAGCGCGGCCAGGATGTAGCCGGCGGCGGTCGCATATTCGCGGTCGTCGGGCAGGGTCATGGCCAGGCGGTCGGCCAGGGCGTCGGCCGGCATCGCGCCGGAAACGAGCAACGAACCGTCCTCGCGCTCCACGACCATCGGCTCGTCGCCCTCGTCCTGGTGGCCCACGAATGTACCGGCAAGCGCGGCCAGCATGTCGGACGTGGTGACCAGGCCTTCGAGATGGCCGTATTCGTCATGGACCACCGCCATCGTCACTTCCGCCAGCTGCAGCTTGCGCAAGGCGTCCATGGCGTCGAGCTGGTCGGGGATGACCTCGGCCTTCTTCATCATCGCGGCAATCGCGACCGGGCGCCCCTCGACGAGCGCGGCCAGGGCCTCGCGCACCTTGAGGATACCCATGATATTGTCGGGCGATCCTTCCTCGGCCACCGGCAGCATCGAATGCGGCGAGGATTCGATCTTGGCGCGCAGCGCTTCCTCGCTGGCGTTGACGTCGATCCAGTCGATCTGGTTGCGCGGCGTCATCAGTTCGCGAACCGGCCGTTCGGCCAGGCGCATGACGCCGGTCATCATCGCGCGCTCTTCCTCTTCGATCACGCCCGAACGGGTCGCTTCGGCGAAGATCATCTGGAGTTCCTCGGCAGTGAGCTGTTCCTGCCCGCCGCCGCGGATCGAGAAGAGGCGCAGGATCAGGCCTGAGGACTTGTCCAGCAGCCACACGAAGGGCGCCATGATCCGGGCCAGCCAGGCCATGGGCCGGGCCATGACGATGGCGACCGGCTCGGCCATGCGCAGCGCCAGCTGCTTGGGCACCAGTTCGCCCACGACGAGGCTGGCGAACGTGGTGGCGATGATGACCAAGGTGAAGCCAGCTTCGCCCGCGAAGCGCGCCGGAACGCCCATCGCGGCAAGCCGTTCGCCCACCGGACCGCCCAGGCTGGCACCCGAATAGGCGCCGGCGATGATGCCGATCAGGGTGATGCCGATCTGAACGGTGCTGAGGAACTTGCCGGGGTCCGCCGCCAGTTCGAGCGCGGTGCGCGCGGCGCCGCTGCCCTTGTCGGCGGAGACTTTCAGCCGCGCGGAGCGTGCGGACACGATGGCCAGCTCGGACATGGAAAACAGGCCGTTGAGCAGGATCAGGCCGGCGATGATGAGGAGGTCGGTCCAGGGAAATGGTGTCACAGTACCTCAGCGCTAGCAGAAATCGCCGCAAGTGCGAAGCGCGTGTTGCGCTTGGACATAATCGTCACGGGCGGGAAACACCGCTTGGACAGAAACGATGGAACCGACGCGGGCGGGAACCCAAGCGGACAGTGATCGTTTCGCCGGGATCAGCCATCTGTTATTCATGTGCACTATAACACAGACGTGCCTGGAAGTGTTTCTGAACAGGAGGGAAGACCATGAAGAAATCACGCCTGATGACCTCCGCCCTTGCCGCGCTTTCGCTTGTCGCGGTTTCGGCGTGCGTCACCGATCCGAACACGGGTGAGAAGAAGGTGTCGCGCACGGCCATCGGCGGCGCTGGCGGCGCCGGCCTCGGCTACCTCCTGGGCAGCGTGATCGGCGGCAAGACCGCCCGCATCGTCGGTGCCGGCATCGGCGGCGTGGCCGGCGGTGTCGTCGGCTACCAGATGGACAAGCAGATCAAGGAACTGAAGGAAGACACCGCCGGTTCGGGCATCGACGTCACCCAGGAGGGAGACGGCATCCTGGTGAACCTGCCGGACGTGACTTTCGCGGTCAATTCCACCGAGATCAGCCCCTCGTTCCAGGCCGCGCTCGACAACGTGGCGCAGAGCATGACGAAGTATCCGGACAGCCTGATCGACGTTTACGGCCACACCGATTCGACCGGGTCCGACACCTACAACCTCGATTTGTCCAAGCGCCGCGCCGATTCGGTGGCACGCTACCTGATCATGCGCCGCGTGGCCTCTTCGCGCATCCAGACCCAGGGCATGGGCAAGAACTACCCCGTGGCGGACAACACCACCCCGGAAGGACGCGCCAAGAATCGCCGCGTCGAAATCAAGATCACGCCGGTCACGCAGGACGAAGCTGCCGCCGCGCACTGATAAGGGATTTCCGCGAAAGCGGGATCGGGGAAGGGGTCGGCCGCAAGGTCCGGCCCCTTTTTACATGCGGGCGCCCGGCACCGGCTCCGGCCTGAAAGCCTACGCCGAGTAGCGACGCGCCCGGTCCGCCAGCCGCTCCACCGCCGCCTCGTGAATCGCCGGAGAGCTTACCATCACCCCGAAAGCGCGAGGGTCGTGCTTGTTGTAGTTGAGCGGCTTGCCGAAAGCGTCAGTGACGGAGGCCCCCGCTTCGCGCGCGATCAGCCCGGCGGCGGCGATGTCCCATTCGTAGCCCCATCGCAGGGTCGTCAGGAGGTCCGCCTCGTCGGCCGCGA
Organism: Novosphingobium sp. YAF33; assembly: GCF_052113265.1. NCBI lineage: Bacteria > Pseudomonadati > Pseudomonadota > Alphaproteobacteria > Sphingomonadales > Sphingomonadaceae > Novosphingobium > Novosphingobium sp. YAF33. The sequence goes on from NZ_JBFRCW010000011.1 coordinate 150,428, forward strand.
CCATGGCCATGCGCAGGGCGATGGAGTTCGGCTGGTCCACCAGGACGAGATCGGCATCCTCGGGTGCCAGCTTCTTTGCCGGAACCCGCGCACCGGCAAGGGCTGCGCGGTGGCTGGCCTGCAGGCGTTCGCCGTTTCGCCAGCTTCCCTTGCCGGCCTCGCCATACCAGAACTCGCCCCCGGCCTCGCGCGCCCGGGCCGGTGCATGGAGCAAGCCGATCAGCGGGCGCCGCGTATTGACCAGCGCCACGGACACCGCCCAACCGGTGCGGCCGGCGATGAAATCGCGGGTCCCGTCGATCGGGTCCACCAGCCAGACAAGCTCGTGCCCCTGTCGTGCCGGCGAATCCGCCGTCTCTTCCGAGAGCCACCCGGCCGAGGGCAGCAAGCCGGACAATTCCCGCTTGAGGAAGGAATCCACCTCGATGTCGGCGACGCTCACCGGGCTGCCGGGGGTTTTTTCCCAATGTTCCAGGACGTGGCCGTCGCCGGGCCAGCCGGCCATGGCGATCCGGCCCGCTTCACGGACAATGGCTTCCAGTCTGTCGCGATCGATCATGCGCGAGTCGTTCTCGTTATTCGGGCGATCTGAGTGCTCGCGCGATCCCATTGCGCAGGGAACGGGACTTTTCAAGCGCGCAGGGATGTGCTTATGCGGCCGGGATCAAGTTCGGGGTCCCTCCCGCGCTTTTGGACAACTCCTTTCCTCGGACACTCCAGCAGAAAGCGATTTCAGCGATGAACATTCACGAATACCAGGCGAAGGAACTGCTCGCGAAGTACGGCGTCGGCATTCCGGCCGGCATTGCCGCCCTCACCGTCGAGGAAGCGGTTGCAGCTGCCAAGCAGCTCCCCGGACCGCTCTATGTCGTGAAAGCCCAGATTCATGCCGGCGGCCGCGGCAAGGGCAAGTTCAAGGAACTCGGCGCCGACGCCAAGGGCGGCGTGCGTCTTGCCAAGTCGGTCGAGGAAGTCGAAGCCTTCGCCCAGGAAATGCTCGGCAACACCCTCGTCACCGTGCAGACGGGTGATGCCGGCAAGCAGGTGAACCGCCTCTACGTCACCGACGGCGTCGACATCGCCAGCGAATATTACCTCTCGATGGTCGTCGACCGCGCTTCCAGCCGCGTCGCCATGATCGTCTCGACCGAGGGCGGCATGGACATCGAGGATGTTGCTCACAACACCCCCGAGAAGATCACCACCGTCACCATCGACACCGCCGCCGGCTTCCAGCCGCACCACGGCCGTGCCGTCGCTTTCGCTCTCAAGCTGACCGGCGACCTCAACAAGCAGGCGCAGAAGATCGCCAAGCAGCTTTACGAGGCCTTCGTGGCGCTCGATTGCGACATGCTCGAAATCAACCCGCTCGTCGAAACCAAGGACGGCAACCTGCTCGTCCTCGACACCAAGATGAGCTTCGATTCGAACGCGCTCTACCGTCACCCCGACGTGCAGGCCCTGCGCGACGAGACCGAGGAAGATCCGGCGGAAGTCGAAGCCTCGAAGTACGACCTGGCCTACATCAAGCTCGATGGCGACATCGGCTGCATGGTCAACGGTGCYGGCCTCGCCATGGCGACGATGGACATCATCAAGCTCAATGGTTCGTTCCCGGCCAACTTCCTTGACGTTGGCGGCGGCGCCACCAAGGAAAAGGTGACCGCGGCGTTCAAGATCATTCTGCGCGATCCGAACGTGAAGGGCATCCTCGTCAACATCTTCGGCGGCATCATGAAGTGCGACGTCATCGCCGACGGCATCGTTGCCGCCGCGAAGGAAGTGAACCTTTCGGTTCCCCTCGTCGTTCGCCTCGAAGGCACCAACGTCCAGCAGGGCAAGGACATCCTGGCCAACTCGGGCCTGCCGATCGTCCCCGCCAACGACCTGGGCGATGCCGCCAAGAAGATCGTGGCAGAGGTCAAGAACGTCGCCTGACAGGGCCCCGTTTCTTGGATCTTGCACGATCCCGTGATGGATAATGCAGCGGCGGGGGTTTCCGGACCCCCGCCGTTTGCGTTTGAAGCGCGCAGGAAGCCGGCCTTTTCGGCTTCATAGTAATTCTGGGCCTCCGATTTCTGCCGGGGCGATGCGCAATCTCGCGGATTTGCGATATGGCGCGCTTTGTAGCCCACGCTGGGCTCATCTCGCTGCGGCAGGTCTTGACGCTTACGTCAATTGCCTATTAGGCGGGCCTTGAGTGGATTTAATCGAGCGGCTAAACACGCCGTGCCTGAAACTGAGAGGACCCGATCAGATGAAGATCCTCGTGCCCGTAAAGCGGGTGATCGACTATAACGTGAAGCCCCGCGTGAAGGCGGATGGCACGGGTGTTGACCTGGCCAACGTCAAGATGAGCATGAACCCGTTCGACGAGATCGCGGTGGAAGAAGCCATCCGCATC
>NZ_JBFRCW010000012.1:0-129016 GCF_052113265.1 Novosphingobium sp. YAF33
GCTATCGGCAGCGGGAAATCGGCTTCCGCTCCGCTACAGCCGCTTCCCCGCTGCCGATAGCTCCGCTACAGCCGCTTCCCCGCTGCCGATAGTGCCCAGCCTCAATCCGAGGCTGTTTGACTGAACCAACTGGCCCCTTTTTAAACCGGTGCCTGGCCCCATTTTATACCGGCGTTGACACCAAGACCCCGAACTCAGCCGGGTTCAGAGGATCTGGCGCTTGCTGATCCGGGCACCGGCGACCGAGCAGCTCGTAAGACATGGGGTAATCCTCAAAGCCGTCGAGGATATTCTGATTCGTGGATCGCGCACGGTACAGCTGAGCCTTGCGGAAGGCGTTGCCAGACATCCTGGGGAACGGGCCGGAATTCCGTTTCGCGATCAGCTCATATGGAGGGGCTGCGACAACAGCTTCGAATACGGCGTTAACGTACTCTGGCCGCTGACGCCGAGCCGCGCGGAAAACGGCGCAATGCGGATCTGGCCCGGAAGTCATTGCAGCGATGACCTTGAGCCTGCCACGCGATCAAGTGGCATCAGCATCCAACTGGAGCCCGGCGACGCGCTGCTTTACCTTGGCTCGACACTTCACAGCGCCGGCGCCAATGGCTCGGAAGCAGTTAGCCGGTCCATAACGATCGGCTATTGCCTTGATTGGCTGAAGCCCGCGGAAAATCCCTGGCTTGCGTATCCGCCGGAGGTGGCTCGCTCTTTCGCGCCCGAACTTGCAGCACTTGTCGGCTACCGGCGGCAGCTTACCTCGCTCGGCAGTTTCGAAGGGCAATGCCCTTCCGTCCTGCTCGATCCTCAAAAGGCGGCCGGGTTCGCTATCCGCGACCGGGCATGCTCCGGCAAATCTATCAGCATGCCCGCCGGCCGAAAGCTACGGTCATGAACGCCGGCACCACGGCAGAACGGGTTTACGACAGCCTCAAACGCACGCTGGCGAACGGCTCCTTCGCACCTGGCGCGAGGCTGGAGCCCGCTCGGCTCGCCCAGGAACTGAGCAGCAGCGCCACGCCGATCCGCGATGCCTTGAACCGACTGGCAGGGGAACGCCTGATAGAAATGCGGCCCAGCGATGGCTTTCACATCCCGAGGCTTAACGAGATCGGTCTGCGCGATCTTTACCGCTGGAACGAGGTATTGGCGCGAACTGCCCTGCGCATGAGCCGCAAATCGGAGCCCACAGGCGGGCACCATATCGCACCGATCGACGCCGCCGACCTGTTTGGATTTATCGCGGCGTCCTCGGGTAGCGGCGAAATCGTCAGCCAGGTCGCGTCGGCTAACGCGCGGCTAGCCTACGTGCGCCACGTCGAATCGAGCATAATAGAAGACACGGCCGACGAAATTGGTGACATCGCCACGGCCTTCTGGCAACGCTCCATATCGACCAGAATGCTTATACAACAATATCACAAGTCAAGACTTGCGATTGTTCCGACGATAATAGAGCTGATTTTTCAAGACACCCAGACCATCAGATAACATTCGTACTATAATTCCAATATACATTTAAAGTAATCAACTCAAAGCTGTAAAATCCTCGTTACCGCAATGCCGCGGTGTTTAACGAGGAAGTTGTCATGGAACGCAATGACGATGTGATCGAGCTGGGTACCGCCAGTATCGAAACCCAGGGCCTTGGCGGCCAGAACCCCGATGTGGCTATCGGTCAGGATGTCGCTGGCCTCTCCGACGACTGAGCAAGAGGGATGCGCGATCTCGTCGCGCATCCCTTTCGTCTTCCCCTCGATGTCGGGAAATTGCCCATGGCCTACTTGCTGCGAAACGGCCTTTCTTACTGCGCCGTGGAGGACAGGCTGGTTTTCCTCGATCTGCCTTCGGATCGCTACTTCTGTCTTTCTCCTGCAATCGAGACTGAATTCCGCAGGCTGGTAGATACACCTGCCGCCGATGGAGCCGCGTTGGAGCGACTGCTGCCCACAAACTTGGTCCTCCCACACGAATGGCAGCACGGCATTTCGCAACGCGACGCCCCGGCGGTTACCGGCGAAACACATGGGGAGCCGGAAAGAGTGACAGCGCTCGACAGCCTGTCCGCTGGCGGATGGATCCTGAGATGCAGAGCGCAACTGAAGGTGCGCGGCCTGGCAAGGACAATTCAGTATCTGATCGATCGAAAGGCGGCCGCCGGCAACGATGCCCCAACAATACCTGCACGCCATGAAAGTGACCCGACACTCGCGCGCGTCGCCGGCTCGTTCCACGTAGCGTCCCACTTCATTGGTACCCATAAGCGCTGCCTGCCGTGGTCGCTCGCTATCGCGCATCGATTGGTCTCGCAGCGGATCAGTCCGCTATTGGTTCTGGGAGTCCGGCTCACGCCTTTTGCGGCGCATGCCTGGGTTCAAGTGGACAGTACACTCATTGGCGAGCGGCGTGAGAGGACGGACATGTTCACGCCGATCCTGGTCGTATGACGAAGCGTAGATTTATCGCTGGCGTGGCCCTTGCCGAGCCAGACCGCGCTCGGTTGCTGGCAGCCGCGCGAAATCAAAGCCTCACGGTCGTGCTAGACCGACCTGACGTTGTCGCCGCCTGCGACGATGTAGCTTCCACGATTGATCTCGGCGAGGACGGCGTCATCATTGGCCCGCTTTACCAGTCCGGCACGCGCGAAGCACTGACCTCAGTCTCTGACTCTGTCCAGCGGGCCATCGTCAAATCGGCAGGGACCCGTTTGTTCGAGGCCTTTTGGGGCGACTATGTCGGCATAGTGAGAAGCGGGACCGGCACAAGCCTTGTGCGCGCACCATTCGGCAGCTTGCCGTGCCTGTTTCAGCGCCTGGGTTCCGGCATCGTCACAGGCTCCGACATCGATCTTCTCCGGCCCGCAAGCGGTACACCTTTCAGCCTCGATTTCGAAGCGATCGGGCGGCAGCTGATCCTTGGCGACGTTCGCCTTGCGACCACGTCGCTGCGCGGGATCGAGGAACTCCGGGGCGGATCCCGGTTGCTCGTGGGGCCATCCGAGGTCCGCGTCGAAGACATCTGGTCGCCGTGGACCTTTGCCGATGCAAGGCGGGCTATCGACGATCTCGAAGATGCTGCTCGTCGGCTTCGCCACGAATGCATCGCTGCCGTCGCCGCAAGGACGTCGACCTTACGCCATCCGCTGCTGATGCTTTCCGGGGGCTTGGACTCATCCATTCTGGCCGCGAGCCTCTCCGCCCGTGACCGTATGTTTTCCTGCCTCAACATGGCGACCAGGGATCATGCCGGCGACGAAGCGAGCTACGCGCGGCGGGTGGCTTCTCATGTCGGACGTCCCCTTCACGAGCGGGCCATGGCGGTCATGGAATATGACTTCGCGCGAATAGGCGCGGTTCGCACGCCGCGGCCGGTAGCGAGGGGCTACCAGCAACTTGTATTCGAAGCCGCAGCCCGCGCGTCAGGCGAACTGGGCTGCGACGGGATCATCGACGGGGGCGGCGGCGACAATGTATTCTGCTCTCTGCGCTCCGTAGCCTTTGCCGCCGACTGTCTCCTCGATGGGGACGGCACACAGCATTTCCGCAGGGTTTGCGGCGAGCTCGCTCAACTGGCGGAGGCATCCCGATGGCGCGTGGCCTGGAAAGCGCGGCGGCGCGCGTGGCAAAAAGCCTGCCCGTACAAGTTGCAGGAGGATCGCCGCCTGCTCTCGCCGGATGTGCAGGCACCGTGGCAGAACAATGCCGGACACCCTTGGCTGGAGCCGGCCGAGTTAGGCCTTCCTGGTCGCGGCGCGCACATAGCGATGCTTATCGCGGCGCAAGGATACGTCGAGGACGGTCCGCACGGTGCCAAGCTCAACTGCACAGCACCGCTCGTCACCCAGCCTCTGGTCGAGCATTGCCTCGCCATTCCGAGCTGGCACTGGTTCGCGCGGGGTAACAACCGGGCCGCGGCGCGCATTGCCTTCGAGGCTTGCCTGCCGCCTGACATCGCCTGGCGGCGCGGGAAAGGTAATCCCGAAAGCTTCCTGTTCTCACTTCTCGAGCGGAACCGGGAAGCCATGACCTCGCATCTGATGGACGGCGTTTTGGCGAGTGCGGGTGTGATCGACAAGGCCGCACTCGCCAGGGCGCTCAGGGACACAGAGCGCCTGAAGGGAACGACTTACGGAAGGATACTGCAGCTGGTCGATACGGAATCGTGGGCACGGGGGATCATGGCCGGCTAGCGGTCAGCGCCTTGTCCCGCAGTTCGCGCAGCCTTTCCCACCGAGCATATTGGCCGCGTTTCTCCGGGCCGGGATCGCGCTTGCCCTGCAGCCAGAATTCGAACCATTCGATGCTGCGCTGATAGGTCGCCAGCCGGTGTGCAGGCTGCCATTTGTTGTGATACTCGTCGGGATAGACGAACATTTCAGCCGGCTTGCCTGCTTCCCTAAGCGCTCCGAACGACGGGAGAGCCAGCAAGCTCTCGCGGTCGGCAAGTTGCAAGAGGACCGGTGTATTGATCTTGTGGGCGTTCACCGAAAGCGAAACCGGCCGCCAGTATTCGCGATCATTGTCGGCCGAAGGCGGCAGTCCGATTTTGATGTTGTGCTCGCCCCAGGCGAAGCCGCCGAGCACCAGCGAACTCAGCATGTCGTCGCAGCACGTACTCATGGCGGCGGCGGCAAAGCGATCCGAATTTACGAGCGCGAATTCGGTGGTCGAAGCTCCGTCGCTCAGACCGGTGATGCCGATGCGCTGAGGATCGACGAACCCTGTCGCGATGGCCTTGTCGATACCGCGATTCAGCGAGGAAAAAATGCTTCGCCGCTCAGCCCAGGCCTTGAATTGCACGGCCAGGGCCTGGTCCCATCCGGTCACATACGGTGCAATGGATGACACCGTCTGTGGACGCTCGAAGCTCAGGACAGCAAAGCCTTTCGCAGCGAGCGGAAAGATCGGATAATCATCGCCCGTGCCTCCGCGCAGGAATCCCAAGCTGTGGTACTGCGTGATGACGAGAGGCAGGCGCGTCTTCCCATCAAAGCCGGGCGGAAGCACAAGGTCGGCCCAGGCAGGAAGGCCCCGATCGTTGGTCCAGCGCAGCCTCTGGACCTTGCCCAGCCTGAACTCCGCGAATTCCGGATTGGGATCGAACACGGTGCGGCTTTTCCCCGAGGTGAGGTTGATTGCAACCACACGCCTCGGCGTGACGGCATTTTCCCGCCCGCAAACCAGTTCATTGGCGGCCGGCAGGCACCCTGTGAGAGCATCCAGAGTACGGGAAATCAACGCCACGCTATTATTCGCCGGGCTCCATCGATAGAGCCCCCATTCCTCGTTGTTCCATCCTTGCCGGCGCAGAAACAGGACAGACGTCCCGGCACGATCCCACCAGGCCTGAACGATCCGGCCGGCGCATGCAGCGTGCAAGCACGCCTGCTTCTCCTTGCCAGGAAACATGGCCCAAAGTCTGTGCCCACTCTCCGGATTAGCGCCCAGAGGCTCCCTCCACGCCGCTCCGCCCTCACCGGAACGAACCTTCAGCTCGTGGAGGCTTCCCGTGGAAGGGGAAGGGGTTACCCGCAAGCGCTCATCCTCGGTCGCTATTCTGGTCACACCAGATGACAGCTCGACGGTGAACGCCTTCGGAGGAACATCCCGGGCCCAAGCTGCGGGAGACCAAGCCTCATTAGGTAGAACGCTCGAGTCATAGAGCCAACCGGTACGCCCGGAGGCCTCGGTTCGGCGTCTAGACTCGAGCTCTCCTGGCCTGGCGAGGTAAGTTATGTGCGACCCGTCGGGCGACCAGGAGAAATCTTCGATATCGATATCGGAATGAGTGGCAGCATGACCCTCGCTGCCATCCAATCGGACCAGATAGATCTGCACTACTCCATCGATCTTCTTGCGATAGGCAATGCTTTCGCCGTCAGGCGACCAGGCTGGCGTTATCAACTGCGGAACGCCGGAGGTGATGAAAAGACCGCGGTAGACGCCTCTCGACAATGGGGGCGCGCCGCCAATATCAAGAACGCGCGACGCCGCCCCCCCATCGGCGCCTTTCCGATCAAGTGGCACAATCACGAGCGCACTGCAGATCGTATTTGCAGTGGGCTCGCCGCGCCTGACAACAAACGCGAGAAGACGCCCGTTGGGTGAAACGGCGAAGGGCGAGAACTTGCCGGGCACGACCTCCGAAAAACCGATATCGCGAAAGCGAACAAGATCCCCAGCCGCCATATCGCGATGCTCTCGCGCCGCAGGCGGACCAAACCTTGGCAGAATGTCGTCACAGGCAGCAAGCGCAGGCTGAGCTACGAGGCTCGCGAAAGCGACCGCAATCCCGCTAGATATCCTCCTTACCATTTCTTGGTTACCGAGAGACTGACCACACGGCCAAACGGTGAATAGTTCGTGCTGTCATAGGCGGTGTCGGTATAAGCGTTCGTCGCGATCGTATCGGGCTGGTCATTGAATAGGTTCTGCAGCGAAAAGATCACGTCGATGCCGGCGAGCACGCCCCGTTTTTCGTCCGGCCGGTATCGGATCGTGAAATCAACGGGCGCCATGCTCGCGACTTTCACCGGGACCGCCGTGCGCTTGTCCTCGACCGAACCGATGTAGTTAACCGCGGCAGTGAGAGTCACGCCGCCTCTTGCCCAGCCGAGCTCTCCCCGTCCGCGAAAATGGGGCGGATTGAACAATGTGCCCGCAAGCTGCGTGAATGCCTGCCCCGACTGCAGTTGCTGCTCGCTGTGGAGATAGCTGCCGTTGAGTCCGGCGCTCAGACGTCCATTGGCAAAGTCGACGCTGTAACGGCCAAGCACGTCGATGCCGTAGATGTTCTGCCGGCCGGCATTGATGTTGGAGTTGTCGACGATCGCAACCACGCTGCTCGGATCGTAGGCGGTGGTCGTCAGATTGGTGAACGACACCATCCGATCGATGACTGAATTCTGGTTAGCTTCGGCGGGATCGAGAGTGACGTAGTCCGCGTAGGCGAGATTGGTCAGTGCCTGACGGGGATAGGCCATCGGCGTGACAATGCGGTCCCGGTAGCGGATGTTGAAATAGCTGACCTCGAGTTCGGCGCCTGCCAGCGCCGCCGGATGGAATGCCATGGTTGCCGACCAGTTGGTTGATCGTTCAGGCTTCAACTCCGGATTGCCGCCGACGACATAGATGATCGTGCCCGTCGTGCCGCCGAAGGTGGTCGCGTTGTAGAGGTAGCCGGGCATCGGCATGTACTGTTCGTAGAAGGTCGGCGCCCGGAACGACTTGCCCCAGCTTGCCTTCAGCGTGACATCGGAAACGGGCGCGTAGATGAGCCCGAACTTGGGCGTCGTCACCGACCCCACATTCGAATAATGTTCGTAGCGCGCGGCCAGGCTGAGATCGAGGCTCTTGCCGAGCGGCGATCCCTGGTCCGGTGAGATCACCGGCACGCTGAGCTCGCCGAAAGCGTAAAGGCTGTCCCTCGTCCGATCGACAAATTCTGTGAGGCCGCGGTAGGTTTGCCGATTGAACATGTCGCGTCGTAATCCAGCGCCGACGGCGACCTTGGCCGCACCGGCCGGCAGGTCGATGAGCTTGCCATTGCCGCTCAGTTCCACATTCGCGGTCTCATTGCGGTAGAAACCGTATCCGGCATTCGTCGCTACCGCGCCGTATGTGGTGCCCACACTGTAATAGACCTTGTTCCAGCCATAGCTGCCAGCCAGAGAAACCTGCCAGTTGGCGGGTAGGTCGAGCGTCAGCGATGGTGCGAACGCCCAGGATTCGGATCGTTGAAACGAGTCGTACCGGCTTACCGACAGATCGCCTGCGGCATTGAGCGGAAGCGTCTGTTCCCGGCGCCGCTTGTTGTAGATGCCATCGAGATCGAGGGTCAGGCCGGGCGCCAGTCCCTGCCTGACGGTAACAGCGGCGTTGTGATGGCGCATGGAAGGGTAGACCTCGACTCCCGGTGTGCGATCCTCGAGATAAGACCGCTGGCTCGACCAGATACCCGAATTGCTCCCGTATTCGGCGGAGACGAGGGCACTCCCGGAGGACCAGACATTTCCGAACGTCGCGCCATACTGCTGCTGGAAATAGCCTCCGTCGGTCGAGCTACCGATCCGCGCTGTCGTTTCGAGCCCATCGAAATTCCGGCGAAGAATGATATTGGCGACACCCGCCACAGCATCCGATCCGAACAGCGCCGAGGAGCCGTCGGGAACGACATCGATGCGCTCGATCGCGCCGAACGGAATGGCAGAAACATCGACGCTCTGAATCGCCGCGTCGAAGCTCAGGCGGCGTCCGTCGAGCAGTGTAAGCGTGGCGTCGCTGCCGAGCCCGCGCAAGTTGATCGACGAGCCGCCTCCCATGTCGACGCTTTTGCCGCCCGTGACATTGGCGCCGACCCCTGGGTTCTGGCCGCCCGAAAAGTTCTGCGGGATGGCGCGGATGACGTCAGCTGCGCTCGACTGCCCCGCGTTGCGCATCTCCTCGCGCCCATAAGTCAGCTGTGTCGAGGCGACCGGCGCGCCGCGAATGCGCGACCCGGTCACGACGATACCCCCCTCTTCGGCATCGCTTTCCGCACGCTTGCTGACGACCACGCCGCCGGCCGAGCGAGTCGATTTCAGCCGTGTCCCGGTAAGGACAGAATCGATTGCTTCCTCGAAAGTCAGCTTGCCATCGACGGGCGGGGCCATCAGGTCACGGACTACCGCTTCGTCAACGCTGACATTGCGAGTGAAAAGCCGCCCGATGTCGCGCAGTGATGCGGGTAATGGTTGCGCGGGAAGGTGCACCTGGATCCTCGTATCGGCTTTCGCTGAGACCGGCACACAGGTCATCGTCGCGGCGGCAGCGATGCTGCAGCCCGCCAGTAAATGGTAACGCACTTTTGAACCTCCGTCCCCGGGGATCCGCTCTCAGCAGAACCCTTCAGAAGCCGGATCRCCGCCCTTCAAAAAACACCCTACCCCGGAAATGAAATAATCCTTCGAACGCACCGCGTCACCGCAAACGCTCGCAATTTGGGTTCCGGAGGCGGTCTTTATTTGCTCCCGGGCATATTCAAATGCGTCTCGCAAATTGCTCTCACTTGGGCCTCGAGCATCTCAATCCGCTGTACCAGCCACTCCAGCTCGACATCGCGGATGACGTAGTGCGGGGAATATCGCCCCTTGACGTAGGCCTGATAAAGCAATTCCCAGCACCGGTTCCCAAACTTGGTATCGCGCGGCCATACGGGGATGAGATCGCGCGCAATATCCTCGGCTCGCCCCCGCAGGAATTTGAGATTATGTGATTTCGGGCTGTAGAGCTTGAGAACCAGAAGTACGGTGTGGTAAAAGCTCTCAGTCGATTGGTGCAGCAGAAATGCAGCCTCGTTGCTCCAACCCTGCGAAATATAGAATTTCGCGCCCGCCAGGTGACGGCTGGCGGTTGCGAACCACTTGTCGAAGTGCTTCTTTGCCTCAAGGTGCGCCAGTCCGGTATCGACTGGCCTTGGCAATTCGAACTGTTGGGCCTCGAGTTCGTAGAGGACAACTCCCTCTCGCACGACATCGACAAAGAACGGCCTTCCTCGCGACAGCTGGAAGTTCACATCTGCCATCGAATGGACGGTGAGACCTACCGGCGCCGACAGCAATTTGGACACGTCGTGCGCGCGATTGAGATGGTCTTTTGCCTTACCCCAATATTCCGCTTCGTCGGCGAGGCGCTCGTCATTGACGACGACAAGGATGTCGAAGTCGGAGAAATAGCCTCCGATTGGATCCGCCACCCAGTCGCCGCGCGCATGCGAACCATAGAGGATCACTTTCATGATCCGCCCCTGCTTCTTCCAGCCCTGCGTCGCCAGAGCCAAAAGGTCCTCGAACTCAGCAAAGAGGATCTCGAGCACGCGTTTCAATTCCGCGCGCTTCTTCTCCGGGAGGTGCTCGAGATCGGTCTTCATAACAATCTGATTCTAGAGAAATTCAGCCGCAGGACAACACATTCGTGGAAGCCTATCGCGTGGCCCTCGCTGCCCGAAACCGATCGCCCCCGCTCGCTCACGCAAAACCACGCGCCGATCGCAAGCCCTTATCCCACACTTCACGTTCCCGATCGAGAACCATCCAAGATCGCAAAGCTGCCATCCTCGCGCGCCTCGACACGAAGGCCGAACGTTGCGGCCAGTTGGCGGGCGAAGCTTTCCGGGTCCGAGCGCCTGAACGCACCGGTGACTTTCATCGGCTGCGCAGAACGCAGTTCGAAAAGGACAGGGGTTGGGGCTGTTCGGTTGAAGGCTGCAACGGCTTCGCCGATATCCACACTGTCGAGAGCCAGCATGTCGTTCGGCCACTGCCTGTCAGCAGCTGCGATCGAGGTGGGTTTTGCTACGGATCCGCGTTCGATCGCAGTCCGCTCGCCAGCCGCAAGTTCCAAGCGTTTGCGGCCATTCCCACCGCTCGCATCGCGCACTTCGACAGCCCCCTGCAGCAAAGCGATCCTTACGGTGTTCAGCGTTAATTCCACATCGAAGAGGGTGCCATGGGCAATCACTCTGCCCGCCCCTGCTTCGACGATGAACGGCCGCCTCTCTTCATGGGCAACAGAAAAGCGTGCCCGTCCCACCAGCAGACGCAGGCGCCGCTCGCTGGGACCGTAGGAGATCTGCACCCGCGAACCGCGGTCCAGGATCAACTTCGACCCGTCTGGAAGGGAAATGTGCCGAGGGACCTCGTCCAGGGAAGCCACTTCTATTCGAGAAAGCGATTGGGGCTCGCCAAAACTGCGCTGCGCAACGATGAGAAGGAGCGCACCCGTGAGCATGAGACCTACCGCTGCCGCAGCATACTTGCGAAATGCAGTTCGCAGCACCCAGGGCTTGGCGACTTCGAGGTTCCTGTTCCGTACGGTGCCGGTACTGGCGAGGAACATCAATGTGTCGAAGGATCTCACCCGCCGCTCATAGGCCCGCGCGTGAGCGGGGACGGAGCGCCACTCCTCGAATTGCCCGCGAACGTCTGCAGCATCGGGCCCGCGCATCCGGATAAACCAGCCGTCGGCATCCTGATCGAGACTCATTCGGTTTCCACGAGTTTGATATCCTCCATCATGGGTTCCAGACGCCGGGTCACGTGACCGATCGCGCGGCTCATGTGCTTTTCGATCGTCTTAACACTAAGTCCCGTCCGGGTAGCAATTTCTGCATAGGTAAAACCATCAAAACGATGAGCCAGGAAGATTTCGCGGGTTCTCGGCGAAAGTTCTGCCATGATCGCCTCTAGCCTGACAAGCATGTCGCGTGCCTCGGAAGCCGCAACAGCATCGACGCCGACGATCGGAACATCGTCCGAACAGATGTGGAGGTTCTTGCAGCGACGCCGGTCATAACGTGCCTCGCTCCGGATCAGGTTGACTGTGGCCTGCCGCAAATACGCATCGGGCGCTTCCACTTCGAGCGGATTTCCCCTGCCTCTCACAGCAAGCCGAGAGAACAACTGCTGGACGATATCGGTTGCATGATCGGTGTGGATGTGCCGGACGGCAAATCGCACCAACTTATCGCGGTGGGACCGGTAAAGGCGATCGAGCCAATCCCCTTTCGCAAGTCGAACCTGATCTTCCGGTGGCAATGGGGCACCTTCGGCAATCCCTTGGTAATCAAGACACCCGTCGTCAATGTTCAGGCGCATGACATTGCCCCATGCTTAGCCGAACAGATTTCGAAGACGCGCATAGAGCGCGCATTCTGCTTGCCCAAAGCCATGGGCAGCTCTCCATCAGGAACCCGCACGGCAAGTGCCGACCGGGGCCAACAGTAGGAATCGTTTACCGACGTCTTTAGCCGAGCGGCCTGGACATTCACGCCAGCGGCCCGGATGCACGCACCGAGCGATTTTTCCTGAAAGGCGGTTGGTTCGCCTTCGCGCCGTTTGCTGGCGCAGTGGCAGTCTTACGGATGGAAGCTGTCAAGGCAAGCAGCAGGTTGAAAAAAATGCCGGGCGTGAGGATACCATGCCTTGAGGCTGGGCCGAGACCTTTAGTCGCAGACCTGAACATACGTCTCAGCCGCCCGGCCAATTCTTGTCGCTTAGGCCCGTCAGTCTCTGTGATGTTGACTTACGCTGTCCCCTCACAGGACGCCAAACGATCTCGATACCAACGAGTTTGGATCGCCGCCACGATCCACAGGATCATGCTATCGATGCTGACGAACGCAGAATTAAATTTTTGAAGTATCGCAAGATCGCACTTGGAGTTTAGCGGGAAGGCGACGATGAGCGAAAAGGGTCCTGAGAGTCTTGGTACGTCTCCCGCGAGACATGGCATCCTTCATGGGTGCTCAGCCGGGCACCACGAAGAACCGTCTCATTTCGGATGATGGCAGGGAGGAGGCGCGCGAGCGGGATTTTGAGCCTCAATTTTTTGTGCTGATCCGCTGATTTCCAGATCGAATCCGTCTATACTGGGATGTTCGGCGTCACGCGGGCGCAATTCATCTCTCGAGCCAAGCCAGTCGTTGGCGAGCGAACGATCGCTGCGTCGTCCGGTCGTTCAGGAAACAGGCCTCACTTATGGGCAATGGCGTCAGCCACTTCGCCTGCTGCTCACGATCCGTACGCCGGCAGGCGGCGAAAACGTGCAGCAGGTTTCCGGGATGTCGGGCTACGCTTCTGTGACGGCATTCATCACGACGTTCAAAAAGGCCTCGGGCACGGCACCGTCGCGCTATGTCACGCAGCGCTGAACGCCCTCCCCCTTTTTTCGCCCTTCTCGCTATGCTTGGGAGGACGAATGGTCACTTCAACGTATAACGCGCACCTTCGAGCAGACGAGGAACGACATGCATAGGCTGCAGTCAACTGCACTTTGCCAGGCCTGACCGGCAAAGCGGGGGCATAACGCAGACAGAACCGCCAAAATAGCGCGCCAATGCGATCCGCACTGACGTCTCGCTGCCACGGCCGAACAATGGCCCGTCTTCGCCATACCTCCGTCAGCAGATTGCTCGGTCGATAAGGTCGTGATCGACCGCTACCTGTCCATCGAGCATGAGCATCGCCAAGCCGTGGACGAGCGCCCAGGCCTGAACCGCGTGAACGGCCTGCTCGCCGCCTCCCCGCGCGGCGGCCGCCGCCGCATTGGCCTGCAAAAGGCTATGCGCTTCCGAGTGGATATCGCCTTGCACTTTGCCCTGAGACAGCGCCGGCGATGCGAAGATGAGGCGAAATAGCGCCGGGTTTGCCAGTGCGAAACGGACATAGGCCCGGCCCGTTTCCTTGAAGCCCGCTTTTCCGCCGCCGACAGCCTCGGAGGCCGCCCGTTGCGCCGCGCCAAGCTGCGCCAGCCCTTCGAGGGCGAGCGCCGTCATTAGCGCCTCCTTGTCCGGAAAGTGGCGATAGACCGACGTGGCGCTCACGCCCACCGATCGGGCGATTTCGCGCAGCGACAGCGAATCGGCCTCTCGCTCGCCTAGCATCCGCAGGCCTTCGGAGATCAGACTCTGGCGCAGATCTCCATGATGATAGGGCTTTTTCTTTATGTTGACACTGTTAGCTTCTGCACTCATAGTAACACCGTAAACATTGGAGGCGCGTATGGGAAGCCTAGTCGAAAACATGATCCGGGACACCGTTGGCAAGGGTGTGGAAGCGCTGGCGGGATTCAACCGGAAACGGTTGGCCGCGCCAGTCGGCGGAAACCCTTTCCTCACCGGCATTCATACGCCGATGGATGAAGAGCTGACGCTGTTCGAGCTTTCCGTAACCGGCACCATCCCTATGGGGTTGGGCGGACGATACCTGCGGATTGGGCCCAACCCGGTGAACGCCGATCCCGCCTCCTATCACTGGTTCATCGGCGACGGCATGGTCCATGGCCTGGCCATCGAGGCCGGCAAGGCACTGTGGTATCGCAACCGCTGGATCCGCTCCAACGCTGTTGCCAAGGCGCTGGGCAAGGAACCTGCGCCCGGCCCTCGCCATCGGTTCGATACGGTGAACACCAATGTGGTCGGCATCGCCGGGCGCACTTTCGCGCTGGTCGAAGGCGGCAGCTATCCCGTCGAACTGGGCGAGGATTTGGCCGATCAGGCCTACGATCCCTTCGACGGATCGTTGCACGGCAGTTTCACCGCGCATCCGCATCTCGATCGCCAAACGGGCGAGAACCACGCGATCTGCTACGACGGCCGCGATCCCGGCATCATCCGTCACGTCGTGGTCGATGTCGGTGGTCAGGTCGTCCGAGAGGAGCCTGTTTCAGTGCGTCATGGACCGATGATCCATGACTGCGCGATCACCGAGCGCTTCGTGGTGATCCTCGACCTGCCAGTGACCTTTTCGATGAAGACGCTGATCGAAGGCCACGGTTTTCCCTATCGATGGAATCCAGAGCACCCGGCCCGCGTCGGACTATTGCCCCGGCACGGCACCGAGGATGACATAGTGTGGTGCTCGGTGCCGCCAGGCTACGCGTTCCATGTCGCCAACGCCTATGACGCGCCGGACGGCCAGGTCGTCCTCGACCTTTGCGTCTATCACACGATGTTCGACGATGCCGTTGCCGGCCCGAATTCGCGGTGTCGCGGCTTGGAGCGCTGGACCATCGATCCGGTGCGCCAATCGGTGGAGATCGAGACAATCGATAGCGCGGCTCAGGAGTTTCCCCGCATCGACGAGCGCTTCTTCGGCCAGCCTCATCGCTTCGTTTGGAGCATCGCCACGCCCGAGGTGCCAAGCGAGCAGTTCATTGGCGCAACCGCGATCTTCGCGCACGAAACAACAACCGGCGCCCGCACCGTTCACGATTTCGGACCGGGACGCTTTCCAGGCGAATTCGTCTTCGTCCCGGAAAGCCACGACGCGCCTGAGGGGCACGGCTGGCTGATTGGTCTCGTGGTCGATCTTCCCAACGATGCTACCGATCTCGTGATCCTTGATGCCCGCCGCTTCGCCGAGGAACCGGTCGCCACAATCCACCTTCCGCACCGGATCCCACCGGGCTTTCACGGCAACTGGTTTCCCGCAGGCGGCGCGCGGTGACGGCCGCCCCTCCCCTAGAACCGACTGGCCAGAGCACGATGAACACCATCCGCCCTCTCGACTGGCTCCGGCGCCGCGGGCCTGCCTTCGCGCTGGATTGCGCCATCAATATCGCGGCTCCGCTGGCGATCTACCATCATACGCAGGGGCGCTGGGGAGAGCTCAACGCCTTGCTGGCTTCCTCGATACCGCCGCTTCTTTGGGGTATCGGCAGCTTTCTGCGCACCCGGCGCATCGACGCGCTTTCGGTGCTTGCCGTCGTCGGCATCGGCCTGTCGACGGTGGCCTTTATCGGCGGCGGATCGGCGCAGATGCTGCAATTGCGCGAGAAGCTGGTGACGCTGATCATTGGCCTTGCCTTCCTGGCATCGGCGGCGATCGGCAAGCCGCTGATCTATCCACTGGCCCGCGCGACGATCGCGCGTCAATCGCAACAGGCGCTCGCCGATTTCGACGCCAAGGGCAACGACGCGCTCGTGCGGCACACCGTGATGATGATGACATGGGTCTGGGGTATCGGCCTATTATTGGATTTTGCCCTATCGGCGGCGATGATCTACATACTCTCGATCGAGCAATATATCGTGGCCGGTCCGATCCTCGGCTATGTCATGATCGGAGGTTTGATGCTCTGGACGATCCTGTACCGCCGTTATCGGACACGATACGCCGATGCCGTGCGCGCCCAGGCCAAGGCGTTTGGCAGGGGGACGGCAAGCGGCATCGCAGACGACTGACCGCCCCCATCAGCTCATATATTCATTTCAGCAGACGACGACGCGCGTGAACCTGACGCTCTCATCGCCCCGTTCGTGGAGGAAAACGCCTGTGCGCTCCTGTAGATTGCGAAGTCCTGCGGATCGACGGTGACAGACCCCATCGGCCATGTCGATCCGCAGCTGTCCTGGAACGGCCGGTACTCTTGGCTTCTGGTACGTCGCGGGACGCAGCCTCGGAGGCGAGAGGCCGAAACGCTGGGCCAGTCAGCCTGGACATTGTATGACGCTGCCTCCAAACAGGTTGGCAAGTTGGTTTAGCTCTTTAAGCACCAAACCCGCGGGGCGGCTCCGCTTGGCCACCTCATTTCCGGCATTCGGGCATTGATTTCCATACCAGCGGGGATCTTTCAGATGCGGATCGACTGCTTCCTGTTCCTACCTTGCTCGGCGCCGACATTCGGAGCGCGCCCGGCGCTACCGGCTAAGATTTCGGCCGAAAGTTCGAATGGATTCACCATTATCTGAGTCCGGTAAGCACCGCGATTATGGTCGCGATCCTGATCGTCTACCTCTATCGGGCGTTCTGGCTTTGAGAGGCTTGAGAGCCGATTGAGATAGCCGTCAGCGCTTCGACGGCCGAAGCGGTTTCGCGGTTCCGCGGGAAGAGGATGGTTCGGCACGCTGGCGCGGCTGGAAAGCGGCAAGCGGCGAGAAACGTTTGCATTTCATCAGATGCCTTGAAGAGTCCGCGGCATCAATCCATCTCACCGGGGCAAACCTGAAACATGCGAGCCAAGGATACGATGACGACAGATTCCGCTATCGCCCCTGAAACCCGTGCCTTCGAGGCGGATGTCTCCAAGCTGCTGCACATGATGGTCCACTCCGTCTACTCGGACCGGGACGTGTTCCTGCGAGAGCTCATCTCGAATGCCGCCGACGCTTGTGAGAAGCTGCGCTATGAAGCGATCGCCGACCCGTCGCTCCTGGGAGAGGAACCGCAACCGCAGATCACTATCACGCTGGACAAAGACGCCGGAACGCTGAGCATCGCGGACAACGGCATTGGCATGACAGCTGCCGACATGGGCGAGACACTCGGCACTATCGCCCGCTCCGGAACCAAGGCTTTCATGGACAAGCTCTCCGCGGATAAGAACGGAGAAGGCCAGCAACTCATCGGTCAGTTCGGCGTCGGGTTCTACTCGGCGTTCATGGTGGCGGACAGAGTCGATGTCGTATCGCGCCGTGCCGGTCAAAGTGACGCGGCCAGCTGGTCTTCCGATGGCCTTGGCACCTACACCATCGCGCCCGTCGATCCGGACCAGGCGCCGGCACGCGGGACCAAGGTCACTCTCCATCTTCTCGATGATGCGAAGAGCTATGCAGAGCGCTACAATGTCGAGCGCATCGTCAAGGCACAGTCCGGCCATGTGCCGGTTCCGATCTTTATCGAGGAAGCCGGAAGCGACGACGAAGCTCGGCAGGTCGCCGACGGCGCGGCGCTGTGGACCAAGCCCAAGTCCGAAATCAGCGAAGACGATTACACCGACTTCTACCGCAGCGTGGCGGGCCAGTTCGATAAGCCCGCCCTCACGCTTCACTACCGGGCAGAAGGACGCCACGAATATTCGGTGCTGACCTTCATTCCGGAGAGCAAGCCGTTCGATCTGTTCGATCCCGATCGCAACGGGCGCATCAAACTCTATGTCCGCCGCGTGTTCATCACCGACGAAGCGGAAATCCTGCCGCGCTACTTGCGCTTCGTACGCGGTCTCGTCGATTCCGCGGACCTTCCCCTCAACATGTCGCGCGAGATGATCCAGAACAGCCCCGTCCTTTCCGCAATTCAGAAGGGCGTCAGCAACCGCGTTCTCTCCGAGCTGGAAAAGCTGGCGGACGCCGAGCCCGAACGCTACGCGGCGATCTGGGAAAACTTCGGGGCCGTGCTGAAAGAAGGGCTTTATGAGGACTATGCCCGGCGGGAGACCCTGCTCGGCCTTGCGCGCTTCAAGACAACCACCTCGAGCGGCAAGTGGCGCTCGCTCAAGGAATACGTCGCCTCGCTGAAGGAAAACCAGACTGCGATCTATTACGCGACGGGAACTGATCTCGACCGGATCACCGATTCTGCGCAGCTTGAAGGTTTCAAGGCACGCGGTCTTGAGGTCCTGCTGCTGCCCGACCAAATCGACAATTTCTGGACATCGATGGGCGCGGACTACGAAGGTAAGCCCTTCAAATCTGTTACGCAGGGTGCGGCCGATCTCAGCCTTATTCCTTTGGCAGACGGCCATGAGCCAGCCAACACCACCACCCCCGAAAATGTGACGGAATTCGTCGATTTCGCAAAGGTAGCGCTGGCGGACTACGTGTCCGATGTTCGGATCTCCGACCGCCTGACCACGAGTGCCGTTTGCATTGTCGCCCCGGATGACGCGATGGACCTCCAGCTCGAGAAGGTGATGGCTTCTGCCGGCAGGGCGCCGGAGCGGGCGAAGCCCATTTTGGAGGTCAACGCCGGACACGCACTCATCGGCAAGCTGGCGCAGAGCAGCGCCAGCGACGATGAGCGGCGCGACATTTCGTTGCTTCTACTCGATCAGGCACGGATCGCCGAAGGCGAAGTGCCGCCCGACCCGCGGGCATTCGTGAACCGTCTTGAGCATTTGATGGCCAAGAGTCTTTGAGACCATCTGAGGGGAGCCACGTGGCTCCCCTCTACATTGCAAGCTTGTCTGCCTTCATGATCCTTGATGCTCGTGGGCTGCACCGGCACGCAACTCTGCATCCGGCGCGTCACTGGAGGAGAGGCCTTGTTCGCAACGCGCCGCAGCGCCGAAGCCTGAACCAAAGCGCTACACGCTAGGTTACCCGAGCTTATTGATCAGCCTTCCGGCAGCTCCATGCTCGTCCGCGAGGTTGCGGCCCTAGGCGAGCGGCATTTGCGGGCTCTTCCAGCGCAGCGCGTCCATGATGCAGGTGAGGTCTTCACCCCTGGCAAACAGGTCCTGGTTCAGCCCAGCCCGTGTCGAGTGCGCCGATAATCCCGGGAGCAGTCGCGCCGGATCGTGCCCGGTCAGATCCCGCAGACCGCCGCGATCGAAGGCGCGCTGGATGATCGTCAGGAAGAGCGGACCGATCGAGCGCGGATGCAGCGGCTTCACGCCGATATCGTATGCCACCCGCGCCGGCACTGCCGGCATGTACAGAGTTTTACGAAGATCTGAGGCTTGGCCGCCGGAGATGATCTCGATCCGGCGGCCCTTGACCGCCGAGTGCGCCTTGTAGCGTCGCGCCTGGACGCGCCGGAACGGCGCGCCCTCAGTAATCTCGGCCGCCGCTGCCCACGCCAAGATCGCGGCGACGCTGCGCGGGCTCAGGATCGATCGCTTCGGCGAGGTGCTCGATCGCCAACCCGCAGAGTTCGGACGCGCGCAGCTCGGTGTTATAGGCCGTCGACAGTTGAGCCTGATCGCGCAGACCCGGCAGATCCTCGGGACCGCTGTCGAGCAGTGCGAGGATGTTGAGCCCGCGCGGCGCTTCACTTGCGACATCGCGCACCTGCCCCTTTGAATCACAGCGGCCACGCGTGGGCCCGCGCCTTACGGATCACCGCGAGCCGCAGCCTGACCAGCGGCGCTGCAGTCGGGTCGGCGACGCCAAGCAACTTATCGGGACTAGCGATCGATGCCTTTTAACAGTGAAGCCGGCTTGCTCCCTTGCTGGCCCGCGCATTGAGATAGTCCGCGACCACTTCGGGTGATCTCGAGGTCGGTGAGCGCCTTCGGCTTTGTCGATCTAGGGGTATTGCCAGAATGGTACGCCAAAACTACCCCAATCCAAATGGCTTTGGGCACACAGAGCGGGACACAGCGAACGCACGACGGCCTGCCTGGATGTTTAAAAGTGTTTGATATCTTGAAAAGGTAGTCGCCCGTGGACACTACCGGACGGTGCGGGCCGATTGGGCATGCATGGGATTGCTTGCGGAAGTGCGATTTGAAGCGACGGCTGCAAAATCAAAGTTTTTTCGAGCGATCTCATCCGGCCGCATCCAAAGTGGCCTCCAGCCCATGGGCGCCGTTGCAGTACCGAAACAAACAGATACAATGCAGTGATGCAGATGCGGATCCACGTCCAGCGCAAGCGCGTCCTTTCAACGGAGCCCAGCGAAATAGAACGGCTGGACTTGAGTGCCTACTCCGGCGCCGCCGATGTTCAGGTGGCTCTTTTACGAGAAGAGGACGGCATATGGCTCACCATAATCCAGGAAACCCCGGTTCCCCTCAATCAGATTCCGCTCCTGCCGGGTTTTCGCCGGGTCTGGCTAAGACCGGCACGTAAACCTACCAGGCTGCTCAACTGAACCGGAATCGCTGCTATCTCCCCGATATTGGCGTCTGTCCTGAGGCTTTGCCAACTCCGGTCTGGTTTTAAGGCGCAGGTCACGCCTGTTCGGTGCCAGGCATGATTGATCGGCTGCCTCGCACGACCGACAGAGATGCAAATCAGGAAGGCGCCTGAAGCAAAAGAGCCCGAATCGGGACCTGTTATTTCGAAAAGCTAGCAATCCGCATGCGGCGCGTCCCTGCTGCTTGGCCCTTGGGTTGCGCCAAGTTCGGGGTCAACGCACCCGGCGAAATCCCAAGCACTACGCCAATTGCGGCAGAAATCGCAGCTTTCCATCATTTCTCGTTCCTTCGGGTCGGGAACACGGGTCCGCGCATGCGCATTCGAGCCTGATCATATGGCCGCTGAAGAGCGATAATCTCGGTATATGAACCGGATAACCATTGATCGATATCGTCGCGCTCGAGGATCGTGATCATCGCCTTTGGATGGATCGGCCTGATCAATTCATTGGCATCGCAAGTCACCATGGTGAAGGCGTCGCCGATTTCCGTACGCTGCCAGAAACCTGCCACCGCGAACACCGGCTGATCCTCCAGGGAAAACCACATCTCGCCTTTGAGCGGCGGTTTACCGTCCCCAAGATCATGCCTTTCTGGTGTAAATTCGCAGAACTCTGTCAGTGGCACGATGCAGCGGTTCTTCGTATCCTCGGCAAGCGCCCGCCATTGCGGCAAGCCAAGGTTTCGCACGTTCGTCATCGGCCAGGCGCCTTTCCCGCCCAGCACGTCCCAGCTCATTACGTCCCAGCCCCGAACGCCGTCCTGCTCGCGCACCACATAGGCCCTGCCCTTAGGCCTCAGCTCCTGCGGGTCGAAGCGGTTGTCGCGCGGCCGTTCGTGGAAGAGTTCGGCGATCGAGCCAAAAAGAGTTTCCGGCTCTCCCATGAAGCGGGCACGGTTGCACATGGCATTGCTCCTGATCGCTACCCTGCCCCTTGTAGGGAGCACACTGCGCGATAGCATATCGCATGCATGAGAACGGAGCTGCGAGAGAATTGCTCCCACCGGGGCCTATGATGGCCCGCCTTCCTCATACCTGCCCGCAAGTCTCAGCTGCCGCACGATCCCGTTAAAGGCAGCCGTCACCCCTTGCGCCCTGCCGATCTCGTTGTCCTGAGAGGCGGCATCCCAGTAAAGTTCGAGCGGCCAGCGCTCCCGGCAATGTGGGAGCAGACATCTCAGGGCAAGGCGAACCTCGACGGTGTCGATGCGGCTTTCGCTACAGCGTGTGACACCGCCGCGCAAGATATGCAGCGAGAGCGTGATGATCACGCGCTGATGTTTGGGAAGCGGGGCCACCGGTCAATGAAAATCGTGCGACCTGAACCGCACAATCTCCTCGGGATCGCGGCCATCGGCGTGCGGGGGCCAGTAGCTGTTCGTCGGCTTCGGGCTCCAGCTTTGGTCGCCTCGGTCGGGGGCGCCGCCCTGGCGGGCGCCGTCACCCCGCCCGGTACGGTGCGGGAACGACATCTCGCCGACGCGGTGCAGAAGGTCGCCATGATCGATGATCCTGTCGCAGATGACGTGGATCACCTCGCCTTCCTTCTGCACCCGGCCTTTGAGCCCCACCATCGAGGCGGACATCACCGTACGGCGCTGCGCTTCGAAGCGATCGGGCCAGAGGATGCCATTGGCGATGCCCGTCTCGTCCTCAATGGTGATGAACAGCACGCCTTTGGCCGAGCCCGGCTTCTGGCGAACGAGGATGATCCCTGCAACCTCGATATTGCGGCCGTCGCGAATGTTGGTGAGGTCGGCGCAGCGGGTGACACCGCGCCGCGAGAGCTCGTCCCGCACGAACGTCAGGGGATGTGCCCGCAGCGACAGCTGCAGCGAGCGATAGTCCTCGATGACCTCGCGTCCATCGGTCAGGGGCCGCAGCGCGACCACCGGCTCGACGCCTTCGGCGCTGATCGCCTGCGCGGCCCGATCCACAGCCGCGAACAGCGGCAAGGGCGCTTCGCCAAGCCCCCTCGCCTTCCACAGGCCCTGGCGGCGATCGGCGCCGAACTCGTGAAATGCATCGGCATCGGCCAGCTTCTCGATCGCGGCGCGCGGTACGCCTGAGCGCCGCCACAGGTCATCGACGGACTCGAATGGAGTAAACCCGCGCGCCGTGATGATCGCCGCACCATCAGCATTCGAGAGCCCGCGCACCTGCCGCAAGCCAAGCCGCACGGCATGATATGGCCCTCGCGTAGGTTCGAGCGAACAGTCCCACCGGCTTGCGTTGGCGCAAACGGGGCGTACCTCCACGCCGTGCTGCCGCGCATCGCCGACGATCTGGGCCGGGGCATAGAACCCCATGGGCTGCGCGTTCATCAGCGCTGCGCAGAATACGTCGGGATGATGATGCTTCATCCAGCTTGACGCATAGGAGATCTTGGCGAAGCTGGCTGCGTGGCTCTCGGGAAAACCGTAGGAGCCGAAGCCCTCGAGCTGACGGAACGTGCGCTCGGCAAAGTCGCGCGGATAGCCCCGGCCGACCATACCCTCGATCAGCTTCTCGGAAAAATGGGACACGCCGCCAGTGAGCTTGAAAGTCGCCATGGCGCGGCGCAATTGGTCGGCTTCGGCGGGCGTGAACCCGGCCCCGACGATGGCGACTTTCATCGCCTGTTCCTGGAACAACGGCACACCCAGAGTCTTCTCAAGGACCGCGCGCAGCTCGGGACGGGGATACTCCGGCTTCTCCAACCCCTCGCGCCGCCGCAGATAGGGATGGACCATGTCCCCCTGGATAGGTCCCGGCCGCACAATCGCCACCTGAATGACGAGGTCGTAGAAGCGGCGTGGCTTCATGCGCGGCAGCATCGACATCTGCGCGCGGCTCTCGATCTGGAAGGTACCGAGCGTATCGGCCTTCTGGATCATGGCATAGACGTCCGGGTCATCACTTTGCAGATCGGCAAGGCCGATGCGAATGCCTTTGGCTTCATTGAGCAGATCGAAGGCGCGGTTCATGCAGCCCAGCATGCCGAGGCCCAGAACATCCACCTTCATCATCTTCAAGGCATCGATGTCGTCCTTGTCCCACTCGATGATCTGGCGATCGACCATGGCGGCCGGCTCGATCGGCACCAGGTCGTCGAGGCGGTCGTGCGTGAGCACGAAACCGCCGGGATGCTGACTGAACTGACGGGGGACGCCGATGAGCTGGCGCGCAAGATCGAGCGTCAAGCGCAGGCGGCGATCCGACATGTCGAGATTGAGTTCCGCTGCCTGCTTCTCACCGACGCCTTCGGCTGACCAGCCCCAGACCAACCCTGCCAAAGAGGCGGTCAGGTCCTCAGGCAGCCCCATGGCCTTGCCGACATCGCGAACAGCGCCGCGCGCGCGAAAGCGAGTGACGACGGCAGTCAGCGCTGCACGGTCGCGGCCATAGGTCTCGAAGATCCACTGGATGATCTCCTCGCGCCGCTCGTGCTCGAAATCGACGTCAATGTCAGGCGGCTCGCGCCGCTCGCCTGAAACGAAACGCTCGAACAGTAGCTCGTGCTTGACGGGATCGATCGAGGTTACGCCAAGAACGAAGCAGACGCAGGAGTTGGCAGCAGAGCCGCGACCCTGGCACAGAATGCCGCGCCGCCGCGCCTCACTGACAATCGCATGAACGGTCAGGAAATAGGGCGCATAGTTCAAGTCGGCGATGAGCTTCAGCTCATGAGCGATCTGGTCCTGGTAATCCTGAGGCGGCGCGCTGCTGAACATGGCGGCAAGCGCTTCGTAAGCCATTTTCTCCAGCGCCTGCTGCGCGGTGAGGCCGTCGATCATTCGCTCCTCGGGATAGTGATAGGTGAGGTCACTGAGCGCGAAGGTGCAGGCCTCGGCGATCTCGACGCTTGCGCGCAGGGCATCGGGATAGGCGGCAAAGCGGCGGGCCATTTCTTCCGGAGACTTGAGCGCCCGGTCCGCGTTGACCTCACGCCGATAGCCGAGTTCGTCGACCGTGCAGCCATGGCGTATCGCGGTGACCACATCCTGGAGGAGGCGGGCATCCGGCGCATGGTAGAGCACATCGCCGGTGACGACGGCGCGCACATCCGCTTCCGCCGCTTGCCGCTCAAGCGCCGCGATGCGCAGCGCGTCATCGGGCCGGCGGCGCTGGAACAGCGCCATGTAGCCGCGCTTGCCATAGATTTGGCGCAGCTCAGCGAGGGCAGAGGCGTTCTCATCATCCGCTTCATGGGGAAGCAGGATGGCGATCACGCCTTCGGACCAGACCGCAAGCTCGTGCCAGTGCAGCAGACAGCCGCCTTTCCCGGCCCGGCGCTTGCCGATCGTGAGCAGGCGCGTGATCCGTGACCAGGCGGGTTTGTCAGTTGGGTAGAGCAGCAGGCGGCGCCCGCAGGCG
This sequence comes from Novosphingobium sp. YAF33, assembly GCF_052113265.1. Lineage (NCBI taxonomy): Bacteria > Pseudomonadati > Pseudomonadota > Alphaproteobacteria > Sphingomonadales > Sphingomonadaceae > Novosphingobium > Novosphingobium sp. YAF33. The sequence goes on from NZ_JBFRCW010000012.1 coordinate 24,475, forward strand.
AGATCAATCCGCGTGCCGGGTATCAGCCGCACGCCGGTAACCTTCTCGGCTTCCCAGGCGCGCACGACACCGGCCACGCTGCCGAGATCGGCGATGCCGAGCGCCGGGTAGCCAAGCATTGCAGCAGCCCCGAACAATTCGTCAGGGCTCGAAGCGCCGCGCAGGAACGAGAAATGCGTGAGCACCTGGAGTTCGACGTAGACGGTCATGCGAAAACGCCGTGCATCCACCAGGTAAGGTCGCCGGTGTCGCTCGTCACGCCGTCCCCGCGGCGGAATACCCAGTAGCGCCCGCCTTGCTCGTCCTCGACACGGTAGTAGTCACGCACCGCCCAGACTTCGGCATCGCGGCGCCACCACTCACCGTGGATCCGCTCGGGCCCGTCACCCGCCACGACCCGGTGCGCGCGCCCCCGCCACTCAAACCGGCGTGGCGGCTGATCGGGCATCAGCGCCATCACGCCGTGCAAGGGCTCAGGCCGTGCGAAAAGGCGCACCGGCCGCTGCCAGGCTGGCCAGGTTCCCGGCGCTCCGATCGGGCTCGCCGCTCGCACCGCCCGCTCGGGAACATGGCTCTCGACCGCGGCGAACCGGTAAACGGCCCCCTGCCCGATCCGCCCTGCCACCACGTCAACAAGCCGCGCGGGATCGCGAACTGCGGTCTCCCCGGCGAGAATGGCGCCGAGGTTCTCGGCATCTAGCGCCTCTGTGTGCGGAGCCAGCAGCCGGAACTGCTCGAGGCCGAGGCCAGGATCGATGCGATCGATCCTGAGCTTCAACAGCCGCAGCAGATGCGCGACCTCCCGGGTCGGGCGCGAGGTGCCAATGGCCACCACCTGTTCGCCGCCGTCGATCCGCAAACCGATCAGGCGCAGCGAGCGCGCACCGAGACCCATGCTTTGCAAGAGCTCTGCCATGTCCTGCAGAAGATCCTGCATGACCTGCGCAATGGCCTCGGCGGTGCCAATCGGCTCCAAGAGCCGCCGTTCGACCAGCGGGACCACGATATCCTCGCGCGAGGTGATCGGCTCCGCCTTACCGCCGAGCGCCTGATCGAGCCGATCGATCGCGGCCATGCCGAGACGGCGCGCAAGGGGCGCACGCGCGACGGGAAGCAGGTCAGCGATCGTCTCGAACCCGAACTTGCGCGCCGCGCCGATTGCCGTTTCGTCGAGCCGGAGGGCCGCCACCGGCAGCGGCGACAGAGCGCGCAGCACGCCCCCCGGCGGGGTGATGCCAATATCCTCGCGGCCGTAGCGCGCAAGCGCATGGGCCGCACCGGGGGTATCGGCGATCGCGATCCGCACGGTGAACCCCGCGCGGTGGCAGAATGCCTGAAGCCGCTGACAGAAGCGCTCTTCTCCGCCGTGCAGATGCGCAGCGCCGGTGAGATCGAGCCAGATACCGTCAGGCGGACAAACCGCGACGATCGGTGACCAGCGCCGAATTCCAAACAGAGCCAGGCGGTCCAGCAAACCGGCATCGGCCTCAGGCTCGGCGGGCCGAAAATCGAGATCGGACACCAGGGCGCGGGCATGAGTTGCCGCCATCCCAACATGGATTCCAAGCGCCCGCGCTGCTGGGCACACAGCAACGATCTCGTCGCGGCGCCGGACTTTGCCAATAAGCGCCATCGGGACAACGGCAAACTCGGGGACGCCCCGCACGGCGCGCGGCGGCGCGCCGTGCGGGCGCTTGAAAGGATGCTTGGCGGCTTCCGAGCGCCGGCCAAGCTCGCGCATAGGGGGCTGCGCGTGTAGCGGCAACGAGACAATCTCGCGTTCGACATCGACACGCGTACGTGCCCTGCCGCGATCTTCGCTTTGTGTCTGTGCCTGTGCCCAGCGCGCACCAGGCCGCCACCCGCCACCACGCGGGACCGAGCAAGCGCCAGGATCGTCGTAGACGGGAAGCTGGAGCGCGCGGGGTTCAGGCCGCGGAGCGGCGAACCGGTCCTGCCTTCTCAGCCGTTCGATCGGCAGATAGGGCAGGAACAGCGAGACGACCCGTCTCATCGCATCCCTCCACGATCAGGGAAAAACCTTCGCCGCCGCGTTGCCGGGCAAGTTCAACCAGCCAGCGGGGCCGACCGACACTGGCAACCCCGAGGCGGGCGGAGGGGGCGCTGGCAATGCGCCAGCGGGTCCAGGCCGCCGAAGGCTCGCTGAGCGGATCCAGGTCGCGTCCGCGGTGACGCCGAAGCAGCAGAACGGGAATATCGGCCTCTGCCGCAGCAAGCTGAAGGCGGCGGGTCGCCACCATCGACACCTTGCTTGCCTCGGCGACGACCGCAGCCGGCGTCCCATCGCGGACAGCGTCCTCGACGACGGCAAGAAGCGCTCCTTCATTACGCGGCTGCGCATGAATGACATCGGAAGAACCAAGTCCGGCCTGTTCCAAGCCGGGAGCGTAGAGGTCATTGCGGCAGCTTACCCACAGTACCGGGGCCTTGAGCGATCTGGCTTCACGCGCGGCTATCCCCGCCAGAAACAAGGTCGCGGCGGCATCATCGACCAGCGAGCAGGTCAGCGCGGCCGCCTCGTGCAGCGCGCCTGTACGGAGGCCTCCGCCGCTCAAGCGATCATCCAGCGCCTCGGCGCCAAACGGGCTTGTGCGAAACTCAGCGAGCGGAGACGCCAGGGTGCGCAGATGCTCGATCGTCGAGATAGGTGATAGCAGCTGCATGATAACTCGAGACTCGCCTTGTTCCACTTATGTTCCCATTGGCCGGGGTGCCGGGTCAAGGCATTTGCGACGCGGGCAAGAGACACCTCTCGGGACAACCCTGTGGACAGTCTGTGCAGGACGGGGGAAAGCCCTCGCCCTGAGACGACCAATCATTCATTTTTGTTCGATATTTGTTCCTGTCATGGTATGCCCGCGCCATGGTCGACTTCATCATAAGAAAAATTATCCGGGCCGGCGTGGACGCCTTCTTCGCTGCGGCGGAACACTGCGATGAAGCGTCGCTGCGAGGCCGCCCCGTCGCCGCAGGCCATGCGGCAGCGCGGAGCGGGGTTGCAGCGAAAAGTTACAAGGCGCGACAGCTCGGCGTCCGCTCCGCGCTACCTTCGGCCCCATCGCTGCTGCGCTGTCCTGAACTGGTGTTCGTGCCCCCGCGCTTCGAAGTCGACCGGCAGGTATCCCGGCAGGTCCGTGCCGTGTTCGCGCGTTACGACGGCCTGGTCGAGCCCCTCTCGCCCGGCGAGGCGTACCTCGACGTGACGACGGACAAATGCGGTCTCGAGACCGCTTGGCGCCCGGCCAATGCCATCCGCCCGGGCATCCTCGAAGATACCAGTCTCACTGCGTCGGCAAGCGTTTCCTGCAACAAGTTCCTGGCAAAAGTCGCGTCCGATCACCCCAAGCTCAGCGGGCAGTTTGCCGTCACCCCTGACATGGGCGCTAACTGGGTGGACACGCTCCCCGTCAGCTGCTTCCACGGCATCGGGCCGGTGACGACAGCGAAGATGACGCGCCTCTGCTTCGAAATCGGCGGGAACCTTCGCGCAAAGTCCTTCGCATTTTTTGGGCGTCGTTTTGGCAGTTCGGCCAGCTGGTACTTCGCGATTGCGTGCGGCGAAGACTACCGACCGGATAATCCCAATCGGGTGCGCGGATCTTCCGGATTCGAGACGACGCTCGACCGCGATCTGACAGACCCTGACGAGATCGCGGCCAGCGTTGCGAAAATGGCTGAACATGTCTGGCGCTGGTGCGAAGCCAGCCAGATCTTCGGCCGTACTATCACGGTGAAAATCAAGTATGGCGATTTCCAGCGGATCACCCGTAGCCGCAACCAGGGCGAGCCGGTGATGACGAAGGAGCTTCTTCTGCGCCCGGCAAAGGATCTCGTGCGCCCCGTTCTCCCGCCGGCCGAGGGTATAACGCGGGGCCGCATCATGGTGCCGAACCCGGGCGAACCCTCGCCCGCACAAGCAACGGCGCTGCCGATGTTTATCGCCGAGCAGGCGGCCTGATGCTCGACCTGTTCGGCACCCCTGCCCTGCCCGGCCTTGCCACCCGGGCCGACCTCATCGACGATGCCGAGGAACGCGTGCTGATCAGTCGCATCAATGCCTGCGATCTGCAACCGTTCCGTTTTCAGGGCTGGACCGGCAAGCGCCTCACCACCTCTTTCGGGTGGAACTACGATTTCGAAACGGGCCGGCAGCGCCAAGCACCTCCTTTTCCTGGCTGGCTCTTGCTGCTGCGTGACCGCGCCGCGAATTTCGCCGCTGTGGATCCCGCGCTTCTCGTTCAGGCTTTGCTGATCCGGTATGACGCGGGGGCGGGGATCGGTTGGCACCGCGATCGCCCCATCTACGAGCACGTCGTGGGGATTTCGCTAGGCGAACCGGCTGAAATGCGATTCAGGCAAAGGCGTGGGAACGGCTTTGCCCGAACTAACGTGCCGCTCACGCCCAGGAGCGCCTACCATCTCAGCGGACCTGCCCGGCATGAATGGGAGCACAGTATCGCCGAGATGGTACGTCCGCGCTGGTCGGTCACGTTTCGCAGCCTGGCGGCGCCGTCCTTGAGGTACGAACGTACCACCGGCGCAAATTGAAGCGTCGCGAGACGCGGTCCATCGCTTGCGCAGCCGGTCACGGCTGGGCTGCCGTTCGCTTCGAGTTTGTTTCGAAAACTGCTCCGAGGCGAGCTGGCGGCATCAAGTCCTGCAAGGTTATCCCATGAAGGTCAGCGATCGTTCTGAAGGCAACGACAAGGGCGCGCAGCTTGACCAGGCTGAGCTGCGCACCCTAATTCAGTCAGACTGAAAACGCGAAGGCCGATTTATGGTACATTCGTCGCAGCTTTGAACTGCCGCTCGAGCAGTCCTACAATTTCGGCACGGTCGGAATTTAGAACGAAACCTTGCCCGGTGGCGGCATCGAGAGATTTGGTCGCCTTGCCGAGGAACTCAGCCTTCCCGCCGAGGTAAAGCGTGAGGATTTTCGCCTGAGCGCTCGACCAAACCTGTAATATCCAAAGAAGCTCCTCGGAAGTCTCCCGTTAGGTGCGAGAGCGGCGCATCGACCCACGGCGTCCGTATGCCGCCCTTCTCGATACTCAGACTGTCTTTGATTAACGCGGGCAACGTTTCGTTCGTCATCGCGATCTGCATAGAGCGCCAATATAAGCGTAACCACTACGAAAAAGCTCGCGATGGGAATTGATCCATTCGAGCGGAACATCGAGGCCGTCAGTAATATTCCACTCGACGATCACTGTGCCGTTGAAACGTTTACCGTCGGCTGGCTTCAGGACCACAATCCAGAGCTTGTAAGGCGCAGTCTCGCCAAGCTAAACTTGCTGCCGCCCGGTCGAAGGCCGATCCCCCTTGGCGAGCAATAGCACAAGCGAATCCGTCTCGGCGCCCCGAGCGAAATAGCTGATGGCTCCTACGTCATTGGATCGAAAAGGCTACGCCATTGAGGCTATAGACTTTCTAACAATGCAGGTCTTACAAACCTGCTTATATTCAGCGATCATATGGATGAAGCCGGTTGAGGCCCCCCGACTTAATCTAGATACCCCTTCAAGGCAGGCATTCCAATGTGCCCGACCAAGGCGAGCGAGGATAGCGAACAGCGTACCCGACGAAACGGAGCCCAAGCATCGCGAAAAAAACATCCCTGATGCAGAAACTGACAGAGTTTTTCATTCGTAAAAGCGTCACATTGATCCGACAAGCTCTACCGGTGATTCGACCAAGAGCCTAAACCCACTATTTGGTCGGCCACTCAGCGCTACGGCGCTCAGCGACCCAAAGACTCGGCCCGGAATTCCTCAGGTATTCCGGGCTTTTTTCGCGAACCATGCTTTGGGTCTAACAGCGCAACCACACCACACCGGCAAGGATCACGAATTAGCAAAATGTTGCCATGACATGCGATTTGCAGCAGCCGGCTTCACAATGGTGAAAATATACGTCGCTCTTGATCGGCCCGTATGAAGTGCCGAATGATCTAGCGGCGTCAATTCGCCTGTATCGAGCCAACATTCACTTGCCTGCCATCGCCAATGGTGGTTCACGAGTTCAGGTCAACAACCGGGTAAGAATACAATGGTCAACGAAACCTTGCTAGTCCTGACAACGGATATTGTTTGCGCGCATGCGCGCCGTAACAAAATCGCGTCAGAAAAGCTGCCCGAGCTCATCGCCGCAGTCTACAAAACTTTGGCCAGCCTTGGTAAGGATCCCAAGCCATCGGCCCAAGGGTTTACTCCGGCGGTCGCAATCCAGGCATCAATCAAGCCTGACGCCATCGCCTGTCTCGAATGCGGTAAGAAGTTCAAGACGCTTCGCCGGCACCTTGGCGCGGAGCACCAACTCTCTCCCGATGAGTACCGGAGGCGGTGGAACTTACGGTCCGATTACCCCTTGGTCGCGCCGAACTATGCCAAAACCCGCAAGGAGCTAGCAATCCAGAGCGGCCTCGGTAGCAGGCAGGGCAAGGGCGTTAAACAGCAGGATGCGAAGCTCGCGGCAGTCGCTGCAAGGGATGTTGAGCCCTTGGATGAAGCGCGTATTGCGACCATGCGCGAAGGTCCAGACAGGAAAAAGCTTGGGATCGCGGCCGGCAAGTTTTCCGAGAACGACGATGAAGCTCCTGGCGAGTGAGCGGGACGCCGATCACTTTTTTGAAATCGAGGAAGCTCGAGCGTAGAGCAGATTTTGACCGGTATGAACCGGCAGGCTTCCTCAGGATGACATTTTTTTGGTTCATAACTCCCTGGTGAGGAAAGCTGGCGTAGATGGTTACCGGCTTCGATGGACATGCGCTCCCGTCTTTGGCAGCCATCGATAACGGATTGAGCTGTGGGCGGCCTTGGCATTATGCCCCTCGACGGCGATCCGTTGGCATGCTTCGGTGTAACATGGGCGCCTTTTGCCGCCAATCCGCGAGGCGGAGGCGCGGAAGGGCATTTCACTTGAAGAAATTGCGGGCGGCGCTGGCCTAAAGCTGACCTGATCGTCCTGGTAGGGGGCTTCATTGTCTCTCCCTGCCTCAGGGCACGACGCGCAAAAAAAGACTTGGCGATGTAATCGTGTGAAACCTTCCAGGCCTGAAGCAGCGGCATGACCGAGCGGGTGCCAGGTCGATCTCGAATCGGAACGCCTGGTCGTCATCGGAGACCCTAGGCGCTAGAAGCATCAACCGTAGCCGTGGCCGCTGCGCCATAGGTGAGCGAGTGCGGATGGTTTCCCTCACGGGCACCGCGACCCCGTCACGCTGAGTACGGCTCTGCGCATGACTGGCATCATTGCGCCGTTGATACTGAAGAGCCCTATCAACATTGATTGGTTCAAGGTCGGACCGCCACAACACGAATACCACGCTTACCTCGGCGCGCAAGTGACGGACTCGGCCGCCCCCCTCTTCTTGGACAAGGGCGCCACGCTGACCCCGAAGAACGCCGCCAATGCCTTCATCACTAAGAGCTTCGGCGAGAAGCTCGGCATCGGCGCCGGCGCGGTTACAGATCAACGTCTACAACCTGTTCGACAAGAACTACATCGTCTCCGGGCATGGCACGTCTCCGCTGCTCAACCTTCTGGGCGCACCGCGCACGGTCCTTGGCACGGTCCGCTTCGCCCTTTAATCCTGCCGGGTGGTTCCGCCGCCCATCGAACATCGCGCGTTGATTTTCTGGCGCGCGATGTCGGATACGTGTTTGACCAAGGCGACGATCCCCAAGATCGATGTCTTCAGGCCTCCGGCCGTTGTTCCACCTTACTCGGCAATTGCCGCGGCGCGCCTTGGCATCCGGGCCATGTCAGCGGGTAGCCAGGGTTTACCGAATGCCACCTGGCGCYGATCGCATAATGGAGCGCTGTCGGTTCTTTGGGTCCAGCAGATATCATGCGTGACGCCAGGGATAGACCGACACCGCTCCCGAAGATTTGCCTGGCCGTTTTCTTTTACCGTCAGTGATGGTCTTAAGGTGTGGTGAAAGTCGACAGGTGGAAGGTTCCATTTCGTGAGCCCTGCAACCACATCGGCTTAGAGAGCTTATCCGAGTTGAGTTTGCAGGAGCTGCTATGAAGAAAACGACGATCGCCATCGCCTTAGCTGGCACGACGCTGGTGCTCGGCGCGTGTGCGTCAATACCGAGGCCTGGCCCAGTTGGCAATTCTGCAGTTCCGCAGCCCTTCAAGGCGGTCGACGTAGAGCGTTACATGGGCCGCTGGTATGAGCAGTACCGGTACGAAGCCTCGTTCCAGAAAGATATGGACGACGTCACTGCCGAATATTCGCTGAAAGATGACGGCACCCTGAAAATTGTCAACAGAGGCCGCCGRGGCGGTAAGTGGAAGGAATCAACGGGTAAAGCCAAGATCGTCGATACCGTGACAGGTGCCAAGCTAAAAGTGTCGTTCTTCGGCCCGTTTTATGGCAACTATTGGGTGCTCGATCACGGGGATGATTACGATTGGTCGATCGTCGGTGAGCCTTCGGGTCGCTATTTATGGGTGCTTACCCGCCAAGCCCGACCTGACGCTGATTTGCTTGCCACAGTAGAGGCGCGAGTGAAAACGCTGGGTTACGACTGGTCGATGGTCCGACGAACCAAGCAATAGCAACGGTGCAACGCTGATGAAGCGCGCTGGATTTGCTGGGCCTTTCCTGTGGAGGCCGAAACTGTACAGACCATATCTTGAAAATTCCCCGTAACCAGGGTGGGTACTAACCAGGTCGCGGTAAGGCATGTTAGACCTGCGCTAGATGCAGGCTTCGTCGTAAACAGCGACACGTCATCCCATCAGCGGGGAACTATCTTGACGGTCGGATGACATGGGCGGGGCACGAGTTCATTCGAGATGCTCGGAACGATGAAATCTGCTCCAACACGAGAGATGGCGCTGGAAGTTTCGATTCATAGAACGTAAGGCCTCTTACCGAGACGGCCGGTGGAGTGAGCTCAGGCGGCGCGCCTTGGCACTCCGCGTGCCTGATCCGAACCGGTAACCGCCTGATGTTCACCGCCAGCGCGAATTATCCCGCCCGCGGTGAACATCATGAATCCTGGCTGCGGCAGGTGCCCATTAAACGCTGCGCTCGAAGGCTCTCAGGAATGCGGCGCTGATCCCTGTCTCGGCCAGACTCTCCAATGCCTCAACCGCATGAAGCTTCCCCTTTAATCGGGCAGCCTTCTTCGTTGGAGACGACAATCCGAGACCGGGACCTTGAGGAACTCGCTTTCGATCACGGCGCGGTGCGGGAACCGAAAACCTGACGGTCGTGCGCCGTGCGGTGAGCGGTTTAAACCGACATACTTGCAGCGCTCAAAAAGAATGGATTGCGCGAGGCCTCTGCGTTCGACCAGTCCAAGCTGCGCAATGCCGCCAGGACCGCAGTGGGCGGACCGAGCCGGGCAGATCAAAGGGTAAAGACGACTGCTGGCATGGCAACTGCCGCATCTGGGAGATGGCGTAACCCGTTCGCAACCGGGCAACCGGGCATTACTTCAAATTTCCGAGCGCAAACCTTTAAAATCGTTATAGTTTTATATATTTCCGGAATTGACAAACAATCAATCTGCTCGGACGAAGCGATGGAATCGCTTGTCATCTGCGGCTATTTAGCGCAGCACTAAATCGCGACTGAAGAGATGAGCGTGAGCGACTCTCTGGATAACTACCCGGCCTATTCAGGCCGGGTATTTTTTATGCAGCGCAATCAGACAGAAGTGTGCACAAATACACGCCTGATACAATTATTCCATTTCCAGGCGCCATAAGCGGTTCTATATAGGGCAAATAGCCCGTCGGGTCGCACCAAGGGGGCGCCGGCGAGTGTGCAAGGCACTGCCGGCGCAATCCTACCGGTTTGACGACAGTGAGCCTCGCGCGGTTGCCCGCGCGTTCTGCAGCATCGTTGAGGCTTGCCCACCGCCCGCCAAGTCTTGAGCGACCTATCCTGCGTTCTGCAGCCTGTCCGAAGGACGTGTCCCGCCTTGCCATGGCAGCAGAAGGGCTGGATGCCGAAGGCTGGAGAGACGAATAGCAAGGCTCAGCCAGCTTGCTGAGCGCCCCCTGCTCGCACCCGATGGCCATGGTTCGAAGTCGACACTGAGATTGCCCTGCAGCGCCAGCGCGGCACGAAACTCCCTCGATGATCATACCGGGGCCGCTGCAGACCACCTAGGAAGCACGGTCGTGACCCTTGCCAAAGACCATTTAATCGGGATGAGCAAGATGAACCGCTCGTGAGGAAGTAAAGATATTTTTCGGCTTAGATTGTCGGTTCAAGGCCCGACCGGCACGGGCAACGCGGCTGTCGGGAACAATTACGCCCTTGGTGGATTTGTATCACCGTCATCTCGCGATGGCGCCACGGTTGCGGACGCTCCCCCGGCCACATCGCTAGAGGCCGTCCCTTTTGCGGGGGACGGCCTCGTTTGATCAGCGCCGCGCGGATTTGAATTAATTTCCTGCAAGCGATGGAAATGGCGGCACCGATGAGCGATCATGATTTTGAGGCGCTCCTGATCCCTCTCAGAAGCATGCCCTCCCTGAACGCGCTGCGGCGCATGCGACAACTAACGCCCCGGGCCGGTCTCAATGATCCCCGGGGCCTCTTTTCATCCGCCAATCTTTCAAGCCGGCCGTCCATGATGCGTTGCTCGCGGAGCCGAGGCAATTGATCTCGACCGGCACCGCTAAGTATCCCTTGGGGTGGCTCATGTCCCGAGACGCAAGGTCAAGCGATCACGGGGCCGCATTGGTGTCCTCGAGGCTGCTACGCCGCGGCGTCCGCGGGGCAGCGAGACGTAGTCACTCCAAACCGTTCTGCAATTATATAGCGGATTAATCGTAGTCGGCCCCCGGCAACAGAAACATTTTACCATCGACGTAAAGCATTGGCGGGCGTTCACACCGCCTTTCCGCGTCGCCGCTGCGCGAGAAAGCTGGAACGGTCCGTGGCAGGCTTGGTCAGTCGACAATATTGCCCTGGCGTACGGCTTATCACGCTTCAGCGTCCGAATGGTGCGGGGCCGTCAGATGGGACGCACGAGCACGCCGCGCAACATCGTTGCTCTTGTAAGAAGCGTCATGTTTATCAGGATGGCTAGCACTGCATCAGGGTATCCGCCCTGACTAATTACTTTCCTTAGCGGGACGGCTTTGGCCAAGTTTGCCGAAAGGGTACGCGGGCTCTTGACCTCGAGACAAAAAATCCAAAATATATTGGGCGGCGGAATCACCGCCACAGTGAGGAGAGTTGGAAGAAAGGAGGCAAAGCAATGTCCCTCTCCAAATTTCATCATCCATTCGAGCCTATGGGACATCCCCAGCTCGAACCGGAGGTCAAGCACGCCATTCTCGCGTCTTGGGCTTCCCACGCTCATCCAGGCGAGAACCGCCCCGATCCCGGGCGACTGCCTGGGGCATCGGATCCCCGCCGCGTGGCCGACAAAATGCCTGCCATGCGCGGCCTCGATGCTCGTGAGGTATGACCATGGCGGAAAGGCTATTCACAATCCTGCATCAAGAGCGCCAGCGTTTGGAAAGCGCGATAGCGAAAGCAGAAGCCGAAAAAGCACATCCGTCGGAAGTGAAGCGTCTGAAGGTGTTGCATCGGGTCGTCAATGAGCAGATCTGCAGTTGGATGCGAGACCTTTACGGCAACGATCCACAGCGGTTGATGCAGGCCGCATAGCTAAGAGATGAGCCGGAGCTCGAAGCTCCGGCTCATCACTGCGACGCATCAGCCGTGAGCCGGACATGGAGGGTTGCAAGACTGGCGCAACCACATCTTTGAACATCTTGCCAGTGCAGTCGTCTATGGAGGATGATCTGTAGCCCGTCGGTGCCGATACTAACGTTCCAGAATTGGCGTGGCCGCAGCGTCGAGACGGGGGCGCGGGCTATCCCCTTAGAAAGAATAGCCGCGTTATCGGCTACATCCTTGAGCGCTATCTCAAACCATTTGGAAGGATAGGCCTGCTGCTCATCGCCCCAAGTCGGCGCAACGGAGCCGCACCGATGTACTGTCTCGATTTTCATCGTCAAGGCGCGCCCCACCCTGAAACTCAGATAGGCCAGCGATCTTCGAACGCGCCCTCTTGGTGGCAAAGGCGGCGGGCAAACCATCCCTTGAGCGGCAAAATTTCTCCGCTTGCGCGAAAACTCCTTTCAGGCAGAGCCAGAGTGTTGCGCCGATGTGATCCGATCAGAATACGAAGGCGAGCTGGTCTATATGGCAAAACCTTCCCCACCACTTGCGCTCACATGACGGCGAATGGACAGTTCAAATAGCGCGCGAGAGGCAGCCGCTTGCTTAATGCGTGGCTTTGCTCCGCCGTGAAAAGAGCGAAGTTCTCAAAAGGGCAGTTTTTGATGCTAGCTCATCAGAGCCAACAATAGCTTCAGCCCCCGCAATTCTGCATGTTCGTCTCCGCGGCAGTCGCCACCAAGGCGGGCTGGCTCTAGTGCCACCGACCAGTGGGGAAAGGCGTCATGAACAATGCCGCGATCAGTTTGAGCGAGAAAACACCCATCATACCCGAGACCCTGATCTGCTCGCCGTCAGCAAGAACATCCTAATCGTGCCGACATCCAGCCGGCTCAATCAGGTCGAGAACGGCTATGCGCTAGGTAATAAAGTCTCACCGCCGCCCGCATGAAGCCAACGGCGCGGTGCGCGAGGTAGCGGCCATCAAAAAGTACGGCGGCATGGATCTGACGGACTGCCATTGGCTCTCCTCCGATGTCTCGTCGAAGCCGCCACAAGGAGGCGAGGATGCCCGTGCCGCCCACAGACAGAGTCGGCGATTCAAATTTCGCCACCAAGCATGGACAGACGCCTGCTTTGGGCGAAGGGCGTCATCTCCCCTAGTGCAGTGCCCCGAACCGAGCAAAAATGGCTGCTAAACAAGCGGCAAAAAAAATAGCCGACCCTGACAGGCCGGCCGAAGAGTCTTGGGAGAGGATGCCTGAAAGGCGCTGTACTTTTGCTGTTTGCTGCGCTGCAACGCAATTGCATTTTTTTCACGACCCGTTCAGGAAATGCAATCGAGGATCGCCAATCCTCGCGGGTTTGTGAGTAGAAATCCGTATCCATTCGCGCTTCGCTCCCCCTAAGAATGGCCGATGTGCTATGCGTCGCCCTCAGAAATCGACGGGTCGATGTCGTTGCCGACACCCAGGCTCCGCGCATCTTGCGAAATCCGCTTCATTTTTTGGCCGTCCGGACACTGCCTAATATTGTTGAGAGCGAACCGGGTGATCGTGGCGGCCCACAACCATAGCACCTAACAAGGCGCTTTGGCGGAATGGCTATCGAAGACAACGATATTCTGCGGAATGGCAAGTTTGCTTGGCCGCCGAGCCTGATGTGGATAGCGGCCAGGTTGGTGCGCCATCAAGCTGCCCTTGCCTTTCCGATCGGCTCCGCTGGTCGCCTCCCCTGATCGAAAAGCATTCGAAGGTGAGCGATTCGGTCTCGCCATATAAGGCGACGACCGAAATCATGCTCGTCGATCTTATTCACGAATGTGCAGGAAGCTATTCACCTAGTCAGTCGTTTAGCCTGCATCCCGAAAGATCGTTCGGGTCTACAGCCTTGCATTCTGAGAGGAACGACAATGTCCGACAACAGCCATGACATCTCGACACTGAACAGCCTGATCGCCACGACGATCGACAGCGTGGATGGCTACAGCGAGGCCGTCAAGGATAGTAAAAGCGCCCGTTTCGGATCCCTCTTCACCAGCCGCGCGAGTGAGCGCCGCGAAATCGCATCTCGTCTGCAACAGGAAGTCAACCGGCTTGGCGGCAAGGCGGAAGACGACGGTACGGTGCTGGCGGGTGCCCACCGGATGTTCCTAAACCTCAAGTCYGCCGTGACCGGACAGGACGACAAGGCGATCATCAACGAAGTTGAAGCCGGCGAAGATCATATCAAGGCAAAGTTCGAAGACGCGATCGCTGACCGCGAACTTTCCCCGCAAGTGCGTCAGCTGATCGAAACCTGCTACGTGTCTGTCAAGGCAGGCCATGACGAGATGCGCGACATCAAGCATTCGATGGAACGCTAATGCCTCGGACCGGGGGGCCCGCCCTCCGGTCCTCCAAGCTCACCGGACGCCTCACCCGGCCGTTCAGGATTTTGCTTATGCGAACCCTTCCACGACGCGACAGAAAGAGCGCGGCAGATATACCCGATTGCGAGCTTCCCGGCGGTTTTCTGGTAGGCCGTACTTGCCGAAAACCGGACCGGAACCATGCTTATTAAGGCACGAGACCGAAGCGAACTTCGGGCCTTTCGAACGCTCAAATAAATTGCGGCAAGCCTCAAGCGGGCGCCGCACGCTCGCGCCTCTAGTCCGATACACCACTCAAGACTTTGTAAGACGGTTTGTCGAGTATCGGGCCGGATGCTCTTCGTAGGGGCTGCCGCGCCGTCACGCGCTTCACGGCGCAATGCCGAACGTCCGGACGGGCAACGCCGGCCGCGAGCCGGCCCGGGCCTGCCGATCGACAGCTTAGCGGATTTACGGCATGCCGCGATTTCAAGCGCAGAGAATCCGATCTCAGCACCTTGGGAAGCAACATAATGCCGATTGCCCCAGATCCCTATGCAGGAGCGAAACGCTGCCTAAAGGGCTACCTCGCGAAGCGATGGGCGTCGATCTGGCAGCAGGTCGGGGTTTGCCACGACTATCCCGGTACTCAAGACAAGTGCGTCCTCGACAAAACCGGTAGCTGTTTGCCCGTATCGCCGCATCGCCATGCAGCGCAGACGCCAGCCGACATACGAAGACGCCAGCGCAGATCCAACGGCGATGGCTGCTCCAAGCGCACGTTCGCCGCGAGGCGCAAGAGCTGCGCCTGCATAGGCCGCGGTGATCGTGCGCACCGCCAAACCGATAGGGACAATGCGATCGGGCGCAGACTTCATCTTGTCACCTGCCATCTCGGCGGCTGCCAAAGCCGCGGCGCCCGATGCAATGACAGGATTTTGCAAAAGCTGTTGAAGCGGAAGGGAGGGCGGGATCGCATTACGCCGGGTCGCCAGCGCGATGGTAGCCAGCGGCGTGATGCCGCGCTGTCCGGCGACAAGCCCTATGAGGAATGAACGGATCATGTGCTTCGGCTCCTGGCAAGATGCAGCATAAGAATGCGCGGTGGAGGTATTCGATCCCCGCCGCGCTATTCTTGACCGAGTTGCCGATCCGGGTTCGACGCGAAGATAATTTGATCGCCGGGTAGATATCGCAGCGCACTTGCCAGGCGGAACGGCCTCAACCGTCCGATGAGACTTTGAAATCGCGCCCTCAGTTAATCGGTAGGGGCTTTCTGAAGGATTTCGCGGCGGTATAACAGGGCCGGTCATGGATTACCGCCCCTCGGCTGCACCGCCCGCTTGGCCCCATGGCCCAGACAGGCGAATAGAGATGAGTTTCACAGGTGATTGCGGCGACCACCGGCATTAACCGGTATGCGCAACAGGCACTAGGTCGCTGAAACTTGGGTTACCGTCCGGGGAAGCCGCCAGCTGTCAGCAGGCGGCCACCCCTTTGTCCAGCGGTAAGTCTTCCCTCGCATTTGAAGCGAGGGGTAACCGAATGGTAAAGCTGCTTCCCTTTCCGCTCCCCGCACTTTTAACCGAGACAGTGCCGCCGTGCAGCTCACAAATATGTTTCACGAGGGATAGTCCTATTCCTATCCCCCCGGCACTTTGCCCTTTATGGCCATCGACTTGCGCAAAAACCTCGAAAATCTTGTCCAGCATCTCCGGAGGAATTCCCAAACCGTTGTCGGTGACTGTCACGTGAGCCGCGGCCTCATCGATGGTCAGTGCCACACCGATTTCTCCTCCTGACGGAGTATATCTGGCAGCGTTGACGATAAGGTTGGCGCTCGCCTGTGCGATCCGAGTAGTATCGCCATCTATCCATACATTTTCGTTTGGAAGATCGACCCTCAGAGCATGACCAGCCGCCGCGATCGCATGGCTTGCCCCCTCAATCGCAAGAAGCAAAGGCGCTCTGAGATCCGCCCGCTCGATTTGCAGCGCCAGCTTGCCTTCCTTGATCCGAGAGACATCAAGCAGGTCTTCGATCAGCCGTCCTAGGTGGGAGCTCATTCGATCCATTTGCTGGTAGATCTCGTCTACTTGTTCCGCCGAACGCGGTCGTCTGAGCAAAACGATCGCACTGGAGATGGACGCCACTGGGTTCCGCAGCTCATGACCCAAAATCGTCAGAAAGCGATCCTTCGCACTGTCCGCCTCTTGCAAGGCCCTCCCAGCGGCGGCGAGATCGTCTCGCTGCTGGGCAATCTCCTGCCGCTGACGGCCCAGTTCAAAGAAAACGTTCGCTTTGCTGCGTAAAATCTCTGGCTCAATCGGCTTGTGTATGAAGTCTACGGCACCTGCTCCATAGCCCTGGAAACGCCGCTGCGGATTGGAGCTTTCAGCAGTTACGAAGATGATAGGAACCGCGCGGCTCTTTTCCCGGCCGCGCATCAGTTCGGCAAGTTCGAAACCATCCATGTCAGGCATCTGGACATCGAGCAGCGCGAGTGCCACATCATAGCGCAAGAGCAGCTCCAGTGCCTCATCGCCCGATGACGCTTTCAAAACCTTGAGACCTTCGCGCTGAAGCAGCGCTTCGAGTGCTACAAGATTGGGCAGATGATCGTCGACCGCGACGAAATAGACAGGTTCGATCATAGTAACTGCTAAACCGCCCAAAAAGTTATCTCTTCGAGCGGCGGCACATTGGGCAACCCTTCCCTATGCGTCAACCTACCTTCGACACGTATTTTGCGAAACAGGTTGTTCCCGACTGTCGCTTCTCCGGGGTCTTGCGCTGCGCAGACGAGCTCCCGGATCATCGGGTCCGCGATCCGGTGAGAATTACTCGTCTTATCGCCCATTCAGCTGGCCTTACCCGGTCAAAATCTCGCAAGTAAGCGTTCGACCGTTGGCGCGACCGTCCGCTGCTTGCCGTCAGCCTCGTTCTTGATATCGGCTTCCAACGCGTCGCGGATTTGGCAAATCTGGGCATCGGTCAGATGCTCGATCCCCACAAACTCTCCGCGCGCCTTGTCCAGAGCACGAATGATCTCATCAAGCTTTGCCTGCATGGCTGCGCCATCCCGGTTCTGGCTGTTCTGGATCAGGAAAACAGCGAGGAAGGTTAGAACGGTTGTCGCCGTATTCACTATCAACTGCCATGTGTCCGAATAATGCAGCGGCGGACCGCTCAGCGCCCAGACAACAATAAGGAGTGTCGAAATAACAAATGTTATAGGCTGGCCCATCACCTGCGCTGACTTCGAAGCTATCGCGRTAAACAACCGATCCATCATATTGCCCTTGAATTTTCTGGGACGCTTCACCGCCCCCTTCACTTAGTGCGAAGACATACAGGAGATATCTGATTAATCCATTCCATACTTTCCAGGGACAGCCCCGCGTCCAGACCGAGCATGTTTCCCGTTTGTTTCTGAACTGGCCGTGAAGCGCGAAGAGCAGACATCATCGAGCGGCAGAATTCAGCCGCTACCAAGACGATTGCCAGGCGACGGTTCAAAGCCGCTGGCTCTAGCAGCGCTCGAGCGCTTGGAAGGAGGCGATGGGGGTCAACTGCGCGCGGTACCGGGAAAACTGGAACTGGCAGACCTGCACAGCATTCCATCTTCACAAAGAGAGGATGTGTCATGGACAAAAGCGCTGATCCGTCGGCTCCCGAGCCAGGACGAGGTCGCAAGATCTTCGAAAGCGGCTACTACTTCCAGCACACGGACGAAGTTGTGAGCCGCTTGCGGAACCGCGTCGCCAAATGCAAGCAGGCCAGTCGATCCAGCTGATATTCCCACTGCGGCGCGCTTCTACCGCCTACGCCGGCATGTGTCTTCGGATTGGCCCGCGGCATTGCGACGGATGCGTCCGCTTTAGCGCTCGGAAGGCGAGCGCCCGCAGCCGCTGCGCAGCCTGCGCGCGAGGCTTTCTGCCGTGCAAGTCTGCTCGGACAAGGTGCCTATCCCGCATTTGCCTGAAGCTGGTGATCAATACGGTGCCGTCCAAAGTAAGAATAGCGAAAGCCTTGGAGTTCTCGACGATACATTGCGCATGGAGAGGATCAAACAGGGGGTCCGCTTTCGATTAATGATTTGCAGCGAAGCGCAGGCAGCCCAGCTTGAAGTTTATCTATTTCCCGACTGCTTGACCTTGCTGACTTGCAACCTCGGCGAAACAGACAAGATGAGCAGCTTGTGTCGCCCCGTATTTCACAGGGGCGGCCTCTAGGCCGAGCTGCGACTCCCTTTTCACGGCGGCCTGCTTCTCGGAGAGCTGCAGGCTCATCACTAATCACGCACTTCGGAAATCGCGTTGGCTTTGCGCTGCCGCTAAATGCTCTTGGGAACTCAGACATGCCCGCGGCTTTGGGCAACTTATGAACGATGTCCTCGATTGCCTTGTCATCGGCGCCGGTCCGGCTGGTCTGACAGCCGCGGTGTATCTTGCGCGCTTCCATCTCACTATCGCGGTGGTGGACGCCGGGAAAAGCCGGGCTGCCTTAATCCCCAGGACACACAACCATGCCGGCTACCCGGGGGGCATTCCGGGTCGCGATCTCCTGCGCCTCATGCGCGCGCAAGCCGGAGAGTTTGGCGTGGAGGTCCAGCCCGCTGTGATTGAGAGCCTTGAACGTGCGGACGGTGTCTTCCTAGCCAGAAGCAACGACCATGAGTGGCGGGCCCGCACCGTTCTCCTCGCGACCGGCGTCGTCAACCGCCCTCCGAATATCTCGCCAGAACTGCATGACACAGCCCTCGCGCGCGGACTGCTGCGTTATTGCCCGATTTGCGACGGGTATGAAGTCACCGACAAGCGGGTTGGAGTAATCGGAACCAGCACTCATGGTTTCAAGGAGGCGATGTTCCTGCGGATGTACACCGCCTCCGTAACCCTGATATCCCAAGACACCGAACACGATCTCAGCCAGGAAGAACGCCGAACGCTCGCGGAAGCTGGTGTCGCCCTCGTTGACGGCCCATGCGGGTCCTTGCAATTGAAAACGCATTCAATCGTAGTGCCCACTCCGCAGCAGGAGGCGGACTTCGATAGCGTCTATCCGGCGCTGGGTTCGATGATCAGGTCCGAACTGGCCATTTCCCTTGGCGCTGACGCGACCGATGAGGGATGCCTAAGCGTGGATAGCCACCAGCGGACTTCAATAGCCGGCCTTTATGCAGCCGGAGACGTCGCCAAGGGCCTCGATCAGATCAGTCACGCGATGGGGGAAGCCGGCGTAGCTGCGACTACAATACGCAACGACCTAGCGAACCTGCAACCGATGTTACGTGGTGGACGTCGAAGAACATGACATGAAGACCATGCTCGCTATTGGGGGTTTTGCGACAGCGAATATGATGCTGAGATCGCGCCGGAATCCCCATGCCAGCTGCTCCCTCTCGCAGCTTGGGGTCCAGTAATAGCGATAGGACTGCTGAAGGAAGCGCCTTAGAGCACTTGCTGACCCTAATGCCGCGGACCGTCCGCGCCAGCGCCTCGAGTGATATCGTGAACTGGCACTTTAGCGCGATAAACTGACAAATAAGTGAACCGGGGCGAACTTAAAGCGTTTTAGAAAGCCAGAATGAACCGGGAGGCGCATATGAAGGTGCTGCGAGATAATGGCCTTACAATCGCGCTTCTTTTGCTCTTTGCGGGCAGCATTACCGGCCAGTGGCTCGCGGGCTGGCAGGTGTCGGTCGAAGATGCCCAGCGGCATCACCAAGCCGCGATGAGTCTTCTCACATACACGGCTAGTTCGGAATTCCTGTCGTCGGTCTTCGAGAACTGGGAGAGCGAATTTCTCCAGATGTCGGCTTATGTGGTTCTAACCGCCTTCCTGTTTCAGCGCGGATCAGCCGAGTCGAAAGACCCCGACGCCAAGCCCCGCGATGATAACCTTGAGGCCGAAGCACGAAAGCCGGATGCACCGCGCATTTTAACGCGCGGCAGGGTGTGGCGCGCCATATATGCGCGTTCCCTGGGCCTGACACTGTTCCTATTGTTCCTGATCTCTTTTGTCATCCACTGGACCCAGAGCGCGAAAGTGGCGGCTCAGGAAGCGATTGCCCATGGCGAGAAGCCACTAAGCGTCATTGCCTATCTCGGCGATCCGCAGCTCTGGTTTGAATCCCTTCAGAATTGGCAGAGCGAATTTCTTTCGACCGCAGTGCTGGTCGTGTTGTCGATCTTCCTGCGTCAGCGGGAATCTCCTGAATCAAAGGCTGTCGCGGCGCCGCATAGCAAGACTGGCACTTAATTTTTTCGGTACGCCGTTGCCTTTCTTCGAGGATGCCCACGACAGCTCTCTAAGGGGCAAAAAGCCATCAGCGACTAGCCCGTGCCCGCCAAAGGCCGCGTACACCCCCGGCAAGGCGCTAATTTCCGCTCCAACTTCGGATGTTGATGAACGTGGCACGGTGCTTGTCGCCCCTATCGTTCCTCAGCCTCTCCCCTAGGCGAGTAAATCCATGATGCGCTGGCTCATCGCGTCGATTGAAAATGGTTTTGTCAGGACATGCATGCCCGGATCGAGATGACCGTGACTGAGGACGGCGTTTTCGGCGTAACCTGTAATAAACAGAACTTTAAGGGTTGGACGTTTCAGGCGCGCTGCGTCCGCCACCTGTCTACCGTTCATGCCGCTAGGCAAGCCTACGTCTGTAATCAATAGATCAACGCGCGTGCCCGATTCCAAGATCTTCAATCCAGAGGGACCGTCTGCGGCTTCCAGAACGCCAAAGCCAAGCCCTTCAAGGATATCGACCACAAGCATCCGAACTGTCGGTTCGTCGTCGATGATGAGAACCGTCTCTCCTTGCCGCGCTTCACGATCCGGAGCGGCCGCGGTATCGAGCTCGTTCGTCACGCTGTCCGCTTCACGCGTGTGCCGCGGTAGGTAAAGGCACACCATAGTGCCTTGACCGAGCTCTGAATAGATACGAGCCTGGCCGCCTGACTGCCGCGTAAACCCGTATATCATCGAGAGGCCCAGTCCGGTTCCCATGCCGATAGGTTTGGTCGTGAAAAACGGATCGAATGCCTTGGATATGGTGTCCTTGCTCATACCGGTCCCGGTATCGGAAACGCAGAGCGATACGTATTGCCCCGGTTCCATGTCGCGTTCGGCGGCACCGCGTCTATCCAACCAACGGTTGCCGGTTTCTATCATGATCTTGCCGCCGTGCGGCATCGCATCGCGCGCGTTGATGCACAGGTTCAGCAAAGCGTTCTCAAGTTGACTCTGATCCACCAGAACCGGCCATAGTCCCGCAGCATTGACAACCTCGACCTCGATTGCGGGGCCAACCGTGCGCTCGATCAGGTCAGCCATGCCGTTTACGAGATTTTTCACGCAGGTTGACTTGGGCGCGAGTGTCTGCCGCCGTGAAAACGCAAGCAACCTGTGCGTCAGCGATGCTGCCCGGCGCGCGGCGCCTTGGGCTGCATGGACATAGCGGTCAACCTCGACGGCTCGCCCTTGTGCCAATCGGGTCTGGATCATCTCCAGGCTGCCCGTAATTCCCGTCAGAAGATTGTTGAAATCGTGAGCGAGGCCGCCGGTGAGCTGTCCGACGGCTTCCATCTTCTGGGATTGCCGCAATGCTTCCTCAGCAGCGATCAACTCCTTGGTTCGCTCTTCAACCTGCCTTTCAAGGGAAGCGGCGAGCTCCGCGAGCTCGATTTCTGCCCGGCGGCGCTCGGTCGCGATGCGCGTTCGCTCCGCCACCTCCCGAACGAAAGCGAGTTCGTCAGCGGGCCAGCTACGAGCAGTCGCATTGTTCAGATACAAAAGTGCGACCAGCCCGCCGTCTTCAGTCAGCTGCATGTTGACAACCGCCTCGGCGCTGATTGCTTTGAGCGCTTCTGCCCCATCAATTGTCCGCGGATCAAGGCGCGCGTCGGAGATGACGACGTCTACGCCCTGCCGCAACTCCTCGATATACGAGCCGTAGTCGCGAAAATGTAGCGTCCCTGCAAGTGAACGAATACCCTGCGCATTCCAGTCCCGTTCGATTGTGATCGTCTCCTGAACAGGGTCGACAAGGCCGTAGCCGACCCGGCTGACCTCGAGCGCCTCACCAAGGATTTTCGCAGCGGCAAATGAAATATCGGCAGGATCTTCGATATCCCGGAAGACATCGCCAAGCTCTACAAGCGCCGTCCGCATGCGATCGGATCGACGCTGCGCCGTAATGTCCGATGACACCCCCGCGAGGCGGAGGGGTTTGCCCTCGAGATTGAGGAATGGCTGACCGCGCGAAGAGAGCCAGCGCGTCTCACCGGCGGGGGTGACAATACGATAAGTCTCGTCAAAGTCCGCGCCTTCAGTCCTTGTACGCTCGATAGCGGAAACATTGGCCGCGCGGTCGTCGGGATGGATAGCCGCCATTCGATCCGCAAATGTGAAATCTTGATCTGCATCTATACCGAAGAGTGTACGGCACGCAGCCGAACAAGTGAGCTCGCCTGTCTCGAAATCGATACTCCAGGTGCCAAAGCGGCCAGCCCGAAGCGCGAAATCGAGTTCGCGCTCGTGCTCGCTCTGCCGCTGTTGGCGATTGGTGATTTCCGCGATCAAGGCTGCATTCGAGCTTTCCAGCTTTTCGAGATGCTCGCGCTCGAGGGTCACGTCGAGTTGGCTTGCAAAGAAATAGGCGAGCTTTCCAGCCTCGTCGAATACCGGCGCTAAAAGCAGGCGATTCCAGAATGGCTCGCCTGTCTTGCGGTGATTGCGAACGTCAATTTCGATGGAGCGCACGGCCTCCACCGCTGCGCGGATGGCGCCGACGTCGTCGGGGTCACTTTCCGGCCCCTGCAGAAATCGGCAATTGCGTCCGAGCACCTCATCGCGGTGGTATCCAGTGAGTCTGCAAAACGCGTCATTTGCAAATACCACCGGGTTGTCGTGCAGCCGGGGGTTCGTGATGATCATCGGCATCCGGGTGGCGCGTACGGCCGCCACAAAGGGATCGGTTCCGCTGTCCAGTCCCAGCACTTCTGCCTCAATGCGACGGGAGTCGGCAGTCCCCTCGTTGGCCGGCTCAGATTTCAGCATTCGACTGAAGCACCCCGTCTTTCGTCGTGTTTGTCGGCCGATCAACCAGACTGGTGACGCCAAGGTTCCCGACTGATACCTTTTCAAGCAGGTTGTCACATCCGGGCGTGCGTGCAAAGTGACATGTCCAGGATTTGAGCGCCTCGTCCGGTCAGAAACTCCCCTCCAGCCTCGGTATGCAGAAACCCGTCCATGCACCGCCTTACGGCTCGCACTCGAGCGGGCCAGCGTTCGAGCCGCTCTCAAGGAGAGCCTGAGCCGGAGCGTTTAGGCGACTTGTGCGGTCTGCCGGCCCCGTCGATAAGAGGCGCCGGCAGACCGGTGTGCTCCCAAATCAGGCCGCTTCGCGGACCTCTCCGCCCGGCGCCACAATCTGATCCTGAGCAGACTTATTCGCACCTATTTCGATACGGCGAGGCTTCATGGCTTCGGGCACGACACGGTGCAGCGCAATGCTCAGAAGTCCATTCTCGAACCTGGCGTCACCTGCCTCCACGAAGTCTGCTAGTTGGAAACGACGTGCGAACGGGCGTGCAGCAATGCCGCGATGCAGAAATTCTTCCTGCCCCGTCTCCTCGGTTCGCTTGCCTGACACCGTCAGCAGGTTCTGCTGCGCTATCACCTCGATATCCTCGGCGCGGAAGCCTGCAACTGCCAGCGTAATCCGGTAGCTGTCCGTGCCGGTCTTTACGATGTCAAAGGGGGGATGATCATCCTCATCCCGGCTGGTTGTCTCGAGCATATTGAAGAGCCGATCGAAACCTACCGTCGAGCGCCGATATGGCGCGAAATCGGATTGCATTCTCATTTCCAAATCCTCCTATGAAGCGATCCGGGCATGAGAGGCGCCGGTGACTTAGAGCCGGCGCTCTCTATGTCCAACCGGACCTCAGCAGCGTCCGGTGAGAAAAAATCTAGGGAGACGCCACGAGCGTTCAAGTGAGATTTTTCCAGCTTTATTTTTTTGAGCGCGGTCGCCCCTGCCGCTGCTTGTCGAAACACAGACACGCGGCGCAAGGAGATCACATCTGTGTTCAATTGCCGGTCCACTCAAGCGGGGCGATGGGCAGCGAACGCCTTCCATGGCGCCTGCTCGAAAGCGGCGGTGAATCTTTCGGTTTTCAGTCCTGCACGGCGGCTCTTGGGTCTCGATCAGGCATCGATCGGCTCGGAGTCAAAGCGTCGGATCGGATGGTTCATCAGAAACCGACGCGGATTGCCTTTCGCCGTGGCGCCGGCAATTTGCTGCCCGCTTTGCCTAGCCGCTGACTAATTCTCCGCGCGGCGTATCGCAGCCGGCAGCCCAGCGAAGGGAATGACGCAGGCAACAATCCGCCTGAATTCGCCCGTGCCTGCGGGATGTTACGTTTTGCGAACACCTCTCAGAAGGAACCATTACGTTTTAGCGGGAGTTCACCTTTGTACTTAAAATAGGAGGAGAGGTCCCATGGTCGAGATCCGTAATGAGCCTTATGCCGATCGCGTTGTCGTGAAGCGCAGCAACGCCGGACGAAACATTGCCATTGTCGCGGTAATCATCGTGGCTGTGGTTGGTCTGCTTTTTGCTACCGGTTTTTGGAAAGCAAACGTTTCAGGTGGCGACGTTCCTGAGGTCAGCGTAAAAGGCGGCGAGCTCCCCAAAGTAGATGTAGATTCCAAGGAAGTCGTCGTAGGCACAAAGAAGACGGAAGTAGACGTGCCGACCGTTGGCGTGAAGGATAATGGCGAACAGTAATATCCCTCAGTGCAAGAATGAAGGGCTTCCGGGTTTGTCGGGAGCCCTTCTGTGATTGCAGGAGCAATGACCTCACGCCCGGGCTTTGCGATGGACTGGTGGATTCCATAGACTGCTCATCCGCGTTCCGTCAGGCTCCTAGCAATCCGGAAAGACGTGACCGGCGACTCACGCACAGTCTGACTTCCTTGTATGTGGGCGCGGGATCCGAGTACGAGCCGCCTTTGCATAAGCCCGCGCTGTTCCAGCCGCTCGGCGGCAACCGAAGGGGGCTCGCTCCGCGGCGAGTGTAAGCTTCGGCATTACCACGCTATGCGCCGCAAGATGTCCGAAAAGGACGTCGGTTCAGATGCATATCGCAGCATCCATCGCCGCGCTGACAACATCGTCAGATTTTATCCCGTGACAGTGCGCACATCCTTTTATCGCTACCTGGAACGCCTCTTAAATGGAACCAGGATGGATCCTTCTCCCCCCTACACGTCTTTCGTCGCCGCCGCGACCGCGCTACTGTGAGCACTATTGGCCGTAACGCCGGTCGCGACGTTTGGAGGTTGGAGAGATGCCAATCGATCGTGCAGCCAGAGCTTTAGTCAAGTCCGAAAGTGGATACGATGATTGGGATGGTCTGGGTCCTGAGCTGCAAACTGAAGTGCGAAGCAATGTATGCGCGGTTTTCGATGCGATTGTCGAAGCAACTCCCGCAATGATTTCTGCCGCAGAAGCAGTCTTGCAACATCGGTCCGGCGAAACGACGGATCAGGAGATTGTTCAGGCGATCTGGCATGCGATGGTCGAAGCGGCACTCGACGGCCGGCCCTGCACCACAAGGCATTGAGCTTTGAAGGACGAGGCCCTGCCTGTTAGCCGATTTTGGCAGAGGGATCACGTCGCCCAACGTGCCGACGAAACAACAGAAGAACTCGGCCGTTTACTGGTATGGCTGGAACAACAATGAGCCTCGCTCAAATGAGATGCCTGCTCGCCGGTTTTCTACTTGTTTTATCCGCGTGCGGGGCCCTGCCGCAGGACCCGCAAGGCACCCTTGATCGCATCGGAAAGACAAAGCAAATCCAGATCGGACTGGTCGCCGGGACGCCAAACGTGCCCGAAGTACAGCAGCTCATCAACGAGATCGAGGTGCGTGCCATAGCCCATGCGCAGATGTCAAAGGGATCGGCTGAGGATTTGCTTCAAAGGCTTTCAACGGGGAAGGTCGATCTCGTCGTCGGGGCATTTGCCAAAGACAGTCCATGGAAAACGATGGTGGCTTTTGGGCCGGCGGTTAGGACCTTCGGTGCCAAAAAGAACCTCATCGAAGTGAAGGGGGCCATGCGCAACGGGGAGAACCGGTGGATCATGCTCGTGGAGCGGGCGTCGCGTACGGTTTCTCGCGACAGGAAAGACCAATGACCAACAGCTTACCGGACGAATTGCGCGACACGATGCACGCAGCAATAAAGCTCGAGTATTGGAACCTGTTCTGGACAGCGACAATCATTCTAGTCATGGGCTTGGTGCTGGGCCAGAGCCAGACCATGAAAACCGCCTGGGTGGAAGACACGCTCGGGATCGTTCCGCCGGTTGCTTTCCTTATCGCGGCCCATCTCGAGCTAAAAGGAGAGCGCTCGGGAAAGTTTCCATTCGGGTTCGAGCGAGTGAATGGTCTCGGCTTTTTCGTTGCCGCCGTTGCGCTCACTGCCGTCGGTTTACTCCTGCTTTTCAACGCTGCTGTCGCGCTTGCTAGCGCCGAGCATGCGACCGTGGGCTCTATAGTCATGTTCGGGCATGATCTCTGGCTGGGATGGTTAATGATCGCGGCTCAAATCTATTCCCTTGTGCCTCCCATGCTAATCGGCCGTAAGGAACTGCCACTTGCAGAGAAGCTTAACGACAAGCTTCTGCATACCGACGCGCTTATGAACAAAGCCAACTGGCTGACCGGCGCCGCGGGTCTTGCAGGTATAATCGGTCTAGGCTTTGGATGGTGGTGGGCAGATTCGGTCGCAGCCATTGTCATATCGATCGATGTCATCAGTGACGGCGTAAAAGCACTTCGCTCTTCGACCGCCGAGTTGGTAGACGGATCTCCCAGAGCCCTGTCCAGCCCTGAACTTTCTCAAGACGCGCTTGATCTGGAAAAGCGGCTTCGCCGGGAGTTCCCGGCAGCCACCATTCGCCTTCGAGAAACCGGACGGCTGATCCGCGCCGAAGTTCATGGTGTTCATCCGCCGCATGAGCACAGGCACCCACGTCACTACTGGCCGACCGAAGGAGAGAGGTCTTGGCGCCTCGCGCAAGTGAGCTTCGTTCCTCCTGTTCAACGTTGATACTGACCCCGCAAGTCGATTGTCGCTGCTTTCGTAAGCGCCAGAGAACCCGGGCTTTGGCACGGATGCCAGGCATTCAAGTGCGCGGCGCAAACGTATGCGCGGGGGGCGCTGCGCTAACAGTGGGCTGCTAGAAAAGGAAAGAAAAACAGGCAAGTCGCGCCGAGTGATGCCATCAGGGCGGCGGCGAAAAATCGCTACAGCTGTTGATCCACCACGATCAACCTTCAGCGTCTCCAGATGGAAAGCCTGTTCATGCAGCGCACGCCGGCCGCGTAGGGGATCCGCTAAAGCGATCCAGCAGACGAAGCTGCGGGAATGGTGCCGCAGGGCTGGTCAAAGGTCGCGCATGAAGGTTCTGATGCAAGACATGGTGTTTTCCGGAAGCCAAGGTGCGGCCGGACCTACGTGAAGCGCATCCGGGACAGCAACCCTTCTGACGCGGCCAGCCGTGAGTTCCGGCTGGAGCCGTCTCCCATTCATATTCGCTCTTGTGTCTCCATAGCCTTCGCGCTCAGTCAGCCAGGCTTTCGTCGTTCATCCTCTGCTGTTCCTAGCGGATGGCAGGCGGCATTCCACTGGCGCACCTCCTCGGCGCCCCTCCTTTGAGCGCCGAGCCTGGCAGCGGCGGTGGATTGCCCGGCGCCGCTTCGACGTAACGTCACTCGCTAAGTAGTGCACGCTAGCTGCACACTCCGGCCCTGTTTCGCAGATCGGTTGAGCGAACACACGGCCGAGCTTACGCCTCTCGCGCTCCCCTCGCCCACTTTTGACAATGCGCCCTGCCGCGATTGACCTGAAGCGCTCAAATCTTCGCTGACATCTTTGCGCGGCGAATATCAGCTCGGGCGGCGCGAAGGCTTCCATCCCGGATCGCCGCCACCACCATGACTGCCTGGGTTGCGCCGCTCCGATATCATGTCGCTGCGCTCATTGGGGTCCGTCCGGTTGGGATCGTCCTGCGGCTGCGAAGAAATTGCTACGCCTGGGCGCTGTTTCTCGGCAGGTTTCGCCTGCAGGTTGGATTCCGTGCTGGAATTTTGTGGCAAGGGCCCGCCGTTCGTGCCGGCGGGGTCTTCACGATCATCCCGTCCGCTAGGCCCTCGTGCGCGCTCTTCCTCAGCCGCTTTCCCGAACTCGTTGTTGCCATCGGCAGCTTGCGATTTGGGCGCTGCGGATCCCCCGGGCATCTGACCTTCCATTTCCATTCTCCTTTGCCGGAAAAACGGTTTGAGCCAGGCCATAGTTCCGGTGCAGGCGGCGGTGGACAGTCAACATCGCTCAAATGCGCGTTTTGGGAAGTGTCCTTTTACGTATGCTGCCTCACGCCGGCGATAGGTTTAAGAAAGTCCGTCCCGAAGATGTGGCCCGCCAGCAAATCATTCGTTTAACGCCGCCGAGATCATGAACCGCCACGCGCTCGCCGCATCTCGGCCGTGCTGGTGCCAAGCCTCTGGATTGATGTTGCGCATGACCGTTGCGCCTGCAACCGACATTTCCGCGCTTGGCTCCCGAATTGCCTGCAACACCGCACGCGCATCATGCATTATGGCTTCCTGCTGCTTGGAGGTCAGCAAATCCCAATCGTCGTGTCCACTTGCGGACTGCGCAAGCGCGCGGGCAGCACGTTCGATGATACCTTCAGACATAACTCTCCCCATGATGCCGAACACCGCAATCCGCGCGGTCGCTAGCTGAGCAACGTGGCTTGAAGTCGGCGAAGGAAGTTGCTTACCTGAACGCAACCTCCTCGCTACGTCGAAGCAGAAGCACCTCATCTGCTTCTGCCAAGAACGACGAAAAGACTGACACCCCTGTCACACAAGCATCTTCTTACCCGCTGCTACGTACGCCTTCAAAACCGCTCGGCCTCGGCAGCGATCGCCGCACACGGGCAGCGAGCGGGACTTATCTGGCGATATCAAGGCGGCAGAGCGCCTTCGAGGCGCGCTATTCAGATTTTCTCAGTTCTGATCAGCAACTTCAAAGTCCTTCTGAAAAAACGCTGATGGGTATGCCGCCCCCGGTGCACGCCCTACCACCTTGGCTACGAGCCTATCGCGCTACGCCCGGCTTAGCGGTCTCTAACGCGCGGCGCGTCTTGGCGAGACGCTCATCTATGCGCCGGAACCCACACATGACGCGTCTCCGGTCTGATTACCTGGTTCAGCACCCCAGACTAAAGTCCATATCCGATTCTCATCGCTCCGCAAAACAAATTGCGACAGCAAGGCGGAAAATCGGTCAGAAGCCTGCCTCTATGCCCAGGCGCAAGGCTTCGGCAGCAGTGGTGACACCTAATCGCCGAACCAAGGCGCTACGATGCATTTTGATGGTCTTTTCGGTGAGACCCAGCTCGTGCCCGATCTGACGGTTGCGCAGTCCTCTTGCCATGAGGCGAAGAACTTTCTGCTGCTGCTGAGTGAGCTGCCCAATCCGCTGTTCGGCATCCCTCTGCGCTAAGACATGGTTGCTGCAGTCGACCTCCATCTGGCTGCCCACGAAATAGGAAACCGCGCCGTCGTCATCGAACACGGGAGCTACCATCACAGCGTTCAGAAATTTGCTTCCGTCTTTACGGTAGTTGAGCAACTCAACGACTTGAGGCGTCGCAGTCTCTATTCCTCTTCTAAGAGTGGCAGACCGAGCAGGTTGGGTTTCGGGACCGGCAAGTATACGGCAGTTGCGGCCCAGGAGCTCATCTTCGGCATATCCGGTGAGCCGCTCGAAATGACTATTCGCTGCAATGATGGGGTTGTCATCCGCGATCGGCCCCGTGACGATGGAAGCGATTGGTGAAATCCGGATCGAGCGAATGAGCTGCCGCTTGTCCATGCCACGCTCCTTCAAAGCCAGGTCCATTATTGATGCCGCCCGGCCATATCGTACTATATCTCTCCTTGTCCATCGGCACGCGTCAACTTCATGCCTCGACGCTATCAGGCTTCGCTTAATATCTTTAGAAAACGAAAGAGGCGGCTGGTGCGGCTTGCCGGCGATGGCGCCTTGTCGTTAGCGTGGCCCTGCGTCGGCGCCGCCGAATATGGCCGACAATTCCAATTTTTTCCAAATGAGCGATGCTAAATCCAGCCGCGTTCTCAAAAATGACTAATCCGCCATCGTGAAAAGTCTCTGACACCTGACACACGAGGCTGCCGCCTTAGAGCCAAGGGCTCTGCCCATTTACGATTGCTTCTCATAGGCGATTTCCCACGCAGTGAGTTCATTGCGACCGGCGGGGGGCTTACAGACAGCCCAAGCTATGGCCTCAGGGCACAGCAGCGAAGCCGCTGCCGGTGTAACGCCGCCGTTCATCGGCCGCGCCGTGATACCGAAGCGCAGCATCGACGTTCGATCTGCTCCAAATAGCGCACACCCTCTACTCAAAATTGACTATCCGGCGCAAAATTCCCTTTTGGCATCAGAGCTCTTGATGTTTTTATCAGCGCCGCGAACGATCTCGTTGACGGGATATTCCGCTACCTTTAGCGGTTTTCCCTCGAGCGGGTGCGTTCATAGACAAACGATCAGTTTTTCGTCACCTCCACTAGAGGAACGCCCAGTGAGAAAAGTCACTGTTACTCAAG
Source organism: Novosphingobium sp. YAF33 (assembly GCF_052113265.1). Lineage (NCBI taxonomy): Bacteria > Pseudomonadati > Pseudomonadota > Alphaproteobacteria > Sphingomonadales > Sphingomonadaceae > Novosphingobium > Novosphingobium sp. YAF33. The sequence goes on from NZ_JBFRCW010000012.1 coordinate 55,226, forward strand.
TTCGCGATGTACTTGCCAAGGTGAGCCTCGACGACGTGGCGACTGTTGCCGACGACGAGTCCCTGTTCGAGGCCGGCGTCCTGGACTCGCTGATGATGATTGAGCTGGTGCAGGAATTGGAAAACCGCTTTGGGACTATCATTTCAAATCGCGACCTTACTCCCTCGAATTTCGATACGCTGATCGGGATGAGCGAATTCGTATCGCGGCGATTGGCAGACGGCACCCCCTTGTGATCAGCAATGACGACAAGGAAGCCAAGCTTTCCGCCAGACGCCGTTCCTTTCAGCGACATATCATTCCTGCATTCCTTGCCACTCCTTATCTGTACGTGCGCGACCGGGCCAGGGTGCATCCTGCTTCAAGCGTTCAGCTCTCCAAGGATATTCGGTTTGGAAAGGGAACAATCGTAAAACGGTGGGCCATCATTCAATCCAGCGGCGGCAGAATAGCCATCGGTCGTAACTGCGCGATCGGCAGCTTCAATCACATCATCGCCGGTGTAGGCGACCTCACGATCGGCGACGATGTACGGTTAGGATCGCATGTTACGATTGTCGCCACCACGCGCGAGTACCGTCGAAAAGATCGGCTGATCACCGAGCAGGGCTTTCGGGACCGTGGCATTTTGATCGGCAACGACGTTCTGATCGGATCGGGGGCTGTCGTGCTCGATGGTTGCCGCATTGGCCAAGGGGCCGTCATTGGTGCAGGCAGCGTCGTTTCAGGCAGGATAGCGCCGTTTTCGATCGTGTCGGGAAATCCCGCCAAAGTGGTCTTCAACCGTGAATGACGCGCCCGCAAGCGTCATAGCCGCGCTTCGGCAGCGGGCGCTCACGCAGCCGGGTGCCCCGTTCATCGCTGATGGCGAGCGCTGGATCACCTTCGGGGAAATGTGGACGCTTGCTTGCCAGGTGCGGCATGCGCTGCTCGGACGCGGAGTGGCCGCGGGAGCCCGTGTCGTTCTTGAAGTGCCGTCCCAGCCCTGGCGCTTCGTCGCGGCTTACTTCGGAACACATCTCGCGGGAGCTATCGCCGTTCCTGTAAGCGCGTCGCGTAGCGGGGCGAATGCTGCAATCGTGCAGCGCACCAGCGCCGCGGTGCACCTGGACACCGCGTCGTTCTCTCCTTTTCTTGAAGAATGCGCTAAGCAGGCGGCTGCCGGAAAAGGAGATCTCGATCCCCCATTACCGGACCCTGCAACGACGGCCGATATCCTCTTCACAAGCGGCACGAGCGGATCTCCCAAGGGCGTCATACTTAGTCATTCGGCAATTCGGTCCGCTGCCGCGGCGACTAACGAATTCATAGGTAACGTTGCCAGCGACCGGGAGGTAGTGACCGTGCCCCTCTCTCACTCGTTCGGCCTTGGCCGGGTGCGTTGTACCGTGCTTTCCGGGGGGAGCATGAATGTCGTGCCAGGTCTGACCTTCCCTGCGCTCATTCTCGAGGCCATGGCGGACGCCCACGTCACAGGTTTGTCCAGCGTACCTATGACCATCGCGGTGCTCGAACACCTCGGCGAAGCGGAATTTGCCGACGCTGCGGCGCGCTTGCGCTACCTCGAACTGGGAAGTGCGCCAATGCCGGAAGAGCGCAAGAGAGCTCTCGCGAGGATGCTTCCCCGAAGCCGCATCTGCATGCATTACGGGCTTACAGAGGCATCGCGTAGTTGCTTCTTGGAATTCAACACCGATAATGATCACTTGTGGAGCGTGGGCAAGCCTGCACCAGGGGTCGCTATTCGAGTGGCCGACGAAGAGGACCGTATCCTGAGCGCTGGAACGCAGGGTATTATTCAAATCCGTTCACCAGCCCGGATGACTGGTTATTGGCTGGATCCACAGACCTCTGCAGCCGTGTGCACTGATGACGGTTGGTTGAAAACGAACGATCTCGGCATTCTCGATGAAGACGGCTATTTGATGCTGATAGGCCGAGCAGATGATCAGATCAATGTTGGAGGAAAGAAAGTGGACCCGCTTGTGATCGAGCGGGCGGCGCTCGCTATTGCGGGCACACGCGATGCAGGTTGCATCGGCGTGAACGATCCGAACGGTCTGGCTGGCCAAGTCCCGGTCCTGTTCCTCGTCGTGGATGAACCTCAAGTCTTCGAAGTTCGCAGGTATTTGCGGCAACTCGCCGGCGCTCTGGAACCGCATGAAAGACCCGTGCGTCTCGTCACGGTTGCCGAACTGCCCAGAACTGAGAGTGGCAAGCTAAAAAGGGCACAGCTGCGCCGCTGCCTTGCACCTGCCTGACCTATYTCTAGCCTCGAAAACCGCACACTTATGTCGCTCTCGGGACCGATGAGGCGTTGCGGCCTGTCTCGTCCGGTATAAACCAGACGAACGCTCCGATTGCCCCCACGATATAACGCATGATGCTTGTCAGCAGTCCCAAGGCCAGTCCCTGTTCCGGCGGTAGGCTGAAGAACGAGAAGAGAACCGCATACGTTCCTTCGCGCAGACCCACGCCGCTAATTGAAATAGGCAATATCTCAAGGAGGTAAACGGTCGGTACGATCAGGAACAGCTGGGACACCGTCGCGGAAAGATGAAGCCCCGCGCTCCAGAGGCAGACGATAAAGACGATGTTGAGCTGGAAAATAAGTGCAACCGCGAAGGCCTTTCCAAGGAAAGATGTTGGACGCAGCGCGGCGAGTAGATCCAAGAGCAAGGTCAGCAACGGATGCGTGCTGCCACCGGCGATCCGTTGCAGCAAGGGATCTATAACAATTAAGAGCACGGCATAGCCGGCCGCCCCGGTGACAAGGATCAAGCATACGGTCGCAAGTGGATGCTGAGGGACTAGATAGAGGCTCGCGCCTGTCGCCGCCAGCGCGATCAGCACGATAAGACCGGTGATCCGGTCGACGATCACGGAGGGAAGCGATTTGACAATACCGCCGGTGTAGCGGCGCAGGGAGAGTGAACGATAAGCGTCGCCGCCGAGAAACCCGGGGGTGAACAGGTTGATGAAATTGGCCAAAAAGTAGGTTCTAACCAGCTTCAGATAAGGGACTGCCACGCCTTGCGCCCTGAGGAGCACGTGCCATTTAAGAGCGCTCAGTCCGGTTTGCATGAACATGAGGCCACCGCCGGCCATAACCACAAATGGGTCGGCGGCTAATAAAAGGGACGCGCCTCGCGCGAACGGTACATGTCGGAACAGCAGGACAAGCAGGCTGGCCGATATCGCAAGCTTGAAAGCAAAAACACCCCATCGTCGTCCAGGATGCTTGGCGCTGGCCGGAGCGCCGGCGGTCGATGCGCCGCGCTCACCTCGCAACACGATCGGCCCGCATTACGCCCGGATTTCCGAACCACCGCGTGAGACCCACGCGCACGGCTATTCGCTCGGCATGGGCCAACAGACGAGGAGCCTTAAGAAGGCGGTGCAGGGCCATGGGGAGTACGAACTGTCGTTCGACTGACCTGACCTCGAAGCCAAGAAGCGCAAATTCACGCTTCAGCATCGATGCGGTGAAATTACGGTACCTCCGGGTATCCCCTTCCGTCCAGCGCTTGAGCGCGAACGTTGCAAAAGTGAACGCATTGACGCTTGCAAGATCAGGGTAATCGATCACCACGGAGTTCCGCGCTACGCGGCATAATTCGGCAACAAAGTGTTGCCAGTCCTCGACATGCGCCATCAGTCGTATCGATATTACGGTATCGAACGATCTTGCTTCAAAGGGAAGCCGATCAAGCGTGACGATGCAGAACGTGACATGCGTGTTTCGCAAATCGCTCGTCAGTCGCTCCGCGCAGGCAGCGGAGCTGCCGCCTACGGTGATCTTATGCCCCCATGCAGACAATGGCCCGCTAAGCTGGGCATGACCGCCGCCCACGTCGAGAATAGTCACACCCTGCTTGTCGGCAAGAGCATCAGCTATGACCTCCTCTTGTCTTTCGAGAAAAAGCCGACCAGCTCGCCCGGCGAAACGCCTAGCGTAGGCAAGACTGGAAGTGACGATATCGGGCGCCTCGGGGCTCATTTCAGAAGCCCTTGCTGGCGGTACCAAGCCACGGTGCGTCTGAAACCTTCGACAAGGTCCACCTGCGGGTCATAACCCAATCCTTCGCGCGCGTGCGCAATAGAGAAAGCGCGGTTGTGCTTGAAGAATGTGAGCCGCCGGCGGTGAAGCGGAGGCTCTATAGAAAATTTCCTGCAGGTTGTTTCGCAAAGATCCGCAATGAGTTCGACAGGTTTGTAAGGCAAGCGAATCCATGGCGGCGGCCGGTCGAGCGATGCAGCTGCCTGGGCGATGAGCGCCTTGAGCGGCGTGTAATCGGCCGCGCCGAGAATGAAGATTTCTCCGTCGACCCCCGGGACAGTCAGCCCGCGCATGAAACCTTCGGCAAGATCATCTATGAAAACGGGATGGAAGTTAGCGGATCCCTCGCCAATCTGAACGAACATCCGCTTCTGCAACATCGTGAACATTTTAAGGAGCCGCGTGTCGCCGGGCCCATAGATCCCGCAAGGACGCAGAACCACGATCTCCATTGGGCCCTTGCCTACCGCGCCGACGCAGATGCGCTCAGCCGCCAGCTTGCTCTCCTGATAGGCATCCTGCGGATCAAATGGCGCATCTTCATTCGACGGGGAGACGCGAACTGAACCGTGGACACCGATAGTCGAGCAATAGACGAAGCGGCGCACCCCGCTTTCCTGGGCGGCCCAAAGCAACCGCTCGGTCCCGTCGCGGTTGACGGACATGAACTCCTCGCGCGGACCGTCACTCCGGTACATCGCCGCGACATGGAGGACACCGGACGCGCCTTTCACAAGTTCGCCAAGGGCTGCGCGGTCGGCAAGATCGCCCAAGACAGTTTCGCCTTGCCAAGTTGGCTCAGGTCGCCGCAAAAGGCAGCGGACTCGAAAGCCTGCCTGCCGCAGGCGTTTGGCAATCGCTCCGCCAAGCAGACCGCTGGCCCCTGTAAGCGCAATCAGCTGGGGAGGGGTGATGGCCCTCATGCGGCAGCCTTTCGCGGCGCCGAGCGCTGGCGATCGGGGCTTTTTCGTCCTTCCAGGTCAAGCGCACTCAGCGCAAGCGAACGAGAGGTCGTCAGTTTCGTGCCGAGCAGGGTATAGAGCCCGCGTGGTCCGCCATGCCGCCCGTGATCATAAAGAAGGTCGCGGTTTCGCAATCTAACACCCTGCCCGTTCGTGTCCGGAAGCGCTCCAGACCATGTCTCGACCACTTTGCTACCCTGCAGCTGCGGTACAGCTTGCACGATTTCCCGCATTGCCCGCTCAATCAGAGCCTGCGGCACAGCGGGTCTTACCGCGCCGCCGAGATCTTCGGAAAGCGGGTGATAGAACGTTCCTGCGAGAATGCTTCCCTCATACCCGCGCAAGAAATAGCTGCGTCCGTGCCCGGCGTTAGCGGAAAGGGCCAGCGCAGTGCCGACTTCCATAGGTCGGTCAAGGAGCAGATTGAACGCCAAGACGCGCGCGGAAAGTGCTGGAATGTCACGGTCGAGGCACCGTGCCAAGGAGCGGGAGGCAGCTCCGACGCAAAGCATTACGCACTTGCCGTTATAATGCGCTTCGCGGTCTTCTCGCCGAGTGCTGATAAGCAGACCGCCTTCCGGCCGCTCCTCCAGGCCTGTCGCCTCCTCGTGCAACGTGACGCGTCCCCCCATCGCCTCTATCCGCTCCGCTATGTGCGCAAGCAGCCCTGCCCCGTCCTCGAGGGCAAGCTCTGACCACTCAGCAACCGCTGTAAGACGTTGGCGCGGAACCAGCGACGGCAAATCATGGTCGTCGCCCTTGAGCTTGGCCGGGGGGAGCCCAGAAGGCGAAGCGGCAAGATTTGAAAGCAGGCGCTCGATAACAAAGGCCGCGCGGAACATTCCGGGCGAGCGAAACGTGCGATGATAAAGCGGCATCCGGCATCGCAGCGGCTTGCAATAGGCGCTGAATTCTTGGCCGAACCATCGCTGGTTCTCACGCGAGCGGTACCAGCGTGGAATATCCAACGATTGCAGGTAGCGCAGCCCGCCGTGGACAATGCCCATACTGGCGGTACTCGCACCGGCGCCAAGGCCGGCTCGCTCCAGAACAAGAGGCTTGAGGCCGCGCTCCGCAGCGGCAAGAGCGACCATCAATCCCTGGATCCCGCCGCCAACGATGATAGCGCCGTACGCTGCGCTGTCGTCAAGGCTGGATACCGGCATGAGAAGCCATCTCCTTGTCCTGAGCCTCGCTTACATGCTCGATAATTCTTCGCACACGGTAAATGGAACTTGCCGGAAGACGGGTGAAGAGAATGACCTCTGCGATAAGACCGACTGCTGCGACCTGAATGCCGAGAACTATAAGCAGTACACTGAGCAGCAGCGCGGGCCGCTCGGCGATACTTTGTCCCAGGAACCTTTGAATTATGAGGATCGCCGCCAAGACAGAACCGCTGGCGAACAATGCCGCACCGATGGATCCGAAAAGACGAAATGGTTTTTGAAGGAACCGTATGAGAAACGTGATGGATATTGCGTCGAGCAAACCTGCAAAATAGATTCTGAGATTGTACGAACGGTGCCGGCGATCGAGATCCGCTTGCGGGACCTTGACCTGCTTGACACGGTAACCGGCATGTTCGGCGAAAATCGGAAGATAGCCGGCCTGCTCGTCCTGCAGTACAAGACGATCGAACAAAGACCGCGCGAAAAGCCTCACCCGGCAGCCGAGATCGTCGAACCTGGTTCCGGTCAGGCGGTTCGCGCTTCTGAAAGCACTCGCTCGCGCCCGGTTGAGCAGGGAGTCCTTTACGCGGATCCGAGAGGCGGCAACCATGTCGCTGCCCTCGAGTTCGGCCGCAAGAGAGGCAAGAATGTCAGGCTCGACTTGCAGATACGGGGGGAGCGTCATCACCAGCTCGCTCTTCGTCGCACCGATTGCCTCACGCAGCATCGATGTCTCCCCGCAGAGATGAGGCATATGTATGACTCTGACGCCGGCGCCGGATAGGGCGGTTATATCGCTCACGCGCGGGTGGGTCTCTGCAACAATGTAGATGTACTCGACGCTCTTGCCGAGCGGCTCCAGTGCCTTTTGGTAGATGTCGAGGAGCTGCTTGGGCTCGTCAACGCGGTCGGTGACGCAAATGACGACAGTCAGTTCTGGCAAGGGTCTTACTCCCGGCACGTTCATGTCGGATCTCCCTGGGGAGGCTTTCTGTAGGCGTAGAGCTTGGCGGCAAGCGCGGAGAACTGACTGACCCGGGGTTCGGTGATTGCCAGGATATAGCCCAGTGTAGACCAGGCAGCCAGGAACAGCGCCAGCTGGGCAAAGAGGAACACGATTGACCATTCGACAATGACGGTTGGCCGCTCTGTTTCCACGAGCAACAGGATACCCAGCCCTAGCAGGCAAGTTGCCAATGTTGGCCGAAGCATCCACGTCCGAGGACGCAGCGAGTAACGAAGCAGGAAGCGGATGGACACGATATCCAAAGCCACTTTGTAGATCCGTGAAAAGCCGTATTTGGACGTTCCGAAGCGGCGCGCATGATGCCTCACTTCCACCTGTACGATCTTCGCTCCTGCCAGTTGGCTCAAGGCCGGGATAAAGCGGTGCATCTCACCGTGGAAAGGCAGGGTCTGGATAAGCTCACGACGGTAACACTTCAGCGAGCAACCGCTGTCACGGACGGTTACGCCGAGCAGCCCATTGATGATGCGGTTCGCCACTTTCGAGACGAGCATCCGCTTACCCTCATCCTGCCGCTTGCGCCGCCATCCAGCCACCATGTCATGGCCTTTCTCCAGCAAGTTCAGCATAGCCGGGATGTCGCGCGGATCGTTTTGCAGGTCGCCATCCATGGTCACGATGATCCGGCCCCGGGCGTTATGGATGCCTGCAGCCATTGCCGCGGTCTGTCCATAGTTTCGCGCGAACTCGATAACGCGAACGCGTTCATCGTCCTTGACCAGGGCAGCTGCACGTTCAAGCGTGCCATCGCGGCTGCCGTCATCAACCAATATGAGCTCGTAGGACCGCGGTTCTTGCACCAACGCTCGCGAAACAGCTTGGTACAGCAGAGCGACGTTGTCCTCTTCGTTGTAAAGCGGCACGACAACGGAAAAATCGGGTTCGGTCGGCAAGCTTAGTCTGTTGCCGGGACACATCGTGTTCATTTGCCGGCTCCTGAAGCGGCGAGAAGAAAACGACCCCTTCCCCGTTTGGGAGGGCCCAGCGTCGCATAGGCTTCACGAAGTCGCTTCTCATAAGCTGGAAGACTGTAGTTTTTCGCGGTACGCCGGGCGGCCTCGCCCAGTCTCGTCCTGAGGGAAGCGTCGCTCGCCAGTCTTACGAGCCCGGCTGCCATGGCACGGTCATCGGGATCAACGAGGCACGCTTCCGTATCGGATAGCACTTGTGTGTGCGAACGAATGGCCGTTGCCATGATCGCGCGGCCTGCCTGCATATAGGCATAGAGTTTCATGGGGGTGTTCACGCCGCTAATGCGCGGCGAACAAAGAATATCCGCCTGTTCCAGCAGTTGCGGTAGATGGGTCAGCGGCGCGGCGCCTGCAAGGTGGACACGGTCTGCGATAGCGAGGCGGCGGACCGCTCCCGCCGCCGCCGCCACGTCGCGGTCCGAGCCGCCCACAATGACGAGCGAACAGCATTGCTCGGGGACATGTTGCATCGCAGCCAGTAGCAGATCGACGCCTTGGTAACGCTCTAAATTGCCAACATACAGGGCGATCGGCCGAAGGCCCCCCACCAAGGCGCGCAAGTTCATTACTTGGGCCGACTCGCCGGCGGCAGGCACTGGCGGCGGTGCGTCGGGAAGCACATGAATAGTCTGACCAGGGGCTTGCGTGGCCACGCGCTCCGCGATTGCCGCACAGACCGGCAAGATCAAGTCCGCGCGGCGCATTGGCCACCGCTCCAAGCGGGCGAGCAGCGGACGGAAAACACCCATGCGCGGCCACTTTTCGGCAATTTGATCGCTCAGCAAGGAATCCATATCGTAAACCAGCTTGAAGCGGCGCAGCATTTTGAGAAATAATGCCGGAAAAACAGCTTCTTCGCCGGCATGAACGATGTCGTACCGTCGCTTGATCAAGTGTCCAATTGCCGCCGCTACAAGGAACGCATCGCAAGCGAGCTTCGGCGCAGAAAGACCGATCGGCACGCAAGTGACCATCGGAGGTCTGGCGGCTCGATATATCGTCAGGCCGGAGACAGCGATGTCCTCACCCCCGTGGAAGACAAGCAGATCTACCTTGTGCCCTGCCCGGCACAGAGCCTCCACCGCCAGCCTCACGGCGATCGGAGTTCCTCGCTCGACGAAAAATGGCTGGGGAGCGAGAAACAGAATTCTCATGCCGCGCGTCTTCGGCTGCGGTGCCACGCGAGCTGCTGGCGCATGGCCATCGCGAGTGATGCCCTGCGCCCATATGTCCGGTGACCAGGGTTTTGCAGAGCCTGAAGAAGAGAGGCTGCAGGTCTCTGCGGATCTATAGCCGAACACACCACTTGCCCGAAGCCGCCGATGCGGTGATTATCGCCGGCCATCGGCAAGCTATCAGTCCCGGCAAGGACCGGGCGACCGGAAAGGCCGGCACGCCGCAGCGTCGGTGATGGCAACAAGGACGGTCGCGCTTGGATGTCGCCTGCAAAAAGGTCAGCACGGCTTTTTAAAGCAGATGCGACTGAGGCGCCGCGCTGCCCTATCCACTTGCCAAAGCCCCATGGCAGGACTGCAAGTCCGCCACCGGATCGCGCGGCGAGGGTTTTTGCCAGACTGTCATTATCGCGAGGGAAATCCAAAGTGCCAAGCAAGAGCAATTCGATGCTCTCTGCCGTCACGATCTGGCGTCCCGCTATTATGAGCATGGGTAGCGCGCCCGCGTCATAGTAGAGCGCAATCGGTTCCGATGTCTCGTGCAGGCCGCGCGGAGGATCGCTGCGCCATTTCAAGAAGAGCTGCTCATCCATTCGTTCAGCAAGCAGCAGTACACCGATCTGTGCCTCGGGGCAGTTCTTTACAATATTTCCTGCAGCGATTTCCAGAGAAGACACCCCGTCATAGAGATGGGCGTGAGCATCCACTGCCAGACAACTCCAGCCCGAACTAGAGCGTATAGTAGGGCACCTTACCTCTTGATGCATTACCACATCCAGTAGCTTGCAGAAGAAACCAGCCGTAAACTAACACATAAATTCCAGCAACATACGAATCCGAAGAGCGCATTGCGAAAAAGAGTTGCACCAGTACATCTATTGTACCTCTTAAGTGACCTCAACCACTCATATGAAGCAGCCTAATGCCGATGAGGCATAACATGACCTTACGAGATCATTGACATGATCCCTCTTCGAAGGATGAGTGAGGCATCTTGTTCAGTGATCAAAAGGCGAAGCCGTGCGGCAAACTGTCATTGACGGCCAAACCGAAACTCAAAGCCGCCCTGACGAGCCGCCCCCCTTCGCGAAAGACCGGGAATTTTCCGGCAGAATCTACACCGTCGTCCTGATAACGCTCGTTCTCGCCGCTTTCGCCATTCGCGTGTGCAGCGGGATGACACGTGTTATCTTGCACGACGAATTTTACCATTACTTCGCGGGCCTTTCTTTCGGACAGAGCGGGACCTTCGCGATCGGTAACGGTGAGTATGTCCGCGCTGCGCCTTATACCGCCCTTACCGCTCTTTCGATGCTGGCCTTTGGAGATGGATTGCTTGCGCTGCGACTCCCAGCCATCCTTTCAGGCACTCTACTGGTCGCYGCGGTGGCACTATGGTTGCAGCGGTCCAGCCGGTTTGCTGCTTTGGCTGCGGCAACCCTACTGGCATTCGATTATTTCGGCATCCAGCTATCTGGTTTCGCCCGTTTCTACACTTTGCATGGCTTGATGGTTTGGCTGGGCGCTGTGGGGACCTATACTCTTGTCACGAAGAAGCATTCGCCGGCACGTGCCGCTATGCTCGTTATGGCTGTTGTGAGCGCTTTTGCCCTCGCCCTGGAGCTGCAAATACTCACCCTCATTTGCATAGCGGCTCTGGCTGCGTGGGCTGTACTCGATCGCCTGCTCTTTGTTGGAAAACCAATACGTATCGACAACCGAAAGATGGCCGCTTTGTTAGCAGTTCTGCTGGCGATCTTAGTCGCAGCCCTGGCTTTGTCGCCGCTACCGAAATTGCTCGTATCGCTGTATGCGCGGTTCTGGAACGCAGCGCCCTGGTCCCGGCAATCGCAGTTCAATTATCTGTACTATGTGCAGTTCATGCGGTCTTATGGGTTGCTAGCATACCTCTTTCCTCTTGGTCTTATCTGCGCTTGGTTTTTTGACAAGCGTAAAGCGCTTTTTCTCTCGGTTTTGTTCGTCGTTCCGCTCTTGATCGCCTCTGTCGCTCCCCAGAAGGCAGAGCGCTACGTGTTCTCGGCCTTCCCGTTTTTCCTTGCCCTTTGGGCGCTAGCGGCTGGCTGGGTCTTCGATATAGTTCGGCAACAAGCGTCGCGGCGGGATTGGCCGGCTTGGCGCGCGCCGTTGCTTACCGCGATCCTGGCGCTTGCGGTGCTAGGCAGTGCTTACAATTTTCGCAGTAACCCCGGCAGGATAGCGACCTTCGTGCGCTCGGGCGATATAGTTTCACCCGAGAAGATGAAGCGTAGCCGAAATTTTGACTGGGGCCCCTGGCTTCCAGCGCTTCGAGGCGCTGTCTCGGGTTACGACAAGATTGTCGGCGTCGATGACATGCGGACCTTGTATTTCCTGGGACGGCTCGACCTGATGTTGAACCGCACGATCCAGTGGGACTTATCGCACGAGGAATTCGCAAGGGATACGAGAACCGGCGTTTTGATGATCAGTGAACCAAACTCTATCGAACTTTACATAAGGTGCACCAGAAGCGGCGTGATCATCGTTCCCGAGGGAAGATGGCGCGACTACTCGGTCATATCGAGCACGGCAGATGCCATCGAGAAGGTGGCGACGCGGTCGCGCTTGCCTGCCGACATGCCTTTTAGGATCTACACCTGGAAAGCCACGACAATGACGAGAAGCGCGGAGTGTAAGAAAGCGCCCTTCCGGCAGTGACCTGCTCCTGCCGATCGGTATGATCCGCCCTCTGATCTCTGTGCAACAAGAGCGCGCCCAGCCAAGGGCGCTACTGTATGAAGATGATCATCTCCGAGAAGGGGAAGTCAATTGCAGCTGCGCAGGGCGACCGCGCCAGCCCGCCCGCAGTGGCAATAGATATCGCCTCAATTTGCCCACGCCAGTCTTAAGCTGCGAGTTAGTCCGCTTGCCCCCCCCCGCGCAGGCGGCGCGRCCCTCTAGGTCGCCAGCTTGCGTCAAACATCAGGATCATGCCTGGCTGCGCTGAATTTGTGCTCGGAACGTGTCGCCAGATCAGACACGCCGCATTACCCAAAGGTGCCCCGCAAGCTTCGGCTGCAACCCTACGTTCGCCTGACAGCGCCGGGGTTACTCATATCTGAAGCTGCCATGATAGCCTGTCCGCAGTTCAAGACGGGAAACAGCCTTTGATCCGGCTGATATTGCGCTCTTTGCCAAACGGGACAAAATCGCTTTTGCTTGGCTTACTTTAGACCCGATTGACGGCCGGCGCCACCGACCCCGCTATCACCGAACTTTCCACCGCCGTGCAATGGGAGTCACTATAAAACAAAGTCAGGTCGATCCGAAAGGGCCGGTGCGGTCGCACGAACGACTGCTTTTTAGCATTGATTATCGTTGCGGCGGAACTCCGGACAGGTCGATCGAAAGGTGATAACATCCTTCGTCAACCTGTTATACCAAGATGCGTTGACGTTCCCGAAACCAGATCTGTACGCTCTCGTCGCCATTCTCCGCATCAAGTCTTGTAAACAAGGGCTCCGGCGCCATATGCCAGTCTATGTTCAACAACTGAAAGGAGGTGATCGAATGTCTCATTGTCTCACGCCGCTGACGGCACACCTAATGAGCACGATCCCCGCCGATGGGGCTTCCCAACTCTAAGGGCCGTAGCGGGCTGGCAATGGAAAGGCCGTCCTGAAGGGGCGGCCTTTCGATTATGCCTACTGCTGAAAATATATCCGCACCCCGCACGTAGTCGCCCCTTCTATCAGATCGCCCGGTGCGTGGGCGGCGCGCATTGCTCGCCAACGCGCATTAAAATCGCAATCAGCCTTAGCCCGAGCAGGGCAACGGGCGTTCGTTGCTGCATCGCCGCGGCTGGCACCGCGGCCCGCCTTCGAGCATCACTGCTTGCTGCATCACCGGAAACGGAAGGTTGGCTCGAAAATAGCCTGACCCAAAGCGAAGGCCTTGAGCCGTGACTGGTTTGGTCACCTGAAGGCGCAACTCGATAAGCTTGGATGGAGAACTACGGTTTGCAATTCCTCGATGCGGGGCCGGCGCGCAAGAAAATGATAGCGGCGCTGAGGGCGCTGCAGAAATACGGAAAAAAGGCGCATTGATCACGGACAGTCAGTTCAGGATGCCCCGCCGGGCTGTGGCAAGGGGCCTGCAAGACTTGCACTATTTTTTGGTTACACGAGCGTCCCTCCCCTGGTTTGGCGGGGCATCGGTCTCCAGTCTTTTCGATAGGTTTTTTGAGCCTGAGACCATGACCACGCCGTGCCGTACGCCGGTAAGGGGCGAACCGTAGCAAGGCGTGTGCCTATTAACAGGCGAGCCGCATGGCGCCTCAGGCTCACGCACGACGTTGGGGTAGGTACTTGTAGCCAAGAACAAACGGCCAAGCCGCCGGTCGCCTGCTCGTTATGAGGGAGCGCCGAACCACGAGCGCGCCGTTGCTCCCAGAGCTACGAGACTTGCCGCCCGGTCATAAACCGACAGCTTGTCGCACGAAATTCATCAAATCCGCGGGCTGACTGGGTTTGGCGCAAAACCGCGCGCCGGGATAGCGGGCCAGCAGCTCGTCGCCGGCCGAAGTGCCGGAGTGAAATATGAGAGGAACCCCCGCGTCTTGTAGAAAATCCGCGACAGGGAAGACCGGGCCGTCGGCAAGTTGCACATCCAGAATGGCGCAAGCAGGCGTCCAGCGATTGACTTCCCCTAGGGTTGCCGAAACAGATCCGCACGGGCCAATGACTCGGAAACCGGCAGCCACTGCGGCGTCTTCCAAATCGAGAGCAACGAACGGGGCGTCGTCGACAATCAATATAGCAGGCTTCATATCCCAGCGACTGGAACGCTTAACCCTTTCCTGCTTCACATCACCACCTAGCATTATCCCGCCGCATCTTTATCTCTCCGGTTTCGTGCACCGCTTCTTCGCCTATGAACGCACGCCGCCGTTTCGGTTCCAAGTCTGTGCGTATCTGCGCACGCCCTTCGAATAGCTCAATTTCCTGTCAGCGTCCTTGGCCTTTTTTCTCGCGGTCGTGAGATGGTGTGCCATCCGGCATCTTCAATATCCGCTAAGGCGAATTAAGAGCGTTTCGCCGCGTTTGGGCATCTTTGTCAGCTGTAAGTGATCGCTCGATGCTCAGCTGTTTCAGTTTGGAAACGGGGATCGGGTCTCACATGYGGAACGCCTTTGCTTCGGCCACCGATACGAAGAGGCGGTGCGCGCCCTGAGGACGGCGCGCGAGGCGGCGACAACAGAGAAAATGGGCTGTTCAGCGTCTCCTGTCCCATCCAGAGCGTAGCCCCTCGGCCCGGAACGATCTGCAAAAGGATGGCTCGCCCCGCGCCGGACGGCTAGGCGATACATGTCCTTGCCCGCTCAGCCTCGCTACAAGACTGAAACCTTACCAAAATGGTCGCCTGCGATCGATGCTCTATCGATTTGGGAGATTTGAGCAGACCCAGTGCAACCCCGCGCGATAATCGCGCCAGTTCGGCCCCGGAAAGGGAATATAAGGTTGGATCTTGAGGATCGATCCGTGTCATCCTTGATCTCCACCTGAAGCGGAGTACGTCATTCTGAGACTGCGCAGATTTGTTGCAGCCGCCCTGCCTGAAGATGATCTGAAAGGAACGTGAAGGTAAGGCATGTGCGGCTTGCAACACTGGTCGTTTCGCCGCGGCCCTGTCTGGCATTGAACACCTGGATTGCCATTTGTTGCGAGGAACCTCGTGGTGGCGGCGGACGGCTCAAGCAAAACTGAAAATGCCGAACCGCCGCATCGCAGCCACTTGTCCGCTGCAGTACTTGTCGCCGATTTAGGTTCAACCCTAGCGAGCTTCGGCTGGCTCAATAAGGACAGGTGTGCGCCCACCCGGCGCGTGACCGGCGCCCCGCGACTTTCGGATGAGGTGCTGCTTCGCCCTGCCGCCTGCATTGCGCGCCGGGTGAGGTGCTTGGGGGCAGTCCGGATCAGCGGTAGGCTGGCTCGAAGCGCCTCACGTGGCGGCGGCAGGCAAGTCATCCGTATGACATTTGCGCTCCTGCCGAAACGTCTATGCACGCTGATAAGCCCGTATAACCATGCGCGCGGCGGCCGAAATTGTCTCAGTCGAAATGGATTACAGGCGGAGGCCCTTTTATCGCCTGGAAAGCTGGGCGCGCGTATAGGGTCGTGCAAGGGGCGGAAATGCATAGCAAAACCTCCAAATGCAAAACATAAAGGGCGATCGTGCCACGATCGCTATAGCCTGTCCTGGAAAAGGTATGTTGCTCATTTCCAAGGATCAAGGGGATTCGAAGGATTTTTGGATTGGCGGCGTCGTGGGAAATCGACCTTGCGGCGATGCTACGTTTGCCGAGCCGACTTCAAGGGTGCGGGAAGATCGTGTCACCGCAGCGAAGCGCCAGCACGTTTTCATGGCCCGCCTCAATGACAGCCGTTGGCAAATACCTCTCATTCAGGTCAAGATGTGCGCTGCCTGCTTGTCACACATCAGACTGGATGGACTGCCATATTTAGCCTTGGAGAGTGTTATCTCCGGCCGCGGCGCTCGAGTAGCGGCGAACCCCCACCTTCAGAAGGCGCCGCATCGCCTCGATTCCGGAATCCTCCATCTATGATGTCAGCAGGCTCTTTCCTTTGCATCCCACCGCGCGGCCGCATCGTTCCGTCCTAAATCGCCTTCGCCTTCCATTCCCTTAGTTGCGTGTTGTTTGACACATATTATTTACCCGGGAAACGGCGAAAGCCTTGATTTGGGTGATAAGCGTTATGGATTTCAAAAGCTTGCATGGACGCATCACCGGACGCGGAATACCTAAGGTTGTTCTGTCTCATGGCTTCGGCACCGACCAGGACGCGTGGTCGGACCTGCGGCCCTGGCTCGACGAACGATTTCAGGTTTTCTCTTTCGACCTTCCAGGCTGCGGTCCGCAAGGCGAGCTCACTTACGACTTCGAACGTTATGGCAATATCTACGGATACGCAGACGGGCTAATCGAGCTGCTGGATGGTGAGGGCATCACCGAATGCATATATGTGGGCCACTCGATGAGCGCCATGATCGGCGCAGCCGCCTCGATTGGCCGCCCTGACCTGTTCTCCCGCATGTTCATGATCGGCGCATCGCCGCGTTATATCAATGAACCGGGATATTTCGGCGGTTTCGATCAGGCAGATCTGAACGGCCTCTTCGACGAAATGGCAGCCAATTATCAGGCCTGGGTAGCCGGGTTTGCTCCCATCGTGGTTGGCGGTCAGGATGAGAAAACGATTTCGGAATTCTCTCGCACGCTATTCCAGATGCGACCGGACATCGCCCTTCATACATCGCGAACCATCTTCACCTCGGACATGCGGAGCGCCGCCACCCGCGTCGCTGTGCCGGTGCATCTCATTCAAACGGCGAACGACGTCGCCGTACCCCCTGCGGTGGGTGAGTGGCTCTCCGCCCAGATCAAGAATGCTACACTCGACATTATTGATGCCTCTGGTCACTTGCCTCACATGACCGCCCCTCAAGCTGTTCTTCGGATTTTGGAAAAGCATCTCCAGGCTGAACTTTCATGAGCGCGAGTATCAGCGAAGCGCTTTACGAATTATGTGGCTTTGCCCGTGCTGTTTGCGAAGCCGACCTCGTCATCGCGCTGGAGGTGGACGCCGGGTTTCAGGCAAACTCTGTTGCCGTGTCGCCGGTCATGCCGCTGCCCCCCTTCAACCTTCGGCACAGCCGATTGTTCGACCGAGCCTGGAGTCCTGTCCCGGCCGCTGCGTCCTGCTTCCGTTTGCCCACAGCGCTGATACATGCCTTGCCGGAACTTCCCGCCCATATCCTGTTCGTTCCCGCGCGGCTCGATCATGCTCCTAACAGCGGCCTGCTGCTGCTGTGGACAAGTGCCGTGAGCCCGCCTTCGCTCGTCAGACATGTCCCTCTGCTTGCCGGCAGCGTGGCCTCCGCCCTGACGCAGCGGCGGCAAGCCGCTCGCCAGACCCTCATTCGCGACCAATTCAACGACCTGCTCGAAAGTGTGCCTGCCGGAATTGTCGTTTTTGATGGCGATGGACACGGCGCGATGGTCAACGAACGCGCCGCGCAGTTACTGGGGATCCGCGCCGGTAGCCATCAGGCAAGTAGCCTGGTCTTTCCCATGCGAAAGCTCCGCGAACGCTGCAGCAACCGCGACGCTCTTGCCGAAATGTATTCAACGCGGATGAGAGACGTGGATTATGCCCTCACTACCCATTGGGTTCTTGGCGACCGGACATATGAAGTCGACACGCACCCTGTTCGCGGTGATGGCGAACAGGGACGCATCTGGCTTTTCACCGATGTGACGGCTGAGCTGCGCATGGCCGAGAAACTTAGACGACTTGCCGATACGGACCCACTGACAAGCGTCCCCAATCGCCGGCATCTGGAAAACGAGGTTCATCGGATCCTCGAGGCGCCTGGATCGCGAGACAGATTGTTCTCGGCTCTCATGATCGATGTGGATCACTTCAAAGCGATCAATGATACATACGGCCACTCCGTCGGTGACGAGGTTTTGAGGCAGGTCGCGGTGCGGTGCCGCAACGCTTTGCGCGATCGGGATCTCTTTGCGAGGTTCGGCGGCGAGGAGTTTGTCGCCATTCTCGCGACACCGCGCTCTGACGAACTCGCTGCCATTGCCGAGCGGATGCGGGAAAGCATCGCCTCGGCGCGGTTCGCAAGCGGCGGATTGTCAATTCCGGTGACAGTCAGTGTCGGGATTGCCTCCGGTAAAAGGGGCGAGGCACCGCCGAAGCGCTTTCTTGCAGAGCTGGTTGCTCAGGCCGACGAAGCCCTGTATTCTGCGAAGCGGTCCGGACGAAATTGTGTCGTTGTTTATGGCGCGCCGGAATGATCCAGTTCGCACGGAGCGTGCTTCAGATCGGTCGCGGCCCAGCACGGTCTCAACCGATGGGCTCGTTACGGCCATGATTACATGTCGCTCCGATACCTATGAGTGTCTGGACAGGCGACAGGCCTTGGGCCATAGGCCCGAAAATGGTAACCGATCTCTCCTCGACAATTCTGCAGATTCTGGAACGCGCCCCTCAATGGGTACGTCATGATCTTGAGTCCAAGGAACTCGCTATCCGTACTCGCGCCGAAGAGACACTCGCTGCGATGATTGCGAGCGCTTTGCAAGGAGCCGGCTTGGACGCAGATGCGGACAAGCGTGCTGACTGACAACCACCCGGTCACACTTTCGGCAAAGAGTAGAAGATCAAAGTCCACGCTCAGCGCAGCCTCCGAGCTCCTGCCCCTCCTCGGCAAGCGGCCAGATGGAGGTCTGCTCCGCTGACAGGCCGAGTAGCCAACCATTGTTCAAAACTGCAAGCGACGCAGACACAGGGACGTGCTGACCTTTATTGCTCTTTCATGATAAACTCGGCCGCATACATGCACAGGCAACAGGGGACCGATAGAAGCACTGCTGCGCTGAGAAATGGCAGGGCGAGCACGAACCTCAAAGTTGAACCCACGAGGACCTCTCCTATCATGCAACGGATATTCAACGGTCCAAAGCTCTCTTGGTGCCAAGAAGGCCTTTATCCGACACGAGGTGATAGAGCTTTTCGCTCGTTCCTTGAAAGGATGCAATCCAGAGCATAATGGTCCATCTGCGTCTGCAGCGGCTGTGACCCCCTGGATACCGCAGCCTGTTCGCCCGCCCGGTTTGAGCAAATCTGCGCCGAGGTCACGGTCCGACAGATGAGCCACTCCACGGAACGAAGACAAGCGGCAATGATAAATCGGTGATTACACGAGCATTGTGAAATCGCGAGCCGGCGCCCCGTTACCGCAATCGAATACAGGGCTTCCCCGCAAACGGGATATATTGGCAATGAAGTTCGTCAATTCGCGGCGACGACACTCTTCAAGGGCAAACTCTCCGTCGACGCCGAGCTCCCAGCGCGCAGAACGATCGTCGGCGTCCATGTGAAGCGCTTCCAGCAAACAGGCGTGGCGCTCCACGGCCGCTTTATTGCGGGCAATGCCTTTGGCCACGAGAGACGCGGCTTGTTCGCGCAGTGCGGTTGCGACCTCGTCTAGCGCGCGGCCATGTCGGCAAGCCGGAACTGGGTGTTCTGGAATTCGGCGATGGGCTGGTCGAAGCTCGGGGTGATATTGCACGCCCCAGAATACACCGGGACCGGACCGGATCTCGGCAGCCTGCACATGCGTGGCCCCATTTCCAGCCAGCAGGATAGCGCCCTTGGGAAGCGCCTCGACTTCATCACTATGGATAGCTGCCGCATCCCAGACCGGCGGCCTTCCTGCGAGAAGTGGGTGCTGCGCTCCTTGAAGCGTCGGCACGATCCGGCGCGCGACGCCGGCTTCCAGCCGCTTCCGCATCGGCCTGATGCTCCCGCCGGCCGCAGCAACCGCAAGCTGAAGGCCGGCACACGATCCAAAGGCCGGCGTGCCTGAGGAGAAGACGGCCCGCACGAATGCGATCTGGCGGCAGACTACAGGGCTGTCTTCGTAGACATGCAGGGGCGAGCCAGTGATAAAGACCGCGTCAAATGCCGCGATCTGCTCGGCTGAAAGTGGCTGGGCGTCGTTATCGGCCGGAGCGATCCTCGTGATCTGCGCCCCCGCCGCAATCTGACGAAGAGTTTCAGCGAACGTCTCGCCAGAACTCCTGCCCGTGCGCTCGCGGCGCGCCTCACGCTGATCGCGCGTTTCGCTTTCAGCCACCAGGAACTGCAATGTACGTCTCCGTAAAGAAGCTTGCCTCGCGCTGTCCGAGACGGACAACTTTGGACGTTGTAACCGCCGAAAGACCATCGGGTTTCGCAGGCAGCCCTCAACATCGCGGCAGTCCCTTTAGATACCAGGGGTACCCCTTAATCGGCGCTGTCAGCGCGGTACGCGCCAGAGCGATGGCCGGCGACACCGAACATGGCAATGGCACCGCCTTCGCCGCAAACGCCGTTCGCATGCCTGCTTCATTTAATCAAAGCTTCGCCAGGCTAGACGCG
Organism: Novosphingobium sp. YAF33; assembly: GCF_052113265.1. Lineage (NCBI taxonomy): Bacteria > Pseudomonadati > Pseudomonadota > Alphaproteobacteria > Sphingomonadales > Sphingomonadaceae > Novosphingobium > Novosphingobium sp. YAF33. The sequence goes on from NZ_JBFRCW010000012.1 coordinate 75,590, forward strand.
AGATCACTTTGTCTGAAAGGTTTCGTCAAACGAGGCACATTCGCCGAAAGACCTGCACCTTCTGCGTATCCTGAAACCACAAGTACGCGCACTTGCGGCAGCCACGCGCGGACGCGCTCAGCCAAATCAGTTCCGGAAATACCAGGCATTAAATGATCCGTGACCAGAAGGTCGATATTGCCGTCTTCTTCGAGGATGCGAAGGGCGTCTTCCCCCGAGTCCGCTTCCAATACACGGTAGCCAAGCTCGCTCAGCATGTCGGCCGTGCTAGCGCGAACGAGATCTTCATCGTCTACTAGAAGCACAGTGCCTCGGTGGACTGGAGCTGCTTGATCGTCAGTTGCCTGTTCCGGGGCCAGCGCACTTTCGCTGACAGGCAGCCACAGGCAAATAGAAGTTCCCTTGCCGAGCGTGCTTTCGATCCGCAACCCACCGCCAAGCTGTGCCGCGACACCATGAACCATCGAGAGGCCCAGACCTGTGCCCTGCCCCACGCCCTTCGTTGTGAAGAACGGCTCGATAGCTTTAGCGATGGTGTCGGCGTCCATCCCGGTACCGGTGTCCGCGACCCCAAGGCGGACATAGTTGCCCCCCTGCAGACCGCTTACCTCTCCCGCCCCAACCCTGTCATGCGACAAGCTGATCGTCAGGGTCCCGCCACCAGGCATCGCGTCCCTTGCATTTACCACCAGGTTCAACAGCGCCATTTCAATCTGGTTCGCATCCGCATGGGCTAGAGGAACGTTCTGGGATATTTGCAGCTTCAGCCTCACCCGCGGGCCGCATGTGCTGGAAATCAGACTCTCCATGTCGCGAACAAGGGTATCGACATCAATGGCTCTTGCCTGAAGCGGCTGCCGTCTTGCAAACGCGAGAAGCCGCTGCACCAGAGTCCGGGCCCGGTCGGCTGACTTGATTGCGCCTTCGATCAGGCTGCGCTCACGATCATTGCCGAGTCCCCTGCGATAAAGAAGATCAAGGCTACCGACGATAGGTGTCAGCAAGTTGTTGAAGTCATGAGCGACACCGCCTGTGAGCTGGCCCATGGCCTCCAGCTTCTGGGACTGCCGCAGCGCCTCCTGGGCTTGTTCGAGGGCGTGCGTCCGCTGTGTGACACGCTTTTCCAATGTTTCATTTAGCCTGCGCAGCGTATCTTCGCTTGCACGCAGCGCTTCTTCCATTTCCCGGCGAGCCGATATGTTGTTGAACAACACAGCCACGCGGGCGCTCTTGGGATCTCCGGCCCGGAAGGCATAGACTTCGTACCAGACATTACCGAGCGCCTCGGCATGTTGCTCGAACCGTACCTGTTCTCCACTCGTGGCGACAGCGCCAAAAATGTTGAACCATTCCTCTTCATGATCGGGAAGCATTTCCCTAATGGTCCTGCCAGTGACCCCGACCAGCCCGGTCTGCTTCTCAAAGGCAGGGTTCGCTTCGATAAACCGGTAGTCACGAGGCTTGCCGCACTCATCGAAGATCATCTCTATGATGCAGAAACCGGCGTCGATCGATTCGAACAACGAACGATATCGCTCCGCGCCGCGGTTGAGTTCTTCCAGCCTGGCGCGGGCATCATATTGCCGCATCCGCCCGCGAAGGGCAGAGCGGGCAAGGCTTATGAGTGTCGTGGGGTGAAACGGGCGCTCCAAGAAGGTCACGTTCCCGAGGACTTCCAGGAGCCGCCTCGCAAGGGGATTTCGCTCCAGACCACCACCCTTCGTCGTGAGCAGTACGAAGGGGAAGTCGGACCATTCGGGCTGGGTTCGCAGCCACGTTGCCAACGAGTTGAGGTCCGCGGTCCGTAAGGCCTCTTCCGTCAGCAGGGCGAAACCGGCGCCCTTCTCAAGCTCTGCTACAAGCTCGCTTACCGACTTCGTTTCCGCCGACTGCAGGCCGGCGTCTCTGAATAAGCCCGCTGCTACCGCAGCATCCCGTCCTTGCGGAGCTAGAATGATCCCCCGTTCGGAACGATGGCCCATCACCCGAGCTCATCCCCCAAAAGAGCAGAGGACTCTGCGCCGTCTGCAAGCGTTGGGACGCCGCGCAATACACCTTGGAAGCGGGTAAGCGGCTTGCCCAGTCTCAACCCCTTTCCTCCGATCCTGTACTCGCGGATCGTGTCCTCATGAGAGCCCGTCCGCTTCTTTATGACAGAGATTGCACGCCGGACCCGGCCCGATGCCTCAAAGTAGCGAAGCAGGATAACTGTATCGGCCAGATATGTAACGTCGACAGGTGCTTGCATGTCACCAACCAGACCATGCTGGGCGACTGTCAAAAAAGTCGTAGCGCCTTGGCGGTTGAGGTACTGCAGCAGCTCGTGCATGTGCAGGATCAGCGCGTTCTCTTCGGGCATGGCCGCCTGGAAGCCGTTGAGACTGTCTATCACGACCGCGGTGACGCCGTTCTGTTCGACCCTACCACGCACCCTTTGGGAAAATTCTCCGGGCGAAAGTTCCGCCGCATCGACCTGCTCGAGAAAGAGTTTGCCGCCGTCGATCATCGATTGCACATCGATACCAAGCTCCAGAGCTCGATTGCATAGCGAACCGATCTCTTCATCAAATACGTACATGGCGGCGCGTTCGCCTCGAGAAACGGCCGCTGCCAGGAAGATCAAGGCTAGAAGCGATTTGCCTGTCCCGGCAGGTCCAAGCAGTAGCACGCTCGATCCGCGATTGATGCCGCCGCCAAGCAGTGCGTCTAGTTCCGCCAGGCTACTCGTTAACACGCTGCGGGAAAAAGTGTTTTTATGCTCTGCTGAAACGAGCCGAGGATACACGGCCACGCCCCCTGTCTCGATCTTGAAGTCGTGGAAACCGCCGCGGTATCGTCTGCCCCGGTATTTTGTAACCCTGAGGCGACGGCGCTCTGGCCCGTAAGCGGGAGCCAATTCTTCGAGGCGAATTACGCCGTGCGCAATGCTGTGAACGGTCTTATCCGCCGCTTCCGCAGTAAGATCATCGAGCATCAGAACGGTGGTATTTTGCCGCGAGAAAAAATGCTTCAATGCCAGGATCTGACGTCTGTAACGCAGTGAGCTTTGCGCCAGTAACCTGATTTCAGACAAGCTGTCCAGAACCACCCTCTCCGGTCTTGCGCGCTCAAATGCATCGAAAATCCGGCGAGTTGTTTCGCCCAATTCGAGATCGGACGAATAGAGGAGGCTTTGCTGTTGATCCTCATCAAGGAGGCTCTCGGGCGGCACTAGCTCGAATAATTTCACGCCGGCGAGATCCCAGCTATGGGATTGCGCGCTTGCCCGAAGTTCGTCCTCTGTTTCTGACAAAGTCACATAAAGGCATTGCTCGCCCCTCGCGGCGCCTTCCATCAGGAACTGCGTTGCTATTGTGGTTTTTCCCGTTCCAGGGCTGCCCTCGAGGAGGAAAAGCCGTCCGCGCGTAAAGCCGCCAGCGAGAATGTCATCGAGCCCTGACACGCCGGTCAATGCCGAACTTGTAAAGCCATCCTGGATCTTGGTCATAACACCTTTGCCAATCAAATCGCTTAGCTGAGTCCTATCCTAATTACGCTTTCGAGCTAAATTGGCTGCAAGACAGACCGTTCGTCTATCTGGAGGCCAAGGGCGGGCACTGCCGAATACCCCCGCGCTTTAGCTGCCCGAGGCGGGTTTGCGCACGTTCTGCACTCGTCGAGAAATCGAACAAGCGTTGCAACGCCTCGGACGGCTCGCCGACGCCAACCGGACGGACGCCGATCGATTCGAACTTAACCAGCGGGCGCCTCGAAGGCGCCGGCTTCGTTCATGCTTGTGCGTCTGCACAGGCCTACGCTCTATAAGACTGCGCTAATTGCCACAGAGAGCGCTAATGTTTACCCTTAGATTTTGCTGAGCTAGAGCCGTCCAATCGCAGCTTAGCGGGGCCTGGCTGTTTCCGCGCGAGTTTATCGGCTGCTGTACTCGCCGGCCTCGGAAGCGCTCATGCCATAGCCGCTGCTCCACCAGCTCACTTCGACGCCGGCCCAGGCGCAGAGATTGCCTGGATGCGAAGCCTGCGAGGCTCTAACGCGCAAACTTTCCCAGCTCTCTACCCGCAAGCGACGGCATTCTGGTTGGCTTTTGGCTAGCAGCGACTGGCGGGGGCTTGCGCGGAACCGTTAGCAGACGAAGCGCTGCACCCGTCAGCGACCGCTGCGCGCCCCGCCATGGTATTTGATCGGCAAATACCAATGCATCAGTGGCTGTTACGGTCGGCCAAAGTACCGCGCTCAGCGCCCGATTGTTCAACGTCTGTCGATCGATTTCAGCCGCAGCGTAGCGGCAATTCCTGCGCGAACTGTCGCAGCAGAGTAAACGACCAGCGGCTGCTACATTCCACGGCATTGTGATATAGCGAGGTGGCAGGCCGGCTATGCAAAAGGGGTAACCGATGGATCAGATTGAATGCGGCATTTGCGGTTCTCTCATTGCAAGCTATGACGCAGTCAGCTTCGGCTCGCAGGAAACGGGGTACATCGATTTGTGCAGCCGCTGCTTCAGCTTAGAAGCGGCACGGCTTGGAAAAACCGGCTTCGAGCACGTCGGCTTCGAGCCTCTCGAAATCTCGGACATTGAAGGAAGGAGACACAGGTTTTCGTTTCAGTTAATCCACCTCGGGGACCGGACTGTACTGAAAGCCTTCGAAGTTGAGAACGCAATACCGGGAGGCTACGAGTTCCAGATAGTCGGAAACTGGCAGGCCGATCCCTTCGAGCTGATGGCCAAGCTTATCGAGCGCATCAAGCGCGGTCTTTCCCAGCAATATCTGGTCCAGACGAATGGACGATGGACGGTTGCGGATCAGAAGCTGCGAGGGAGGATAGATTTCGACGCGGAATCGCCCTGCCCGCTTCCGATGTTGGTCATCGATGGCCGTAGGATAAGCTGGCAAGAGGCCGGAACGATGCTGATGGCTTTCGAAGGTTGGCAATTTCAGATCGAGATGAAGGACCCAAGCGAGGAGTTTTAGGCTTTCGGCCGCGTCCCGGTTTGATCAGCCTGATCATGCCCTGCAAACGCCGGGATTGCGGTTCGGGACGATAATGTCGCCCGCTTGCCGCGATCTGTTGGTTGTCAGCGCCATTGAAACGGCAGCCCAGGCGGCGCGCTTCAGGGTTCCACTGCGCCGGTTGCGGCGGCCACGCTCCAATCGCCGCTCCGCTTTTCAGCAGATGCTCTCTACGTCGAAGCTCAGTGCAGTTGTGCTGCAGTTGCTAATGGATGCAACCGCTTCGGAAATCGGTAGGACGGTTCATTCGCCCCGTGCGGGGCGGTCCATGACTGATATCCGATGCCAGGCCCTCGGGCTTGCTTCTTCGTCGCTAACGATTTTGGGTTTCGGGCGTTAGGCCTCCAATGGAGTTGGCCGCAGTGGCCGCAAAGGAGCAAGAATGGCGTGGTACCTCACCGGATCCTCGGTAAGATCGTGCGAAGGCTCAGAGGCTATCTGGCGCTCGTCACATAGGCCGAATACCATTGCTCCAGCGACGGGAATTTATCGGTGTTGCGGTTGTCGAAGGGAAATCGCGTTTTCTAAAGGCAACGCGTTCCCTCCGGAGAACCATCACCACCACAATGCAGGCCAGGGCGAAATTGCATGGCGGCTGTTGGTGTGGGCCAATGTCGACGGTTCGTGAAAGGTAGAACCTCCAGCAGCGGTAAAGAGGGCGATATCTCGCCTCAACCAGTCTGGAGCGTTGTAAGCGGCGTAACTATTGCAACGCTCGAGTTCTGGCACTGGTTGGCGTCTTTCTGACCGTTGACCACGCCGTAACTTTCAAACTTTCGCCGCGCTCATCGTCATGTGGGCCTAGCCGAGGTAGAGCTAAATGGGAGAGGTGTTGACGATCACGGGGCTTCGTCGGAACGGCGCCTGCAGCGGCAGGAGGACGCCACCTGGCGCTTCATCATCGATCATCCATCCGGCGCAAGGTGACGATATCCGACGGGCAGCTACATGTATAGGTTAGCTGCTCGTCAAACGATTGCCGATTCAACTCGAAAAACGCAGGCTGTCCTCCAACTGCAAGGCGTGCACCAGCGCCCAGTCCTGATCGTTGGCATAGGCGTCTGCGAAATGTCCCGGCCGCCCATTGACTGTGGTAGGGTAGATAAAGGCGGCAGACGCGCGGCCTTCTTCCCGGAACAGGCTAAGATTGTTGCGAATTGTTGTGCGTGCCCGCTTCTGCCACTCGCGGTTACCTGTCGCCCGGCCGAACAGCTGCCATGCTAGTGCGTTGAGGCTGCTCCAGTAATGTGGGAGGGTGTCGCCCCACATCCGCGCCTTGCCGAACCAGTACCCGTCCCAGTGCCGGATGGAAATTCCGTGCAGATGATGGTCGGGCTGCTTGCCCTCGAACAGGTCAAGCAACTCTACGTGTGATTGTGCACCCTGTAACCAGCGACTGTCACCGGTGGCTGCGTGCAGTTCGAGCAGGATCAGCGCCGCGGGGGCCACGATCGATTGTTCGTAATTCACCTCGGATGCGGGATAGAACGTGCCCCGGCTGAGCAACCGCTCGCCGTGCTGCACGAAAAGCGACAGCACGCGCGCATGTTCGTTCCGCATCCCCGTAGCATGCAGCGCGTGAAGGCCATCTGCAACCGGCAGGCCGATCGGGTAGAAGTCCGTACCCCCTTCGCGATAAAAGCTTTCGACCGTTCTGGTGAAGCGGCGGAGCGGTTCGATATCTGTGGTCAGCGCGGCCACGGCGAGGTGCAACTGCATTACCCATGGCCAGTTATAGAGGCGCTTGCGCGGTTCATCGGCATCGTCAAACACATACCCGTCTTCGCGCTGCAAACGAGTGCGTACGAACTGATAGTAGCGGTCCAGCGATGCACGGACCGTAACATCCGGGGCGTCCGTCGTAGCGAGCCAGCGAGCGAGCAGCACACCCATCCCGACCCGCTCGCGCCCGATGTTGCGATCACTCGATTTTTCCCAACGGGCGGGTACGTCCGCTTCGTTGTCGAATACGATGAAGCCGCCGTCCCATGGATCGCCTTCCTTCTCCCATTGCTGCCGCCGGGCGATGAAGTCGGTCCGGGCGGCAAGGGTAGAGCGCAGCGCCGGCACCGTGTTTAGCACCACGCGGGTGGTGCACCCATCGCCGTAGCGCAAGATAGCAGTTCGCTCGCCTACTGCGCCGGCCGGCAGCTTTGCCGTCCAGCTCTGGCCACCTCGGCCGAGCGGAACGGCGTCCTTGCCGATCGTCAGCGTTGGCGCTGTGCCGAGCTGGCCCTCGAAGGTCAGGGTCGTGGTCTCGCCAAGAAAGCTGGTCCAGTCAGACGCACTGACCCGGATCATCTGCGACGAATAGCGCAGCGCCTTGACGAAGAAATCGTCCCAACCCGTGTGCCAGAACATCGTCCACCCCAGAGACGCGCTCTGGCCCGGCGCAAGCGCATCGATCGCCGGATGAACCAAGATCGTGCCGCGCGTGTTGGACAAGGTGGTCTGATCACGATCTTCGATGCTGTAGCCAACCAGCGCACCGGCCGTCACCACCAGGCCCAAGTGTGGTCCGCGCCCGCCCATCCGCAACATCGCGATCCACGAGGATGAGCCACCAGCCCAGATATGAGCATGGGCGCGGTTCTCCAGTACGTCCGCCGCGTTGGTGTAGTGATCATTGCACGGGGTATAGATCGCCAACGAGGCCGTTCCGCGTTCGCGCATCGGGATGGGAACCTCGCCGATGTTGCGGAAGGTGTAGAGCTCCTGGAACACTTCACCCATCAGCCTGCGCGATACCTCCACCTCCAGCGCGCCAACCCGGTAGGAGACAACGATCCCGCCGGCGCCATCCTCACCGATCGCGACCGGCTCCCCCCAGCGTCCGCGATGAAGGCGATCGGTGCCGAGATCGGCAAAGCCGAGGCCCCACGAGGAACCGATAGGCTGCCACGGTGCGTTGTGCGAACCGCCAATCCAGCTCATGCCGGCTGGATCGTCCGGATGAACGATGGACCCAAGCGCCCCGGTGCTGCGATCCACGGCAATCCGAAAGGCAGGAGTGGCCAGTAACAACTCGTCAGCGCGAGGAGGTACTGCGCTCTGCGCCTTTGCAGGCGTATCAATGCCAGCAACCATCGCGGCGGTGGCAATTCCCGCCAATGCGGTTCTTCTGTCCAGCATTTGGTCCTCTCTCACACTATTTGGGATGACTTAGCTTATCGCGGCGCGTCCGCCAACTCTCCTGCTCGTTCTAGATAATGGAGCGGTGCCTCTTTGGCGCTGTCGGGTGAGCGATGATGCTGCAAGGCTTATAAGCGGCCTGATTATCCTCACGCACAGCAGTGAGGTATGAACACTTCGCCAAGTCTGATTCCGACGACTGCCTGCCGCGAGCGGACTGGCCCGTTTCCGCTGATCTCGACCAGCCCAAGGCGCAGATCGCTAACCTAGGCCCGCACATTCGTCCCGCCGATTCCGTCTCAAGCTACCATCGGCAGGTTATGGCATAATCAGCCATTCGGTAAGGTTACCGCGAAATGACGGTTCTGTCCAAAGACCCGGCGATTGGCGTTCAGCAGAGGACCCTAATAGGACGCACACTTAGCTGCCGGGTCCGGTTGTCTAAGAGCAAATAGTGCGGCCCCAGCAGACGCGACAAGATCATAATGTACTCGAAATTGAAGGGAAAGCCCGATTATTGAAAAGGGGTTGCGATACAGAATGCAGAGTTGCTGTATCACAAGTGCCCTCCTCTAAAACTGCTGGAGTCCAAATATCCTTCTTGTCGGGCCCTCTCCAGGGCTTATTTTAAGAGCTTCGCCCGAATCTTGTATTAGGCGAGCTGCGTCAGCCCAAACTCGCTTACCGGGGTTCCCAGCGGTAACTTCTTGATGCGGGCGACCAGTTCTTCCTCGTCGTCGCCGATGTTGTTCGCGGTGGGCGATTCGGCGGCGGGGGCGGGGCGGGCGACATGGACGATGTCGTCGCCCAGCATCCGCAGCGACAGGCTGCGGCGGGTAGCGCCAGCCGCGGTGTAGCCGCCGCCGTGCAGGCAGCTGGGATGGAAGATCAGCAGGGTCGCCGCGACGCATTCCGCAGGTCACGATGTCCCAGGCGTCGCGATTGGCTTCAACATCGGGAAGGCGCGGCATTTCCTTCTCGTCGTAGACCGGCAGGGTGTCATCGCTCGGGTCGAAGTACGAGCCATTGTAGAGCGTCTCGGTGTGCGAGCCGCGCACCACTTCGAGTGCGTATTCCGGGGCGATGTCCTGCAGGGGAATCCAGAACACCACGAACTTGCTGCCGTCGATCGGGTGGTACGGCGTGTCCTGGTGCCAGGGCGTGCGGCGCACCGGCTTGTCGACGGCGCCCTGCTTGAAGAACAGCTGATCGTGGAAGTACCATACGCCGCCTGAGCCGAACGCGTCGCGGGCAATGTCGATCACGGGCGTATCACGGAACATCGCGGCGAAGGCCGGTTTGCCGCTCGAATCCTCGACCGACTGGATGAATGTGCCGCCGCTCTCGGCATAAAGGTGCTGTGCGAGCGCGCTGGGGTTGTCGAAGTTGCCCTGCCAGGCAGCCTCGATCAGGGCCATGTCCGCTTCCGAGAAGGCGTTCTCCACGATCAGGAGGCCGTCGCGGAAGAACCGCTCCGCAAATCCGTCGCGTTCGCCCAGACTGGTCTTCACTTCCGAAACATCTGCCATCGATCGTCTCCAGGCTTCCTCTATCGGCCGTTTTTTCCGGCCTTTGCGAGGCGCCGTGCCAGGATCACCGGGCAGGGCGCTTCGCCGCTTCCTCAGTTCTTCTTGTGAACCTGCGTGACGGAGTCCGACATCGGCATCTGCGGCGCCTCGTAAAACCGGCTGATACGCCAGGCGCCGTTCTCCTTGCGCAAGTCGAGATCGTAATAGACGTAGACCTGCACATCGATGCCGGACTTAGAGCGACCAAGGCCGTTGATGTAGGCGTAGATCGTAGCGTCGTTCCCGTTCAGCGCCACGACGCGGAAGTTGGTCAGAACGTGCATGTGATGCGACATGTCCGCGAAAACTTGAGCGTAGAAGCCGCGGATCTGCTCATGGCCTTCGAAGCGCGGCAGCTGCAGGCCGGTGAGATCGAGCACTGCGTCCTCAGTGAAGTTGGTCATCATGAAGTCGAGGTCGTCGAGCTTGTCAACCGCCACGCAGTAGTTCGTGACAACCTCCTCCAGAGCGTTCTTCTCGATCAGGTATTCGATGCCATCAATCATCTCGTCTCTCCTTGTCAGGCGTGAGGCTTAGTCTTTGTGCAAACACGCTGTCGGCTGCCCGCCAGTCCTCCGCCATGGCCGGCGCATTGGTGTTGAACGATAGGAGCGCGGGCATGATCGAGCAGTCGGCGATGCGCAGGCCATCGACGCAGCGCACCCTCAGCTTGCGCTTCGCCAACGGAAACCGCGTCGCCGCCATGTGGCAGGTGCCGGTGCTAGTGCCGTGAAGGCTGCCAGTGGACGGGGGGCAGAAGCTTTCCAGATTGGCTTTCTCGCTCTGGACGTGGTCTCCGTGGAGCAGTTCGGCGTCCGTCTTGCCGGACAGGGCGGGCCGCGCCATGAAGCGGCCCATGTGACGCACGCTGGCGATCGCGGCCTTGTGGTCGTGATCGGCATTGAGCCAGTTGGCGTGGATCACCGGGCTGCCCTGCGGATAGGCGGATATGGCGTGGACGCTGCCCTCGCTTGTCGGCTGCAACACCTGGCCGTTGACCGGAATCTCAGGATGGCTATCGACCTTGCCCAGAGGAACGGGGTGGTTGTCTTCGAAAAGCGCGAAAGCGTAGCTGCCAAGGTAGAGCTGCAGGTCAGTCCGCCCATGTGGGTGCGCCACGTTGCAGTACGCGCCCAGTTCCCACGGACCGTTCACCATCACACCGCTGCGGCTGAAGAAATAGCGCAGCACCGAGCCAACCAAACCGAGATCGTGGTAGCGCTGGCTGATACCGCCCAGCTTCGTCATCTGGTAGGGCATCGCGTAGGACGGGTGATCGCGCATCTTCTCGCCCACAGCCGAACTCTCGAGCAGCGGCGCGATGCCAGCGGGCGTGGGGCGGGCGCCGCCGCCGATGTCAGAACGCTCGAGAAGCAGCGGGCTTTCAATCGTGCCAGAGCACACGATGACCTCGCCACAGACTGGCCCCACCCAGCGCGGTCGGCCGTCTTGCTGCAGCTTTACGCCCGTTACCCGGCCGTTCTCGATAATCACCCGCCGGACCAGCGTGTGCAACTTGTGCTTGAAATTCTCGCGCTTGCGCGCCTGTGAAACAAACGCGCGCCTGCGGCTTTCGTGACGGCCCTTGCGGATGTTATGGCTGTAGTAGCCGATCCGGTTGCCGGGCGTTGCGGCGAGGTCTTCGGTTTCGGTCGAGCTGATCGCCCAGCCGGCGGCGATGATCGCGTCAGTCAGCGGAGTGCGCATGTCGCGCGGCGTAATCCGCACCGGACCGCCCGCGCCCCGCAGATCGCTGCCGCCCAGCGCGTGGCCCTCCGGCGCCCGATACGCCTCGGTCATGCTAACGGCGTTCCAAGCTGTGCAGCCCATGTCGGCCCAGTCGTCGTAGTCATGGGCTTCGCCCCGGGTCCAGATCATGCCGTTGATCGCCGACGACCCGCCGAGGCCGCGGCCCCGAATCCACGCTCCGGGCATTGGGCTTTCCGGGTAGCGGCGGTCGGGCATCCGGTAGGCCCAGATATGGTCGGGGCTGTCGACCAGCTTGGCGATGCCCGTGGGCATGTCGAAAAGCAGCGACGCGTTCTTGCCGCCGGCCTCCACGAGAAGCACCCGGTCGGCGGGATTGCGGTTCAGGCGCACGGAAACCGCCGAGCCGGCGCCGACGATGACGTTGTCCCATTGCGCGGACACCGTCATGTTAGGCCCTTCTTTATCGCCCGGTGCATCACAGGTCGAACTTGAACGTCACGCCGTATTCGCGCGGCGCGGTGTACGAGACCTGGTTGAACAGTCCGACGTTGTTCGTGACCGCCTCGATGTAGTGGTTGTTGGCCAGATTGCGCACCCACAGCTCCAGCATCCAGCCGCCGTTGTCGGGCGACCAGCCCAGTGTCGCGTTGGCGAAGTGCGTAGGTTGGATCTGGACGAGTGGCTGCCCCTGCAGGCCCTGCAGCAGCTTGGTGTCGGTGTAGGTGTACAGCACGTTGGCGCGCGCTTTGCCCCCGGCGACGGCGGTCTCGTACGTTGCCCCGGCCGACGCGGACCACTTGGGCGAGTTTTGCAGCGGTCGCCCGCTGAGATCAACGATCGCGCCGGCGGGATCGAGGAAGTCGAACGACTTGTACTTGGCGTCGAGGTAGGCGAGCGAGCCGGTGAGGGTGAGACCATCGACCGGCAGGGCGGTCGCTTCCAGTTCGAAGCCCTTGATCTCGGCCTTGGCGGCGTTGAAGATCGAAGTGCCAATCGTCCTGCCATCGGGCAGGATGTAGTTCTGCGCCACCTGCATGTCGCGGTAGTTGGTATAAAAGGCCGCCAGATTGAACCGCAGACGGCGATCGAACAGGTCGGTCTTTACGCCCGCTTCGAACGTATCGACCTTTTCTGGGTTGAACGGGCCGAGGTCCGACGCCTGGCCCAGACGGCCCACGAAGCCGCCCGATTTGAACCCACGCGCCCACGAGGCGTAGAGCAGTGTGTCGGGCGCGGCGTTGTAATCGACGCCCAACTTCCAGCCGATGTTATCCCACGAACGCTTGCCGCGCGCGCGGAAGCCGCCGAGCAGGACGTCGCCGCAGCTGCCTTCGTGCGTGCAGTAAAGACCGATGCCGTTGGGGTTGAAGTAGTTGTCCGTGCCGGCGACCATTTCGGTCGTCTCGTGGGTGTAGCGGATGCCAGCCTGCACGCGCAGCCGGTTGGTCAGGTCCACATAAGTCTGCGCGAACAGGGAGCCCGACCAATTGTCCTGATCCTGCGGCAGGTTCTGGCGCAGCCCCGGCGCGAAGGCTTCGAGCCGGACGCTGTTGAAGTGGTCGTAGTGCGTCTTCATGTAGAAGCCGCCCGCCTGGAGCTTGATTGCGGCCGAGAGATCGGCCGCCGTGCGCAGCTCCTGGCTGAACTGCCAGCCCCGCGTGCCCCGGAAGGTATCGATGCCGAGTCCCACGACGGCGTCGTTGTCCGTGAACTCCTCAAGGTGGAAGCTCTTGTAGCCGGTGATCGCGGTGATATCGCCCAGCGGCGTGTTGCTGATGTTGCCGGTCAGCGTGGCGCGGTAATTGTCCATGTTGCTGAGGTCCGGGCCAAAGTCCCGCGCGCTATAGTACTTAACGGGCGCCTTGCACGGCTTGGTATCCGATGCGCAGGGAGATGCGTACATCGGCAGGACCTGGTTGGTCGTCATCGTCCCGGCGGGAACGAAGATGGCATAGCCCGGCCCGGTCGAGCCGTTGACAATGATTGGCGACCCGTTGCGCGCGCGCCCATACTCGCCGCTGAGCGTCACGTCGACGTCGCCGGTGGGCGTGTAGCGCAAGTATGCACGCAGCACGGTGACGTTGCGGTGCCCCATGTCCGAGCCATCGACGATGTTGGTGTAGAAGCCGTCGCGCTGCGTGTGCATCGCGGAAATCTTGCCCGCCAGGATGCCGTCGATGAGCGGCGCATCCACGGCGGCCTTGATGTCCATCCGGTTCCAGTTGCCATATGTCACCTCGCCGCGAACGCCGAATTCGCCGGTAGGCTGGCGCGTCATCACGTTGACGACGCCGCCTGTGGTGTTCGCCCCGAACAGCGTGCCCTGCGGGCCGCGCAGCACCTCGATCCGGTCGACGTCGAACAGATCGAGCAGGGCGCCCATCGAGAAGTATTGCGGAACGCCGTCCTGCACGATCGAGACGGTGTTGCCCGCGAACGGGTCCGGCTCGACCACGCCGATGCCGCGGATCGTGAAGACCGCGCTGTTGGGCGTGTTGGTGAAATTGTTGATCTGGAGGTTCGGGATGGTCCCCTGCAGGCCCTTGAGGTCGACCGCCTTGAGGTTCTCGATCGCCTCGCCGGTCACGGCTGTGACCGCGATCGGCACTGACTGCAAATTCTCGGACCGCTTCTGCGCGGTCACGACGATCTCCTGAAGTTCTTGGCGGGATGCAATTTCAGCGGAACTGTCCTGCGCACCGGCGGGAGAGGCGGTGAGCACAACGGTAGTGACCAAGCAGACGGCAGTCGCGCGCGCAGCGGCGCAGGTGTACAGGAAACTGACCATTCTCTCCCCCTCTTTTGAAGCGCTCCCGATTTTCGAGCCTTCTTGCCGCGCCTCAATTCTCCACATTTCCCTACCGAAACATGGCAGGCATTTTTATGTCGGTTTGTTGTACAACGAATGTGCATAAAGAATCGCCGGTCGACACCTCGCACTTTAGCGAGGCCACGCACGGTGGGGCGGCCGCGGCAATGCGCTCAGACCGGATTGTAGAGAGGCGGCGTCAGTGGAGCGGGAAAACGCTCTGGAGCAGGTCGCGCAGCGTTTGCTTCTGGCGCTCGGGCGGCCATCCGGTACGGTCCTGCGACACGAGCGAGGCTATCCCGTTGACGAAAATCTGGATGCGGGTCGCTGCCAGTACGCAATCGACGGCTTCGGGGAATTGCCCGGCGTCTTGAGCGCTCTCGATGAGACGCAGGAATAGATAGTGCGCATTGCTGGTGCCTTCGCGCCATTCGCGCGTCACGTTAGGTTCGGCCGGTGCCATGCCCCAGAAGGCGAACCAGGTGTGCCAGTTGCGCCAGCGCTCTTCCGTGGTTGGCAGCAGCTCTTCCAGCGTTTCGATCAGGGGACGATTGGTCCGGACGGCCTCGTCGATCAGCTTTTCGGCCATCCGGCGCGCGACCTGATGGGTGAAGACCAGCATTTCTAGCTTGCTGCTGAAGTAGTGGGAAACGACCGTGGTGCTGTATCCGACGCGGGAAGCGACTTCGCGGATCGTGACGGCCTGAACCCCCTGTTCATAGACCAGCTGGTCCACGACCTGGGCGATCTGCAGACGTCGCTCGTCATGGTCTACTACGCGGGGCATGTTGCGGTTGTTGAATTGCAATCAATGGTCATGCTCCCTTGCATAGACCTGAATGAACGGTGCCGGCAATTAGGCGACTTGGAAGAGACGCTCGCTGGGCGACGTCAAGCGCTCTATAACGACCCTTTGCCTCCACTCAGCCGCGACACCTCGTTCCCGAGGTTCGGAAAGGCAGCTTTCCGAAGCTATCGACCAACCTACGTAGTTCGCCTTTGCTCTTGGATGACGCTTCTGCAAATAGCGGCCATTGACTTGCCCCCCTCTTAAGCGGAGCGGTGTCTCATCGTCGGTATTCTCGGTGATCTCGCCGACCGGCGGTATCCGGCCTGCCGATCGCAAGCGCGGCAGTTGCACCCTGAGCCTTCCGGAGGGGGAAGAAATATCGCGCGGTCTGAGTGTCAGCGAGCCTTTGCGGGCAATAGCACGGAGATTGGGCCGGGCACCTTCCACAATCGGTCGTGAAGTCAGTCGCAATGGCGGCTTCACGCGGTATGGTGCCACGGTGTTCGATCAGGGGGCATGGGATCGTGCCTTGCGGCCCAAACCCTGCAAGCTGGCTTGTTCGCCGCAACTGGCGCAGGCAGTATCGGACAAGCTGCGCCGTAAATGGTCTCCGGAACAGATAGCGGGGTGGCTCAGGCGCAGCTTTCCCGAGGAGCCGCATCGGCAGGCGTCGCACGAGACCATCTACAGAAGCCTGTACATTCAGGCTCGCGGGTTTCTGAAGAAGGAACTGCTGGAGCATCTGCGCGCCCGGCGTGCCATCCGCAGATCCTGGCACGCTGGCCTCAAGCGCGATGGCCTCGGCCAGATCAAGAATGCCGTGTCGATCAGCGAACGCCCCGGGTCGGTCGAGGATCGCGCCGTTCCCGGCCATCGGGAAGGCGATCTGATCGGAGGCACGAAGAACAGCTACATCGCGACGCTGGTCGAACGCCATTCGCGCGACGTGATGCTGGTCAAAGTTGCCAACAAAGACACCAGGAGAGTCGTGTCGGCACCGATCCGGCAGACGCAGCGCCTGCCGCGCGAACTCTACCAGTCGCTCACGTGGGATCGCGGCAAGGAGCTGGCCGATCATCCGCGCCTTACCCTCGCCACCGATGTCCAAGTCTATTTCTGCGATCCACAATCGCCTTGGCAACGAGGCTCCAACGAAAACACCAATCGCCTGCTTCGACAGTATTTCCCTGAAGGCACCGATCTGTCGCTATACAGCCAGGCCAAACTGGGCTCTTTGCCGTTCGGCTGGAATTTTTCGCTGCCCGTTTCACGAACCGCTTCCTGGAAAGCGTAATCGGCGAGGTCCTGCGCGGATCGTGGGTCGTTTGGGAACCGAGCTTCGCGGGCGGTTGGTCGAGCAGTTCGGCTCCTTTCAAGCAAGGAGTTGAACGATGACCGAGTCTATCTGCGCCGTCCTCATCATCCCGCTGCGCCAGCGTCTGATCGAAGAGATGGAACTGCGCCACTTCTCAATCGAGACAAAGCGCAATTATATCGGCGACGTCGTAGGCTTCGTAGCCTGGCTTGGGCGGCCTCCCAACAGCGGGACTACGGAAGACCTACACCGTTTTCAGGTCCAGCGACGCGAAGCTGGAATGCCGACGCGACCCATGAACAGCGTCGTTGTAGCGTTGCGTTTTTCTTCACGCGCACACTGGATCGGCCGTCTCTCTCTCGAAGACTATATCGCAATAAGATCATAGAGAAAATCGCTAACCGAGCCCTCTTTACCGGCCGTTGCAACGAGTTCGCGATGATGTGAGTACGGCGATGTTCCGCAAACGGTCGCAAAAACGTTGAAAAGACCCGCCGTACTCTTGGTCTCGTTATCAAATACATCATCGCTCCGAAAGCAAAATATGCGTTTCGCCGGACATGTCGGAGCATGATCGCAGAACGCGTTAAATTAAGTAGAGCGCGAGGCGAGTCACGTTCCCCTTAGCCCAGCCGCTCGGCTTCGAGCGGCCAAAAAGCGGCCTTTGGCAAAGTGTCCGGCATCCTCTTCGCATCATCAAAGCGCACGCGCTACTGGTTCCGCTTTGTATATAGCTTTAATCCGGCGTCACCCTGTTCGATGAAACCTGTAAAAGCAGTATGCAGTCCGCCGCGGCGGCAGTAGCGCGTCGATTCGCTAATCTATGTTTACACGTCCGCCGTTGTCAACTTGACACAACGCCATCTTCCCACCGAACAAGCAACTGCCTCGTACTTTCAGAGCGCCTGTCATCCGAGTGAACGGCGTCGCATTTGCCCTTAGAGAGTCCCGGAACAGAGGCCGCCTTCCGCCGCGCCGGGCAGCGGCTTTGCTGCCGCCTTCTGCCGCCGACATTTTGCGACATGYCTGCAATCATAGAACCCTCACTTACGCTGACTTGTGGAAACTCTTTGCTCGCCAATGTTTTTATACGGAATAACAAAAGCGAGAGGATGGCGTGGCGTTCAAATCCGAAGAGGACAGCGACGTTGAGCGGCGCTTCCGTTCCTTTATCGAATCTCCCCAATTTCCCTGCGTCGGAGCGAAGTCTGCTTTGGCCAAAGGCAGTCTGGCGACTGCCGTGTGCCGGTCGATAGCCAGTAGCTGGGATGATCTGGTAATCTACGAGCGACTGCTCGATTGGTCGCAGGATTACCGCGAGGAGCCCTCGCTATTCCGAAGTCTCGCTTTCATTTTCCAGGACAAGGAAGTGTTCGCTGAACGAGAGTTCGAGAAGCATCTTTGGGAGCGCGTGCAATCGCTTGCTGATAAGGACGCGTGGTTAGGTGTCCAGCATGACGAAAGCGTCAGCAGCGATCCGGAAAATCCACACTTTTCTCTCAGCTTCGGCGGCGAAGCCTTCTTCATTGTCGGCATGCACCCCGGTGCTAGTCGTCCGGCTCGCCGTTTCGACTGCCCCGTGCTGGTGTTCAATCTTCATGATCAATTCGTCAAACTGCGCGAGCAAGGTAAGTACGAGAAGATGCGCGCTGCGATCCTTGATCGCGATTTAAAGCTTGCTGGATCCATGAACCCCATGCTGGCGCGTCACGGAGAAACCAGCGAAGCCGCGCAATACAGCGGCCGTTCCGTAAGCCCGGCATGGCAATGTCCTTACCGCGACCCCAGAAACCAGTAGCTGTACCTTTATCAGCGATGTCTCTGCCGGTCCAAGCGTCAGGCCCACGGAGCGTGCTTTGCGCCCGATACGGGGCGCGCCTGACGCAATTACACTAAAATCACCGACCAAACCCGTCCAGCCAATGCGCTAGGCCCGGCTCGAACTAAGCAAATGGTGCAGGCGTCCGGCGGCAGCGGGCGCGACTAGAACCGCTTGCGCCACCGCGAACATCACCGAGCGTCATGGGAATATCTTGAAGCGGTAGCAGCAGATCTGCCGGCCTGCTGCCGCTTGCAAAGCATCATCCTTTTGGGTACTTGCAAGCGCCAATTTGATAGTTACACTTTTTAATACCACGGGGGTGGAAGCTGAGCATGCCGCTATGCTCAGYTGCCGGTGGCGGCGGGCCCATCTCCGCCACCGGCCACGGCCCCGTTTATGTATCAAGTGCCTCTCGGCTGTGAAAAAATCAGCCAGGCTCACTTGGGGGGGTAAATCCCTTTTCATCCTGGTCATCCTCGCTCAGCTCGCGGACTGCTTCAATCAAGCGCGGCACGAGGTCTCGTAGTTGCACCAGATCATTGTGAGTGCCTGCTCTGGAAGATGCAAGGACGTGCAAACGGCGCGCGTGCTCGATCAGTTCGCCATAGGTCATGTTATGCATATGAATGTTCTCCGGAACGATAGGCGCGATCTCCTAACAGAAAATGCCAGACTTTTCTTCGGCCGTTCGCTCTAGGGAATCGCAAGGCTCGCTCGGCTTGCTTTGTATGCTCGTTCCGGCCCCCATTTGCGCTCTTCAATCCGGATCAAGTACCGTTTCCTGCAGTCCGGAGGATCATCCCCGGGTGGTTGATAGGGCGAATGCCGCACTGTCAGTGCCCGAGACTATAAGTCCATCACGGGCCAATGGCTGAGCTTGGCCTAGTCTTCCTTCAAGGCGTTCCTCGTGGGATAAATATCCGCGCGGTCATCGTCCAAGACTATCAGCGTACTCGCCCATATCCGGGGAATTAAATCCCTATCTCGAGCATATCGGCAAGCCGCGCGCAACGAACCGGCGAGCTTCCACTCAAGCGGCAAAACGCCATGAAGGTCAGCACTGAACTTTGTAGCCATTGCACAGTGCCAAGCGCCCAAGCACCATCATCGACGCCCCATATATATGCGGATGGTTGCCAAGGCGGAAACTTCGCGGCACCCCCAGCTCGATGCTGTGGCAACCACGTTATCCAGGAAATGCGCTGCTCGGATCCATGAGCAAAAATGGATCAAAGGGACATTCCTCAACCCTCTTGTGATCGCAGCGACGAGCAGGATGCGGTGGATCGAGCCAAAGAATGTGCTTCCCGACAATTCGCTGATCGGGAAGGCCCGCGAACCGCGGGCGATGTATTCTGAAGCTTTAGCAAACAATATGGCACGAACGTTATGAGCGACGATGACCTGCAGGGAGGGCTACTGTTTTGCCCAAATGGCCTAGAGAGCCTTAACGTCCGAGACCTGAGCTCCGGCAGCGTGGTCCACCGACAACGTGCGGGAAGGCTTTGACGTTCGCGAATGCAGTGAATTGACCTCCGGACGAAACTGAACCGCTGCGCCCCGGACCGGCCGACAGCCTATTAGCCAGCGCATCAGCAAGCGGCGCACGAAGGCTAACTCACAACCAATGAAGCGCCCTACAGAGGATGAGCAAAAAAATTACTTTTTAACGTGAGGAAGCATGCATGACCCAGGATAAAGCCTGTCAGCGATCCCGATAGCCCGACCGAAGCCTCGTCGAATTATCAAACTTCCGGAAGCTGCCAGCATCGGCTCAAATTGATGCGTGTTAATGCGGCGGAACAAACGCCTTGGCGCTGATCTTGTGCCGTAACACTTATGAGGAGGACCGACCATGCAAGATCCAGATGTGCGAGGCACGGCCAACTTGCGCGGCGAACTCCGGGCGGGCGCCGAGCATGTGGCCGAAGCGGCAACCGAGCGATTACAGTCCGAAGCTGATATTCGCAAGGATGAGCTAGTCGATCAGGCCCATGAGGCGTCCGGCGCACTTGAGGGCGCGGCCAGGGGGCTGCCAGAACGCGCACCGACCTGGTTGAAGTCCGCTCTGGAGCAGGGGGCAAAAGCCGTCGGCGATCTGGCGAGCGCTGCCGAGCAAAAGGATACCGCCGAACTGCTCCGCGATGTGCAGCGCTTTGCCCGGCAGAGTCCGGAAGGATTTCTTGCCGGCTGTGCGCTTCTGGGTTTTGCCGCGTCGCGCGTTTTTAAGGCCGGAGCTGGTCGGTCATCTGGCTCCCCAAGTCCTGGAATGGGAGACCGTTTAGCGGCCGGACGACCCAACCCGTCTTTCTATGAGGGTACCAATGCCGCGCCGCTGATGAGTGTTACCGACGGGGGAGGCACGCCCAGCGCGGTATCGCCGCAAGCCGTGGGGACCTCCCTATGACAGACAATTCAGCCACAATCGCGAGTGACGCGGTGCCTGAGAGCTCAGCACAAGGTTCGAATAACATCGTGGATCTGGTTCGCCGGCTCACCAGCCAGGGTTCTCACCTCGCAGAACAACAATTGCAACTTATCCTTGCTGAAGTGCGGGAATCTGTCACCGAGCTTAAGGTTGCGGTCGCCGGCATGCTGGGCGCAGCCGTAGTCGGCGTCGCCGGCCTTGGCGTACTACTGATGGGGCTTGCCTATCTACTGGCGGACGCGATCCACAATCAAGCTTTGGCTACACTGATTGTTGGCGCCGTGACCCTCGTTCTGGCCGCTATTCTCTATCTACTTGCCCGCAAGAAGATGAATGCGGCGAGCCTGTCACCCGAACGCAGTCAAAGGACGCTTGGGCGCACACCCGACGCGCTGCGCGGCGACCTTACTCCCGGAGCATAGACCATGAACGAACACACACACCAGGAGCCGGCAGAAATTGAGCGCGACATTCGCCGTACTCAAGAAGAAATGAGCCGAACAGTCGATGCGATCGGAGATCAGCTCACCCCAAGAAATTTTTTAAACGCCTTGCTGGACAAAGCCGAGAGCAATGATGTCGATGCACGAATGCTATTGGACGGTGCTCGGCGCAACCCGCTGGCGCTGGCGATGATAGCAGGCGGTGCAATTTGGCTTGTAAGCGACAACGATGCCAAGATCCCTGGGTCGCGGCGCTCCGGAAATCCAGCAGACCCGGCAGATAACCCCGACCTGCATCACCGCGACTACATTTCCCATATGGAACGCATCGAAATGCGCGATGGCGAAAATCCTCTGGACTATCAACGACGGCGCGACGCTGCGCGGGCCAATTACTTCATGCTCGAACGGCGCCATGACGAGGACGAGCACAGCTTTCAACAAAAGCTTGATGAAGCGGCTGAAGCATTTCGAAGCCGCCGCCGCGCTTGGGCCGATAGCACCCGCCAAGCCAGCGACGCGGTTGTAAGTGGCAGCCGCGAAGCGGTGGGATCGGCGGTTCGCAAGAGCCAAGACCTCTACAACAGCAATCCGCTCATCGGGGGCCTGATAGCAGCTGCTGCCGGAGCAATCCTAGGCAGCCTGCTGCCCGAAACAGAGGCCGAACAGCGCGCGCTCGGGCAAATAGGAGAGAAGGCCCGGTCTGCCGCGTCTGACCAGGTCGACCATGCAAAGAATGCTGCGCGTGAAATGAAGGACAATCTAATCGATGCAGCGCAGCCGCGCCCGTCGCCTGACATGCCGGGGGCTGAGAATGTGGAAGATCAGCGCGCTTAAGTTGAACCGCGACGTCTTCGCTGTCGCGTTAGCCAATCGATGTCGCTGCTTCGTAAAGAGCAGCGACATCCCTCACATTTCGGGCGGCCAGCTTTCTCTTACAGACCTACTGCTGCGAATAGAGCGAATTGACTGGCTCGCTGATGCGCAGCTGAAGAGATAGGCGGGGCTCTTCAATCTGTTCGCAGCGGACGATTTCGTCCAGCAGGCTTGGCGACCGCCCTGCCCGCGCTTTCATATTTTTGCCGATAGAACTGGATGCGCGAAACGTGCAGACCTTTCAAACCTGATCGGCCCACGTCGCGCTGCCAGGATGAAAACTCCTCTGCGGTCAGAAGGTATCGTTCGCACGCCTCCGCAATTGTGAGAAGTYCCCCATCCACAGCAGCGACCACTTCCGCCTTGCGACGGGCAACCCAGCGCGTATTTTGCGGAGGAAGGGTCTCGAGCGTAAGAGGTTCGCCGACCGGGCCGATAACACAGGCGGGTCGGGATAGTTCTTCCAGTTCAATCATCGGTATTACTTCTACTTACAAGCAAACGTGGTCCGTAGTGCGGATCATCAGGCATTAACAGATTCCAGGTTAATGTCTCGTTACGAACGAGCGATTATAGGATCTTGCATCGCTCATGCCAGCGGCCGAGAACCTACAGCCTCTATGATGCAATTGCCCAACGTCTCGCGTTCCTTTCTGAACGATAGGCTCCTGAGGCTCACCTCGCCCTTGCCCGCGCTTTTCAGCACGCAGCTGGACAATCTAAACATACCTGCTCGCTAGGCAGGCGGGGATCGGCCCGCTCCAGTTCCACCGCGGTTTACCCTCGTTATGCTCTCCAGCGGGGAACCATCGCCACAGCGCAAACTTCAGGATAGGCGGACCCGATAAATTGTCGTGGCCGGAATTATTTACTCAAAAGGAAATACAATGTCGAACAGGAGAAAAGGACCGGACGAGCCCAGCTCCAAGCGCAAAGGAAAGGCTGGGATATTCGTCGCCGCTGCAATCATCGCGATCATAGTGGCCATATTTGTTGGTTACAACGTATCCCACGTAAATGAAATGGACAATGAAAAGACTGGCGTGGCACAGCGCAAAGGCCTGAACGGTGATTGAAATACGACGGATCTGACGTGGCAAGTCGGAAGACGCCCCGACGCAGCTCGAAAGGCACTTGCGCTGCATTGCTTTGAGGGCAGGCCCTGCATGAATTTGCCGCCGATTAATCGGCATGAAACTCTAAATGGCGAGACCGTAGCGGCGAACAACCATTCGCCGGCGGCTCACGTATTCTCTTGTGATCCGCGCAGCCGGCGCCGGATCCATGCCATATACCGAGGGGCATCAGATAACTTGCGGGACACGCGACGTATATCTCGCTAGATACAAATTGATGCCTGCTTCGCAATCGCCGGCTGTTTTCGTTGAGCCGGTCGTTTCATCGGAAAGTATTTAGTCGGAACCTTCCCGACAAAAGTCGTACTGAATTTCTCGGTCAAATGCTTTGGGGATATCTTCGATAACCTGCATCAGGTACTGGAACCCTTCTCTGGCTTATTGCATTTGCAAAGGAACGTTGACGAGGTAACGGTTGCCCAGCATCGCCTCTCGGCTAAGCAAGGAAGGGGTTGTCGGAGCTCCCTAACCCTCAGGCGGCCCCTTCCTCGCTTTCTGTCTCTGCCAGAATTTCCCGAGGAATATGACTTCGGGCCGTTAGGAGCGCTTCAAGCGCGGAGCCAAGCAAAGAGGGTTTAACCCTAAACGCCGTTTTGTCCGGCAAGCCTTATTCATTCTTCAGGAACGCTGCTACCTCGCTCGGCGGAGGTGGTTACAGCGCTCGACATTATCCGCGGCCGCGTTCTGCTACTGTTTAGAAGCTCTCGCCAGCTCTGCGCGGCTATGTCACATCAATGCCACAGTGAAGAAGGCATGAGCAACACCCCCGGAACTATAGAGCGAGCAAATCGCTTCCTCTCATCGATAGACAGATCCAGCAAGCGAGCGAGTTTCTCAGCAGTCGTCAAGCGATGATGAGCCTATCGCTGGTGGATATCAAATCTGTGCGCGTCAATTTTTAAACCGGCTTCTAGGACCTCGAGGAGTAGAGTATGATCAAAGCAGCATTTCTCGCCGCTGTTATTGCGGCAGCCCTTCCCGCGACTGTCAATGCTCAAGACACTGGCGCAGCCTCGGATACTGCCACTGCCCCTGATGGGACGCCCGCATTTGGCATCGAACCATACATTGGGGTTATGGGCGGATACGACAGCTATGATCGGCGTAGCGAATTTGGCTCACCCCGGGGAGGTAAAATGAACGGCGGGCTGATCCAAGGCGTTGCAGGCGTCAACATACCTCTTGGTCCGGTTTTCGTCGGCGCAGAAGGTAATGTTGCCAAGGGCTTCAGCGACATAGACTGGGAATACGGAGTCAAGGGGCGCCTAGGAGCGCGCGCCGGTGATAGCGGAATGGTCTACGCCTCCGCAGGCTACGAATGGGTAAACGGACGTCGCGCCTATGCTGACCACAGTGACTGGATCTACGGCGTCGGCGTGGAGGTCGGTCCGAAGGACATCGGCCTTGGCGGGGTCACCGGCAACAGCGGCGTTCGGCTACGCCTCGAAGTCGACACTTATGATTTCGACAGCATTCGCCCGATGGCGGGTGTAATCATGCACTTCTGATCAGCCCACGACAACCTGCCCGGAGCGATCTAGCATCGGGACCTGGCCCTGCTCCTCAGGAGATCTGAGCATCTCACCGCATCCTGGGGAGCAGGGGGCTGGGTTATGTGCCGCGGCCGGCAAGCTCTTTGCCAATGGCAAGCAACAAAACGAATGAATTTGATCAGCGCGCGCCACTCGATCCCCGGGTTTCCGGTTCGCTGCCGCGCGGCAGATCCTTTTCTCGCATGTTGCGCTCGGTAACCTGTGTCTTACGGATATTCCCGTTATTTTCGTCAGCCGAATCCACGGGATTGTTTGCGGGAGGCTGTTTCGGTGCATCGGGGTTGGACATGGTTCGTCTCCTTCTATCAAAGTGAACGCGCCGCGACGGAAAAGGTACCCTGACGAGATTAAGGACCGCGCTCAACAATCCTTCACAGCGAGCCTGTTCGATCGAGATCATATACGGGCTGGCCGTACGCCCTAAACCATCAGCTCTGCGGCCGTAGGTCAGTTCGCCCGCGAGCTGATCGGCTTAGAAAAAAAACGGCGATACAGGGCCAGATCGAAGTTTGCTGCCTGCGTGAAAATGGCTTTGAAGCACAGTTAGGTCCTGCGATCGCGGATATAAGCTCGCAAGAGACAAAGGAGAGGCGTAGCGAGGCGATCCTGTTCAGTCCGCAAAGCGCCGCCTGCGAAGCCGGCGCCTGACGCGAAACACCTTGCCTATCCACTCTGTAGCTGAGCAATGCCGCCGCTAACGACAGCCCAGTCCCCCTTGCGCGGGTCTCCTGGGATTGGCGGTGATCTTCCTCGCGCGAATTGATATTTTTCCGTTCGTACCGATCGGGTCTCACAGGGTGCGCAAGTCAGCCCGGCGAAATCCCTTCGTTTCGCCTGTCAGGAGCGCGAAGCTCCAAATTTTTTCCCGAGCGACCCATCGGGACCCACAAACGCGTGTCAGGATATGCCATTGATTGTCGTCGCTGATTGCTCGCAGTGGCCATGGCGACAGAACGCCGGGGCACCAGGAGCCAGCTCTGTGGAACTCGCTCCTTGCCAGCGATATGAGCATGATGAATTCCAGTAGCTACCCGCGGTTACTACCAAAGGCGGGCGCGGTAACGTTCGAAGCATCGCTCGCCGCAGCGCAGACGAATCAGCGCGCCTTCGGCAATTGCAGTGGCACGTCGGGGATCCTCTACGACCGCTGGCAAGAGTGCCTCCCGGTTCCAGTCCTCGCTGTGCTTTACGTCCAAAACCGCGTGCAGGTCGAAATATCGGCGTTCCCGATCGGAAAGCCCAATTCTTCTAAGCCCTTGCGCCACCATTGCCGATCGACCCGGCGCAGTGAGTTCGACAACACCCAACGCCCCGACCGAATGCCATGCCAGACGTCTAGACGACGCCATCGCTGTCATAGCGTTCGCCAAGGCCAAGCTTTCCCAAACCGTATTTTCGATAAGCGGCTCGACTTCCAAAGTCTCGGAAAGGGCGATCAACATCGGGCCGTGCATTCCGCGAACGTTACCCCGCCCCATCTCGTCCCAGTAGTTTCGTGCAAGTTCGAGTTTCGGGCCAACAGGTAGCTTGACCTGTGTCATGGCGACAAGGTCGTCGAAGCCAGCTTCGCCTGCTGCTTCCTGTTCAAAGAACCACTTTAGCTGGTCTGGAGAAGCATGCTGAGCAAGCCACGGGAATAGATCGTCGTTCTGACCCGGTCCTGATATTTTAAGTTCTTCGAACCAGTTCAGAAAGGCCGCGGGGTCGGTTGGCACTGCGGCGGCTTCTGCGCAGATCTCAGAGCGCAACTCCTCCAGAAAAGCCGCCTCGAGCCGTAGCATCCGGTGATCACGCTCAAGCGTGCGCTGCCAATCGCCTTGGCCGAGTCCAGGGGCAAGGCGTTCTTTGTTCCAGTGGGCGAGCCCCCTCTGAAAACTGTCGGAAAGAAACTGGGATACATCGGTATACTGCTTGAAACGGGTCGCCATTGTCTATCCTCTAAATCTTTGCGATCGTAACAGCGAAAAGACGCTTTCGGTTGCCGCGGATCTGATCGGCAGACCGCGAAACGCGATCGGCGCCCTGCCCAGCGGCGCGGCGTTCCAGGCGGCGCCGATTCTCCACCGATCTTGCTTGCTCTCAGTCACAAACATTCTTGTCGAACCACTACGCGGCGCAGTCCTGTCGAATGGACGTCGACCTGACTAGTCATGGCCGGTAACTCGTGCGCCGTGCCCCGGCAGCGCCGCGCCTCGCCGTACTTTTGGCCGAACGCCGGCGAAGGTGCTTCTTCTGCATCCCGACACTCGTCACTCGCCAAGGTGCAAAGCCTGATCACCTACAACCTCCAACGCGATCAGATGCGGCGGCGCAATTAGTGGCATGATCGGTTTGGCGAACGGACAAGGTGATTAGAAGCTTCCGGAGCTGACGCAGTATTTTGATCTCCTCGACGCTGCGCAAGCGTGCGTGTCGCCTACAGCAGTAACACGATGTCTGATGGGGAGGCGGCGACCTGCGTGCGGGAGTTATCGATGAGGATCAGACGGCGGCGGGGCAAAGGAGAAGCAAACAAATTTCCGGCGCCGCTTGTAGCCTCGGGGCGCCAATCAGCAATTCACCGGTTCATATGATACGAGAACCAAAGACCATGAGAACAAGGGCGCTGGAATGCGCTGCGCGGCGGCAGCGTGCTCCTCAGCGCAGCGCATCTGAATACAGCAAAAGTTCGGGAAGGCGTGCCTGTTATGATGTCGCCCACCGGCTTGCTAGAGCACGCTTTTGCTGCCCATCGCCGCATCCGCGTTGTTCAAGATAGTTTGGCGGCCCGATGGCTTTGACATGAAGAGGAGGGAACCGCCCGACGCAGGAGATTTGTGCAGTTTCCAGCGCTGTCCAGCACTGCGCCTCCTTATTCAGGCCGGAAAATCCAGACATCCCGTCCGCTCCTGCGGCCGCCTGCCTCGTGATGGTTCGTAAGTTCCATGCGTGCCTGCCTACATATTCAGCGGGCCCTTTAGCCGATGGCCCAGTTTGCGTCCTTGTCGAAACCGGCTGATCGATGGAAACACCACAGTGCACGAGTGCATTCAAGACTTAGCACTTGCGCTGCGTTGATGCTGGGCTGTGCAACGGCACTCTAGAAAGGTTTTGGCAATGCTCAAAAAGCTAGCGTTAGTAGGGTTTGTTGTGTTCGTGGCACGGGCATTCTCACGATCCCGAGCTTTGTCCGGCAGCCCAGGCGGCGCCAGGACCGTTTCGTTACCGGGACATCTGACAACGGACCTGAACGGAGATGAACATCCTGATGGCAAGACTCGTGCAGAAGACCATTTTCGACCTGATCGACACGCCCGGGTCGCCGAGGAAGACAGGGAAAGCCTGAGACCCGCGACTGTTGATATTTCCCAAATTAGAGGCGCTCATCGCAGCTGATGCTTG
Organism: Novosphingobium sp. YAF33; assembly: GCF_052113265.1. Lineage (NCBI taxonomy): Bacteria > Pseudomonadati > Pseudomonadota > Alphaproteobacteria > Sphingomonadales > Sphingomonadaceae > Novosphingobium > Novosphingobium sp. YAF33. The sequence continues at coordinate 103,565 of NZ_JBFRCW010000012.1, forward strand.
TGCGAATACTGATCAGTGCGGGCGGTTAGCCGGTATTACTGAGAGTTAGCGCTTACTCAAGCAACGAGCCTTCCATATAACCTGCGTCTCTCGCGGAGTTTCAAAGGCTCAATCAGCTTCTCTCGGATGCAATCCAATCACGAACTGTCCGATCTGTGGCAGCGTTTATCGCGGCGCCCATGCTGTTCGCCATGATGTCGAGAGCCCAGCAAGATCTACGGTCATTCTCTGCTGCGACGGCATTGGCGGGTATCCACAGATCGTAACCTCGCATATGAGCATCTGCAGCAGTGAACAAGATGCAGATATCGGTAGCAACCCCGGCCAAAATCAACCTTCGAACGCCCAATTTCGGTAGAATAACTGGCAAGTTGGTTGCATAGAAGCCTGAGAACTGCGGCTTGATAATGAAAAAATCGTCTTTTTCTGGCCTGATCATTCCATGAAGCGGGTTGGCGCCTTCGTAGGCATGCCTAATCAGCCGGTCGCGGTCGGAGTGCCATTCCCCGAAATTGTCGTTCACGTAGATCACCGGAGAATTTGCGGCGGACACCTCCTTTTTAATGACAGTAATGACTTCCGCGGCTTTCTGCGCCTTCGGTATTATCGCTTCGGCCCCTTCAAAATCGAACTTATTGACCATGTCGATGATGAGCAGAGCCGCCCCGCTGCCGCTTCGCTGGTCTTTTTGCTGCACCATGCGCATCATCCTTTATGGCGCTAACCACCGGCCGGCAGATCAGGGTGATTTTACCAACTAGGATCAGCTTGATCAACATTACCATCCAGTATCATGGGTCAAGATAGCTGGACGTGCATTAACTTAAATGATGCAGCCAACGTGTTGGCCGCAATCACGCACGCAACCCCGCTATACATCGGAACAGTACATATCAGCCACTGTGAAACTCTACTGCGAGGAACCGCGAATGCGGCCAATGAAGGTCGGATTCCTCTGCCAAGGAAAAGCTCCCGCGGTTGGTATATAGGCAGTGCGGCGCGGGCACGTGACGGTTAGGACCTTCACAAGCATCAATTGCTGCGGTTTGCGGTATGGCCGCTTGCATATCTTTACGAAGCAATCCCGCGCTGTCAGCAAAGTTGGCTTGGAGGCGGCATGGAGTGCTGCACCGTGTTTGTTGCCGTCACCGGAATTGTTCCCGTTCTTAGCCTACATCTTCCCAGGATGATCGCCACTTCGCCCTCGCGCAGATTAGGTTTTATTTCATCAAAACCCGTGCCGCTCGCAAGCCGAACGAGCAAGCCCCACTTCTCGACATGCTGTCCGTAGAAATTGTCTGGAAATGTCGAAGCCGCCCACCGATCTTCATATTTTCGCGTCGAGCTTATAGCAGCGCCGCTCTCCCAGCAGTCGTTTTACGAACGAAACGGCGTAATCTTGAAGAGAACGCACCATCTCGTCCGAGGTAGGCCTACTCATCTTATCACAGCAAGATCGTCTTACCTGGCCGATTTTGCCTTTGCTCTTCTGTCTACCAATCGCACATCGTGTCCAAGCCTGCCAAGGTGGATCAGATCAGCGGGCACCGCCCCCGTTCGCTGGTCTGATTCTTTGCGTGAACCTTATCCGCGAGATACCCGTGTATCAGCTTCGGGTGGGAAGCCTTGCTTTGTTTGCAAGGACAAAAATTTGCGTATGCTGCAGCGCTTTTTTTCAACGGGCACCGGGATTGGCGGCTACTTTCGGTGCGCCGAGGATGTGGAGTTGCACAGGTCCGTGCCCGCCGTTCGGCTCCTCGATGAGGATCTTTTTTGCAGCAGGCGGCTTATCATAAAGGAGGAAAGCTGCACCAACGTTGCATAGAGAGAAAACAGCTCATTAGTCTCCTCGTTGATACTTCTTAACCGCTTTAAGGGTCCGGCCGGGCCCCTGCTAGGCTGACAACACTCCAGCCCGGGACCGCACATGCAGACACAATCCGCCGTCGAACTGTTCATACGTCGAATATGCTCGAGATCCTTGCTCACCGAGCAAGAAATCGATGCCTTATCGACACTCAGCGGCCGCATGGTCGTGGCGCCGCGTGGGGACGACTTGGTTTTACCAGGGCACGCCGTCACATATTCCACGCTTGTCGTTCGCGGATTGCTTGCCCGTTTCGATCAAATGGCCGACGGCAAACGTCAGATCACAGCTCTTCACATCCCAGGCGACATGGCCGATCTGCATTCGCTTCCTAGCCCCATGCCTGCATGGGGCATTCAAGCACTTGTACCCTCGACCGTTCTCCAGGTCCCGCATTCGAGTCTTGAACGACTGTTATCTGCCTTTCCCAACCTCACATTGGCGTTTTGGCGCGACACCGTGGTCGATGCATCCGTGCTGGCTAAATGGACCGCCAACATCGGCCGGGCCGATGCTATGACGCGGACCGCCCACCTTTTATGCGAGCTTGGAGTTCGGATGGAAGCTCAAGGCCTTGCGAGCAGGACGAACTTCCCCGTTGCATTCACACAGGCGCAACTCGCCGATGCGCTCGGCTTAACGACAGTTCACATCAACCGGACCATCGCCGCCCTGAGAGTCGCTTGCGGACTTTTGATCGAAAAGGGCCGAGTGGGCATCCAAGATTGGAACCGTTTGGCATCGCATGCTAATTTTGACGCAAGTTACCTTTTTGTGGATCTTCCAGATTCGGCAGGCCAATCCTATCAGTGAGGCTGCGCACAAGCGCCTCTGCTTTTCGCGGTGTCGGATCGACCCCGGTTTATCCGGGCTCAGGGCGGCGATATCGAAGACGGATATTGAAATGGTAGCCGGGAGTGCCCTTATCGGCAACCAGAGGCGCGATGGGAGCCGGCACGGCATTCGCGGTAAAGAACTCTCAGTTCGCCGGGTTTCGCATTCGCATCGGCTCCGGGTATGTCCTTAGCTTTCGAAAAGCCCAGCTAGGCCTTTCCGCCCACAACCGCGCACAAACCGTCAGCGTGCTGGTTGCCGAATCTAGCCGTTAGCTACCCTAGTTCTGGTCGCTGTTCCTTGGATCAGGAGGGGTTTGATCGTCCCGCCCCACCTGAACCTGCGGAGCGAATTTCGGGTCGCGCCATGAACCGGCTTGCACCTTATCTTGTCGGGTTAGCGGATATTTCTTCGCCGCCTCGCCCCCGTGTGTGCCGGCGGTCCCACCCACGCCGCTGGTACCCGCAGCGTTTTGGCCAGGATTAAGCCTTTCGTCGCGATCTTCCTCATCTTCATGCCGCCCCGCCCCTGCGGCGCTGGGATTTTTGTCTCGCTCCATTATGTCCTCCTAATTCGAGCCGGTTTTGCCGCGTGAGCAAACTTACGTTTCCTTTTGCGAAGCAGAAAACAAGGTGGTTTATTGACTGCCAAGCCTTACCGTAACGCTTCGGAAGCACGCGAGCCGACCCGTGTCTACGCCTTGCGAAGTGACTTAGCAGCGATGCCGGCGTGCTTAGCTGCCTTGGCTGCCGGAGTTTATGTTGCCGCCGCGCTTGACGTTGCGTTTTCCGAGCTGCCCGCCCCCATGGTATTCCATGCCGGACTGTCCTCCATGCCCCATAAGTCCGCTAGCGATATTGTCCTTTTCGGAGTCAGCCTTGCCGGTGTGAGGGTTTGGATAAGGCGCGGCAGCGTCGCTACCTCCGCTGGTTCCCCATTCTGCCTGTGTATTCACGCCATCAGCGGCCCCCGGCCTGCCGTCTCTAGGCATGGCTTGCAGCTTCATTGTATTCGGCTGCTGGTCTGCGTCATCGGAATTTTCCGAATATCGTTCTTCATCATCCTTGGCCCGCCTTGCCCCGCCATGATAACGCTCGAACTCCTCGTAGAAGCGGCTTGTCACTCGGTGCTTTTCGTCAGGGGACATTACCTCGCTGAGGCGAGGCAGCCAGCTGTTTTCCTCTTGATGAATATGCTGCTGAAGCGCGCTTTTGATATGCAGGAGCTTTTCACGCCACTCGTTTTCAGCCGGATTCAACTTTTCCAACGCAGAAAGCTGTATTTTCGTCATCGCATGCTCTTCATAGGCCAACGCGGCATGGCTCTTTGAATCTAATTGAGAAACATCAGGATAAACGACTGTCTCTTCTGCGCTACTGTGCGCAGTAAGCAGTAGAACGAGATCACGTGTGCAAGTTTCGCGAGCAGCCACATCCGACGCGTTAAGCGCCTCTGTGATCAAGTTCTCAATGAGCTGATGCTGCTCTACTATTGCGGCGATCCAAGGTTCCTCATCAGCGATCAGCCAGATTTTTCGGCGCGCATCCGCGCGGGCCTCATCACTGGCGGCAGGTGCTACGGCGGCGGCTATTCGGTCAATGAAGGACATCAGTCTCTCCTGGAATCCGGTATCGTTTTTACCTGAAGGCGCCGCCGGCCTGCTCACTGGCCGAAACAGCCCGCCTCTAAACTGTAATTCCTTCCGGTCCCGGCAAGTTCCTTAAACTGGGTCTTATTACGTTTTATACTAATCTTATTGATGCCGATCTATAATTTTTGGAAGATGAAGACACAAATCTGGGGCGAGTGCTCAAAGCCCGGATGAACGATGGCCTGTCGAGTTACCGGGCAGCCCCTGTCACAGTCAGAGAGAACCGTTTGTCGAACATACGGGCCCGGGCGCAAATAGGGATCGTTTGATATCTGGATCGTAGACGTTTTACATCGCAGGCTATTTTCGGCGGCATTCCTCTTCGGCGGATGTCGGATCGCCAGCCTTCAACGATCCGGGCCATGGAATTTCTCCTTTCCCCCATGCGGCGAGCGTTGAGGTGAGAGCAGGGATCCACTTGTTTTCGCTTCGAGCCCGCCCGTTCTTTGCGCCAAGTTCGTTACCTTAGAGACCTAACTTCAATCATCTTCTTCTCTGAATATCACCAGTAGCTTAGAAAACGCCTCGTTCCAGGAACCAGCAATGCTTCTGGCTGTTGATCATGAATGCATATTCATTATCTTAAATGTGGAACCGACTGCCCACTTGGCGGGCCACTGTTCGATGGCTTCAGTAAAAGCCTTTTCGGCAATATTCCGTGTGCGGTTCAGCTTGTCGAAACGAGCGAGGGACTTGTACTTATCGATACCGGCTATGGTACCGAAGATGTTCGTCGCCCCCATCCAAGACTGAGCAAATTTTTTCACGGCTTGCTCAATATACGTTTCCGCATGGAGGAGACTGCTGTCCACCAAATCCGGGCGCTTGGTTTCTCCCCGTCAGATGTTCGCCACATTATACTCACTCACCTCGATTTCGACCATGCCGGCGGCCTCGAGGATTTTCCGCAGGCGCGCGTTCATGTCATGGAAGCTGAACGAGCCGCAGCTGAGCATAAGCGGCGCGGTTTCATAACCCGCAGGCGTTACCGTCCGGTTCAGTGGGACAGGGTTGTAGACTGGCGCACATATGCGAAGGGCGGCGAACGCTGGTTCGGCTTTGAACGGGTTTCTGCCTTGGACGGACTGCCGCCAGAAATTCTGATGGTCCCATTGCCAGGCCATACATGGGGACATGCAGGCGTTGCCATAGATACGCAGGAGGGATGGGTTTTAAATGCCGGCGATGCCTATTTCTACCGCGGCGAACTGGACATCGAGCGTCGCAAATGCACCCCGGGCCTGCGGTTCTACCAAAACCTGATGGAAGTGGATCGAAACTTGAGGTTTGCTAACCAGCGGCGTTTGCGCAGCCTCAAACAGGAGCACGGCCACAACGTCGATATTTTTTGTTCACATGATCAAATCGAGCTTCAAGCCATGCAAAAGAAGCACGCTCGGCCTCCTGAAAAGCGGTTCGGTTCTTGAGAAAGACGGATGATGAGCGGAGCTCGTTATCCCTCGTTCCCGTCATCCGACGCTACTGCCCCATAAACGATTTGACCTTGCTGCGCGTGAAGTTGATGGTCCGGTGCTCAGCAACTTCCGGCCCTATTGGCGTGAGGTTCAGAGTCGAGAGCCAAGTCGATCGCTACTTCATAGGTCATCATATCTTCCATCAGAAGATCGTGAGCCGGGCTACTTGATGACTTGGCGACTACGGCGAGTTTAGGCATTGAGCGAGCGAACACCGCTAGAGCATCGAGCGGGTCAAGGAACAGCTCGACCTCATATCCCCGCTCCTTCAAATCTTCGAGATGGGGGGCGGCATCGCGGAACGTATCGGCGATTACGATGGCGCGTGGGCGGTGGGCGTATTTTCGTTTCATAAAGGCTTAATGACGTTGCAGAGGGTAATGGTTCCCATCAGCCGGATTGGTGAAGCGCTTGTGAGTGGTTCGGCCCAGAACCGGAATAGCCCGAAACCGTCGGACCCGTGCGGGGATTGTCTCGCCCGGGCAGGCAGCGGGCGATGCTGTGAAGCTAAGATCCCGCTTCGGCGCCTTGTGGAACCGCCCTTCCCGGTCTCGTCGCAAGTTTCTTACCTTCCTGCAAGAAATTCAGTCGCTCCTTCGTCACGATATCCATCTTGTGATGGACCGGCCGGGGACTGTGGTGTCCCCGGGAACCTGCCGTCCGCTCGTTTCTGCTGTTGCGCAGCTCTCTTGCAAGACATCGGGATGGCGGACGCCAACCGCATTCACAGCGCAAGTTTCGGACGTTCTCGTTATCAAATTTGGAGGACCGATCGACGGCTTTCTGCTCAGTGAACTTCCGCGGGCTATGGCAAGCTTCGCGCCGGTGATCGGACGTCGTACCTTAATCAGCGCCTGCCTCTGGTCTCGCTGGTTAAGGTATGATCAGGCTGATAGGAGTACCGCAAGCAGCGATGCGGTGAACTCGCTAGCTGCTACCGCCTACTGCAGTGTACCTTAAACAGCGAGGTTGTCGCAGAGCCATGCATCCACTGACCTATGACGACAGCATGCGGGATACCTGCTCGAAAATGATTAGCCCGAGCTGCTGAAGGACGGTCGTCTCGTACCAGGCGCTGGCTGCTAATAGCTGTCAAAACGGCCGGAACGGTGTCGCTGGTAAAGGTACGGTTGTTCAAACCGGCGATGACACCGGTTATCGCTTGGGTGGACACGAAAATGCGGAAGCGCACGAATCTCCACTGGAGACTCGCTTTTAACGTCCCGTCTATGCGGGTGCCTTCCATCGCTGAACGTACTTTTTCCAGCGATCCTTCAATTCTTCACCCTCAAGCGTATCGATTTGCTCTCCCAAAGCTCGGCGGAAGGCATCAGCCATTATACTCACCGAATTATTGGATCCGAAATCGCGCCCGATGCGATACAGCTCAGGTTCGGCAAACTCGAGTGAGCCGCTTTTTGGGAATTTCAAACTCTTGATGTCGGGAGCTGGCTTCTCCGAGCTATACAAGCGTAGCATCCCGGCCTCTTCCACTAGACTAATTGCCTCGTTTCGGGCTTTCTTTTCATTTGCTTGAACCAGAAGCATACCCTTGATGGGCTTTTCTGCATGTCGAAGCTTGATGATAAGATCGCTCAGATCTACGGAATGGCGAGCCTGTTGGTACACGCCAGAAACTTCCTCCCACGCAGCGCGTACGGATTGCCGGAATTTTGTCATCGTGCTCGACTGATTACCCAGGTGCTTTGCCAGGTCGTGCCAGCTAAGACGAACTTCGGTACCTTGGGGAATACGGGGCAGGCGGTAAGCCAGCCATGTGTATAGATCGAGCTTGGTTGCACTGTCCTTCAGCGCGACAATGGCGCGTTCGTTGAACGGGACTGAATGTTTCAACAACTCGTTGTAGAATTCTTCCGACAGAACAAAATGGGACACGAAGGTGCCCTCCCCTGTTCTCAAACCTGCATACTGATTGACGATTCGCATGTCGTTTACGGCAAAAGCACGCATGGATTGCTGAGGCACAGCGAGCTTCCGGCTATCCGTGCGCTTAATTTTACCGGCCGCCACCACGTCATCGTCCCAGCGAATGGTCCACTGGCAGTTCAGAATCCTGTCGATCTGATCCTGGACACTTGTGCGAGTGCCTCTTTTGCCTCCGGACGACGTGTTTGTGATTCCCATTCGTCGCAACCAGTTCGAAAACGAACTTCCCAGGTAGATTTCTCGGGTCCTTGTGCGAACAGCCTCCGTCATGATGTAGATCATGATCAAGCGGGCATGTCGTCCATACGGCACGCCTCGGTTCACAGAGACAAACTCGCCATTTGGCCCGTTTGGCTCCTGTCGCTCCATAGGCTGGATGATGAGAGAAATATTACCGTCGCGGCGAATAACAGGCGCTGTCGGATCTTTGGGAGATTTTACCGGCAAAGACATCGCACAAAGCGCGGAGTGCATGAAATTAGGAAGCGATTCTTCTTCCATGACGTAGCGCACTGCGTCAAAAATTCGTTTAGCCTCGGGCGTTTCCGCGAGCGCTCGAACTTCGTCTGCCGGACTGGCTGTCAGCGCATCGACAAAACGGGCGCCAAGAGGCAACGCGATCTGCGCGTCGTCCGCTCCTGTTTTTCGCCTAGCCACAGAATCACCCCTGATAAATTCGATCGATGCCGAATTGTGGCGGGTTTTGTCGGGAAAGCAAGACATTGGCGCTTTTTTCGCAATTCGGGCGTTGGAAGTGCCAAGAGCTCGCTGCTTAAGGTATATTGCGCCAACTCCTTTTCTGAAAAAATTTCTAATTCAAACCTCCAGATTTACCGGAGGAAGGATCTCCCGGAGGGAGTAGGATCTTTAGTAGGTTAGATCGCCTACCTTAAACAGCGAGCAAACGTACCGTTGCCAGCGACCAATCGTACCGTTGCCAGCGATCTAACGTACTTTAACCAGCGCCCCGTTCCGTCCTCTCTTAGTGCAGCTAGCGCTGGGGTCGGAGTTCCGGAAGGCTTGGCATATTTGTGCTCCAATAGGGACGAAAAGCGCAAATCGCTCGCTGATTGCGGTATATCTGCTAAGACCGGGGCGGGTGGGCTCTTCCTCAAGTTTCACCTGCGCCGAAGGTTACATGAGCGTGCGTACCTTAATCAGCGATATCGGCGCTTGACAGGGCTCTCACTTTTGCCTGACGGTGACCGGAAAAAGTGACAACGGCTCGCTGCTTAGGGTAGAACCGACAGGAAAAGAGCGCGGAGCTTCGAAGGTAGCCCTGCCCGGCCAGATTTCCATTGTCGCATTTCCAGGATCATCCTAAGGAAAAGTGACAAGCGAGCGGCCTCGCGTACAAATTCGACAAAACGAGGACTATCATGGCGTCCCTCCCCTCCGATCTTGGCAGCAGCACCAAGGACCTGATCACTCGCTATTATCAGATGGCGAGCATGGTTTTGCGTAAGCTTCAGGAACGCAACATCCAGCATACGCCGCCGCGTACTGGGCCGATGTTTACTATATCGCAGGCGGCAGGTCTGGTTGGTCGTTCCGCGTCGGCGATCCGGATTGCAGAAGCGGAAGGGCGCCTTCCTCATCAGGAACGGAACCTGGCAGGCCGGCGAAAGGGCTATACGTTAAAGGATCTCGACACCATGCGTCAGGTCTTCGATACCAGGCCCTGGCGCGGAGATGGTGACCCGCCGGCCGTGATTGCTTGTCAGAATTTCAAAGGCGGCGTGGGAAAATCGACGATTGCCGTTCACATGGCGCAATACCTTGCCATTCACGGGTATCGCGTTCTACTTGTAGACGCGGACGCGCAGGCTTCGGCTACCATGCAGTTTGGCTATATCCCTGACCAGGACCTCGACGAGTTCGACAGCATCTATGCGCTCCTCCAGGGAAAGCCGGAACGAGGAATCGCGCAAATCATTCGCAAGACCCATTTCCACAACCTCGATTTGATCCCAGCAAATCTGAAGTTGTATAATGCTGAGTACGAAGTCGCCGCGAGGATCAGTGTTCACGGGTTCAGCGTTTTGACCACCTTGGCGCGCGACATCCATAAGATCGCGGACAATTATGACGTGATCATCATGGACCCGCCTCCGGCACTCGGGATGGTCTCTCTCTCGGTCATGTACGCGGCCAACGCCTTGCTCATACCGGTACCGCCCAGCATTGTCGATTTTGCCTCGACTACGGCTTTCTTGAGCATGCTCGACGAAACAATGGGCGCTCTCAATGAGCACAATATCCAGCCCGAATATGGGTTCGTCGGCATGGTGATATCTAAGAGCGACGCGAATATCGAATCCCAACGCCAAATTGTCGATATTACCAATACCGTTTTCGGGCGTAGTGTGTTCGCTCAGGAGTTGAAGAGCTCGGCTGAGTTTAATAACGCGGCAAGTCAACTGAAAACGGTGTTCGACATGACCTCCTCGACGACCAATCATGCCGTCAGGACCCGCTGCCTCAACCAGCTTAATACCCTGGGTCGCGAGCTCGAGCTAAATATCAAAAAGCTGTGGCCGTCGAAGCAAGACGAAGCCTAAGGTCGATCTTGTTCGGCGTAAGGATTAGAATGGCCCCGATCTTGGATCGGGGCCTTTTTCGTATCTCGCCCTCGCCTTTTCGAATGTATGATGGTGAGCCGAAGAAAATAGTTTGTTGGCGCCACAACAGGGAAGCGTGTTTGCATAACCTGGTTGAACGGGCCCAGCCCAGCCCAGCCCAGCCCAGCTTAGCTCAAGGTCGAAGGGCCAAGCTTAGACCCCTACCCTACCCTACCCTACCCTACCCTACCCTACCCTACCCTACCCTACCCTGCTCCGCTTAGCCCGCCAAATGGGTCTTCCGGATCAAATTACCACTCCCATGTCTACAACTGGCGCGTCGCTTGTCACTCCGGTTCTTCATATTAGACCGGGGCCGTTTTGAACCTGCACGCCTAAGTGAGGTCACATGATCCTTCGCGACCCTGCCGCATCGCAAGGGGTCTCACGCTCCAAGATCTTGCAATCAAACTGAGCAGGTCCTTTCACCATTGAATGCTGAAACGGGAGACTGCGCACTGAGGGGGTCCTGCGCATCCGTTCCGACTTTCCGCTTCTCAGTTGCGGCGCTGAGTAAACGCGACGCGCGGGCAAAAAAGCCGTTTCATTCAGTTCGCCGCCCGCGACTGAATTTCTCCCATTCATGGAACATGGGGTTGGAAGCCTCGTCACCACTGACTGCACTTCGTCGCGGTGCGACTGCTTTCCCGGTTTAGGCAAATGGCAGCCGAGCCGGTGTTCGCTCCGGAGATCGCCTCGAAACCTTGACATCGATGGGTGCGACGAACTGCCAAATTGCACGGAATTTTGCGAAATGGCGGGAGTGCAAGAGGCAAGTACGCGTGCCGGGCGCTTGTTCAGAAAGGCCCGTCTCCAGTGGAGACAGCGACGCCTGCGCGCTCAGGTCAATTCTAATCGTGACAAAGATTTCAGGCCAGAAAACGCAGCGCTGCGGCGACTCACCATTTTATCTGGACGCGCGCGAATTCCGTCTCCACTGGAGACAGCCGAGTTGGGCCAGATTTTCGTGCTCTCATCTTGCAGGATTTCCTCGTGCGCGCCGTTTGTCTCCACTGGAGACACGATCCCTCGAGGGCGCCGAAGCGGGGGAAGCATAGCCTCCTCTAATTGGAAAAAGCAGCAGTTCTCCATTGGAGACAGCACGACGAAGATGAGAAGTCTGCGGGGATGCGCATCAACAACGTGGCGGGATCACGGCGCTGGCAGCATAGAAGCGAGCAGCCACTTCGGACGCGCACGAAGCTCACAATAAGTGGAGCAACTAAGAAAATTCCATCTAGGCTGCGAGTGCCGATGTTATCGGCCTAACGAAATGTGGTTCGCCGCGCTACCGTACAAAGCCAAACATTGGCGCTGACGGCATACACGCGACATCGTCTGCATACCCGGTGGAGGACTGCGTAGCGTTGCCAACGCGGTCAGTCTCACTTCTGAAATCTGGTCACCGCTCGTGCACCTTCGACTACGAATAGCCGGACCAGATCTCTGCGCACATCCTGGGCCAGTCACATAGGGATGTAACGAGTGTTCCTCCGCTGAGTGAACTAGCGCCGATCGAAACCTTGTAGGTCCATTCAATTGATCTTGCTCCAACCGGTCGTACTCACACCGAAGGGAAAACCATCACGAGCAGATCAAACTTATTGTCGCCGTGAACGGAGAGGCGGCACAACCCGCGTATAGATACACGAAGGCGGTGAGCTCTGAGGAGAGATACCGCAGGAAGATTTGCGTGGTTTAGAAGCGGCAGGCTCCGACCACGCAATAGTGGCAGTGCACGCCGGGAAATCTAGCCATTCGAGCCAGGTCAGATAAGGGACGGGCAAGGCAAAGGTAGTCAGGCAGAGCAGGGGGGGCGCGCGGCGGGGCTCAGCGAGGCATGCGGGGTATGGCAGGGCAGGGCAGAGCAGGGCAGAGCAGGGCAGGGCAGGGCAGAGCGGAGCGCAGCAGAGCAGAGCAGAGCGGCGCGGGACGGGCAACAACCAGGAGAACCGGCAATTACCTGAACTACTACCTCATCAGCCGGCAAGGTCTGATGACGAAGCCGTCTGCCGGGCGGCAATCTCCGTCAGGAGGGGATAAGCAGGACAGTGCGCGGCCAATAAATCTTTTCTGGCTCGGAAAACTGCAGTCTGCTTCGCGGCAGCCGCAACGTACTACGCAGCCCTCGGTGCTGGTTCCCATGCGGCTGAGCATAGTTTGGCCCCCAAAGTTGCAATGACATGGTTTGCTCAGATAAAGTCTGCTCAGAATCAGGGTGAACCTCTCGTGGTAAGCGTTGATCAGAAAATTCTCGTTGAAAAAAGGGATCGTACACATGGCTCGCAAACCCGGCTTTGGCGCCTCTATCGCTTCAGAAGTCGTGGATGCTTTTGCCAGCGGGGAAACTCCTGAGCTTCCGTCGGGAGATGTACTGGCCAGTCGCGGCAAAGCCATCTCGCGCCTGGGCGCCGACGTGCAATACGAGCAGTTCGAGTGGATCGATCCTGCGCTGTGCCGACCATCGAAACAAAACGCTCGCCTATATGATGACCTTACTTATGAAGACTGCGCTGACCTTATAGAGTCGATCAAGTCAGAGGGACGCCAGCGGATGCCCGCCGTTGTCCGGCGTACAGATGATCCGGAGATTCCGTACGAGATAGTTGCTGGCTCACGCCGGCACTTCGCGATCTCCTGGTTGCGGTCAAACAACTATCCCGAATTCAGGTATCTCGTCGATGTTCAGAAACTCGACGATGAAGCCGCGTTCCGCCTAAGCGATCTGGAGAACAGAGCGCGGGAAGACGTATCCGATCTGGAGCGGGCTCGAAGCTACGCAATGGCGTTGAAAGCGCACTACAAAGGTGACGCCACTGCGATGTCGGAACGGCTCGGCATGGCTCGCGCGACTGTCTATCGATATCTCGCGTTAGCAGACCTGAATCCGGATTTTATCGCGGCCTTTGGCGATCCGAAATCGATAACCGTTTCCCATCCTCGAACGATCGCGACTTTAATTAAGGAGGGGGGCGAGACTTTGCAAAGAGTAAGGGATGAAGCCTTACGGATTGCAGACGAACAAGTTCAGCTGCGAAGCAGCGCACAGCCGCTCATCCTGCCTGCTGAAGTACTAAGCCGCCTTAAGAACGCAGCAAAACCGCCGCGCCCTCTCGTGATTGAAAACACTTCCTTCACCATGTGCTCCGCGGACGGTAGTCAAATTTTCACTTATACGAGACCGACAACCAAGAAAGGCATGACTATTGCATTGCCGCCAAAGCTGTCCGCCACTCGCTCGGAGGTTGAAGCTGCTTTCAAGGTCTTGATCGAGGAATTGTTCAAACCATAACGACGGGTAGCTGGAACAAACCAGGAAACCGCTCAGATCGCCCTGTGAGGGCTCTTTGAGGGCCCGGAGCACCCCCTCGGTAGTCTGGGTCAGAAATTCAGCTTTTTCCTCTCAGCGCCTTCCGGAGGGCAATTTTTTCTGCCAGTCTCACCGCCACGCGTGCTATTTGACATCCAGGAAATCACGCGTCGGTTCCATGCCGAGAACTATGTTTGGCCCCTTAAAATTCTGTGTTGCCCCGATTACAGAGCGGGCGCAGACTGCGCCAAGCACTCTGTAATAGCTCGACGCTAAAAGAAAATCGATTATAATCAAATGCTTACTCCGAGATGTAAGCTATATCAATTTAAGTATACACCCGCACAAAGGGTTGTCTGCATGCACTATCGATAATCGTTCAGGTCGTTGAGCAGATCACCTGTGACCTCCGTGTATCTGACAGCGGCGGGGTCCATGGCCGGCAACGCATGGCAGACTGTGACGCCTGCTCTGACGCCACTTCGGCGCCCCGCCCCGAGCGTAGACCGGGCCTGCCCGCAATCGGCTCGTCGGCCTTGTCGGACGGCATCATCAGTTGCTGACCTTTGATCAAGACGACGCGTCCAGGGTCAGTCTTCGTTCCAGAATCGCCTTTACGGCCAGAGCGGCGATAGGCGGATCACGCCCTGATCAGATGCGCCGTTACCCATTCCGGAAGCTACAACGAGGACGATCTCCTTGCCGTCATCTCCTTACCCCCGACCGGAACGTATTTGCATTCGGTCAACCGCGATGGGACATGCTGAGCGCGATCAGTCGAATTCCTAAATCTTGCCAATACGGGCTTTCCTTCATTGATTAACGGGTTTGACAAGTGGCGGGGGCAGGGGAGCCGTGCCTAGGGCGGCAGCGCGCCCCTGACCGCGCGCGGGTAGGCCCGGCGCAGTGAGGCCGCATGGCGGCGTTTGGCGGCGCGTAGCGCCGCGCGAAGATCGTCGGGCTGCGAGAGGAACGGGGAGTTGCGGGGGGGGGGCATGGTATGGTCCTTGGCTAATGACGCCGGTGACGGCGGGGCGCGTCGGAGCAGCTGGCGCGCGGGGGCATCGGAGAGCGTGCGCATCAACATTGCGCGCAGCCCGGCGGGATCGGAAACGGCGCGCGGCTCCGGCGTGCGGGGCGGGGGGCAGTTGGATCCCAGGCTTATGGGCGCCCTGGCGGAGCCCTGCTCCGGGCCGGACGGGCGCGGGGTACCGCGCCGCCCGCAGCAAGGCGGCGCGGCGAGTAGGTACGCGGTGAGTTTACGCCCGCATGGGGTGTGCAGCAATACTTCGCGCGCGCACCGCCCCGAGCGCTGGCAGGCGGCGCTGGGCTGTGTCCGCAGTCCCCTTCAGCGCGGTACGCCCTGACCTGAATGGTCTCCTGTTAGCCCGTCACGGCGACGGCATTGCGATAGGGCAGGCGCACGACCGCTCCCTTCGCGCGAAGAAAGTCGAAATAGGCGCGAGCCCAGCGTAGTCGTATGCGCGCTGGTGGCTTCATGACGGCGAAGGCGGCGAGCGGTCCGGTGACGGCTGCGGCATCTGTTGGAGCAAAGATCCTTGCGGTGCCAGCAACAGGATTCCGGCGCGCTGTCAGGGACCGTCGCATAACGATGGCGGTACGCGGTCCCGGGCCGAACCGCGGCCGGGGCGGCGACGCGGCGCGGCAAAGTGCTGCCGGGTGTCATGAAGATGAAGACTAAAGCTGCGGTTGCTATACCCGCGAAAATAGTAGGGGCAACGACAGTGGCTATATGCCTTTCGCGTTGCGACCGGCGAGGAAGTGACCGGAGACCCGCCGTTTGATGCTGCTTCGAGCCGGTGCCGTGCGACACCCTCCGCTAACAGCTTTTCATTTGAGAACGATAGGGAGCCGCTTACGCTCGCAGTTCCTCGGGGACCAAACACCCCAGAACAACAGAGGTCACCTGCAAGCTTTGGGTCCAAAGGTAGGAGCTATGATCATCGAGAGATTGAGGCAAAATAAGATAAGGCCTTGATGGTTCTTTACTTCCACTCGCCAGACTGAATCGTCCTCCAGCTCTTCGGCTTTTTCATTCATGAGCTCGCCGAGGTAGCGTATTGCCATAGCCTTCGCTTCGCGAAGGCTGTTCAGTTCCACGCCTTTGAGATCATGAACCTCTTCGCCGTTGAACGTATCAAAATGATAAACCGGCAAATGGTCACTCCGGAAACTACGGAACATCAAGCCGCTGGTAATTGATTGAGCGCGGCCATGTTCAGTAAAGATATTCGCCGGCATGAAGTTCCGCTCGTCCTTCCACAGCGGAAAATAGGAGCAGAGGCGCAGTCACGATCAGCGATTCGGCGAGGCAAGGAGCACATGCGTGGTGAACAGGGCATTCAATGACCTGAATACCCGCTGCGTTTAAAGGTCGGCGATTGCCCGCGGAAACTGACCGCATATGACTGTTTTCCCAAAGGTTTGAGGGCCCAACAGGCAATCTCGTCAAGGTGTTCGGCCACTTGGTCGGGCGGATGGCCGACCGCGTTGTAGTATCGAAAAGAGGTCTAGCGACTATCCGTGTCAGCTGCGCCCGCGAAATCGAAACGTCGTTGAGATTTAGCGGAACGGTGCAGCTTGTTGGCGTGTTTAAAGACGATGAGGAGAATGGGCATGCCTGACAACAATGACAATCGAGTGCCGACCAAAACTGACTGCGCAAAAGACGGGAAAGACATCACTATCACTGAGGAGCTTGGTGGTGTTCAGGGCTCTTCCTCGAATGAAGAAACAGGGCTTCTGACATCCGAACCGGAAATTCCTTCGGGAGAAGCAACCGAAATGCCAGCTCCTGATGCCGGCGAGATTGAGTGGGTCGGAGGCTTGATCAAGAAGCCACCGGCGTCAAAAACCTGACATGCGTTACGTTGCTCTGCAGGACCAGTTCGAACGCGTCTCGCCTGTATGTGACCCCAAATATTTGCAGGGCGGTAGCCAATTACCGTTCAAACGCGCAGCAAAAAGTGTGCAAGCTGCCCGGCGCGACTGCGAGCGGTCGCGTTTGATCGTACGTCTCATCCGGCGGGCATGTTTCCAATTTCGAGGAGCGTGGGGGTAAGCAAGCCATTGCGCGAGGTAAGGCGGGAAAAAAGTTCCTCAGCGAGGCCGAGCGACCTCAACATCTAAGACTTGTTTATTACTGCTTCTCCGGCAGTGTTGCACAAGAGCTTATCGATGTAGATATCATATTAACCACGCCCTGTGGGCCCTAAATGGAAGATCTCAAAACCTCTTCAGCGTCAGGTCAGTCGCGCCATCGTTTGGAACCGACGACCATGTTTAAGGTTTGCTGTTTGGATCCGCGCCGGGATCGAGCTCGGCTTCGCCTTTCTTCCAGCTTGCCCGTTTGCCGGCGCGGAGAGATGGCGGGAGCGGCCTCTTCCGGCTGCCTGCCTGAAAAGGATCGGGAAGAATAAGAAAGCGCGGAGGCGGTCATGGCGATTGAGTGCATAGCTTACCGGGATTCGAAAGGCGGGCTTCACAGCAGCCTTGAAAAGGCCACTCTTGAGGATCTGGCTAGTGTGCTTGGACGAGTGGGTGAGGAGGGCGGCATGACCAGCGGTGTCGCGCGTATGATTTTTGACAAGCGCGCCGAAATCGAGCGAGTTTTTTCCGAGCACGATGCTTTGGTCGCGTCTGCCTTGCACGCCGGAGCGATAGCCGGCGTTCCTGACGAAAGAACTGCGATGGGTGAGAACGTCCATGTGATCAGCACGCCTGACGCATAAAAGGTAGTTCAAGAGCGCTGCTGACGCGCTTACTAGGCCGCGGTGCTGTGCTCAATTTTTTGTCAGGCCGTTCGGCACCGCTCGGACCCGATATCTGTCTAGGCGATCCGAGATTGGACTTTCCATCTAGGTATAGATGGTGAGGCGTCGGACCCCGAAGCGCTTTGCGTCCGGGGTCTTTAGCGTCAAATCGCGTGGTTCTCTTCTTTTCCAGTCTTCATCTTACGCAGCTGAGCTATGTGCGCCTCGACGATCGGGACGGCCGCTTTGGCGCTCGCCTTCAGCGGCGCCTTGTCTCCTTTAGCAGCGTAAGCCTGATGCAGGTCGAGGGCGGCCTCGTGCGCAGGAAGCTGCTGCGAGATGTAAAGGCGGTCGAAATCCGCGCCCGAAGCAGCCTGCAATTCAGCGATCGATCGCTGGGCCGCGGGGGCGAGAGAGGGCGTGACGGGTGACAACCCAGCTTGCTTTGCCGCAGTCATCGTTGCCTGCGTGGTCTGCTGATGATGAATTATCATCATCTGCGCAAACTGCCGTACTGCTGGGTTCGATGACTTTTCAAGCGCCAGCTTACTTGATTTGATCTCATAAAGGTCGCTCATTCCGGCCGCCTTCACATAGGGAACGGCCTGCGACCGTGCCGCCGCGGGCGGGGGAGGGGGGGGCGTCTGAGCTATTGCTGAACTTGCGGTAAATACAAGGGCTGCCGCGAGGACGGGAAGTTTGATCATCGTTCTCTCCCGGTTGATCTCTCGCGCAACTGCTCGCCAAACGGTAAGTTCCTAACTTGGCTGGTAAGTTAACTCAAAGCAATTTCACAGATAAATTGGCTAATTAAGCAACCGAAATTTCTGATCCCTTGGCATGAACCTCTTCAGGCTCCTGCTTGCGATACAGCCAATGAACTGGCTCCCAAGCGCTCTATGACCATCCCATTTCTCACTCGCGCATCTCCTCGGCAGTGAATGTAGGAAAGGCCGCCCCAAGCCGGGACGGCCTTTTGAGGTGTGGCCCATCCGGAGCGGGGGGTGGGGAGGTTGGAGGGCCTAATGCCACTTCTCAAAACTGGGTGGCGTTTGTCAAACTCGCGCCGAGCAGTGTCGTTCCTGGGTTAAGGCGTCCCTATCAGTTTCTTCAGAGATTTGCGCCGCTGCGCCATGCCCGGGTAAATCGGCGGCGGTCAGGAATTTGCACAACGGGCCACTCCATTCTTTTCGTCGCGAAGTCGCGGAAAAAGAACTGGATGAAGGTGGACAGGCTACAGGACCGCATCTCTGGCCGAATGTACGCGGCAAGTCTGCGCATTCTGACCGCGCCAACGAGGGGGCGGAACCCTGCGCCGGTAAATCCGCGAATTGGGCCAGGTCGACGCGTGTGAGAGGAGCGAAAGACAACCGATATCTTTTCGGCGAGATGCACCCTCTTGTACTGAACAAGCAGGGTTGCGGGGCTTTTCCCCAATATGACCAAAGAGCGCATGGATACGCCTGATCGCACCCCGCCACTGAGCATGTTGCTCGCTTATGGACCAGTGCTGATCATACTGGCAGCTGGCGTGACAAGTCTGCAATATCCAGGGATTATGGTCGCTGGCAGAATTTGGGCCAGTTCGATTTTGATCTTTCTTGCTGGCGTCGTGCGTGGGCTGTCGTTCTTTACCGAGGGAGGTGCGCGGCGCTCGCAGATCGCCGCCATGGGTTTTCGGTTCGGGTGCGGCCTTTTGGGACTGGTGCTGGTCGCTCCAATCGCCTTTCTCGTCTTGGCTACAGGCTATCTGAGCGTGCTGTCTTACGATCCCATCTCTTCGCGTTCGGGCGGGGCGCCGCGCTATTTTGAAACCCTTCGACCGCCCCAGATGGCGGTGGCGGTCGCCGGGCTCCTGATGATGCTATGGGTATCGCTAACCTAGACCGAACCAAATAGCACGAATGTGCGCCAGACACACTTTTGTTGAAGTCCGCGTGTTCCTTGTCCAGTGCCGGCCCAGCATCGGGCGTTCCACGAAACGCTCCCGATCTTCAAGGCTGCGCGTCCGATCCCGGTGTATTTTTCGGACTATCCCGGCCGGCATTTCGCCTCCCAGAAACCAGCCCGCCTTCACTATCCGGCGAGTGCTCTACCTCTCTATCGCTGGCGGAGGCGGTATTAGATAACGGCGAATAGTCCCCGCCCTGCGGCCGGAATGGTTTTGCTTCTGCGCCGGCCAACCCGCGTTCCATGTCGAATTCGCTGGCTTTTTGAGCGTCCACTGCGTCCTGAGAAGGTGGTCGCTTTTCAGGGAATTCGACATCGGCGGGTTCCTGCTCGGGACCAATCGAGGTATTATCCATTACGCAGCTCCTCGCATGGAAAACACTAGGGCCGCTTTGCTGTTCCCAGGTGGCGTTTCGCCGTGCTGTTGAGGTCGCGTTCGGCTTGTAAGCAGAGGCGGAAATAGCGCAAGCCAGTACCATAACGATAAACGAACTGCAGCGGCGAGACCATTTTGCCGAACTGCACGATGCCGGCCCTTGCGGTAAAGCGCAAAAGCCGGACTGATTTGCCCGGTATATAGCCGGGCAATGTCAATTCGTCGCCGGGGCCAGATCCTATCCTTAGCTTGGAGAAGCCAGGGTCGTGTCCCACGGGATGGTGTAGGAAGGTTTCCCTAAGAGGGTGGCCAACGTCGATCTTCTGGTAGGGTTCGGATGCGAACTCGAACCTGGAGAAGAAGACGATGACCGACGACAGAATGGCCCTTGTCGAGCTGATTGAGCAAGGGGCTGATAGCGATTTGGTGCGTGAGATGCTGGCTTTCGCCGTGGAGCGCATGATGGATCTGGAGATCGAGCCGAAGACGGGCGTGCCTTGCGGATCACGTAGCCCGGAGCGGCTGAACCACCGCAACGGCTACCGCGAACGCGGTTTGGATACCCTAGCTGGCCGGATTGATCTGGCAATCCCGAAGCTGCGCAAAGGCAGTTACTTCCCGAGCTTCCTGGAGCCACGCCGCACCGCCGAGAAGGCCTTGGCGGCAGTGATCCAAGAAGCCTACGTCCACGGCGTTTCGACCCGTTCGGTCGACGATCTGGTCAAGGCTATGGGCGCCAGCGGTGTGTCAAAGAGCCAGGTCAGCCGTTTGGTTGCCGAGATCGACGAGCGGGTGAATGCCTTCCTGACGCGGCCCATTGAAGGCGAGTGGCCCTATCTATGGATCGATGTCACCTACCTCAACGTGCGCGAGGGCGGACGGATTGTCTGGGCACGACCGAGAGCCAGCCACATTTCGAGCAAGGCGCCAATCGGGATTGGTTGCTTCTGTCTTGTGGTAACCGCAGAAGCAATTGCAGGCTGCATTTGCACGCCTCGCTTCGACCAAGGCAAAATTGGAGCAAAACGCTGGGACAGTGCGTCACCAACTCGGCTGAGATCAGCGGTGACTGCGGATGGGCAGACGTTCGGCCGCGATCAATGCGAACCAGCGGGAGCACAGACCGGCCTCGATATGACCGCAATGTCGACCTTGTCGCAACAACGTCAAAGGGTCATATCGAGCTTGCACCGCGGACATTCGGTCCGAGAAATGCTAGTCAGCCGCGAGGGATTAAGATCCGCGGGTCGCGCCAAACCCTATCCCGCCACGCACCGCGCTCAGCATAATGTTTCGCGATGACGCAAAACACTTCAGCAAAGCAGATTAATTTTTCGCGAAACCGGCGTCGCTGCAAGGAGGCCATCGGCGAAATTACGGGTGTCGCTAAGCCCAAGGTCTCGTGTTCAGGAACGGCTCGACCGATTAGTAGCTGCCGGGCGGATCACTGGCCGGAAAGCTCTCGTCGATCTGCTCGTCAACTTGGTCCCAATCGGAATTCTTAATTCCGGTCTGGGCTTCAGGGCCGGCATTGCGCACAATGCCCGAAGACCCTACCGGTCCATGATCGTCTCCTACAGACTCTTGCGGGACTGATCTGAATTTGGAATAGATCATGTATCCGAGTCCGGCTAGGGCGCCTAGTTTAAGCAATCCTCGCATGAGATGCTCCTTTGCCTTTGTACCATCATGAATAATAAACAGGCTCGCTGACCGGCGTTTTCGCTGGCGGGAGGCGAGCGCTCTTAATAAGCTGCCTGCCGCGTGCGATCGCCTGACACAAACATAGTCGCTTTACACAGTGTCCTGTGAGAGACCGCGATGTTCGGCTAGTCTGAATAGTTAGTTTTTTCGCTTCGGGTAAAGCGGTGACGGCGCCAGCGGACCTAGTTTATAAGTGGAAGCGTCCGATTTGCGCGTGTCCTCACTCGGCGAGAAGCCCATTTGAGCTAAGAGGTCGATGAGTTTCTGGCCATCAGTTCGCACTCGCGCAAGCCAATGCTCATGATCCATATGTCCGAGTGCGGAACGTTGAAACTGGCCTGCTGCACGAACGGAATCAGCGAGCATATGCACCTTCAGCACCGATTCTTTCTCTTGGCGAGAAGCTCGGTCGAGGCGGTGTGTCCGGATATCCACTTCGATACTCCAAAAGATTTATGGGCGTCTGTCGCACGGACGCCTTTGCAACTATACGTGAACGCATTTGAGCGCTGTAGGTTGCTGGCTAACCCTGGCAAAAGGTGAAGATCACCCCGATCGGTCCGAAGCTTTCAAGTTCACTAGCCGCGAAAACGGAAGAACCGCGCGGCTGCTGTGAGCGCGCCTTGCGTCGCATTGAAGCGGACGGACCAGCCCTATTGGGAAGAATTAACTCACCGGCCTATGCTTCGACGTTGCGTTAAGGCTAATAGGGCAGTCAAAAGCCTGGGGCCGCTCGAAGCGAGATGTTGCGTCCGTCCTTACAAATTATTTTTTCGTAAGGGAGCTTGTTAACACCGTATATAAAGCGGCTCCCTTCGGCGTGGAGCCGGCGGCGGGATTGGGGTTCTGGGGTGGCTCCGAGCGGGAGTCTCTTTATCAGGAACCTGCGAAGGCCTATGGCAGCGCTGCCGAGAACCGTGCTGCGCGAGGACGAAAAATCGGTCATGACTATATCCTGATCTTAAATCCTACGGCCAGCCAACTCCAAATCGTTCGTAGGTATCTCATCACAGCCGACGTAAAGCCGAACACCTTGCAAGATTGCGCGTTCGCGGCGGCGTGCGGAAAAATTCATGCGATGAGAACGAGCGGGAGTAGACAGTACGTTCTTCGCAAGGGCCGATGGCGAAATGAAAAAGGCGCGCAGCCAATCAAGCATGCGCCGCGTTGAGGGCACATGACTACGATGATTGGAACTGCCGGCTGGAGTATCCCATCGAAGAACAGGGACGTTTTTCCGCCGCTAGGGACAGCGCTTGAGCGCTATGCAAGTGTTCTGAACGCCGTGGAAATTAATTCTTCATTTTACCGGTCACACCGCTTTTCAACATGGGCGAAATGGGCAGCCAGCGTGCCGGAGCACTTCCGCTTTGCCGTGAAGGTCCCTAAAGCCATCACGCACGACGCCGGCCTTCTCGGCGCTGATGGGCTGATCGAGCAGTTTGCGGCAGAAGTGTCTCACCTAGGGTCAAAGTTAGCCGTCGTTCTGGTTCAGTTACCGCCAAAGCTTGCTCTCGATGTGTCGGCAGCGGAATGCTTTTTTAAATCGTTACACGACAACATTGAGGCGAAAATCGTTTGTGAACCGCGAAACGTCAGCTGGTTTACAGATGAGGCAAATGATTTGATGGTGCGGCTGCTGGTTTCTCGAGCAGCGAGCGACCCATTTTTGATACCACCTGCCGGAGTACCTGCGGGGTGGGCCGGATTATCCTATTGGAGACTTCACGGCTCGCCCGTGATGTACAGATCCTCGTACGATTGTGTGGCACTCGGTCGCTATGCCTGGCAAATTCGTGCCTCTGCGGACAGCGGCTCGCCAGCTTGGTGCATTTTTGACAATACGGCGTCCGCAGAGGCATTGAGCAATGCCCTTAGTTTGCAGAGCGAAATGTAACCGATCAAAGCCAGGTTTTTGATACCGCGTCCGGCAATGCGGCTTGGTCAGCGCCCCCACAGGTTTTCCGCTGATGATGCGCGAGCTGGAGTTTAACGCAGTTCTTGCCGCGCGTCAGGCGCTTCGGCCGACTTTCGGCGTTGCTTTTTGAAAGGGACGCTGGCCGAAACAAAGCCGCGCCTCGCGGGAACCCGGCGCACACGTGCAAGTTTAGAACGGAAAGCGAACGAAGGAACGGCGATATGTCAGACCATCTTCAAAATCCCAAGCTCGACGACCATCCGGGATCGAACACGGAAAAGGATCCTGGCGATTGGGTGTCAGCGGACGATCCAATCACCGGCGCCCAGGCATCCTACCTCACAACTTTGTGTGAGGAAGCCGGCGAGGAGCCCCCGCCCGAGGGCCTGACCAAAGCCGAAGCATCGTTGCGGATCGACGAGCTAAAAACAAAGCTCGGCCGAGACTGATTGATTATGGGGTCTCTAACTGGCGGTTGCTTATGCGGCGACGTGCGGATCGTGGCGTCCGGTCAGCCTCGCAGGGTAGGGATCTGCCACTGCCTTGACTGCCGCAAACACCATGGAGCCCTGTTCTTTGCGGCGGCGATCTTCCCTGATGCCGCCGTACAGATCAGCGGGCCAACACACCAATATTCAGGCCGCCATTTCTGTCCCCGCTGCGGTTCTTCGGTCTTCGCTGCATATAATGATGAAATAGAGGTACATCTCGGGACACTCGACGAACCCGGGCAGTTTGCGCCAACTTACGAAAGTTGGGCTGTCAGACGCGAGAGCTGGCTACCAACGTTCGCCCTGAAAAATAGCTTTGCACGAGACCGGCAACCGGAAGGCAGGGAAGATAGTTAGCGCCGATATAGCCGGCGATCTCATCTTCCCCTGGTCGAAACAGACCGACCGGTCAGTCCGCGCGATCTAGAAGCTTAGGCAGAAGCGGGAGGATCTCGCGGGCGAGAAAGCCTATTGGTCCGATTTCGCGGGAGAGAATTTGTCCGGCCTTTCCGTGGGCCCAACACGCCCATGCGCTCGCTGCCACGGGAGAAGCTCCTCGCGCGCAGAGCCCACCTATCAGGCCCGCAAGCACATCGCCTGATCCGCCCGTGGCAAGACCCACGCAGCCATTTTCGCAGCGCATGAGAGTGCCGCCCGGCCGTGCGATCTGAGTAATACGGCCTTTGAGCACGACAGTGCAGCCAAACTGCCGCGCAGTTTCAGCGGCTATGCCTTCGGGATCGTTTGCCACCTCCTCGATCGGCACTTTCGCTAATCGTGCCATTTCGCCGTGATGAGGGGTGAGGATCACCCTTCCATCGTGAGAGGCTATGAGATCCTCGAGGCCCCCGACGGAGGTCAGCGCTGCAGCATCGAGAACGAAGTTTCTGTTCTCGTCGGGCTGCGAAAGGAGTTTGGCAACCAACTGGTCGGTACGATCCCCAACGCTCATTCCGGGCCCGAGCACAAGACAGTCGCAGTGCTGGATCCGCTCTTCTAGTATATCGGCTGCCTCGAGTGCAATTTCCCCATCTTGATCTGCGGGGAGGGCAATCATGGCGGCTTCAGGCATGAGTACGCCTAGCGCCGTTGCAGTCGATCGGACGGTTGCAAGCTGAAGCTTTCCGGCACCTGCCCGTAATGCGGCCTCTCCGGTAAGGCGAAGAGCCCCGGGAACAAACTCAGCACCGCCGACGACAAGCACGCGTCCGCGGCTGTTCTTGTCTTCAGCGCCGCACAGCATAGGTAAAGGATGACTCGCTAACCAACCTTCTTCGACTGCCAGTGTCATCGATCCGCTCCGTTTTTTTTGTAGAAGAATTTCGTAGCGGGCGAGGCCAAGCCTACCAAGGCTAATTTCTCTCCAGCGCGCCCGAAAATTGGTCGCCGCGATCGCGCCAGCCCTTAATTGAAATATATTGAGAACGGCGGTGGAATAGTCGGCCACGGTAGCGGCGGGATAGGTCCGCTGCGGGCGGCGTAAAAGTCGTCCACCTTGAAGCCTTTCTGCTTGGCAGGGAGGACTGGGGATTTTC